>JANRLD010000119.1:0-35451 GCA_033762915.1 Meiothermus sp. | reverse complement strand
TGCCGAAGGAGGCGCTGGTCAAGCTGTTCCGCGAGCGGCCCCGCTTGGACGGCATCGCGCTGGGCGGGATGCCCATCGGCACGCCGGGCATGCCCGGCCCCAAGACCGAGCCCTACCGGGTGGTGGCCCTGGTGGGCGGGCAGACCCGGCCCTTCCTGACCCTGTAACCCGATGAGCGCCCACGACCATTCCGACCGCCAAACCCTGCCCGAGGCCCGCCTGCGCTGGGCGCTGGTGCTGACGGGGGGCTACCTGGTGGCGCAGGTGGTCGGGGGGGTCGTGTTCGGCAGCTTGGCCCTGCTCTCCGACGCGGCCCACATGTTCACCGACGTGATGGGCCTGGGGATCGCGCTCGTCGCCATCCGGCTGGGCAAGCGGGCCGCCGACGCCCGGCGCACCTTCGGCTACCGGCGCTTTGAGGTGCTGGCCGCCGCCCTCAACGCTGCCGTGTTGTTCGCCGTGGCCTTCTACATCCTCTTCGAGGCCTACAAGCGGCTCAACCAGCCCACCGAGGTGCAGTCGCTGCCGATGCTGCTGGTGGCGCTGGGCGGGCTGGTGGTGAACCTGATCGCCGCCCGGCTGCTGGCCGGGGGGAGCGGGGAGAGCCTGAACGTGCGGGGGGCCTACCTCGAGGTGCTGGCCGACCTGCTGGGTTCGGTGGCAGTGATCGCGGGCGCGGTGCTGATCTTCTTCACCGGCTGGGTCTGGGTAGACCCGGTGCTGGCGGCGCTGATCGGGCTGTGGGTGCTGCCGCGCACCTGGCGGCTGCTCTCGCAGAGCGTGAACGTGCTGCTGGAGGGGGTGCCCGAAGGCGTGGAGGTGCGGCTGCTGCAAGGCGAGCTGGCTGTGCTACCCGGTGTGTTGGCGGTTCACGACCTGCACGTGTGGGCCGTGACCAGCGGGGAGAACAGCCTGGCGGTGCACCTGGTGATGGAGATTCCCGACGCGGCCCTGATCCCCCAGGTGCGCTCGGTGGCCGAGCGCCACGGCATCGAGCACGTCACGGTGCAGCTCGAGACCCCTGCCCAGCGCGGCGAGGAGGCCCACGGGCACGGCTCGTGGTAGGCCCGGAGGTGACCGATGGAATTTCTGCTCCCGTTTTTTCTGCTGTTCAACAACTTAGCCCCCCTCGAGATCGCCGTCCCCCCCAGCCCCCAGCGGGGCTGGCTGATCCACCGGGTGCAGCCGGGAGAGACCCTGGCGGCCCTGGCGGCCCGGTACGGCGCGGAGGTCGAGTCCGTCCGGGCGGCCAGCGGCCTGCGCGCCCCGCCCCGCGTCGGTGACGAGTTGCGCATCCCCCTCGAGGCTCCCCAGGCGGCCCCGCGCTACCCGCCGGGCGTGCGGTTGCACCGGGTGAGGCCCGGCGAGACCCTCAACGGGCTGGCGCGGCGCTACGGAGTAAGCGCCCTCGAGCTGGTCTCGGCCAACCCCGGCTACCGCGACGTGCATGACGTTCGGCCGGGTGATGTCGTCGCGATTCCCGGCGAGGAGCGGGGCGCGATGATCCGCTTGGCCGAGGGCGACGACGTGGCGCGGGTGGCCCGACGCTTCGGGCTGCCCCTGGCCCGGCTGGTTCGCGCCAACGGGCTGTCTCACCCACTTGAGCTGGCGGCGGGCGACTGGCTGCTGCTGCCCGGAAAGACCAGCGGCCAGGACTACCAGCGCCTGCTCGCGGCGGAGGAGGAGAAGCGCCGCCAGGCCGTAGCCGAGGCCCAGCGCCGTCAGGCCCGGCAGCGCCTGGCCCAAGAGCGTGCCCGCCAGGCCGCCCTCGACCGCCCGATTCGCAGCACTGTGGTGGCCCGACTGACCCCGGCCAATGCGGTGGTGGCGGCGGGCGGATACCGCTGGCCCCTGAGCCGCTATGTCATTACCACCTACTTCGGCGTGCGCGGGGCCTTCCAGCGCCGCCACACCGGCCTCGACCTGGCCGCCCCTTACGGCAGCCCGATCTACGCCTCCCGCTCGGGGCGGGTGGACACCGCCGGGTGGAGTCCCTTTGGCTACGGCATCCATGTGGTCATCGGCCACGGTGAGGGAGTCGAGACCCTCTATGCCCACATGTCGAGCACCGCCGTGCGGGCCGGTCAGTGGGTGCAGCGGGGGCAGGTGATCGGCTACGTCGGCTCCACCGGCTGGTCTACCGGCCCCCACACCCACCTCGAGGTGCGGGTGGGCGGACAGCCGCGCAACCCGCTGGTCTACCTGCCCTGAACCCAGGAGTGCATACACCTATGAACCCACCTACCAACAGCCCTTTGGGCGGCAGCGCGGCCCTCGAGGGCGTGATGATGAAGGCCAGCGATGCCTGGGCCTTGGCGGTACGTCTGCCCGACGGCACCATCCACACCGAGCGTCACCCCGAGCCCGCCCTTTCCAAGCGCTACCCCTGGGCGCGGCTGCCCCTGCTGCGGGGGGTGGTGGCCCTGGTGGACTCGATGGGGCTCTCTTACCGCGCCCTGAGCCGTAGCGCCCAGTTGGCTGGGGAGGAGACCCAGGCTACTTCCAAGGCTGCACTTTACGCCACGATGGCGGTCTCGTTGGCGCTGGGGGTGGGGCTGTTCATCGTGCTGCCGGGCTTCCTGGCCGGGCTGCTGGTCAACGCCGCCGTCAACCCGGTCGGCTACAACGCCCTGGCGGGGCTGATCAAGGCGGCGTTGCTGGTGGGCTACCTCCTCCTGATCGGGCGGCTCCCCGACATGCAGCGCTTCTTCATGTACCACGGGGCCGAGCACAAGGCCATCGCGGCCCACGAGCGGGGCCTCGAGCTGACCGTGGAGAACGTCCGGGCCATGCCCGCCTTCCACCCCCGCTGCGGCACCACCTTCATCGCCTTCGTGATCCTGTCCAGCGTGGTGGTCTACAGTCTGGTTCCAGCCCAGGAGGTGCTGTGGTGGCGGCTGGGCTCGAGGGTGCTGTTCCTGCCGCTGGTGGCCGGGCTGGCCTTCGAGCTGCTCCGCTGGAGTGCCGCCGCTCAAAATCCTGTCGCCGACCTGCTCAAGGCGCTCGGTTTCCGCTTCCAGATGCTCACCGTGAAAGAGCCCACCGACGACATGATCGAGGTCGCCATCGCCAGTACCTACGGGGCGCTCAGGCCCTCGGCGGCAGGCGTGACCGCCTAGTAGAACGCCAGAGAACGAGCGGCGTATCCTCAAACCAGGCCCGCATCCTGACCCTTTATGCTGACCACACCCGAGAAAGTCGCCTTTGTGCTGCTGGTGCTGGCCTCGATTTATTTTGGGGGCGGCGCACTATACCGCGTTTACCTGGCCATCCGCCGGGGCGCTCCCGAAAACCGCTTCGACAACCTGCCCACCCGCCTGGGCCGCGCCCTCTGGCAGACCCTGATCATGCAGACCGTCTTCAAAAAGCGGCCTTGGGTCAGCCTGCTGCACGCCTTCGTGTTCTACGGCTTCGTGTTCTACCTGAGTGTGAACCTGGTGGATGTGCTCGAGGGGCTATTCCCGCTCAAGGCTCGAGGAGGCTTCTGGAACGGCTTCAATATCGTGGCGGATGTGCTGACTGCCCTGATTCTGATTGGGATTGTGGGCTTGATGATTCGCCGTTTCTCGGGTGGCGGGCGCAAGACCTTTAGCTGGAATCCGAGGACTCCCCTGCACCCGGCTGTCCGCAACGGCATACCCAAAGATTCGGGAATCGTCGCAGGGTTTATCCTTTTTCACGTCGGCTCTCGCTTAGTATCAAAAGCCGCCCAAGCCGCCAACCTCGACTACGGCCCCGACCCCTTCCAGCCCATCGCGGGCTTTGTGTCTAACCTATTTCTACAACTCGACGTAGACCAAGTGGTGGTGGCCGAGCACGTCTTCTGGTGGTTCGCCATCGGCTCGATTCTGCTGTTTATCCCCTACTTCGCTCGCAGCAAGCACATCCACCTGTTCTTGGCTCCGTTGAATCTGGCTTTCAAAAAAGAAAAACCGGGGGCCTTGGTTCCGATTGCGAAGGATTTTGAAGCACTCGAGAAGATGGAGAAGTTCGGGGTAGCGAAGTTAGAAGATTATTCGTGGCCCCGCCTCTTAGATGCCTATAGCTGCATCATGTGCAACCGCTGCCAGGAAGTTTGCCCCGCCTACACCACGGGCAAGGCTCTATCACCTGCTGCGATTTTGATCAACGAACGCTACGAGTTGAATGAGATCTTGCCGATGTTCTCGAGCGGCAAGGAAAGCCCCCGTCCGCTGATGGACTTTGCCATGAACGACGAGGCGATTTGGGCCTGCACCACCTGCAACGCTTGCGTGGAGGTCTGCCCAGTGGGCAACGAGCAGATGCTGCACATCGTGGACGTGCGGCGCGAACGGGTGATGATGCAAGGCGAGTTCCCCGCCCAGCTCAATAATGCCTTCAAAGGCATGGAGCGCAACGGCAACCCCTGGAACTTGGGCCAAGACAAGCGAATGGGCTGGACGGAGGGGCTGGGCTTCGAGGTGCAAACCGTCAGCCAAAACCCCGAGGCCGATGTACTGTACTGGGTGGGTTGTGCCCCCAGCTACGACCCTCGAGCCCAGAAAACCGCCAAAGCCTTCGCCGAGATTTTGCAGGAGTCGGGAACCAACTGGGCAGTACTGGGCAAACAGGAAAAATGCACCGGCGATGCGGCACGGCGGGCGGGCAACGAGTTCTTGTTTATGCAGTTGGCCACCGAAAACGTCGAGAACTTGAACGCCGCGATGGAAGTCAGACCCAAGACCATCGTCACCACTTGCCCGCACTGTTTCCATACCCTGGCCAACGAGTACAAGGACTTCGGCGGAACCTATCAGGTCAAGCACCATTCGGATTACATCGCTGAGTTGATTGATGCCAAGAAGCTCGAGATGATCCCAATGGCAGGCGAAGTCACTTACCACGACCCCTGTTACCTTGGGCGGCACAACGATGTGATTGAGGAGCCTCGAGCGGTTATCAAAGCCACGGGCTTGAAGGTGCACGAACCCGAGCGCCACGGCAAGAACAGCTTCTGCTGCGGGGCGGGCGGGGCACAGTTTTGGAAGGAGGAGGAACCCGGCAACGAGCGGGTCTCCACCAACCGCTACCGCGAACTCAAGGGAACCAAGGCCGACACCATTGCGGTGGGCTGCCCCTTCTGTATGCAGATGATGAACCTCGAGGCCACCCAAGAACCTGAAGGCCAAGCTCCCAAGGTGCTGGACATCTCCGAGTTGGTGGTGCAAAACATGAAACGCAAGCCGATGGAGGCTGGGGAAGCGACCGATTAGCGGTGTAGCCCACCTCCACTCTAAGTATCTCCATAGTAGAATTGCGAAATGCCAGCGGCGCGGTATGTGAAGTTAAGTGAGGCTGAGGATGCGGCGTTGTGGGAGGTAGAGGGGAACACAGGCTTGTCGGAAAAGGTACGACTACGGGCTAGGGTACTTCGCCTGTCACACCACGGTGTAGAGGTAGCTAAAATAGCGGCACTGGTTGGGCGGGACGACAGCACCATACAGCGGTGCTTTGATCGCTGGGAAAGTCGAGGGATGGAGGGGCTGGCGGATAGATATGGTGAAGACTTTGGTCGTTGTAGCCCCTTGGGTGAGGCGGAGAAAGCCTTCCTGAAGGAGAAACTGGCTGAAGATCGAAGCTGGACAGCCACGACTTTGGCCGAAGTAGTGAACGAGAAGTTCGGGCTGAGGGTGAATCGAGAGAGTGTGCGGGTGTGCCTGTTGGAGATGGGCTACACATGGCAGCGTCAGCGTTATGTGCCGGTGAAAACCCCCAGTGCTGAGGTACTCGTGGAAGCTACCAAGACCCTAGACGGATTGAAAAAAAGGCTGAGGACGGCGAGATCACCCTGAAGTATCTCGATGAGGCGGGGTTCAGCTTGTCTCTGCCCTTGAGCTACACCTGGAGTCCCAAGAACCATCCCCTGCGTGTGCCCAAGCACTGGGGCAATGCGGGGCGCATCAATGTTATCGGTTCCCTGTCGTGCCACAAAGACACTCAAGTGCTGGAATACCAGATCCTAGAAGGCCGTTGCACCTCTGAACAGGTCGAAATCTACCTCGAGTCCTTGGCACAACAAACTCAGCAGCAACAAATCCCCGTCACTGTCGTCCTCGACAACGCAGGTTTTCACAAGGCTAAGCGTATCAAGAAGCAACTTGCTCGCTGGCAACAGATGGGTCTGACCCTCTGGTTCCAACCACCCTACTCCCCACACTTCAATCGCATCGAGACCGTCTGGAAGCGACTCAAGGGCTTTCTTCTCCCTAGGCGTTACTACAACTCCCGACTTCAACTCCTCAACGCTCTGAACGACGCTCTCAACCTACTTGGAGCTGTTGAGATTTCGCATTCTTAGTATGGAGATACTTATTTCTCAGGCGTTCAAAAACGCACGCTGTACGAACCAGAACAACCCCGCCGCGATGGCGAACAGGGAAATGGCCCGTCGCAAGGTCGGTTGCCAGTGCCATCTGGCCAGCAGGGTCAGCAGCAGGAAGGCTGGGATCACCACCATCAGTTGTCCGATCTCGACCCCCAGGTTGAAGCTCAACAGCGAGAGCAGGAAATTGGCCTTTGGTAGCTCGATCTCGGCTAGGATTCCGGCGAAGCCCAGGCCGTGGAACAGCCCGAAGCCGAAGGCCGCAATCCAGCGCCGCTGAATAAGCCGCGCGGTGTCCCTGCGGTAGAGGTTCTCGAAGGCCACGTAGGCAATCGAGAGGGCGATCATGCTCTCGATTAGCCTCGAAGGCAGCTCCACCAGGCCCAGGGTGCCCAGGATCAGAGTGACCGAGTGGGCAAGGGTGAAGGCGGTGATGACCTTGAGCAAGTAGCCCAGCCCGCCGCCCAGGGCTACCAGCGCGATTACGAATAGCAGGTGATCCCACCCGCTCAGGATGTGCCCGATGCCGAGCTTGACGAAGCTGGTCAAGGTCTGCTGGGCGGCTTCGCTGGCCAGGGCGAAGCGGCGACTATCGGGCCGGAACAAGAAGTCCTGCACCTTTCCCTCGTACAAAATGGTGGCGACGCAGCTCGCGGTGGAGACCCCCGGCAAAAACAGGTTGTAATCAATGACGAGGCCGGAGACCGGCTCGGCCCAGCGGTAGGTCAGCCTCAGGCTGCTGTGGGTGCTGCGCTGCGGCCCCAGGCTAGGTGGGGACGTGCCAATCGTAACGGACGACACCTCGAGCTGCCCCTCGGTCTCACCCGAGGTCATTCTGACTTGCTTGGCGAAGAACCCGACGATTGCGGTCTTGTTGCGGGTTATCTCCTCGTTAGATAGTACCCCGTTCTTGTCGTCGTCCATCCGCGCCACCAGCCCGGTGGGGAAGGTCAGGGTCATCGCCACGTCACGCTCGCCCACCGCGACCTCGGCCACCGCCAAGTCCGACCAGTGGGCGTAGGCCGAAAGCGACAGGAACGCCAGCGCTGCCGCTGCACGACCCCGGATGTTGACTGGTTTCACACTTACCCCCTTGACCCCATGTTGTACCGGGGGGCGCGTGAAAAGATCGTCAAAACTCGAGCATTAAGGCCAGGGTGGAGATGTCCTATGCTGCGTGCAAGCCGGGTTCAGCGTTACGCTGGGCGAGTTATTGTCGGTCAGGGCTTGCCGCGCTACACGATCCGCCTCACTCGGTTCCAGATCCACCCCACCAACAGCCGCTCGCTCTCGAACCAACGGTGGGCAGGGTTACCACGCCAGCGTTGCACCAGCCAAAAACCCGCCTCGATCAGCAGGTAGACGGCAGCCACCAGCAGTGCCCCCTGCCAGAGGGGGAGGCTCCGTGCCCCGCCGTTAACCGCGCCCACCAGCAGGGTGGCCTCGAGGATCAGGAACGGTATTTCGATCAAGACTTGCAGCAGCAAAAGTTTGCCACCCAGCCGAAGGCCGTCGCGGGCGGCGGGCCGTCGCGCCAGGCGGCTCAGCCACGCCCTCATGGTCTGAGGGCGCGAGCCCTCGCGCCCAGGCTCCGCAGCAGCCAACCGCCGCCCACGCTCAGCCCCACCAGCAGCAGCGACAGCGGGTCGAGGTCGGCCCGCTCGAAGACCAGGCCCTGGGCAGCGGGGGCCGGGATTCCAGTGCTTCGGGTAAGAACAAATAGCAGCACAATGACCACAACCAATCCAATCCCAAAGCCGAACAAGCCCTTAGCACCCTCGGGGGGCATCTCGAGCAGCCCTGCCAACAACAGAACCGCCGCATAGGCCAACTGAAGCCCCAGCAAGATCATAAAAGCCATCGCGTACCAAAACAGCGGACTCTGGAAGCCCAGCGGGTTGTTGCGCCCAAAGAGGTCGCCGCACAAACCCGCACCTAAAACGCTCGAGCCGAACCCCAGCAGTTGCAGGAAGAAAGGAGCCATCAGCAGCGCCGCCGCCCAGCGCAACCGGGGGTCGGCGAAGGGGCCGGGGGCCTCGCGGGCCGGGGGACTGTCGGAGCCGTCGGGATTCATGGTTCGCTTAGAATACCTGAGAAGCTGCTCAAGTGTCTGTATACTGGTGTACACCGCCCGCCGGGGACTATCGTCCCGCGTTCGCCGCATACCCTGACCCCAATGACCATGCCTGCCGCCGCCCGACTATTCGACCTCCGCTGGGGCTTAGTGGCGGTGCTGTTGCTGCTGGCCGCGCAGGCGGGGCTGCGCGGGTGGCTGATGACCGCCCCCGCGCCCGAGGCCATCGGGCTCGACCAGATCGCCGCCTTCAACCAGGGCCAGCTCTGTAGCTTCGACGGCGGCGACCCCCACCCCCAGCACCAGTCGGTCTCGCACGAGCACTGCCTGGTTTGCTTCGTGCATCTGGTCGCCGCCATGCCCTCCGGGCATCGGCCCGTCGGCTTCGCGCAGGTCTCGAGCGCCGCTCCGGTCGCCTACGCTTTGGTCGCGTCGCCCCGGCCTGCACCCCACAACGCCCCTCGAGCACCTCCCGCCCCAGCCTAGCCGCCTCGGCAGAAGGTCTCGAGACCCGCGCCTGTCTCCGCTGACGGGCCGAGAGGGGTGTTAGAGTGCAACGCTTGTTAGCCGCAGTCTTGTTGTTAGTGGCCGCCCTGGCCCACCCCTTCAGCGACGGGGGCTTCGTGCAGGGCGACGTGAAGTTCGACCCCAACGACCAGCCCACGGTGGGGGTGCAGACCCTGGCCTGGGTACAGTTCATCTCGGTAGGGGGGCGCAACATCAACCCCGAGGACTGCTTCTGCACCCTGCTGTTCTATCAGGGACAGGTCAGCGCCCAGGCCAAGCCCGATGCCAGCGTGCGGCTGACCAAGAACCCTACCACCGGGCGGATGGAGGGCAAGGTGGTCTTCCCCAAGGCCGGGCCGTACTTCCTCGTCTTAATGGGGCGGCCCATGCCGGGAAAACAAGTGCCGCCGTTCATCATGAACAGCATATTCTTCGTCAACTGAGGTAAAAGGTGAAACCCATAGTCTTATCCCTCGCCGCCCTGATCGGCGGCCTGGCCCTGGCCCACGCCGGGATGGTCAGCAGCAGCCCCGCCCAGGACGCGGTGCTGCGGGCAATGCCCAGCCAAGTGACCCTTAACATGCAAGAGCCCGTGGAACTGCGGCTCTCGACCTTCAAGGTCTACCCACTCGCCGCCACTGCTGCCGACCTCTCCAGCTTTCGGCGGCTGAACAGCCTGGCCGACGGCCTCGTTCGACGGGTGCTGCGAGCCCGAAATGACCAGACTGAGCGTGCCGACAGCGGCCTACAAACCACGGGCCGCAGCGCCAAACAGGTGGTCATCGGTCTCAAGTCGGGCCTCAAGGCCGGAGCCTATGTGGTGATGTGGCAGGTTCTGAGTACCGACAGCCACCGCACCACAGGCTTCTACGTCTTCGTCTACAAACCTTAGTCCTCCGCAGCCATGAAAACAATAAAACTCTTCCTCCTGCTCCTGGCACTGGCCCTTGGCCTGCCCAGCTTGGCCCAGCCCGCCGCCGGGGTGCGGCTGCTCGAGGGCTGGGTGCGCCTGACCCCGCCCACCCTGAAAAACACCACCGCCTATATGGTCTTGTCCAACCCGACGGGCCGGGCCTTGCGTCTCACTGGGGGCTCGACTGAGGTCGCGGGCATGGTGATGCCCATGACAGACTACCGCGAGACCCGCGACGGGGCCGAGATTCAGGGGATGCGCGAGGTGCGCTTCCTGGAGATTCCAGCGGGCGGACGGCTCGAGCTTAAGCCGGGTGGCAAGCACCTGATGCTGATGGGCCTTAAGCGCCCGCTGCGCGAGGGCGAGCAAGTCACCCTGACCCTGCGCTTCGAGGGCGGGGCCACCGCCCGCCTGACCCTGAGCGTGCAAAACCGCTAAGGATGTGGTGATGGAACCAACCCCCCTACCCAACCCTCCCAAGCCCGACCTCGAGAACGCCGACGTGCGGCACCTGCGGCTGCTGCGAACCATCCGGCGCATCACCTGGGCCGCGCTGGTAGTGGTCATCCTGATCGGTGCGGCGGGGCTGTTCGTGCTGCCCAACCTGCGCCCCTACGGTCCCTACGGCACCCGGCTGGTCAGCGAGCGGCCCGCCTACGACTTCAGCCTAGTCGGCAACGACAACAAACCGTACAAGCTCTCGGACTTTCGCGGCAAGGCGGTCTACATCTTCTTCGGCTTCGTCAACTGCCCCGACGTGTGCCCCACCACCCTGAGCGAACTCAAAAAGGTCTACCAAGCCCTCAACCCCGCCGAGCAATCCAAGGTGCAAGTGCTGCTGATCACCGCCGACCCCGAGCGCGACACCCCCGAGGTGCTGGAAAAATACGTGCGCTTTTTTCACCCTAAGTTTTTGGGCTTAACCGGCACCTCTGAGCAGATTGCCGAGACCGCCAAGGGCTTTGGGGTGTTTTATATCAAAAGCAACATCAAGTCGGCCACCGAGTACAACGTGGATCACACCGCCACCACCTTCCTGATCGACCCCTCGGGCAAGCTCAGGCTACTCTACGGCAACGGCAAGCCCGCCCAGATCGGGCGGATGCTCGAGGACTTGCGCTGGGTATTGGGCAGATGAACTGTATCCTCAATACATTTGATGCACTTAGGAAAACAAAGAACTTTGCGATAGTAAAGTTGGAAATCGAATTGGGGACGTTACATCACCTCCGGAAATATGTCGCTTCAAGGCTCATCGAACTAAGGTTACAGCAACAACACTCCCGCCCAGAGTCTCTTGCTGCTGGTCGAGGAGGTGGGTGAGCTGTTCCAGGCCTACCGCAAAAAAACCAGATGTGCGGGTCAATGCCTGCGTACAGACACCTGATAACGCCGCTAAGGAACTGGCTTATGGGTTCAACAATGTGTTGACGGGGCCGTGGTTCTGGGGATTGACCTTGGGGCGCGATGGTTGAAAACGAGGCAATGAGTGGCCCAAAAGCCCAAAACTGACCTGTGGTCAAGCCACCAATCCACTAAGGAGATTTAAGTTAGACCAAGTTTAGCACCAGAGTGCAGGGTGTGAACATCACCAGCCGGGCGAACCTGAGCGGTAGGGACGGTCTCAACCGACCCCTTTACAAGAACTTAATACGCACACCCTAATCTCACACTGTGGAGGCCGCCCCTCCGGGCCACCACCCACATCAGCCTCGAGGTCAGCATCATGGATAATCGTCGTCTTACCCTCCTCACCAACTTTATCCCTCCCTATAAAGTGCCTTTGTTTGAGCAGTTGGGGGCCTCATTCGCCCAGTTCCGGGTGCTGATCTCGACTGAAATGGAACCCAACCGCGAGTGGAAGGCCCGCTGGGGCCGCATTGACGTGGTGCGGCAGAAAAGCTGGATGTTCCGTCAGCCCTGGAAGCATCCCAAGGGGTTCGAGGACAGTGTGTATGTTCACATCCCCTACGACACCCTGCCGCAGTTGTCGCACAGTCGTCCTGATCTGGTCATCTCCGGGGAACTGGGACTCAGAACCGTGTTCGCCCGGATATACCGCCTGTTCAACCCGCGCTCTCGGCTGATCATCTGGGCCACCCTCTCAGAAAGCAGCGAGCAAGGACGCGGGAGGCTGCGGAACCTGCTGCGCAGGTGGCTGCTGCGGGGAGCCGACGGGTTTATCGTCAATGGTCAGAGCGGCGAGCGCTACCTGCGCTCGGTTGCACCCATCAGAGTGCCTGTCTTCCATGTGCCCTACACCTGCGACACCCGTCTGTTCGAGCCGGTTGCCGAGCGGCGCGAGGCCCCTGCGGCGCTGGCCTCGCGTCTGGTCTATGTGGGCCGGCTGATCCCACTCAAGGGTCTGGCGTTGTTTTTACCGGTGTTGCGCCGCTGGGCACAGGAACACCCCAAGCGTTCGCTCGAGTTCACCCTGATCGGAGACGGTTCCATGCGTCAGGAAATCGAGCAGGGGGTCTATCCCCCCAATCTCAAGGTAATCTGCAAGGGGGCTGTCCCCTATGAGCAGGTGGCCGAAGCCTACGCCAAGGCGGATTTCTCGGTCTTCCCGACCCTGGCAGATGAGTGGGGGCTGGTGGTCAACGAGTCACTGGCCTGCGGGGTGCCGATGCTGGGCAGCCTCTACAGCCAAGCCGTTGAGGAACTGATCCTGGACGGCAATAACGGGTGGCACTTCGTGCCCGACGACCTCGAGGCCAGCTACCGGGCGCTCGACAAGGCCCTCTCCAGTTCCCAAGAGACCCGCCAGCGTATGACCCAGGCGGCCCGTCAGAGCGTCGCCAACCTGACCGTGCCTCAGGTAGCTGCAAGGGTTGTAGCCGCCGCGAACGCAGTCTTGTCGGGTGAATCCACCGCCGGGGTAGGCCGGAGTCCCTCCGCACGACGGCTTGGCTGAACTGGCCGAAGTGGTCGGACTGGCCGGAGCTTAGACATAGCCGATACCCTCAAGCAAAACCTCCGAGGAGGCGCGTCTCAAAACTTTCAGCACGGACTGAGCCGGCCAATAGGCGAGGCTGGGATACTCGCCCGAGGGCAAAAAGCCCGATTCTTGAGGCCGCGCAGGGGGTTGAGGTGCAGGCACACGACGGATCGCACATCAAGGGCAGCTACCGACGGCTGGCCGCCGAACTGGCGGTGGATTTTGTCGTTATGTATCTGGTGATGTACACCATGATCGCCAGCCTCAGCCACTTCTACCCTGAACCTTAACAATGCCTACATGACCCTGATGATGGTCGCCCCAATGGCCGCCATCATGACCTACACCATGCGCTCGATGTTCTCCTCGAGGCGGGCCAACGCGGCGGTGTTCGTCGGCGCGGTCGCGGTCTTTGCGGCCAGCTTCGCGGCCATGCGGACGCAGGCCGCCGTCGGTGACGCTGAGTTCCTGCGCTCGATGATCCCCCACCACTCCGGCGCTATCCTGATGTGCCGGGAGGCATCCCTGACCGACCCGGAGGTCATCGCCCTCTGCCGGGAGATCGTGCGGTCGCAGGAGGCGGAGATCGCTCTGATGAAAGAGATACTCCAGCGCTACTAAGGGAGCCGGGAGGTTCGCGCCGCTGCGGTGGCGCAGGATGAATAGAACCCGCTCAAGGCCCAGCAACGGATCGTGCCCTAGGCTCAGAGCAGCCGCACCTGACCGGGTAGCCTGTGGGCCTAAATACGTCCTCCTCCAGCCTACAGCCTAGTGCTCGACCAGCCGCAGAAAGCTGCGGGTGCGGGGGTGCTTGGGGTTGACCAGGAGCTCGCCCGGTGGCCCCTCCTCCAGCACCACCCCGTCGGCCATGAACACCACCCGGTCGGCCACCTCACGGGCGAAGGCCACCTCGTGGGTGACCACGATCATGGTCATGCCCTCCTTGGCGAGTTGGCGCATGGTTTGCAGTACCTCCTCGTGCAACTCGGGGTCTAAGGCACTGGTGGGCTCGTCGAAGAGCACCACCTCGGGGTTCATGGCCAGGGCGCGGGCGATGGCGACCCGCTGCTTCTGCCCGCCGGAGAGCCTCGAGGGGTGTTCGTCGCGCTTGTCGGATAGGCCCACCTTTTTGAGTAGGGCCTCGCCGACGCGGGTGGCTTCCTCGCGCCCCATGCCCAGCACCTGCACCGGTCCCTCGATGACGTTGCCCAGAGCGGTCATATGGGGGTAGAGGTTGAACGACTGGAAGACCATCGCGGCCTTGACCCGGAGTTGGCGGATGGTGCGGCCACGGGTTCGGCTGGGGTTCTTTTCAGCGCAGTCCACGTCCAGGTTGCAGACCATCACCCGGCCCTGGTCGGGCTCCTCGAGGAAGTTCAGGCAGCGGATGAAGGTGGTCTTGCCGGAGCCGGATGGCCCCATAATCACCACCACCTCGCCCTTGTTGACGGTCAGCGAGACCCCCTTGAGCACCTCGAGCGGCCCGAAGCGCTTGTGGATGTTCTCGGCGCGGATCTGGCAGACCCCGCCGTGGGCGTGGGGGGTGTCCCCTGGGGGGAGTTGCTCGTGGCTCATCGGTAGGCCCTCCGCATCCGCTCCTCGAGCTTGGCCTGGCCCAGCGAGAGGAGGGAGTTTACCGCCCAGTATATGACCGCCACGATCACGAACATCTGCATGTAGCGGAAAGTGGCCGAGCCGATCTGCTCGGCCACGCGGGTCAGCTCGACCACCGTCACCACCGAGGCCAGCGAGGTCTCCTTGATCATGGTGATGAAGCGGTTGCCCAGGCTGGGGGTGATGGTCTGGATGGCCTGGGGCAGGATGATGCGCCGCATGACCTGGGCGAAGGTCATGCCGCTGGAGTAGCCCGCCTCCCACTGGCCCTTGTCTACAGACTGGATGCCCCCGCGAATGTCCTCGCTGGTGTAGGCCCCGGCGTGCAGGGCCAGGGTCAGAATGACCGCCGGGACGGCCTCGATGGTGACCCCCAACTGGGGTAGGCCGTAGTAGACCAGCAGGATCTGGGTCAGGAGGGGGGTGCCCCGGATGACCGAAACAAAGGCCGCCGCCGGGGCACGCAGCAGCCAGGGGCCGTACATCCGAGCCACCGCCACCAGCAGGCCCACCAGCAGGCTCAGCACGAACGAGATCACCCCGATCCAGAGGGTCGTCCAGAGGGCCTGGAGCAGGAAGGGCGCAGCGCGTTGCAGCAGCTCGAGCATTCGGCCCCCTTATTTGACGTACTTGGCTAGGGCAGCCATCATGTCCTGCCCGCCCAGCCACTTTTTGGAGATGGCGGTGAAAGTCCCATCGGCGATCATCTCGGCCAGGGCCTTGTCCACAGCGGCCTTAAAGGCGGGTTCGCCCTTGCGGAAGCTCATGGCGTTGAGTTCAACCCCCAGATCGAAGGCTGGGGCCACCAGGAGGCCGTTGCGCTGGGCCAGATACGAACCCACGAAGCGGTTGAAGAGCCCCGCGTCGGCCCGCCCGAAGGAGACATCCAGCAGGGCTAGGGTGCCGTTCTCGTAGGTTCGGGGAATGGCCCCCGCCACCTGCTCGCGCACGAAGCGCTCCTGGGTGGTGCCCGCGGTCACCGCCACCCGCTTGCCGTTCAGGTCGGCGATGCTCTTGAATTGGGCGACACGGCTGGGGCGGGTGAAGACCGAGACGCTGATGGCCTGGTAGGGGTTGGAGAAGTCCACCGCCTTTTTGCGCTCCTCGGTGATGGTCTGCCCGGCGATCACCATGTCGTACTTGCCCGCCTCGATGCCGACGATGAAGTCGGCGAAGCGCCCAGCCACGAACTCCACCTTGGCGATGCCCATGCGCTTGGCCAGCTCATTGGCCACATCCACGTCGAAGCCGACCAGTTGCTTGTTCTCGTCAATCATGCTCCAGGGCGGGCTGGCCTGGGTGTTGGACACCCGCAGCACCCCCGCCGTCTTGACCCGCGAGAGCAAGTCCTGGCCCTGGGCCTGGGCCGGTTGCCAGGCCACACCTGCCATACCCAGCGCCAAACCCAGCAGACCCAGCCAACCGCCGCTTACCAACGTATGCTTCATACCTTACCTCCTTAAGCTCTTACCCGATTGAGTTGCTCCAGAGCTTGCAAGAAGCGCTCGAGTTCGGCCTCGCTGTTGTAGTAGTGGACGCTGGCCCGCACCAAGTCCTGGATGCCCCGCCCGCCCATGTCCAGCAGCGTGGAGGAGGCGCGGGAGACGTTGACATTGATGCCCTGGGCCAGCATGGCCTGGCGCACCTGGTCGGCACTGTGGCTCCGTAGGTTGAACGAGACGATGCCGCAGCGCTCCCGGCCCAAGTCCAGCAGCGTGCAGCCGGGCATCTCCGACAGGCTCAGGCGCAGTTGCTGGGCCAGGGCTTGCACGCGGGGCCAGGTCTGTTCCAAACCCCAAGCCAGGGCGTAGTCCACCGCCGCCCCCAGCCCCAGCTTGTTGGCGACGCTGCACTCCCAGTTCTCGAAGCGGCGGGCGCTGGGTTCGATAGCGTAGCGCTCGGGGGCCTCCCAGGTGGCCGCGTGGAGGTCGAGGAAGGGCGGCTCGAGGGTCTCCAAGACTCCCCGGCGGGCATACAAAAAACCCACCCCGCGCGGGCCTCGCAGGTATTTGCGGCTGGTGGCCGAGAGCAGGTCGCAGCCGATCTGCTGCACGTCCAGCGGCATCTGCCCCACCGACTGGCAGGCATCCAGCAAGTAGAGCACCCCGTACTTGCGGGTCAGACGGCCCACCTCAGCAGCCGGGTTGACCAGCCCCCCGTTGGTGGGAATGTGGGTCAGGGATACCAGCTTGACCCGCCGATGCAACATCCGCTCGAGCGCTTCCAGGTCAATCTGCCCGCTCTCATCGCCGGGCACTACCTGCACCACCGCGCCGGTGTGCCGGGCCACGTGTAGGTAGGCGATGTGGTTGCTGGCGTACTCGACTTGGCTGGTCAGGATGACCTCGCCGGGGGCGAAGGGGATGCTGTAGAAGGCCATGTCCCAAGCACGGGTGGCGTTCTCGACCACCGCAATCTCGGTGGGCGTGGCACCGATCAAGCGGGCCAGCGAGGCGTAGACGACGCTGTGCTGGGCCGAGCGCATCCGGGCTGCTTCGTAACCTCCGAAATTGGCCTCGAGGTCGAGGTGGTCTTTCACCACGTCCAGCACCGGCTGGGGCATCAGCGCGGCCCCGGCGTTGTTGAGGTGCAGCACCCGTGACGCTCCGGGGGTTTCGCGGCGGGCGCGTTCGAGATCAAACACGTCGTTCTCCCCGAAATGCCGGGCCTTTCCTGCTTGAGGACTGTTGGTAGGGTTTCATTGGGCGTAGCAATATATTACATATTTGATACTACAAGTCAAGGGTTGAGGTATACTGCCTCAATGCCTCTGCCCGAAACCGTCCGTACCGTGAAGCGGGAGTTGGCCCGCGAACAGGTCTACCAGCAACTGCGGGACTGGATCATTGACGGAACCCTCAGGCCCGGAGAACCGATCCGCGACCTCGAGCTGGCCGAGGCCCTGAAGGTCAGCCGCACCCCGGTGCGGGAGGCCCTGCGCCGCCTGGAGGACGAGGGGCTGGTCGAGACTGCCTCGCACAAGTGGACGCGGGTCGCGCTGCTTAAGGCCGAACAGGCCGACGAACTCTACGGGATCGTGCAGCGGCTGGAAGCCTACGCCCTCGAGCTGGCCCAGCCCCGGCTCGGTGAGGCTGAGTTGAGTGAACTGGAGGCAGCCAACGCCGAACTCAGCGCCGCCATCGCCCGGCACGATGCGAAGGCCGCCCTTGAAGCCGACAACCGCTTCCACCAGGTCTGGATCGAGCGCTCCGGCAACCGCGAACTGGCGGGGGTGTTGGCCGACCTCAAGACCAAGCTACGCCGCCTCGAGCTGGCCCACTTCGACTCCAAGGACGCGGTGGAGTCGGTCAAGGAGCACGCCCTGATCATCCGCTCGCTGCGCTCGGGGCGCGGCGAGACCGCCCTGGAGGCGGTGGAGGGTAACTGGGAGGGGGCCACCGACCGCTTCATGGGGCGTTTGGCCCGCAGAAAGTCCCCGGCCTAGGGCCGGGGACTGGGCTGCCGAACGTCGAAACTCAAGCAGGCTTGAGGGCCTCGGCGATGGCCTGGATGAGTTCCTCCTTGCGCTCGTAGGAGGGGCGCAGGTAGACGTGGGTCTCGTTTAGCCAATCGTGGACGGCGGCGACCTCGAGCTGATCCGGCAGCTTGAGGTGGGGGTAAGCCCCGTACTCTATCTCCATTCCGAAGTGTTCGGCCACGGCCTCGAGGGCTTCCACCTTGTCCAGCGTCCAGCGGGTAGCAAAGGGCAGCAGAAAGGCCGGTTTGCCGCAGGAGCCGCCCAGCCCCAGCATCTGGAAGCCGCCCACCTGGGGGGCGGCGTATTTAGCCTGGGAGCGGGTCACGAAGGCTTCGCGGTCTCTGACCTTATCCTTGGCGGTCTTGAGGCTGGCGACGAACAGGCCGAGGGACTTGTCTTTTTCCTGGATGGCTTCGCTCATGATTCCTCTTGTTTGATCGGGCAAGGTACGTCTGCGAAAGAGCAGAACACACAGCAGTCGCCGGGCTTGGGTTTTAGCATGACCCCACAGTGTGGGCAGGCAAAGAAGTGCTGACAGGCATCGGTGGGCATCGTCGCGGCGGTTCTGCCGCCACACTGAGGGCAGGTGAGGGTGGCTTCCAGGATCGGCATTAGGTGTCTCCATGGTTGAAGTGTGAGATGCGGTCCCGAAACACCTGCGGGGGACTGAGCCAGGCACGCACTTGAAGCCTTCGGTGGTTTTGCGAATCTACCCTGGCGCAACTTTAGGCAGTCGCGGGCTGGGGTTCGCTGCGGGCTGCGGGGCTGGCCTCGCGCAGCGGCGGGCGGAAACCGCGCAGGCGCAGCGAGTTGGAGAGCACGAAGACACTGGAAAGCCCCATCGCGGCCCCGGCCAGCACCGGCGAGAGCAGCCAGCCGTTGACGGGGTACAGCACCCCAGCGGCCACCGGGATCAGCAGTATGTTGTAGGCGAAGGCCCAGAACAGGTTGAGCTTGATGTTGGTGAGGGTGGCCCGCGAGAGCGCGACGGCGTTGGGGATGCCGCGCAGGTCGCCGGACATCAGGATCACGTCGGCGGTCTCGATGGCGATGTCGGTGCCGGTCCCGATGGCCAGCCCCACGTCGGCCTGGGCCAGCGCGGGCGCGTCGTTGATGCCGTCGCCCACAAAGGCCACTTTGTGGCCTTTGGCCTGCAAGCCCTTGATGGCCTCGGCCTTGCCGCCTGGCAGCACTTCGGCCAGCACCTCGTCAATCCCGAGCTGCTTGGCGATGGCCTGGGCGGTGCGGCGGTTGTCGCCGGTGATCATCGCCACCTTGAAACCTTGCTTGTGCAAGGCCGCGAGGGCCTCGGGGGTGCTGTCTTTGATGGGGTCGGCCACCGCGATCACGGCGGCGAGCTGGCCGTTGATGGCGGCGTAGAGCGGGGTCTTGCCCCCGTCGGCCAGGCGCTGGGCCTCGTCCAAGAAGGGGTGGATGCTCACGCCCAGCTTGAGCATGTGGCGGTCTGCGCCCACCTCCACCCGGTAGATGCCCACCTGCCCGCTCACCCCGAAGCCGGGAAGGGCCTCGAAGTCCAGCGGCTCGGTCAGCTCGAGGCCCCGCTCCTTGGCGGCCTTCACGATGGCCTGGGCCACCGGGTGCTCGGACTTCTGCTCCAGCGAGGCCACCAGCCGCAGCACCTCGGCCTGGTCAAAGCCCTGGGTTTTGAGGTCGGTCAGCTCGGGCCTGCCCTTGGTCAGTGTGCCCGTCTTGTCGAGGGCGATGACCCTAGCCTCTTGCAGGGTTTGTAGGGCCTCGCCCTTGCGGAAGAGCACCCCCATCTCGGCGGCCTTGCCGGTGCCCACCATGATGCTGGTGGGGGTAGCCAGCCCCATCGCGCAGGGGCAGGCGATGATCAGCACCGCCACGGTGTTAACCAGGGCGTAGCTGACGGCGCTCTCGCCGCCGAACAGGAGCCAGACCAGGGCGGTCAGGGCCGCGATGCCCAGCACGATGGGGGTGAAGACCGCCACCACCCGGTCGGCCAGCCCCTGGATGGCGGGCTTGGAGCCTTGGGCGCTCTCGACCAGCCGGATGATCTGCGACAGCACGGTGTCGGAACCGACGGCGGTGGCCTTGAAATTAAAGCTGCCGTTCTGGTTGAGGGTGCCACCCACCACCTTGGCCCCTTCAGTCTTGAGAGCGGGTACCGGCTCGCCGGTGATCATGCTCTCGTTCACGTAGCTCTGGCCTGCGGCCACCGTCCCGTCCACCGGGACTTTCTCGCCGGGACGCACCACGATCAGGTCGCCGGGCAGCACCTCGTCCACTGGGGTCTCGACTTCCTGCCCGTCGCGCAGCACCCGCGCGGTCTTGGCCTGCAAGCCCAGCAGCTTCTTCATGGCCTGACTGGTGCGGCCTTTGGCGACGGCCTCGAAGTATTTGCCCAGGAGGATCAGGGTGATCACCACCCCGGCGGCCTCGAAGTAGACGTGCTGGGCCTTCTCGGGCAAGAAACCCGGCGCGAAGCTCATCAGCCCGGTGACGGCGCTGCTGTACCAAAAGGCCGCGCCGGTGCCGAGCATCACCAACGAGTTCATGTCCGGCGAGCCGGAGCGCAGGGCCTTCCAGCCCAGCCGGGGGAAGTGGGCTCCGGCGTAGAAATAGATGGGCAGAGTCAGGGCCAGCATCACCCAGTTCCAGACCGCCATCGGGGCGATGGACAGCAGGAACATGTGGGCGGGCATCCACAGCATTGGCACCATCGCGATCAGGGTCAGCGGAACGGCGAAGGCTGCGGCCAACAGGGTGCGGCCCCGCAGGTGAGCGATCTCGCGCTCCCGCGCTTGGCGCTCAACGTCGGCCCGATCCTGCCCGGCCTGTACCTCGAGAATCCCGTACCCGGCCTCGCGCACCGCCCGCTTGAGGTGGGCCGGGGAGGCTGAGGCGGGCAGGTATTTGACCGTGGCCCGCTCGGTGGCCAAGTTGACGCTGGCCTCGGTCACGCCGGGCAGTTTTCTAAGCGCTTTCTCCACCCGCGCTACGCAGGCCGCGCAGGTCATGCCGGTGATACCCAACTCGGCCTCGGCCAACAGCGGCTGGTAGCCCACCTCCTCGATCTTGGCCAGCAGGGCCTGGGGGCTGGTCTTTTCGGGGTCGTAGTGCACGGTGGCGTTCTCGGTGGCCAGGTTGACGCTGGCCTTGACCCCCTCGAGCTTGTTTAGCCCCCGCTCAACCCGCCCCACGCAGGCCGCGCAGGTCATGCCCTGCACCCCGATTTGCAGTTCCTTGGTCATCCATCCTCCCTATCCTCCCCACCTGGGGTGGGGTAAGACGACGGCTCGAGGGCTGGCCCCGAGCCCGCCTCTAGCGGTACTTGAGCACGTCCATCAACTCGTCCACCAGTTCCTTGCTGTCGCCGCGTTGGGCCGCGCTGGCCACGTGGTGCTCGAGGTGGCTCCGCAGCACCATGTCGCCCACCTTGTCCAGCGCACCTTGCACCGCGCTGATCTGCTTGAGCACGTCCACGCAGTAGGGCTCGCCCTCGAGCATCTTGAGGATGCCCTCGAGGTGCCCCTTGGCCGAGAGCAGGCGGTTCTGCGCGTCCTTGCGCACCTTGGGGTCTAAGTGGAGGGTGTGTTCATGTACGGCGGGCATGGTCACTCCTTAGCGAACCGCAGCCTGATAACCCTCTTCCTGTACTGCGGCCACCAGTTGGTCAATAGGGGCACTGCCCTTTACCACGGCCCGGCCTTCTTGCAGGAAGACTTCGACCTGTTCCACCCCCGCCACGCCCTTGAGGGCCTTCTCCACGCTGGTCTTGCAGTGGCCGCAGCTCATGCCTTCGACCTTGAGTTCGATGTTGTCCATCACTGTCTCCTTTGAGCCACCCCCTGAGGGGTGGGGTATGGATTTAGTGTAAGCCGTGTGGGCATACCCTGTCAACCCCTCCCCTGGTGGGGGGGTCTTGTGACTGGAATGTCCACACCAGGGTTAGCCTTAGGGTTGCCGTGACGAAACCGAATGCTCGGTCTTTTTTGGCTTCGACCCCAGTTGTACCAGCACCAGCAACGCCAAACCAATCAGGCCACCTACCGCAAACGAACCGCCCCCCAGGCTGGTTCCCAACCACCCCGCCAGGGGGTAGCTGAACAGCCACCACAGGTGGCTCCAGGCGAAGTGCGCCCCGTAAACCCGCCCCTGGAGGGCCTGGGGGGTGCGGTCGGCGATCAGGGTGTTGGTGGGCAGGTTAACCCAGTTCTGCCCCACCCCTGCCAAGAACCATAGCAGCATCAGGGGAAGCAGGGGAGCCAGGGCGGTGGGCATGATGGCTACCGTGGTCAGGATGGCCCCCAACAGCACCCAGGTGGTGCGCGGCAAGCGCTGATCCAAGGCCCCCACCACCAACGCAGCCACCGTCGCCCCCACCCCGAAGGCCGCCATCACCCAGCCGTACTCCACGTCACCGAGGCTCAAGGTTCCCTTCACGTAGCCCACCGTATTGACCAGAATCCAAGCCCCGGATACCGCAGCCACCAATTCCAGTAGCAGGGCGTAACGCAGGGGAGGGTCGGCCCACAGCCGCCGGGTGCCCTCGCGCAGATCCGACCACCCAAAACCCTCCGCTGTGGCCTCTGTTTTGGCTTGCAGATTGGCCCGCAGGGTCAGGATCAGCAGGGCCGAGAGCGCGAAGGTGGCCGCGTCCAGCCAGAACAGGCTGCGCCCGCCCATCAGGGCCGCCACCCCCCCCGCGATGCCCGGCCCCAGCACCCCCAGCAACTCGTTGGTGGCGCTCGAGAGGGCCAAGGCTTGCGGGTAGTCCCGCCCCGCCACCAACGGCACGGTGGCCTGGAAGGCGGGGGTGAAGAGGGCGGTGAAGGCGTTGAGCAGGAACATCAAGATGTAGACCTGCCAGACTTCGCCTGCCAGGGGGATCAGCCCGATGACGATCACGCGGGCCAGGTCGGCTCCCACCATCAGGGTCTTGCGGTCGAGTCGATCCGCCAGCACCCCGCCCAGCGCCGAGAACAGCACGAAGGCCGTCACCCGCAAGGTCAGGGCGGTGCCCAGCACCACCCCCGAGCGCTCGCCCGCCAACTCGAAGGCCAACAGGGCCAGCGCCACCCAGGTCAGCGCGTCGCCCAACAGGCTGACCGTCTGGGCGGCATAGAGCTGAGCGAAGGTGGGGTTGCGGAGGCTGGAGAACACCGCCAAGAGCCGCATCAGCGCCTCCTCGAGGTGACCCTGGCGGGCTGGGTGTGCTCGGTCAGACCCAGGCGCTGGTGTTCGGCATGGGAAAAGGCTTGCCGGGTCAACTCGCCCAGGTGGGTGTCGGAGAGTTGGTAATGCACCGAAGTGCCCTGACGCTGGGTGCTGACCAGACCGGCGGCGCGGAGGATGGCGAGGTGCCTTGAGACGGTGCTCTGCGGCTGTTCCAAGGCTTCCACCAGCGCGCCCACGGTGTGTGGGGTCTTGCTCAAGAGCAAGACCAGGCGGACACGGGTGGGGTCGGAGAGGGCCTTGAACAACTCGACGACCCGGCTGAGGTCGTTGGGATTTGGGCGTTGGGGCAGGACATGGTGCTGCATGGGTTCAGTATACCCGTTTATCCGAATATACGGATATAGAAAACCACCCAATTACGACGGGGAGAGACTGGACACGAAATCACAGCAGACGCTCGAGGCGGAAGGGGAACTGGTGGCGGAAGGCTTCGGCCAGGGTGGCCCCGGCGTGGCTCAACAGGCCGTGGTAGAGCGCCAGCGACTTGTCCATCTCGCGGTGCAAGGCGCGGCCTAGCTCGAGGTCGGCCATCGCGGCGTAGTCCGGCACGATGGTCTGTAGCGAGGTGGGGTCGAGGCGGTCCCGTAGCATCTGGGCGGTGAAGGCCAACTGGCCTTCGAGCACTTGCAAAGCTTGCTGTTTGAGGGCGAAGGTTGCCCCGATCTCCACCACGCAGTTGGGGTTCTCCGGTGACATGTAGTAGAGGTCGCGGATCAGGTGGGGTGTGAATCCCCCGCACTCTTCTACCCGCCACTCGCGCCCGGCCAGCGCAGCGGCCTCGAGGTAGAGGAGCATCAAGAGCCTGCGGTCGGGGTCCAAGTCGGCATAGGAGTGCTCGGGGTCTTGGGTGATCAGCAGGTCGGGGCGGGTCTCCCGGATCAGCCGCACCAGCCTGACCTTGGAGGGGGTGTCGAGCTGGGTCTCGCCGGTCTGAAAGTCGAGGAACTGTACCGACCTCACCCCCAGAATGTGGGCGGCCTGCTCTATTTGGGGCCGGGTCTGGGGGCGGGAGAGCACCACCGCCGCGTGTACCGCGTCGCCAGACTGAGCATGGAGGGCCAGGGTGCCCCCCACCTCCACGATCTCCAGGCCGTAGGTCGCCAGCATCAGGATGGTCTTCATGGGTCAGCCTTTGCCCAAGCGGGGGAACAGGTAGCCCTCCAAGGCCCGCCCGGTCAGGGCGAAACCCAACACCGAGAGGGTGATCATCAGCCCCGGCGGCACCACCCACCAGGGCCAGGAGCCGTTGAGGAAGGCCCCGCGAATCTGGGCGTAGTAGAGGATGCTGCCCCAGCTTTTGCGGATGGGGTCGCCCAAGCCCAAGAAGGAGAGCGAGGCTTCGATCAGGATGCTGCTCGAGGCCGCCAGGATGAACTGTGAGACCGCGATGGGCAGCACCCCCGGCAGGATGTGCCGGAAGAGGATGTGGAAGTCGCTGGCCCCCAGGGCGCGGGTGCTCTCGACGTAGGTTATCTCGCGCAGCGACAGCACCCCCGAGCGCACCACCCTGGCCGGTCGCGCCCAGATCACCAGGGTGATGGCGGCGATCAGGTTGCCGCTGCTGGGGCCTAAGTAGGCCGCCACCACGATCATCAGCGGGATGAAGGGCAGCACCAGCACCACATCCACCAGGCGCATCAGCGCGGCATCCAGCCAGCCCCCGGCGTAGCCCGCCACCAGCCCCACCAAGGTACCGATCACGATGGCCCCCGCCGCCGCGCTAAAGCCGATCAGGAGTGAGACCCTGGTGCCCACGATCAACTCGGAGAGGATGTCCTGCCCCACGTCGTTGGTGCCCAGCAGGTGGGCGCTCGAGGGGCGCTCGAAGGGCTTACCGCTGGACAAGGCCGGGTCATACGGAGCGATCAGGGGGCCGAAGAGGGCTAGGAACAGCATCAGACCCAGCAGCCCGGTCCCGATCAGACCGACCGGGTTACCCAGCAAAGCCTGGCCCAAGGCCCGCCAGCCCTGGGGTTTTGGGGCTTTGGTGGCCACGGCAGCGCTAGCCATGTGCCCCCCGCACCCTGGGGTCTACCAGCGGGTAGAGCAGGTCGGCCAACAGGTTAAACACCAGCACCGAGAGCGTGACCAACAGGAAGGCCCCTTGCAACAGCGGGTAGTCGCGGTTGGTAGCCGACTCGAAGAGCAGGCGGCCCACGCCGGGGTAGGAGAAGACTGTCTCGATCACTGCCGCCCCGCCCACCAAGGCCCCCAGGTTGAGCATGAACACCGTGAAGACCGGGAGCATGGCATTGCGCAGGGCGTGCTTGTAGAGAACCTGACGCTCCGACACCCCCTTGGCCCTGGCAGTTCGGATGTAGTCCTCGCCCAGCACCCCCAGCATCGCGTAGCGCATCACCAGATAGGTGCCCGAAAGGCTGGCAATGGTCAGGGTGGTGGCGGGCAGCACTAGGTGCCGTAGCACGTCCCCCACGGCCTGCCAGCCCTGGTAGCTGGCCCAGGCGGTTCTAGCCCCGAACACCGGAAAGATCTGCCACTGTACCGCGAAGATCGCCACCAGCATCATCCCCAGCCAGAAGGTCGGCACCGCGTCCAGCGCAATAGAGCCTGCCAGGCTGGTGTTGTCCAGCACCCCGCCCCGCCGCCAGGCCGCCAGCGCCCCCACCATCACCCCGAAGAGTGAGGACAGCAGGAGCGCGGTTCCGGTCAGGAGCAGCGTCCAAGGCAGGCGCTCGAGCAATATCCCGAGCACTGGGCGGTTCTCCTGATAGCTGTAGCCCAGGTCGCCCCGCGCCACCTGGCCCAAATAGCGCACGAACTGCACCGGCAGCGGCTGATCCAGCCCGGCCCGCTCGAGGATCGCCGCCCGCTGTTCGAGGGTCAGGGTTGCCACCTCGTCCCCGGCCAAGAATTGCAGCGGCGAGCCGGGCATCGCCCTAGGCAGGAAGAAGTTGACGGCGACCGCCACCAGCAGCACCAGCAGGTACTGAACAAGGCGCTGAGCCATCGCTATTCCTGCACGAAGGAGCGCTTGTTGATGATGCCTTGGCCCTTCTGGAACTTCCAGCCATCGTAGGCCTCGGGGCGGTAGGCGTACACCCCGTCGGCGTACCACAGGGTGATGAAGGGCAGGTCGCTGGCCACGATGGTCTGCACCTGAGCGGCCAGGCTCTTGCGCTGATCCAGGTCTACCGTGGTCAGCATGCGCTCGGTGAGGGTGTCGATGGTGGGGTTACTGTAGCCGCCGATGTTGAGCGTCCCGGCGGTGGGGTTGGAGGCGAAGAGGCCGCGCAGGTTGAGTTGTGAGGTCACCGGGGCCGACCAGCCCCACATCGCCAGCTCGAAGTTGCGCCCCTTGGCCACGTCGAAGTCCGGCCAGACCGCCTGCTGCACGGTGGTGGCATCCAGCGAGCGGATGTTGAACACGATGCCCGCCGGGCGCACCTGCTGGGCGATCAGCTCGGCGGCGCGGATGCGCAGGGGGTTGTTGGACTGCACCTGGAGGGTGAACTCGAGTTTCTTGCCCTGGGCGTTAGCCCGCACCCCGTCCGGCCCGGCCCGGTAGCCCAGGGAGTCCAGGTTCTTTCCTGCCTCGGCGGCACTCAGGCGTTTGTAGGCGCGGGTGCTGGCGCTGTAGAAGGGCGACTGGGGGTGGACGAACCCGGCGTTGCCCAGCGTGCCGTTGCCCAGCAAGATGGTGTCCACCAGCACCTTAGTGTCAATCAGCCCGGCTACCGTCTGGCGAAAGAGGGGCTTGTCGAAGGGGGCGAGGGTGGTGTTGAACTGGAACAGGGTGCTGGCGTAGCCGGGGCCGCGCACCACCTTGAGCCGGGAGTTGTCGCTAAAGGTCTTGATCAGCTCCGGCAGCACCTCGCGGCTGGTAGCGCTGATCTGCCCGGCCTGGAGGGCCTGGAAGGTCGAGGTGGCATCTTTGATGATGGTCAGGATCACCTCGTCGGCACCGGGCTTGCCCCCGAAGTAGTCGGGGTTTTCCACCAGGCGGTAGGTCTGGTCGGGGCGGCGCTCGACCAGCTTGTAGGGGCCGCTGCCGGTGGAGTTTTTGAAGTTGCGGGGGTCGGTCACGCCCTGCCAGAGGTGCTGCGGCAGGATCGGTACGTCGCCCAGGGTGACCAACTGGAAGTTGGCCTCGGGGCGCGGCAGGGTCAGTACCACCGTGCGGACATCGGGAGTGCGGATCTCCGAGATGCCCCGCACCGCCGTGGCGAAGCGGCCCACCAGGGGATATTTCTTGTAAAACTCGTAGGAGAACTTCACGTCGGCGCTGGTGATCGGCTTGCCGTCGTGCCAGACCGCGCCCTCGCGCAGCCTGACCGTCCACTGCCGCCCGCCGTTGGCGCTGCTGACGTTCTCGGCCAGCCAGGGGCGGGGCACATCGTTGAGGTCGTTGAGCATCAGGGTGTCAAAGACCAGCGAGAGCATGTTGTAGCCGGGGTATCCGGTCACATAGGTGTAGGGGGTGAGTTCGCCCTCGTCCTGGGGTATCGCCAGCACAATCCGCTTTCCGGTGTGGCCCGCGGAGGCCACTCCTGCCAGAGCGATCACGACCGATGCCACCCATAACCACTTTTTTCTCATAGCTCTCCTCGAAGGCTCGGAACATACCTACAAACCCGTGACATTCCCTTACTTTTCGGGAACACTTGCACGGGCTTAGGGTTGGGATAGGTTTTCAGAGAAGTATTAAGTTTTTGTAAAGGTTGAATGCTGGCTCATATCCGGCTCGAGCGCCGACCCTCGCGGGCTTGCTCCTTGGAGACTGACCGGAAGAAGGCCGCGACCTGAAACCCGATCAGCACCAGGGTCAAGATCAGGAAGGGGTAGCGGAACCAGTTGAAGTCGGGGACGTTCTTGTGGAAGTGCTGGGTGAACTGCATGAAGAGGAAGTAGGCGCTGTGCAGCGCCGAGAGGTAGAAGACGGTGTAGGAGCTGTACTGCAAGAATTTCCAGGCCGAGGCCCCCAGCCTGCGGACGGCCCAGTCGCTGCTGCTGGCCAGCAGCGCCAACGAGATCAGCACGGCCACCAGCCCCATCAGGTTGGCCAGGCCGAAACCCGGCTCCATCCGCGCCAAGCGCCCCAGTTCGGGCACGAACTCGTAGCCCAGAAAGCGCATCACGTCCCAGCGCACCCAGTCGTTGAGGATCAGCACGGTGTGCAGCAGGGCCAGCAGGCCAAACCAAATGCCCAGTTCCCGGCGGTACTTGACCAGCGGGGCCGCGAGCCTGGGCCAGAACTGGGCCAGCGGCCCGGCCAGCAAGGCGGCGTAGAGCAGCATCAAGCTGGCATCTCCGGTGGCCCGCCAGATGCGGTGGTCAAACGACCACTCCGGGCGGCTGGTGACAAACAAGACCGTCAGCACTCCGGCCAACGACCCCACCGCCAGATGCTTGAGCACAACCCCCTGGAAGCCTTGGGCAGAACCTACGCGCATTTTCCCTCCGCTAAACACAAGGCCCCGGCCAGTGCTCTGGTGGGGCCTTGGACAAATCCTCAAACTCTGGGGCGATTTACTTGATGGTCTTGAGCCAAGCCTGGTACTGGGCGATCTCGGCCTTCTGCACCCGAATCACTTCGCGGCAGAAGGTCTTGAGTTCGGCCCTGGCGGCTTTTTGCAGACAACCCTGAGACATTTCTACGGCCTCCTGGTGGTGGGGGATCATGCCCTCGAGGAAGCTACGGTCAACGGGCATGGCCATCCCGGCCATCGGGGTCATGCCCTGCATGGCGGTGTCCATCATGGGCTTCATGTCCGAGCGCATCATGGTCATGTAGCGCTGGCTGGGGGCCACCGCGTACCAGGAGCGCAGCCAGCCGGTGAGCTGGGCGATCTCGCGGTTCTGCACGGCCACGATGTCACGGGCGGCCTTGAGGATGCGCCCGTCCTTGGAGGCTTTGAGGGCGGCCTGGGCCATCTCCACCGCGCCTTTGTGGTGCTCGATCATCATGGACATGTAGGCGATGTCATAGTTGCGCCCGGAGAGCTTGTTCAGCTCGGTCATCGCGGTCATCCCCATCCCGCCCATCTGCATGTTGCTGTGATCCATCTGTGCCCAAGTCAAGCCCAGGACGGTGATTAAGCTGAAGAGTATCCGCACGTTCCTTGCCTCCATGTACAAGTTTTATCTAAGTCTTGTTAAGATTTTGTAAAGCTCACCCGGTTTAGCAGGAGGGCGTTAAAAGTCACCGTGATGGTCGAAGCACTCATCGCCAGCGCGGCAAACTCTGGCTTGAGCAGGATGCCCAGGCTGTAGTAGAGCGCTCCGGCGGCGACGGGCAGGGCTACGATGTTGTAGATCGCCGCCCAGAACAGGTTCTGCTTGATCTTCCCCCGCACCGCCCTGGCCAGTCGGATGCTGCGGGGCACGTCTGCCGGGTTGTTCTTGACCAGCACCACCCCGGCGGTCTCCACCGCCACGTCGGTTCCCGCGCCGATGGCGATGCCCACCTCGGCCTTGGCCAGGGCGGGCGCGTCGTTGACCCCGTCCCCTACCATTGCCACCTTCTTGCCCGAGGCCTGCAACTCGGCGACTTTGCTGGCCTTGTCCTCCGGCAGCACATCGGCGATGACCTTGGAGATGCCCAGTTGAACCCCGACCGCTCGAGCGGTGCGAGCGTTGTCTCCGGTAAGCATGATCGGTTCGATGCCCATCGCCTTTAGGTCGGCCACTGCTTGGAGTGCCGACTGGCGTACTGCGTCAGCTACAGCAACCACCCCGGCGGCCCTCCCGTCCACGGCGATGAACATCGCGGTCTTGCCGTCGGCAGCGAGCTGGGTTACCGTGTATTCCAGTTCCCCGACATTTACCTCAGTGGCATCCATCAGTCGACGGTTGCCGATCAAAACCTCCCGGCCCTCCACGGTCGCCCGAATTCCCTGACCGGGTACGGAGACGAAATTCTGCGCTTCGCCTAGGACAAGCCCCCGCTCTCGCGCCGCGCCCACAATGGCCTCGGCCAGCGGGTGCTGAGACGGCTGGTCTGCCGAGGCGGCCAGCCGCAGTAGATCGGCCTCAATGAACCCTCCGTAGGGCCTTAGATCGGTCAAGCGGGGCTTGCCTTCGGTGAGGGTCCCGGTCTTGTCGAAGACCACCGTGTCAACGCCCGCAGTAAGCTCCAGGGCGGTGGCATTCTTGAACAGCACCCCTTCGCGGGCCGCTTTGCCCACCCCCACGGTGATGGCTGTCGGGGTGGCCAGGGCCAGCGCGTCGGGGCAGGCGATCACGATGGTCGAGACCGCCACCGTGATGGCGAAGACCAGCGGCTGGTCGGTGAACAGCGTCCAATAGAGGAAGGTCAGCAAGCCCGCCGAGAGGGCCACATACACCAACACCTTCCCGGCCTGGTCGGCCAGGCGCTGGGCCGGGGCCTTGGAGGCTTGGGCGTTTTTGACCATCTGCACGATGCGCGACAGGGCGGTGTCGGCCCCGACGGCGGTGGCCTTGAAATTGAAGCTCCCGTTTTGGTTGACGGTTCCGCCGATCACTTTGGCCCCTGGCTCCTTGGCCACCGGGATCGGCTCGCCGCTGATCATGCTCTCGTCCACGTAGCTCTGGCCCGAGGTCACGGTTCCGTCCACCGGCAGGCGGTCTCCGGGTTTGACGATGATCTCGTCTCCCACCACCACCTGCTCGAGCGGGAGTTCCACCTCTTGCCCGTCGCGCTTAACCCTGGCGGTGGCGGGGGCCAGCTTTAGCAGCGCCTCCACCGCCCGCCCGGTGGCAAAGCGGGCACGCATCTCGAGCCAGTGGCCCAGCAGGCTGAGGGTGGTGAGCATGGCAGCGGCCTCGTAGAAGACATCGCCGGGAAACACGAAGGTGGCTGCCAGGGAGTAGATGTAGGCCACCAAGATGCCCAAGGCGATCAGGGTCATCATGTTGACCTCGCCCCGCCTCAGCGCCCGCCAGGCCGCGCTGATGAAGGGCCAACCGCCCCACAGCACCACTGGGGTGCCCAGTGCGAAGCCCCACAGCCCCATTGAGATCCCGAAAGGCGGCATCTCCGGGAAGCCGAGGATGGCCCCGATGGGTGAGAAAATGACCACCGGCAGGGTCAGCACCGCCGAGATGATGAAGCGCCGCAGCATGTCGTCGGGGGTTCCGTGGCCCGCGTGCTCGTCCGCATGACCCATCGCCGCGTGCTCGTCGTGGCCCTTACCCCGGTGTTCGGCGGGGGTCAAGGGCTTGACTGAGGCGTGGCCCATCACAGCGTGGTCTTGTGGAACCATGCTGTGGCCGTGGCCCATCGCGGCATGATCCACCACACCGGGCACACCGGGGGCGGTCGCCGTCTGGCTATGATTCACCTGAGCTGTATGGTCTCGATGATTGTGGTCACCGGGCACGTCGTTGCTGGCGACCTTGGGGTGGCCCGGCTGGCAGCAGGATGCGTCGTGTGCGCTCTCGGTGCAGTCGTACCCCGCCCGCTTTATGGCTTGGTGCAGGGTGTCCGGGCTGGTTTGGGCTGGGTCGTAAGTGAGGTGGGCTACCGCCCGGCTGCGGTCCAGGTGAACCGCGCCCACGCCGGGTAAGCCCCTCAGGAAGTCTTCGAGCCCGGCCTGCTCGGTTCCGTTGTAGCAGTCCTTGAGGGCGACTTCGAGAATCGCCGTGTCTGCTGTAGCCTGCATGTAGTACCTCCGGTCGCTGGTGCTCCAGCTTTGCTCTGATAGTATAACCCACCCCAGGAGGGGTGGGCAAGACCTAAATTACAAATCTTCGTTCAGGATTCTGTATTGGCTATTCAGGACTGAGACCCCTCAACCTTGAGCACGCCCATCATGCCCCGGTCTTCGTGTTCGACGATGTGGCAGTGGTAGACGGTGATCCCCTCAAAGTCCCTGAACGGCATCGCGATACGCACTACCTCGTCCTTCTTGAGGTTGACTACATCCCTCCAGGCCCGGTAGGCGGGGGCCTTGCCGTTGCGGCTCAAGACCTGGAAGGGGTAGGTGTGCAGATGGAAGGGGTGATCCATATCGGTCTTGTTGACCAACTCCCAGACCTCCAGCGTCCCCAACTTGGCGGCGATGTCTACCCGGTTCATATCAAACATCAGCTTGTTGAAGAAAAACTCGGCCTGCATCATCCGCTCACCGAACTCGATGCGCCGAGTGGCGGCGGCCTGGGCCGGGTTCAGCCGCTCTATCGTCCCGAACCCGCTGGGCAGCGGCAGCGGTCTGGGGTTGGCGGGGGCCACGATGGTCAGGAGGGTCTCGAGGCGACTGGCCCCCATTCCCATCATCATCCCCTGCATCCCGGCCATGTTCTGATCGCCCATCGCGGTTCCGCCGGGGTTGTTTTGCCCCCCCATGTTCATTCCACCCATGCCTTGGTTGTTGGTCGTCCCACCCATTCCGCCCATGCCCCCCATGCCGCCGTGCATCATCATCGCGCCTCGGTCGTAGGGCAGGGCTTGCAGGCGGTAGCTGCCCGAACGGGTCAGGCGCACCAGCAGGTCGGCCCGCTCGCCGGGGGCCAAGAGTAGTTCAGTGAGTTCAACGGGTTTCTCCAGAAAACCCCCATCGGTTCCGATCAGGTAAAGGGGGTGGCCCTCCAAGGCCAGCCGATAGTAGCGGGCGTTGCTGGCATTGACCACCCGCAGCCGCTGGGTAGCTTTTTGGGCGCGGAGGGTGGGGCGTAGGGCGGCGTTGACCGTGACCAGGCTGCCTTCCTTACCGTTCATCCAGTCCATCATGGTGAAGGGGGCCACCGCACCGCCCGCGAAGGCCCAGTCCTTGAGCACCAGCAGTTGCTCCTCGGCCTCGGCCAGTTCAGGCATCGAGTCGGGCGGCCCATCCACAATCAAGAAACCGGCCAAGCCCGCAAATAGTTGCTCGGCCACCTTACCGTGGATGTGGGGGTGATACCAGAAGGTGCCCGCCGAACCCTTAGGCAGGGTGAACTCGTACATCCGGCTCTCGCCCGGCTGAACCTCCGCCAGGGGGTCGTCCACACTGGGCGAGACGTGCAATCCGTGCAGGTGCAGGTTGGTGACCTCGGGCAGGTTGTTGGTGAAGTTGAGCCGCACGGTGTCGCCCTCGCGGACGCGCAGGGTGGGGCCGGGAAGGCCGCCGTAGGTCAGCAACCGCACGGGTCTGCCGTTCACGGTCATGTTGCTCACCCTGGCCGCGACCTCGGCCTCGACCAGCCCAGCCTCGGGGCGGCGCAGGGGGAGCGGTTTGGGGTTGGGGAAAGGGCTGGCTTGGGCCAAGCCAGGCAACTGTAAGGCGACATAGAGGCTGGCCAAACCGACCGTGCCTCCCTGGACGAACTGCCTACGGCTGATAGTATTCATATCCCGATTAGTGTCCCAAACTGCTATTAAGTTCTTGTAAAGCCCGCCTGACCCTGCGGCGCGGGGCAGCAAAACAAGGCCGGGTTTCACCCCGGCCTGTGACGTTGGCTTTCGACCTCACTCGCCAAGGAAGACCCCGTGCCAGGTATGCACCCAGACCTCGCCGCTGTAGGCGCTCACCGAGAGCATCCCCTCGAGTTCCTTACGGCCATAGTCGAAGGTGTAATAGCCAGGGAAGGTCTGAGCCTCCAACACCTTGGCCCCCGGCAAGTAGCCCCGCAGAAACTGCTCGGCCAACCGTTGGGCGCGGGCAAGGTCGTATTGCTCGGCAGGGGCTGTGGTAGGGTTACGCATCATACCGGGGCCACCCATCATCCCCCGCCCCATCCCCCCATAGGCCATTCCCGATCGCGTACCCCACATCATGTTGGGGCCGTGTTCGGGGTAGACGTTGCCTGTGTAGCGGTCAGCTAGGATTTCGGTCAGCCCGTTGCCCTTGGCATCCACCACTTGGGCGTAATAGTTCTGGCTAAAGGCCATGAAGTCCTTGAGCCGGGCATCCGCGCCAAAGCGCTTGGCGTAGGTCTCGAGGCGTGTCTTGGCCTCCGCTTTGGCGATGGGCTGGGCCTGAGCGGGATACACCGCCATCATGCCCATACCACCGCCCATCATGCCCTGACCCGTCATGCCAAAGCCTTGTCCGCCGGCCCCCATCATGCCACCATAACCCCAGTTGCTCTGGGTAAAGGCCACTCCCAGCACCAGCAAACCTGCGACTCCCAACCACAGCATCCCGCGTTTCATAACCGCCTCCACTCACCCCTTCAACTCGCGCCTCATGCGCTCGAAGGTCTCTTGGTCAATCTCGCCCCTGGCCAAGCGTTCGCGCAGGATGTCCGAGGCGCGATCCGGCCCCTCGCCGGGGGAGTTACGCCAAAAGAGCCTGACCAGCAGGTAAACCAACAGCGTCAGTACGACCAGCTCGAGCAGCATACCCAGCCAGCCCCAGCCGCCCATCATGCCGTAACCAAATCCGTATGGATTCCAACCCATTGTCCACCTCCAAATATACCCTACAGGGGTATTGTAAAGCTTGTATAAAGCCTGTCCGGGACGAATGTTCTTGTGTGGTGAGGGTCTGCGCCGGGCGGCACAATTATCGCCGCCTTTTCGGCCCCGCCTTAGACTGTGGGGTTGTTCAGGCCACCTCACTTGGGATGGACAGCCGTCCGTATTGCAAAGGTTTTGCGGGCTGTGCGGCGGGTGATGTCGCTGGAAGTCTCGGGGTCGGCGGTCTAGACTAGCTCCATGACCCTCTCGCTGGAAGCCGCCCTCTTCGCGGGTCTGCTCTCCTTCCTATCGCCCTGCGTGCTGCCGCTGGTGCCCACTTATCTGCTCTACTTGGGCGGGGAGCGGGGCCGCCCGATGTTTAACGCGGTCTTCTTTGTGCTGGGCTTTTCGCTGGTGTTTTTGCTGTTGGGTCTGCCTTTTACGATCCTGGGCAGCCTGCTGCTGGAAAACCGCCGCATTCTGGGCCAAGTCGGTGGGGTGGCGATGGTGCTGTTCGGGCTATACCTGTTGGGCCTGCGCCCGGCCTTCTTTGTCCACCTGACCCACCGACTCAACCTGCGCTACCAGGGCGATGCCTCCAGACCCTGGGGAGCTTTCTTGCTGGGTCTGGCCATCGGGGTGAGCTGGACTCCCTGCATCGGCCCCATCCTGGGGGGCATTCTGACCCTCACCGCCAGCGGCGCAGGCTTCCCCTTCCTATTGGCCTACATCACGGGTCTGGCAGTTCCCTTCCTGCTGGTGGCCCTGCTGGCTGATAGGGCCACCTTGCTCTTACGCCAGGTCAAACGCTATGCCGCCCTTCTCGAGCGTTTCGCCGGGGCCGCCATGTTGGTGATCGGGTTTCTGATGGCCACCGGGCAGTTCACGGTGATGAACGGCTTTTTCCTGCGGCTAACCCCGCAGTGGCTGCTCGAGCGGCTATAGGGAATCCGATTTGCTGTAGGCAAAGCTCATCAGCCAGCCCACCAGGCCCGCCATTACCACCGCCCCGGCCCACAGGTGGACGCTCCACCAGAT
>JANRLD010000118.1:0-38993 GCA_033762915.1 Meiothermus sp. | reverse complement strand
TGCGCTGGCCACGGCCGCGCCCACCGCCGTCACGTCATTGCGGACATACTCCCAGTCGTGGGCCTTGGCGTAGCCGAGGTGGATCACCATGTCCACCTCGTCGGCCCCCAACGCCACCGCCTGGGCGGCCTCGAGGGCCTTGGTCTCGGGCAAACTCATCCCCAGCGGGAAGCCGATCACGGTCACCACCTTGACCTTGGAGCCGCTCAACTCGGCCCTGGCCTGCTGAACATACGAGGGCTGAACACACACCCCGAAGAACTTGTGCTTTCTCGCCTCCGCGCAGAGCTGGCTGATCTCCTCGGGCGTCGCGGTGGGCCTGAGGAGGGTGTGGTCAATATAGGGGGCAAGGTTCATAGGACATAGGGTACAGGGAACGGGTTACGGGGAACAGGGGGACATAAACCGGACTCGCACCTTGCAGGACCGTAGCGCAGGCGCTCCCTTCAGGTCTTCCACCGGCCACAGCCGGCCGGCCGCGAGCGCTGCATTCTAGGTTCCCTATTCCCTGTTCCCTGCCCCTCGGTGTATAACTACACGAATAATGAATACCAAGGCCAAGAGCATCGGCATTCTGGGCGTCCCGATGGACCTGGGGCAGGGGCGGCGTGGGGTGGACATGGGGCCGAGCGCGCTGCGCTATGGGCGGCTGAACGAGGTGCTGCGGGGGCTCGGGCACGAGGTTCACGACTACGGCGACGTGAAGGTGCCGGTGGCGGAGAGCCTGCGGAAGCGGCTCGAGATGGGCGACGGAGCGGTCAACGACGGGGCACGGCAGCGGGCGGGAGACGGTCTGGCCTACCTCGAGCCCATCCAGACTGTCTGCGAGCAGATCATCCAGACCCTCAGGGCCATGCCCGCCGAGGCCTTCCCGGTAGTGCTGGGCGGCGACCACTCCATGGCGATGGGCTCGGTCACCGGGTCCAGTCAGGGCCAAAGGGTTGGGGTGATCTGGGTAGACGCCCACGCCGACTTCAACACCCCTGCCACCAGCCCTTCCAAAAACATCCACGGGATGCCGCTGGCCCACCTCTGCGGGCTGGGCGACCCCCGGCTGGTCAACCTGGGCTGGGAGGGCCCCAAGGTACGACCCGAGGACGTGGTGCTGATCGGCATCCGGAGCCTCGACCGCCAGGAGGTGCGGCTGCTGCACGAGCAGGGTTTGACCGTCTACACCATGAAGGAAGTGGACATCCAGGGCGTCCCCGCGATTGCCGAGGCGGTCAACCGCAAGTTCGCGGGCCTCCCTCGAGTCCACCTCTCCCTCGACGCCGATGTGCTCGATCCCGAGATCGCCCCCGGAGTGGGCACCCCCGTCCCCGGGGGCCTGACCTACCGCGAGGCCCACCTGCTGATGGAACTCCTGGCCGACGGCGGCGGCATCACCAGCCTGGACTTAGTCGAGGTCAACCCCATTCTGGACGTGGCCAACCGCACAGCCAACATCATGGTGGAGCTGGCCTCCAGCCTGTTGGGCAAGAAGATCTACTGAGCGGCTCCCGGGGGAAGGCCCCCCGAGCTGGTTCCCGGTTAGAGCCGGTACTGGTCCTCGCTGACGTGCTCGAGCCAGTCCGTGCTCACCCCGGCAACCATGCCCTGCATGGCCAGGTGGGTCATGAGGTGGGTTGGGCTCGCGCCGTGCCAGTGCTTCTCGCCGGGCGGGATGTAGACGGTATCGCCCGCCTTGATCTCGAAGATCGGCTGGCCCCAGCGCTGAAACCATCCGATGCCCGCTTCCACGTGCAACACCTGCCCCTTGGGGTGGGTGTGCCAGGCCGTGCGGGCTCCGGGCGCGAAGTTGACCCGGTAAACTTGCAAGCTCATCGGCTCAGGCGTGGCGACCACCTCACTGATGAAGACCACTCCCGTGAACCACTCCGGCTTGCCGGGGCGGGTGGGGATTTGGGGAACGAAGCTCTTCCAGGGGTTGTCCATACGAAAGTCTAGCAGAACGCGGCGAGGCCCCACCAACCCGGCCACAGGTTCCCGACCTTCTGCCGTTCGCCGCCTGCTACCCGCCGCCCGTCCCGATAGTGTAGCGTCTTAGCCATGAACCTAAACTCCTACCCTTACCCCAGCCGCAGGAACGTCGTCGTTGGGAAGCGCGGGGCGGTGGCGACCAGCCAGCCCCAGGCGGCGCTGGCGGGGATGGAGATGCTGCTGGCGGGGGGCAACGCGGCGGACGCCACTGTGGCGATGGCCGCCGCGCTGACGGTGCTCGAGCCCACCTCCAACGGCATCGGCTCCGACGCCTTCGCGCTGGTGCACGACGGGCAGAGGCTGCACGGGCTGAATGCGCACGGCGACAGTCCGGCGGGCCTGAGCCTTGAGAGCTTTGCCGCGGGCGGGAGCGTACCCACCAGGGGCTGGCTGCCCGTCACCGTCCCGGGTGCGCCTTCGGCCTGGCGGGCGCTGCACGAAAAGTTCGGCAAGCTGCCCTTCGAGAGGCTGTTCGAGCCCGCGATTCGCTACGCGGAGGAGGGCTACGCCCTGACGCCGGAGACGGGGCGCAACTGGGTACGCTCCGAAGCCGTGTACAGCGGGCTGGGCGAGGCCTGTCACCAGCACTTTAAAGCGGTGTTTTTGCCGAGCGGCCGGGCCCCGCGCCCCGGCGAGGTCTTCCACAGCCCCTGGCACGCGGCCACCCTGCGGGAGATCGCCCGGACCGGTACGGAGAGTTTTTACGGCGGCGATTTGGCGGCGAAGATGGCCGATTTCGCGGCCGCGACCGGCGGGTTCCTCACCCGGCAGGACCTGGCCGCGCACCGGGCGGAGTGGGTCGAGTCGCTCGGGGTGGCCTACCGCGGCCTCGAGCTGCACGAAATCCCCCCGTCGGGCCAGGGCATTGTGGCGCTGATGGCGCTAAAGATGCTCGAGGGCTTCGACCTGGCCCGCCTGCCCCGCGACTCGGCGGAGTCCTTCCACCTCCAGATCGAGGCCACCAAGCTGGCCTTCGCCGACGCCCAGAAGTACGTGGCCGACCCGCGCCACATGACGGTCACGGCGGCAGAGCTGCTGAACCAGGGCTACCTGGCCGAGCGGCGCAGGCTCATCGGCGACACCGCCCTGCCTGTCCAGGCGGGCGCGCCCAAGGGCGGTACCGTCTACCTCTGCGCCGCCGACGGGGAGTTGCAGGTCTCGTTCATCCAGTCCAACTACATGGGCTTCGGATCGGGCATCGTGGTCGACGGAACGGGCATCTCGCTGCAAAACCGTGGGGCCTGCTTCGTGCTCGACGAGGGCCACCCCAACCAGTACGCCCCGGATAAGAAACCCTTCCACACCATCATCCCCGGCTTCCTCACCCGTGGCGGCAGGCCGCTGGGCCCGATGGGGGTGATGGGCGGGCACATGCAGCCGCAGGGGCACTTGCAGGTGGTGGCGAACCTCGAGGACTACGGCCTGAACCCCCAGGCCGCCCTCGACGCGCCGCGCTGGCAATGGATCTCGGGGCGGACAGTCGAACTCGAGCCCTCGGTCCCCGCGCACGTCATCCAGGGCTTGCGCGAGCGGGGGCACGAGGTGGTCGTCCAGCCCGAGTGGGGCTCCTTCGGACGCGGGCAGATGATCCTTAAGCCTTCCGCTGCCTTCCTGGCGGCCACCGAGCCACGCACCGACGGCACGGCGCTTGCCTGGTGAGGCGGCCTGCCGCTCCCGATGGCGTCTGGCCCGCAGGGCAGCCGAGCCTGCAGAGAGGGGGCCGGTGCCCGCCGCGCGGTTTGGGTTGCGTAGTTTACTCTAAACAGGGCTCGAGAAAGCGGTCATCCGCCGCGCTTTAGGAGGAATTTCCATAACGCCCGCCCCGGTCATTTGACCCACCCGCAGACCCGCCCGTTGCTACAGTTGAGTCATGGTTATCGGCGCTAAGGAGAAACGAAGCTACGCGATGGGGGCGGGGTTAATGGTGGGGGTGCCGGCCCTGGCGGCCCTGGCCTGCGCGTTCGCACCCATTGAGGGGCTGGGCTGGATCGTCTACGCCCTGCTGGGCCTGGCGGTGCTGGGCGGGGTCTACTGGTATCGCGAGGGCCTGTTGCTGAGCCTGACCATCTTCCCCGACGGCCTGCGGATCAGCCAGTTGGGCGGCTCGGACTACCTGTATTTCTCCATCATCCAGGGGGTGCGACGGGTGGGCGTGAACGACTACGCCCTGGTGCTGCGCAACGGCTTGGTGGTGCAGCTGGCGCTCAACCTGTTCGTCAACAAGGGGGCCATCATGCGTGACCTCGAGCACATGATCGGCGAATACGCCAAGCAGAGCGGCGAGAGCATCGAACTGCCCCAGCGGTAAGGCACAAGGCACAACCCGCACACATATCCTTTCAGCACAACATACCCATACAGCCACCCCTGCGGGTGGCTTTCTCTTTGGTATCCCCTCATCCGCCCAACGCGAACCGCACCACCTCGCCCTCGAGCCGTATGGCCCTCCCCTGCCCCACCAGGTACTCGAGGTGGGCCAGCGTCTCCGACCAGGCGAAGCGGCGCTGGACGGGGTTGAGGCCGCCGGCAAACAGGCCCAGCGACAGCGCCCAGGCGGTCTGGGGCTCGGTCATCAGGCCGGTTAAGAACTCCAGGCGCTCGGCGTGGTGGGCCTTTAGCTCGTCCACCCGCCCAGCCACGGCGGCGATGGGGCGGTAATGCCCTGGCAGGGCCAGCCTCGCGCCGAGGCCGCGGGTGCGCTCGAGGCTCTTCAGGAACATCCCCAGGGGGTCGGGGTAGGAGTAGGCCCAAATCCCGACGTTGGGCGAGATGCGCTCCAAGATCTGGTCGCCCGCCAGCAGTACCCCGTCCGCCTCGCGGAAGAGCATCGCGTGACCGTCGGCGTGGCCGGGCGTCCAGATAGCCCGCCACTCCTGCCCAGCCAGCGTCAGCACCTCGTTGTCGGCGAAGGATTTGGGGCTATGGGCCGGGTGCACCTGTCTGCGGGTGCGCCCCATGTTCTGCCCGATGTCACTGAGCGCCGCTTCGGGAACCCCGTGCAGGCCGAACAGCGCCCGGTTGGCCGCACTCATCTCGGCCTCCCGCGTCCAGAAGACGTGGCCCCGCTCGAGTTCCACGTCCAGCATCCACACCCCCACCCCCTCCCGCTCGATCAGACCCGCCAAGCCGTAGTGGTCGGGGTGGTGGTGCGTCAGCACCAGGCGCTCGAGGTCGGCGTACCTCAGGCCGTGCTCGAGCAGGGCAGCCTCGAGGGCGGCGGTGGCCTCCGGGGTGTCCAGTGCGCAGTCCACCAGCACCGCCCCGTCGCCCAGCAGCAGGTAGCAGTTGACGTACCTAAACGGGTAGGGGATCGGCACCGGGATGGCGAAAACGCCCGCCGCGACTTGCTGCGACAGACGGAGGGCGCTGGGCGTAGACATGAGCAAATTATACCGAGTCAAAAAATAGACGGATAGTAAGCGCGGTTAGGCTCCCACCCTCCCGGCCAGTACACAGGCCGGACGCCAGGGGAGTTCTCTGAAGGACATCCGAACCCCGGCGCAGCAGGGGCACCTCGAGGGGGAGGCCGGAAGTAGACTCCCGCCGCGCATGCGCGGTTCGTGGCCCTCACTGCACCAACCCGCTCTTCTTCATCGCGTGGCTTAGGTCCCTGAGCAGTTCCCAGTAGGAAGCGGCAGCGGCCTCGGGCTGCACCACAATCACGGTCTCGGAGGGGGGCAGGTGCATCTTCCGCAGAATCTCCTTGAGGCGCCGGCGGATCCTGTTGCGCACCACCGCCTTGCCCACTTTCTTCGATACCACGATCCCCACCCGTACGGGGTTGAAGGCGTTGGGGCGGAGCGGGTTCCAGCGGACCGAAACCAGCCTCCCGCGCCCGGGCCGTCCGCCACGGGCGCGGTTGAAGGACTTCTCGCCTTTGAGGGAAGAAAAAGGCATAACGGCAGGGGGGAGAGTGGAAATGGGGAAAGGAAACGGCCTCGAGCCCGCCTTCGCTATCGGGCTTCCTGTTTCAAAAAAAGAACTCCCCAAAAACTCGGGGAGCTAGCGGGTCACCCGAAACCTATCGGCTGAGCTGGGGCTCGGCGCTGACGCTGAGCTTGACGCGGCCCTTGGCGCGGCGGCGGGCCAGTACTTTGCGACCGCCGACGGTCTTCATGCGGGCACGGAAGCCGTGGGTCTTGGCGCGCTTGCGCTTGTTGGGTTGCCAGGTGCGTTTCATGGTTCCTCCGAAAAGTGGCGCAATGCCACGCAAAGTCCTGCTGGGGCGATGCCAGCAACCCTAGAAGTGTAACACATCTTGCGGGTGGCGGGAAGCCGGAGGCAGGAGCAAAAGCCGAAAGCGCTCGAGAGCAGCGTTAGGGACAAGCAATCTACGGTTCCCAACCGCCATGGCTTCCCGCCGGTCGCCTTGGGCCGCACGTCAGCTAGGGGTCTTTGTGGCTGAGGCGCAAGGTTGCGCCGAAACGACGCCAAAGAACCGGGCCAGTACGTGTGGCGGGGCATGTGACTGCGCCATCCGGCCGTCCGGCAAAGACCCTGGAGCGCCTTAAGTGTCTTCATAGTTGGAATACGGCATATCGCCCGCCAGCTCCCGCAGGGGATTGCGCCTCGGGTAGCCGCTCTGCGGCTATGGCGTACGCCACTCCGCCCTGGGTAGCCGCTCCGCGGCTATCGCGCACGCCACTCCGCCCCGGCATGTATTTACCGTAATCGCCCTTTCCGCACCTCTACCCTGGCGCAACCTATAACGTTTTTCCGCATCCTCTGTCGCAAAGCGTTGACAACCCCCCGGCTCCCCCGTATACTCACGCCAACCAAACGCTCGTTAGTCTTGAGGAAGTAGCGTAAGCAACGAAGTTTCGCCGCTTTTGTGAGGCTATTTCGCCCAACCCACTAGGAGGCCCGGTGCAGCTCGAGGTGAAAAATGTTTCCCTGAGGTTCGGGGGGGTCAACGCCCTTACCGATGTTTCGCTGGACGTGAAACAGGGCGAGCTGGTCTCGGTGATTGGGCCGAACGGGGCGGGCAAGACCAGCCTGCTCAACTGCATCTCCGGCTTCTATCACCCCAGCGCGGGCCGGATCACCTTCGAGGGGCACGACCTCACCCACGCCTCGCCGCACCAGGTGACCAAGTACGGAATCGCGCGCGCCTTTCAAAACATCGAGCTGTTCTCCGGGCTGACCGTACTCGAGAATCTCCTGCTGGCCCGCCACACCTTCTACAAGTACAACTTCCTCGAGGCAGTCTGGGTCTACGGCAAGGCCATGAGGGAGGGCGTCGCCAACCGCCGGATTGTCGAGGAGGTGATCGACTTCATGGAACTCGAGGGCGTCCGCAAGGCGCTGGTCGGAAACCTCCCCTACGGCGTTCGCAAGCGGGTGGAGGTCGCTCGAGCGCTCTCCCTCTCCCCCAAACTCTTGCTCCTCGACGAGCCCATGGCGGGGATGACCCTCGAGGAAAAAGAGGACATGGTGCGCTTCATCCTCGACATCCACGAGCGCGGCACCACCATTATCCTCATCGAGCACGACCTGGGGGTGGTGATGGACATCTCCCAGCGCGTCAACGTCCTCGACTTCGGCCAGCTCATCGCCTCCGGACTGCCGGAGGAGGTCAGCGCGAACCCCCGGGTACAGGAGGCGTATGTGGGGGTGGATCATGCGGCCTGAGGCGGGGTCGAAGGCCGCAGGAGGTTGGGGATGATGCCGTCGGGCTACGACCTCAAAAAGCACACCCTCCCCCAGCTGCTGCGGATGCGGGCGCAGAGCACACCGACAGCGGTCGCGATGCGGCAGAAGGATTACGGGATCTGGAACGAGGTGAGCTACGCCGAGTACTTCCGCAAGGCGATGCTATTCGCCAACGGGCTGCTCGAGCTTGGCTTTAAGCCCGGCGAGCGGCTGGCGGTGATGGCGGACAACATCCCCGAGTGGCTGTACGCCGAGCTGGGGACGCAGGCGGTGGGGGGAATTTCGGTGGGGGTGTACCAGTCCTCGCTGGCCCCCGAGGTCGCCTACGTGCTGTCGTACACCGGATGCGCGATTGTCGTTGCCGAGGATCAGGAGCAGGTCGACAAACTGCTGGAGATTCGGAGCGAGATCCCCACCGTCCGCACGGTGATCTACGAAGATCCCAAGGGGATGAAGGCCTACGACGGCGACCCCTGGATCATGAGCTTCGCAGAAGTGCTCGAGCTGGGGGCAGCCTATCAGCGCAAGCACCCCAAGGCTGTCGACGATTTAATTGACCAGGGAAAGCCCGAGGACGTGTGCCACTTCTCCCTCACCTCGGGCACCACCGGACGCCCCAAAGCTGCCATGCTGATGCACAAGAACCTCGTCCACATGGGGGTGGCGCTGCAAGAGATTGACCCGCTTAAGCCGACCGACGACTACCTGAGCTTCCTGCCCTTCGCCTGGATCGGGGAGCAGATGATGTCGGTGGGGATGGCGCTCTCCGGTGGCTTCGCGGTGAACTTTCCCGAATCCGTCGACACCGCGATGTCCGACCTTAAGGAGATCGGGCCGCACGTGGTGTTCAGCCCGCCGAGGGTCTGGGAGGGCATTCAGAGCAACATCTGGGTGCGGATTTCCGAGACGTATGCCTTCAACCGCTGGGTCTACAAGGCCATGCTCAGCATCGGCTACAGGGCCGCCGAGTACCGCATGAAAGGCAGGCCGATGCCCCTCGGGCTGGGGCTCGCCTACTGGTTCGCCGACCAGATCATGTTTAAGCCGCTGCGCGACCAGTTGGGCTTCCTGCGGCTGCGCCGCGCCTACACGGGCGGGGCGGCACTGGGGCCGGATGTGTTCAAGTTCTACCACGCCATCGGGGTCAACCTTAAGCAGATTTACGGCCAGACCGAGATCATCGGCATCGCCTTCGTCCACCGCGACGGCGACGTTCGCAACGACACCGTGGGCGTCCCAATCCCCGGCGGCGAGGTGAAGATCGCCGAGAGCGGCGAGATCCTGGCCAGGTCTGACGCAGTGGTGGCGGGCTACTGGGAGCGCCCCGAGGCCACCCTCGAGACCTTCGTGGACGGCTGGCTGCACACCGGCGACGCGGGCTACCTGACCCCCGAGGGGCACCTGGTGGTGATCGACCGGGTGTCCGACGTGATGCATACCAGCACCGGCCAGATGTTCAGCCCGCAGTTCATCGAGAACAAGCTTAAGTTCTCGCCCTACATCAAAGAGGCGGTGGTCTTCGGCGACCAGAGGCCCTACCTGACTGCCTTCATCAATGTCGACCCCCAGACTGTGGGCAAGTGGGCAGAGGACAAGGGCATCGCCTACACCACCTACATCGACCTTTCACAGAAAAGCCAGGTCGCCGACCTCATCCGCAGGGAGGTGCACGGCGTGAACGAGGGCCTGCCCGAGCACTTACGTCTGAGGCGCTTCGTGCTGCTCTACAAGCTGCTCGACGCCGACGACGACGAGCTGACCCGCACCGGAAAGGTGCGCCGCAAGTTCGTACAGGAGCGCTACCGGCCGATAGTGGAGGGACTGTACGGCGGGGTGAGCAAGGTGCGCGTGGACACCGAGTTCAAGTACCAGGACGGCTCGGTGCAGAAGGTCTCGACCGAAGTGAACGTCCTCGAGGCCGAGCCCTCTGCCGTGGCCTCGAGTGAGGGGGGCTATGTCGCACGCTGAGCCGCCTTGTCTGGCGCGGGAGGCCGGCTCGAGCAAGGGGCGCATGAACCCCGACCTCGGTGCCAGGCATCGCTTGCGGCAAAGGCAGGTCTTCCCCAACGGCGGGGATAGGGTGGGGGGAAAGGTATTCGCCGCGCCCATCCCGGCGCTCGGTCTCCCACCGCAATGGGAGAAGACCCGGCGATGCAGCGACTTTGGTACGGAGGCCGTGCGTGATTGACTTTCTGCAGAACCTAATTTCCGGCGTGGCGGTGGGGTGCATCTACGCACTGGCGGCGCTGGGGTTCGTGCTGGTGTACAAGTCCAGCCGGGTAATCAACTTCTCCAACGGCCAGTTCATCGCCATCGGGGCCTTCGCCGCCTACGCGCTGGCAAGCTGGGCGGGGCTGCCGGTCTGGCTGGCGGCGATCGCAGCGATGCTGCTCACGGCCGGGCTGGGCTTCGTGGTAGAGCGGGTCTTTCTGCGAAAGCTGGTGGGTCAGCCGATCATCTCGGTGATCATGGTGACGATCGGGCTGGCCTCGGTGCTGGACGGGCTGATGTACCTCACGCCATTCGGCTCGGGCAACTTCACCTTTCCGGCCTTCCTCCCGCAGGGCAACCTCAGCCTGGGCGGGATCAGCCTCTCGTACCCGCAGGCGCTCGCCATCACCTTCACCGCCGTCTTCCTGATCCTCTTCGGCTGGTTCTTCCAGCGCTCGGTGCTGGGCATCTCGATGCGGGCCGTAGCCGACGACCAGATGGCCTCGATGAGCGTGGGGGTTTCGGTCAAGCGGGTCTTCGCGCTGGCCTGGGCGGTAGCGGGCATAACCGCGGCAGCCGCGGGCATCGTGGTGGGCACGGTCTCGGGCCTCAACCAGGACGGCCTAATCGCCATCGGGCTGGCGGTCTTCCCAGCGGTGATCCTGGGCGGCCTCGACTCGATCCCTGGGGCGGTTGTCGGCGGCATCACCATCGGGGTCTTGCAGTCCTTCTCGACCGCCTACCTCGATGGGCTGCTCACGCAAATCGGCCTGGTCGGCGGCGGCTCGCAGTACGTGATGCCCTTCGTGGTGCTGCTGGTGATGCTCTGGTTCAAGCCGCACGGGCTGTTTGGCACGGCCGAGATTGAGAGGGTGTGATGGGGATGTCGTACCACTTAGGTCAAACCTCTTATGCCACTGCCTGCGCCCACGAGGCGGCCAACACTGCGGCTCGGCCTTTGGGGGCACCCAGACTGCGCGGGTTTTGGGTACGGCTTAACGCGCTAGGCCTGCGCCGCGCCGGAGGCACCCATGCGTAACCCCTGGGCACAGACCGGCAACTACCGGACCTCCTACGAGCAGGACACCACCATCTTCGCGACCTACCGGGAGATCGTATCGGTGGTGCTCTTGCTGGTGGCGATGTGTGTACTGCCGATGTTCCTCGAGCGCTCCCAGGTATTGGTGCTTAACTTCATCCTGATCTACGCGATCGCGGTGCTGGGTCTGAATATCACCACGGGCTACGCGGGCTTGATCAGCGTCGGTCAGGCGGCGTTCATGGGCGTGGGGGCGTACACGGTGGCGCTCACCGCTCCGCACCTGCCGTTCTGGATAACAATTCCGCTCGGCGGTTTGCTGGCAGCGGTTGTGGGCGGGGTGGTGGGGATTCCCAGTCTGCGGGTCAAGCACCTCTACCTCGCGCTCGCGACACTGGCCTTCCAGGAAATCTTCGTCTGGGTGGTCGGGCGCTCGCCCGCGCTCGCTCAGGGCGCGGCGATCCCGGTGGAGATGCGCAACTTTCTGGGCCTCGAGATCGGCTTCCGCAACCACAACTTCTTCTGGTACTACGTCATCCTGTTCGTGCTGGTGCTGATGGTGATCCTCTGGCGCAACCTGCTGCGCGGCAAGTACGGGCGGGCCCTGATCGCCGTGCGCGACAACGACCGCGCCGCCGACGCCATGGGGATGGACCCCGGCTTCACCAAGCTCACCGCCTTCGCGCTGGGGGCGTTCTACGGCGGGGTGGCGGGTGGGCTGCTGGCCTACTTCAGCCGCAGCGTGGTGATCGAGGAGTTCACGCTGGGGCAGTCGGTCACCTTCCTGGCGATGGCGATTGTGGGCGGCCTGGGGACGGTGGTGGGGAGCCTGCTCGGCCCGGCGTTCCTCGAGTTCCTCTCCATCGGGATGGAGCGGGTTTCCGAGGCCATCAAGGCCAACGAGGCCGTCCAGCGAATCATCCCGGCCGGAGTCGACCTAGCCTCCGCCCTGCTGCCCCTCACCTTCGGCCTGGTCATCGTGCTGTTCCTGATGTTCGAGCCCCGGGGCCTATACAACTGGTGGCGGCTCTTGCGGAGTTACTTCCGAACCTGGCCGTTCAAGTTTTAGGAGGGAAGGGGAGCGTGAAACCTCGAGACCCCGTGTTTTCTCCGTCGCTCACCTCCCTTTGTCTCGATTTAGGCAACACCGCACCTGACGTGCGTTGCAGATACACAGACCCAAAGGAGGAGGTATGAAGAGAGTTTTCGTTCTGGCGACGGTGGCGGCGCTCGGCCTTGCGGCGGCGCAAAACACGGTGAACATCCTGTGGTCGGGGGCGGTGACCGGCCCCACCTCGGACGTGGGCGGGCCGTACGGGGCGGGGATCGAGGACTACTGCAAGTATGCCAACGAGCAGAAGCTGATCCCCAACATCACCCTGGCCTGCACGGTGCGCGACGACCAGTACCAGAACCCCAACACCCAGCGCATCTTCGAGGAGGCCCTCGACCGGGCCAAGCCCGCGATGTACCTGGGCTACTCCACCGGCGCCATGCTCCAGCTCAAGCCCCTGATCAACGAGGTCAAGATGCCCACCATCCCGGCCTCGGCCCACATCGGGCTGATCGACCCGCCCAACAACCAGTTCATGTTCTTGGCGGCCAGCTCCTACTCCGAGCAGATCGTGGCCTTGCAGGAGTACATCAACCGCGACTTCAAGAAGGGGGCCAAGATCGCCCTGGTGGTCAACCCCAGCCCCTTCGGCCGGGCGGTGGTGGATCACGCCCGGAGGGCCGCGCAGCGCCTCGGCCAGACCGTAGTCGATGTGCGCGAGGTGGGCGGCGGCAACCTCGACAACACCGCGCTGCTGCGGGCGCTTGACCAGGCCGGGGCCGAGTTTATCCTGCACCAAAATGTGGCCGGGCCGGTGGCCAACATCCTCAAGGACGCCAAACGCCTGGGGCTGGACAGCAAGATTCGCCAGATGGGCGCGGTCTACACCGGCGGCTCCGACCTGATCCGCCTAGCCGGCGACGCCGCCGAGGGTTTCCTCTGGGCCAGCAGCTACTTCACCCTCGACGAGAACACCCCCGGCATCACCCTGCAGAAGCAGCTCGCTGCCAGGTATGGCCGCAACGCTGACATCCTCAACTCCACCAACTACACCGCCGGCATGCTGGCCGCTGCCATCACCGTAGAGGCCATGAAGCGGGCCGCCCAGCGCAACAACGGGCGCATCAACAGCGACACCGTCTACCAAGCCATCATCGGCATGAACGGCCCCAACGCCTACAAGCCCGGTTTCGCGGTCTCGACCAAGCAGGGCATCGAGATCGACTTCAGCCGCAGCGAGCAGACCGGGGCCGAGGGGCTGCGGGTGCTCGAGGCCAAGGGCGGCAAGTTTGTCCCCACCGGCCCGGCGTTCACCTCGCAGGTGTTTAGGGCTGTAAGAAACCCCTAAAGGCAAGCAAAGGGGAGGGAGGAGAGGGCAAAGGGAAGGCGTCACCCCGTGGTTTCACCTTCCTCCCTTCTCCTTTCTCCGAAAAGGGTCCTATGAGCACTGAGCGCCCCCAAGGCTTAGGCAACACCAACACCCTCCTCGAGGTCAATAACATCGAGGTGGTCTACAAAGACATCATTCAGGTCTTGCGCGGCGTCTCGCTGAAGGTGCCCGAGGGCCAGATCACCGCGCTCCTGGGACCCAACGGGGCCGGAAAGACCACGACCCTACGGGCGATATCCGGCCTGCTCGTTCCCGAGGACGGCAAGGTAGTCTCGGGGGCGATTACCTACAAAGGCGACAACATCGCCAACAAGCCGCCAGAGGAAATCGTGGTCAGGGGCATTGTGCAGGTGCCCGAGGGAAGACGGGTGTTTAAACACCTTTCGGTGGAAGAAAACCTGAAGGTCGGCTCGGCCACCCGACGCGACGGGGCCAAGGTCAAGGAAGACCTGGACCGCATCTACCACTACTTCCCCAAGCTGGTCGCGCTCAGGGGCCGCCAGGCTGGGTACTGCTCCGGCGGTGAGCAGCAGATGCTGGCGATTGGGCGGGCCCTTCTGGCGAGCCCGCGCTTGCTGCTCCTCGACGAGCCCAGCCTGGGCCTGGCCCCGATGCTGGTGCGAGAAATCTTCGACATCGTGGCCCAGATCAACGCCGAGGAGGGCGTGACGGTGCTGGTGGTGGAGCAGAACGCTCGAGTCGCCCTCTCGGTGGCCCACTATGGCTACATCATGGAGTCGGGCAAGATTCAGCTCGAGGGCACCAAGGAGTACCTCGAGACCAACCCCGACGTGAAGGAGTTCTACCTCGGCGTCGCCAAGAGCGGCGGGCGCAAGAGCTTTAAGGACGTGAAAAGCTACCGCCGCAGGAAGCGGTTCATGTAGCAGACCCACCGAGGAGGGCAGCAGTTGGGCGGTTCTGGGGTTGATCCCGGCGGCAGTGGCTCCATAGCTGATCGCGCCGCACGCCGTAGCTGCGGCGTGAAGGCCATAAAGATGTTGAACTCCGCAGTATCGCGGTGCGCAAATCGCTACACCCCGTCGGCGTACAACTCCGGCACCAGCCCCAGAAAGACCCCGACCAGATACGGGTCGAGGTGTCCAGACTGGGCGCACTCCCGCAACTCGGCGCAGGCCTGAAGGAGGGTCAATGCCGGCTTGTAGGGGCGCTGGGAGAGCAGGGCGTCGAAGACGTCACAGACCGCGAAGATGCGGGCCTCGAGCGGGATGGCCTCGCCGGCCAGGCCGTCGGGGTAACCGCTGCCGTCCCAGCGCTCGTGATGGTGTCGAATCACCGACCGGGCCCCCTCGGGCAGGAACGAGAGCTGTCGGGTCAGGGCCTCGCCCTCGGTGGCGTGGCGGGCAAAGCGGGCCCGCTCGAGGGGAGTTAGGGAACCCGGCTTAAGGAGGATTGCATCGGGCACCGCCAGTTTGCCGATGTCGTGGAGGTAGGCCCCCCAGCGCAGATTGAAGAGTTGCTGGGGCGAAAGCCCTACCGCCTCGCCCAGGCTAAGGGCCAGACGGGTCACCCGCTGGGTGTGGGCCGCGGTCTGTGGGTCTCGAGCCTCGAGGGCGATCGCAATGGTGCGCAGCGCTTCCTCGTAGGTGGTCTCGAGGGTCTCCCGCTGCCGCCGCGCCGCCACCAGCGCAGCGACCTGGACGGCGAAGCGCTGCGCCACCTGTACCGACTCCTGGCCTATGGCCATTTCGTCGGTCAGGTTGTCGAGGTTGATGTAGGCCACCAGCTCACCCTCGCTCAGGATGGGGACGCACAGGCTGCACTGGAGTTGCTCGATCTTGCCATAGACGCGGAAGCGCTCGAGCAGCTCGGGGTCGAGATAGCGCTGGTCCTGCTGGAGCACGGCGGAGAAGAAATCCCTTCGTCCGATCCGGGCGCGGCCCCGGCGCAGCTCGTCCTCCGGCCCAAACCAGTATTTCTCGATCTGGGGGTTCATCCGGGAGCCCAGCAGCTCGTCGCCATAGCCGAAATGGGCCATCATCACATACTCGCCTTGGTCGCGCACCAGCAAGCTCCCAGCCTCTACCCCAGGAACCAGATCCACGGCGGCCCGCAGCAAATCCGACCAGACCGTCTCCGACTCGGGCTCTACAACGGCCTTCAGGGTGTTGAACAGCACCTGGGTCTCGTGGAGCTGGCGCATGAGCTGGGCGGTGGCCTCGACCCGCTCGAGGGCGCTGCTGACCACCTCGCCGATCAGTCGGAAGACCTTCAGTTCCTCGGGAGTGAAGCCGCCCGCCTCGTCGCGGGTGACGCCCAGCACCGCCACCACCTGACGATCAAAGCCGAACAGCGGCACCGTGGCCCTCGAGCGCGGCAGGTCGGGAAATCCGCCGGGGTTGAAGACGCCCGCCTCACTCAGGGCATCGGCAGTGACGCGCATATCCCGGCTCTGCCAGCTCTCCCAGGCCAGGCCTTGCGGCCTGGGGATGGGCTGCCAGCCGGTAAAGCTGCCCACGCTGCGGATGGGCAGTAGATAGCTCCCGTCGGGGCTCTGGGTAAGCATCACCGCGCTGCGGCTGTGGGTCAGCGCGAGGGTCTGCTCGAGGGTGATCTGGGTCACCTCCTCGTGACTCATGGCCCGCTTGAGGGCCTCGCTGAGGTTGACCACGGTCTGCAACTCGCGGTTGCGGCTGCGCAGGAACTCGTCGGCACGGAGGCGCTCGAAGGTGTTGGCGGCTATCGAGGCCACAATCTCCAAGGTGCGAACGTCACTGGCCTTGAAACGCCCGGGCTCCCAGTAGCCTAGACCCAGCACCCCGAGGGGGCGTTCTTGCGCATCGAAGAGCGGCATGTACCCAACCGCGCGGGGAAGTTTTTCCGTCTGCATCTCTCCGGGTACGTAAACCCTGGGGTCCGATCGGGCGTCTTGGGTGGACTGAATCTCGCGGGTTTCGAGGGCCAGCCAGGTCAGGCCCCGGCCCGGCGGCACCACGAAACCGGTAAAGGATTCTAGGCCGTAGGCGAGCACGTTGCGCAGCGTCGAGCCGTCGGGTGTAGTCAGCAGCACAAAGGCCTGATCCGCGCCGCTGAGTTCGACGACCTGCCGGGTCAGCTCAAGCGACGCCTCCTCAAGGCTGCTTGCGCGGTTAAGTGCTTGGCCGACCTGGGCCACGACCTCGAGGTGGCGGTTGCGCTCACTCAGTTCGGCATCAGCCCGCAGGCGCACAAGCGTGCTCGAGGCGATCGAAGCCACGATCTCCATGGTCCGCAGGTCACTTTCCTTGACCCGGCCCTTCTCCAGATAGCCCAGCCCCAACACCCCCAGCGGGGTCCCCTCGGGGTCGAACATCGGCATCTGGGCCACTGAGCCCGGCCAGCGCATCTCCCCCAGGACAGGCGGGATGTGGACCCGGGGATCGGCCAGGGCATCTTGAGCCACCAGTGTCTGGCGCTGCTCGAGGGCCTGCCAGCTCAGCCCCACCCCGCGCGCCACCACGTCGCCGGTGAGCGCAGAAAAGCCCTCTGCCAGAACGTTACGTAGCCCGCCGCCGTCTGAGGTCACGACCTTGAGCGAGGCGTAATCGGCGCCGGTGAGGCCGACGACCTGTCGGGTCAGGACCTCCGCGGCCGCCTCGAGGTTGCTCACCTGGTTGAGGGCCTGGCTGACCTGGGCCACGATCTCCAGCTCGCGGTTGCGGGCCTCGAGCTGCCTGGCCCGCTCGACCCGCGTGATCACCGCCCCCAGGGTGCGGGCCGCTAGGCGTAGCAGCGCAGCCTCGGCCTCGCCCCACCCCTCGGGTCGGTGCAGCCGGTGCAACACCAGCGCCTCGAGCTGGTCGTCGGCGTTTAGCCCCAGCACCAGCGCGGCCCTCACCCCCACCGACCGCATCGAGGGGACCAGGAGGTGATCCCCATGGTCGAACACCTGGAAGTCGGTTCCGAGGCTGGCGATGATATCGGCGGTGGCTTTGGGCGAGATGCCCTCCTCGAAAATCTGCCTCAAGGGGGGCGGAACCTCGCCTGCCCAGAGCCGGGGCCGGTAGAAGCCCTGGTCGCTGTACAGCACCAGCGCCGCGTCGGCCCTCGCGACGCGCAGTATCTCGTCGAGCGCCCGACGGGTGTGGGCCTCGGTGTTGCCCTCGAGCAGCTCGGAGAGCCGCAGAAGGCCTGTGATAACGTCGTCAGAATGCGGAAGGTTCATAGCCACCGGATTTGGAAAGGGGTGAGTATCGAGGAGCCTGGCATAAAGGTTGGGGCTGCTCTCGCCTAAGCATAGTGTTTTCTTGGGCGGTTGTAAAAAGGCCTCAAACGTTACCCACGAGAAGCAGTCTCTCGGCCGGGGAGATCAGGTATTCTGGGGCCGACCATGAAGCTGCGTTTGCGCGAGAACGGTTCGCTGGTGATCGACCTGCCGGAGGGCTCGAGGTTCACCCTCAACGGCCAGGAGCGGGTGCTCGAGAGGGCCAAGCTGGCCCTTTGCCGCTGCGGACAGTCCGGCGACAAGCCCTTCTGCGACGGCAGCCACAAGCGGGTCGGCTTCCAGGCCGAGGCGGGCGAACTCGAGTTTAGCGGACCGCCAGAACGTTCAGGAAGTAGCTGAGCTTGAAGACTTGGAGCTTGGTGCCCGGCCTGGGCCGGCCCAGCAGCACCACCGTGTACTGACCCTCGCCGGGGAAGGTCAGCACGAACTCGAGTTTCTCGAGGCTCATCTGCACCAGCGGCCGGGCACTGGCCAAAGCCTGACCCTTGTAGACCAGCAGCGTGCAGACACAGTCCTTGGCCTGGATGGGCTGATCGTTAAGGTCTTTGACCTCAAACCAGGCCTCGAGGGGGGTCTCGGCGGGCAACTCCTGATCCAGGTTGAACTTTAGTTCGCCGGTCGCGCCCTCAGCCAGACTGCTGGGGTGGGCCAGGGAGAAGCCCAACAACGCCACGACACCCCACCACCAGCACTTCATGGAAAAAGGGTACACTAAGGCGATTGGTTTTGGGTTAGGCGGGGAACCCGTTTCTTTTCGTCCTCGAGGCAAAACCTTTAGACTTCCGTCATGGGCGACCGCGACCCCAAACAGCTCCGCTCCGCTCGCTGGTTTCAACCCGACGACCTACGCAGTTTCGGGCACCGCTCCCGTTTCAAAGGGACGGGCCTGGATGACCGCGACTACCGTGACAAACCCATCATCGGCATCCTCAACACCTGGAGCGACCTCAACACCTGCCACTCCCACTTTCCGCAGCGCGTCGAAGAGGTAAAACGGGGTGTCCTCCAGGCCGGCGGTTTTCCCGTCGAGATTCCCGTGGTCAGTCTTGGCGAAATGCTGATGAAGCCGACGACGATGCTCTACCGCAACTTGCTGGCGATGGAGGCCGAAGAGGTCATACGGTGCCATCCGCTGGATGCCGCCGTTCTGATGGGCGGTTGCGACAAGACGGTTCCGGCCCTGTTGATGGGGGCCTTCTCCGCCGACATCCCCTCGATCTTTCTGCCGGCGGGGCCGATGCTGAAGGCCCGCTGGAAAGACCAGACGCTGGGAAGTGGTACGGACGCCTGGAAGTATTGGGACCTTCGCCGCGCCGGAGATCTGCCCGATTGTGACTGGTTTGAAATCGAGAACTGCATCGCGCGATCTGCGGGAACCTGCATGACCATGGGGACGGCCTCGACGATGGCCTGCATAGCCGAGGCGATGGGGATGACCCTTCCGATGGCGGGCTCGATTCCGTCGGTGGTCGCCGAGCACAGTCGGTTGGCCGTCGCCACCGGACGCCGGGCCGTCGAGATGGCCTGGGAGAAGCTGGCCCCCAGCAAGATTCTCGACCAGGCCTCCTTCACCAACGCCGTGGTGACACAGTTGACCATTGGCGGCTCCACCAACGCCATCGTGCACATCATCGCCATGGCAGGGCGGGCCGGCTGCCGAATCACGCTCGAGGACTTTGACGCCTGGTCCAGGAAAGTCCCCGTCCTCGCCGACCTTCGACCGGCGGGACGCTTTGTGATGGAGGATTTTTACAACGCGGGCGGTCTGGGGGGCCTGCTCAGTCGGCTTGGCGACCTCATTGACTCAAGCTGCCGAACCGTCTCCGGCACGACGATTGGAGAGCAAATCGCCGGGTCGAAGGTGTTCGACGACGAGATCATCCGAACCCGATCCAACCCCCTCTCGGCGGGCGGCGGAACTTATGTCCTTCGCGGCAACCTCGCCCCCGACGGCTGCATCATTAAGCCGGTCGCCGCAGAGCCTCGCTTGCTCAAACATCGCGGCAAAGCCATTGTGTTCGAAAACTATGCCGAGCTGAAAGCTCGAGTCCACGACCCCGACCTGGCTGTCACCCCCGACTCGGTCCTGGTGTTGAAGTCGGCGGGGCCACTCGGAGCACCGGGCTTTCCCGAGTGGGGCATGTTGCCAATCCCGGAGAAGCTGCTTAAGGCCGGAGTGCGGGACATGGTTCGCATCTCCGACGCCCGGATGAGCGGCACCAGTTACGGCACCTGCGTCCTCCACGTCTCTCCCGAATCGCACCTCGGCGGTCCGCTGGCCCTGGTACGCGAGGGGGATGAGATCGAGCTCGATGTCGAGGGGCGAAGGCTCAACCTGTTGGTCTCCGACGAGGAGCTGAGCCAACGACGCCAAGTCTGGCAGGCTCCCGAGCCCGGCTGGAACCGGGGTTATCAGGCCCTGTTTGCCAAGCATGTAACTCAGGCTCACCAGGGCTGCGACTTCGATTTCTTGGTGGGCCGCAGCCCCGGAGTCGAGCCGCCCATCTTTTGAGTGTCTCGATAGTTGCACTGCGACATGCCCGCCAGCTCCCACAGGGAATTGCACCTCGGTTAGCCGCTCCACGGCTATGGCGCACGCCACTCCGCCCAGGCACGTACTTACCGTGATCGCCGATTCCGCACCTCTACCCTGGCGCAACTATAGGTCTTCAGGTTTGGGATTTGGTCAGCCGGAGATGGTTACCACCACTCGAGACTCCTCCACCGTGACCGGGTAGCTCTCCACGCTGGGGTCTTGGCTTTCGGGGGGCTCGAGGCTGACTTCGTAGGCCTTAACCCGGCAGCGGTGGGGGTTAAAGATGGACTTGCCGTTGGTCAGATCGAATTCCCAACCGTGCCAGGGGCAGCGGATGATCTCGCCCTGGCGACCGTAGATGTACTGTCCGGGAGCCGACGGAAGGGTGGTGCCCATGACCTTGCCCTCGCACAGCGGGGCGAACTGGTGCGGGCAGACGTTCTTCAGGGCGTAGAACCTGCCATCTATGTTGAAAACCCCGACCGAGCGCCCGGCGATCTCGACGATTTTTCGCGCCCCCGGTGGAATCTCCGAGACCATGGCGACCACGAATTTTTGCTGGACTGCGGCCATACTCGAGCCCTCACAGACTGTAGAGTTCCCTGGCGTTCTCCACGAAGATGCGCCGCCTCAGGTCTTCGGGAAAGTCACGGAGGATCGCGGCGGGCGAGTCGAAGTCCCAGTGGGGCCAGTCCGAGGAGTACATCACCGTATGGAAGGCGTCGAGTTCGTGGTACAGCTCGAGCAGCAACCCCTCATCCTCCGGCTCCTCGATGGGCTGGGTGGTGAAGCGGATGTTGGTGGGGATGTACTCGCTGGGCGTTCGCTTTAGCCACGGCACCTCGGCCCGCACCGCTTTCCAGTTCTTGTCCAGCCGCCACAGCAGGGGCACATAAGCCGCCACCCCGCCCTCGATGAGCACCACCTTGAGCTTTGGGAACTGCTCGAACACCCCCTCGCAGATCAGGCTGACCAGGTGGTTCATGAAGTCGCGGGTGAGCAGCATGGTGTGGTGCTCGAGGTAGGTGGACATCCAGCCCGAGCCGGTGGGCATCAGCCCCAGCGGGTGGATGGCGATGGGCAGGTTGTGGGCTTCGGCGGCTTCGTACAGCGGCCAGAAGTAGCGCTTACCGTAGAGCAACGGCGAGGAGCCGGAGATCAAAATCTGTACGATCCCAGGGTGTTTTCCCACCCGCTCCACTTCCTTCACCGAGCCGGCGATATCCTGCGGGGCGATCAGCATCGAGCCCCTGAAGCGCGGGTCGTAGCCCAGCCAGGTTTCGATCAGCCAGTCGTTGTAGGCCCGCGCAAAAGCCATTGCGAACAGGCTGTTGGGGTGGACGTTGATGCCCAAGACTTTACTGCCGGTGAGGATGGCGTAGCGGGTGCCGTGGGGCTCGAGCAGATCGCGCACCAGCACCGCCGGGTCGCCGTCGCTGCCCGGCGGGCCGATGTCCTGGCGGGTGCCATTGTGGCCGAGGGCGTGGGCGGGCCAGCTAAATCCGCCCGGCACCGCCATCTTGCGCCAGGGCAGCTCGAGACGCTCCCAGAAGGCGGGGTTTAGCCCCTGGTGCACGTCAGCGTCAATCAGACCGGTCATGGCAGGTCTCCAAAGCCGTAGAGTTCGCGGGCGTTTTCCACGAAGATGCGCTGTTTGAGTTTCGCGGGAAACCGGCTAAAGACGGCGGTGGGGGAGTCAAAATCCCAGTGTGGCCAGTCGGTAGCAAACATCAGGGTGCGCTCGGCGTCTAAGGTCTCGAGCAGCCGGATCAGCAGCTCCTGCCGCTCGGGCTCTTCGACCGGCTGGCTGGTGAAGCGCACGTTGGTGACCAGATACTCGCTGGGCTTGCGGGTCAGCCAGGGCACTTCAGCTCGAACTGCTTTCCAGTTCTTGTCCAGCCGCCACATTAGGGGTGCGAAGACCGCGACCCCGCCCTCGATGAAGACGAACTTGAGCCGCGGGAACTGCTCAAAGACCCCCTCGCACAGCAGGCTAACCAGATGATCCATGTAGCCGGTGGCCAGTGTGGTGTGGTTCTCGAGGTAGGTCGAACCAAAACCCGATCCGCTAGGCGGGGTCAGGCCCAGGGGGTGCAGCGCAACCGGCAGGTTGTAGTGCTCTGCAGCCTCGTAGAGCGGCCAGAAATAGCGCTTGCCGAAGAGCACCGGCGAGGAGCCGGCCGTCATCACCTGAACGATGTTGGGGTGTCCGCCGATCCGCTCGATCTCCCGCACCGAGCCGGCGATATCCTGCTGGATCACCATCATGGTGCCCTTGAAGCGTGGGTCGTGGCTCAGCCAGGTGTCGATCAGCCAGTCGTTGTAGGCCCGAATCCAGGCCAGGGCGAACTGGCTGTTGGGGTGGTTGTTGACGCTCAAGACCCGGCTGCCGGTGAGGATGGCGATGTCCACCCCATAGCCCTCGAGCAGTTCCTTCACCACAAAGTCAGGCTCGGAGTCCCGGGCCTGCCCGGTGCCGCCCTTAGAGCCAATGTCCTCGCGGTAGCCGGTATGGCCCAGTACGCTGGCCGGCCAACTGATGCCGCCGGGCAGAGCCATGCTGCGCCAGGGCTCTTCGAGGTAGTCCCTAAACCTCGAGTCCAGGGCCTGGTGTACATCGCAGTCAATCAGGCGCAGTTGCCGGGCCGTCGCGGCCATAACCACCCCCTAGATCGCCGTGGTGACCGGCTTCCAGACCCGCTCGAACAGCCGCAACTGGTTCTCGCCCAGGATGTTGGCGATGTCCTCGTGCTTGTAGCCCCTGGCCCCCAACCGCTCGATCACGTAGGGGATGTCCGAGAAGCTGTCGAAATTCTCGGCGAAGCGCAGCGGCGAGCGGAAGCTAATCCCCACCACCTTGTTATAGCGCCCCATCACATTGGGGTAGTCGGGGTGGCCCCAGGGGTCGTAGGTATGGTCGGGGTAGCTGCCCAGGCTCATGTCCGAGCCGATACCAATGTTGAGGGTGTTGCCCAGCAGGTCGGCCACGTAGTCGATGTGGTCGATGAAGTCCTCGACGGTGGGCCGCTCCTCCTGCCCGTCCTTCTGGCACAGCGGCCCCCAGTTCACCAGCCCGATGACCCCGCCCCGCTCGGCGCACATCTTGATCTGCTCGTCGTCGATGTTGCGGGGGTTGTCGTTGAGGGCCTTGGGGTTGCAGTGGCTGAAGATGATGGGGTCTTCGGACAGGTCCATGATCTCGAGGGTGGCCCGGCGGCTGATGTGGGTGCCGTCCAAGAGCAGCCCCAGCCGGTTGGCCTCCTTCACCACCAGCCGCCCGAAGCGGCTCAGGCCCACGTCACCCACGTCCAGCACTCCGCCGCAGATCAGGTTGTTGCGGTTGTAGGCCGGGATCATCACCCGCATCCCCAGACGGTAGAAGGCCTCGAGGCGGTGCAGCTTGCCCCAGGCGAACTCCCCGTCCTGCGAGAAGAGGATAAAGCAGCTCTTCCCCTCAGCCTTGGCCTGGCGGATGTGCTCGACCCGCGTGGCCACCAGCAGGTTGGGGTACTTGCGGGCGATCAGGTGCCAGTACATCAGCTCCTCGAGCGACTCCTCGAAGTTCTGCTGCGGGTGGAAGGCCGTCACCCCGTAGGCGGTGCAGCCGTGCTTGTGCGCGTTGGCGTAGTCGCCGTCGGGCCAGGCCTGGATGCAGGAGTCCACCCAGATGTAGGGGTGGTCTTGCTCGAGGATGGGGTGGAAGCCGCGGTTGGGGCGGTTAGGGACGAGGTTGCTCATGGCGGTTGTACTCCTTGGGACGACAGCTAGGGTTTAGGAGAGGCGAGGGCAGTGGAAGGGGAAAGAAAAAGGGCAAACCAAGAAACGTTGACCTGGCCTTACCCAGCTCTTTCCGCTCACCCCTCAGTAGCCGAGCGCCGCGTGGCGCATGGTGTTCTTGACCGGCTCGCCGCGCAGGTAGCGCTCCAGGTTCTCGGAAAACTCGTCTATGACCCTGGCCCGCACGTGCGGGGAGCGGTACGAGCAGTGGGGGGTGATGAAGAGGTTGGGGATGCCCCAGAGGGGGCTGTCAGGGGGCAGGGGCTCGGTCTCGAACACGTCCAGACAGGCCCCGGCGATCAGGCCTTCCTCGATGGCGCGGATCAGCTCGGCCTCGACAATCAGGGCACCCCGGGCGATGTTGATGAGGTAACTCTCGCGCTTCATGGCCTGGAACTCGGCATGGCCGAGCATGTGCCGCGTCTCGGGGGTGAGGGGGCAGGCCAACACCGTCACGTCGGCGGCCGGGAGCAACTCGCGAAGGGCAGACGGCGGGAAGACCGCGTGGAACTCGGGCTGTGGCTCGGGGCTGCGCTTTGTGCCCAGCACCCGCATCCCGAAAGCCCTGGCGTACCCCGCGACCCGGCTCCCGATGGAGCCCGCCCCGACAACCAGAAGGGTCTTGCCGTACAATTCACCGTGCATGGGCGGCTCCCAGGCGCGGCGCTGCTGGGCCTCGAGCAGCCTCGACAGGTTCTTGAAGTGGGCCAGCATGGCCGCCATCACGAACTCGGCGATTGGGGTATCCATGGCGTGCAGGGTGCGGCTGATGGGGATGCCCCTGGCCTCGACTTCCGGCACCATCAGCCAGTCGAACCCCGCAGTGCCGGTGTGAATCCACTCCACCAGCGCGTAGTTGAGCAGCCCGCTCAGCACCGGCTTGGTCAGCGCCCCGTAGAGCAGAACCTTGCCCTCGCGGGCGGCAGGCGCAAAGGGCGGCTCGCGGCCTACCGCCACGAAGACGACCTCGGGAAACCTCGAGCGCAGCCGGCCCATCAACTCGGGATCCTCGGCGTAGATGTGGCTGACTAGAACGGTGAGCAAAGGGGCTCCTTGGGGTTTGGCGATGAGCGAGAGACCAGACGACCTTCTACACCGGCCTTGGGCCGACTACTGGCTCGAACGCATCCTGGGGTCGAAGGCGTCGCGCAGCACGTCGCCCAACGAGTTGAAGGCCAGCACGCTGAAGAGGATCATCAGCCCCGGATAAATCGCCAGGTGGGGCGCGTTGAAGACGTAGTTCTGGCTGGCGGTGAGCATGTTGCCCCAGCTCGGCGTGGGGGGCAGGATGCCCAGGCCCAGAAAGCTCAGTGCGGCCTCGTAGAGCATCACGTTGCCTACCCCGATGGAGGTGGAGACAATCAAGACCGGCACCGCCTGGGGCAGAAGGTGCTTGAGCATGACGCGGGAGTCGCTGGCTCCTAGGCTTTGGGCGGCGGTGACGAACTCCATGTTCTTGAAGCGCAGCACCTCGCCCCGGATCAGACGGGCGGTGCCCATCCAGCGCGTCAGGCCCAGCGCCAGAATCAGGACCAGCGGCCCACCGCCCCAGATCGCCACCACCGCCAGCAGCAGAAAGAACACCGGTATCGAGAGCAACCCGTCGGTGAAGCGCATCAGCACCCGGTCTACCAGCCCGCCGAAGTAGCCCGCCGCCAGCCCGACAACCGCCCCGAACAACACCGTAAGCACCGCCGCGCTCAGCCCCACCGCCAGCGAGACCTGCCCCCCCGCTATCAGCCTGGCCAGCACGTCGCGGCCGTTCTCGTCGGTGCCCAGCAGGTGCTGGAAGCTGGGCGGGGCGTAGGTGTTGAGCAGGTCTATGCGGTTGGGGCTGGGCAGGGGCAGCACGGGCTCGAGGATCACCAGGGCGGCGACAACCGTGAGGAAGACGACGCCGAACAAGGCCATCCGGTTGCGGCGCAGCATGCGCCAGAAGATGCGCCACAGGCTGCGGCCTGTGGGCTGGGCGGGGGCTTGGGCGACGGCGCTCATCAGTAACGTATCCTGGGGTCTATGACCGCGTAGAGCACGTCAATCAGCAGGTTGCTGAGGATCACCGCGCTCGAGATAAAGATGGTCACCCCCAGCACCAGCGGGGTGTCGCGGGCCACCGCCGCCGCGACCGCCATCGAGCCCATCCCCGGCCAGGCGAACAGGGTCTCGGTGACGGCGGCTCCACCCACCAGCCTGGGCAGGAACAGCCCGAAGATGGTGAGGATTGGGATCAGCGCGTTGCGCAGCACGTGCTTGCCGTGCACGGCCCGCTCGGAGAGCCCCTTGCTGCGGGCCGTGCGGATGTAGTCGAGGTTCATGATCTCGAGCCAGCTCGAGCGGGTATACCGCATCAGCTCCGCCGTAGTGCCAGCTGCCAGCACGATTGCCGGCATCACCAGGTAGGAGAGCCGGTCGGCCACCGAAAACGGCTGCCCCACGGTCTGCATACCTGCCGCCGGGAGCCAGCCCAGCGAGACCGCGAAGACGATAATCAGCAGGATGCCCAGCCAGAATCCCGGCGTGGCCAGCAGCACGAAGCTGACGAAGCTGAGCACCTGATCGAGCAGCGAGTTGGGGAGGCGGGCCGCGATCACTCCGGCACTGAACCCCACCCCGATGGTGATAACCAGCGCCGCCGCTCCCAGCAGCAAGGTAGCGGGCAGGCGCTCCAAGATCATCTCCATCACGGGGCGATTGAAGGTGAAAGAGCGCCCCAGGTCGCCCTGGAGGATGTTGCCCATCCAGTTGAAGTACTGCACGTGCAGCGGCTGGTCGAGACCCAGGTTGCGCAGGATGTTGGCCCGCACCTCGGGGTCCATGTTGGGGTCGGCCAGGAGACCCAACCCGCCCGGGGCCAGCCCGATCAGAAAGAAGGTGATGGTCACCACCACCAGCAGCACCAGGATGCTGGCGGCGGCTTGCTTGAGCAGGTAGGAAAACACGTGGGCAGGCTCCTGAGTGTAGCTTGGGAAAAGACCGAACCGGCTCTGTTTGCCGCTTTCTCCTGCCCCTTAACCGGGGTAGGCGGGCGGGATGCGAGCGAGGTGAGCTTGGATATGCGAGAGGTCTGAACTCGGGCGGTAGGCCGGCCTCCACTCCCTCACGCGGCTGCGGTGTGGCCGATCCCCCACCCTGACCCTCCCCCGCAAGGGGGGAGGGAACCAAAGGTTGCGATCATGGGGTGGCGAGCATGAGGATAAGAAACTCAGATTTTACAGGGCGGGCTGCATCCACCGGCGCAACGGCACCGAGGTGCGGTGGAACAGCTCCGCTTGCGGGCTAGTTACTCCGCAGCCAGACCCGGTGGATGAAGGGCATGGCGTCTTTGATGTTGGCGGCGGGGAAGTTTTGCAGTCGGGCGTTGGTAGCCAGGATGCGCTCCATGTAGTAGAGGGGGATGTTGGGGAAGGTGGCGTAGAGCTCTTCCTGGATCTGCTTCATGAAGTTGGCATGCTGGGCACGGCTCGAAGTGGAGCGCATCTGGGCCAGCAGGTTGTCGACCTTGGGGTTGTTGTAGAACTGCGAGTTGTTCTGCCCCACCGAGCTGAACAGCCGCTGCATCCAGTCGACGTTGGGCATCAGGAACTCAGCGAGGCGGGTCTCGAAGGTGCCCTGCTGCGTCTCCTGGAGCCAGCGCCCGCCGCGCTCGGCCACGTCGTAGGTGACTTTCATGCCAATGTCCTGGAAGAACTGCTGCAAGATCAGCCCGATCTGCTCGCGCTGGGTGTTGCCCCGATCCACCAAGATCTTGAACTCGAAGGGCTTGCCGTCCTTCTCGAGCACACCCTGGGCGTTTGGCCTCCAGCCGGCCTCGGCCAGTAGCTGGCGGGCACGCTGGGGGTTAAACTCGCGGAAGGGCGCGTTGGGACGGGGAATCCAGGTCACCGCTTTGGGCACGAAGGCGTCGTCGACGTAGCCGAACCCGGGGGTGACGGCCTGGAGCAGTCGGCGGCGATCCACCGCCAGCGCCATCGCCTCGCGCACCTTGAGGTCCTGGAAGAGCGGGTTCTTGAGGTTCCAGGCAAAGATCTGGTAGCGCAGGGTGTCGAAGCTGGTGGTCTTGACACGGGGGTTGTTCTGCACAGCCCGCACCTGGGTAGGCTCCATCTCGATCCAGTCGAGCTGGCCCGAGAGCACCTGGGTCACGCGGGTGTTGCCGTCGGGCACCACCCGGAACACCAGACCGTCGAGGTTAGGGCGGCCCAGGAAGAACTTGTCGTTGGCCTCGAGCTCAAAGAACTGCCCCGGCACCGCCCGCTTCATCTTGAAGGGGCCGCTGCCCACGGGGGTGCGGCTGTTGAACTCGGTGGCCTCGCGCAGCCGCCGGAACTGGCTGAAAATGTGGCGCGGCAGGATTTCGCTGCCCCCCAGCGAGAGGCGGTCATCGAGGAAGGCGTCGGGCTGAGTCAGGAAGACCTTGACCGCGTACGGCCCCACAGTGCGGATTTCGCGCACCCGGCGGAAGTCGGGCAGGTTGTTGGCCCCCTCCTCGGGGTCGCGGATCTTGTCGAAGGTGAACTTCACATCCTCCGAGGTGACCGGCCGGCCGTCGTGCCAAAAGGCGTTGCGGCGGATGTAGAAGGTCCACTCGGTGAGGTTGGCGTTGGCCTCCCAGCGCTCGGCCAGGTAGGGCTCGAGCTGGTTGGTGTAGGGGTTGACCACCGTGAGCGGGCTGAACATCGTCCAGTTGATGATGTTGGAGGCCAGCTCGGCCGGCAGAACCGGGTTAAGCGAGCCCGGCGTGGTCTGGAGGGCGATCTGGAGCGTCCCCCCCCGCTGGGGCTGTTCGGCCTGCTGGGCCAGCCCCAATGCCCCCAAGAGAAGCGCTAAAAACGTCGCCAACGCCGCTAGATTCTTCCTCATACCCGCTCCTTACGTGCCGTAGGACGAAGCGAAGGACAAGCACCCAACTGTTTGGATGTACCAGTACAGTTGAATCTTATGGAGTCGGAATGGTATCTGTCAATACACTCTAGCTATCTGGATTGAGTGCAAATCTCCGCAAAGACTGGGGCATCAAAGTTTAGAGGCAAGGTTGCCTGGACACCAACAATTTCATCGAGATAGCCCATGATTGGAATAGAAAAACAGCTGATCCACACGCTTTTTTTGCCGACCGACATGCCCTGCTCGCAATGCTCGGGTAGGGATTGCCCCTCCATCCACACTCCCCTACACCGCCCCTTAAGGCTTGACAATCTCGAGCCCCAACCTCTACACTTCCGCTGTACCAGTACAGCAATACAGTTTGGGTCGGTTGGCAAACGACCGACGTCAGGATCGTGGGAGGTTAAGTATGGCCATTGTGCGTTTGGAGATCGCCAAGCGTCCGCAGGAACAGCGCGACGCCATCATCGCCGGGATCACCGAGGTACTGGTGCAGAACGGGGCCAAGCGCGACGGGGTGCAGGTGCTGCTGTACGAACTCGAGATGACCTGCTGGGGCCGGGGCGGCGTGACCTTCGACAAGATAAAGAAACAGCGGGAGGCCGAGGAGGCCGCCCAGGCGGCCCAGGCCAAGCCGAAAGGCAAGAAGAAGGCAGCCAAGTAAGATTTTTCGGTAAACTGTTGGGGTTGTGGATTTGGAACGTATGGAGCTGCCCTTGCTCGTCACTGAGAACGAAGGTATGCCCATCTACCTTCAAATCTTCCACCAGCTCAGGCATCTGATCATCAGCCAGCGGCTGGGCGAGGGGGCGCAACTCCCCTCGGTGCGGCAGCTCTCCAAGCAACTCGGGGTGAACGCGGGGACGGTGGTGCAGGCCTACCGCGAGCTCCAGGCCCAGGGCTTTGCCGAGGCCCGACAAGGGCGCGGCAACTACGTCCGCCGCCTCTCCGCCCCCGCCGAGGACTTCGCGCTACGCCAGGCCTTGCTCGACGACGCACTGGGCAAGGCCCTCGAGCGCGCCCGGGCCCTCGGCTTTGACCTCGCTACTGCGCGGCAGCACTTCAACATGCGCCTGGCCGCCCCCACCGACCCCGTCCCGGTGCTGTTCCTCTCGGTCAACCGGCCCCACGCCGAGAAGTACGCCGCCGTGCTCAACCGCCACTTTGCCGAGGCCGGCCTCGAGGTGCTGCCCTACACCCTCAACGACCTCGAGCAGCGCCGCCCCGAGCTGGTGCGGGCCTTCGAGCGGGCCTACTACGCGGTCTCGTTCGTGACCTTTGTGCCGCGCCTGCAAAAAGCCCTGCTCGACCAGGGCATCGCCAGCACCGTGCTGGGCATCACCGCCGAGGTGACCCAGGCCACCGTCGAGGCCCTGCGCGAGCTGCCGCCCGGACGGCGCTACGCCATCGTGACCGAGGAGCGCAACATCAACAGCTTCCTGGGTTATGTTCGGCAGCACTCCACGCTTGACTACAAGGCTGTCCGGCTCTTCCTGCCCAACCAGACCGAGCTGCTGCGCCAGGCCCTGCCCGACCTAGACACGGTAATTTTCTCCTTCGGAGTGCGCGAGGCGGTCGAGGTGTGCCGGGTGCCCCCGGAGAAGCGCCTCGAGCTGATGTTCAATATCACAACCGACTCGCTACGCCACCTGCGGGCCGTTTTCGCCTCGGTGCTGAGCCCCCAGACGGTCTAGGCTGCCAGATTGGGTGTGCCGGAAGGGCCAGCAGGTATACCTTCGGCGCGGCCAGGCCAAAATCGCAGTCCGTCAGGGAGACTGCGATTTTGGCGCTTTGCTTGGATTTCCGTGCGAACCTCACACCGCCTCCGACTCGAGTCGGAGGCTGATGGGGCTGGGGCTCGGCGGGTCGGATGGTAGGTTTTCCAGGCCACGCTAAGGTCGGGCAGGGGCGGGGGTGCTAGAGTCGGGGCCTGGAGGTAGGCGGTGCAACGTTTTGTCCTGGCCCTTTGGGGCACTCTGGCCTTCGCCTGGGCGCAGCCCTTTAGCGACGTTCGGCCCCTCGAGGGCCGCGCCCTGGAGAACGTGACGGCCTTTAGCCGTCTGCTGGGGTACGTCCGCTACTTCCACCCCAGCGACGCTGCCTACACCACCGACTGGGAGAGCTTTGCGGTGGCGAAGGTCGAGTCGGTTGAGGGGGCCCGGAACGCCCGCGAGCTGGCGGGTCGGCTCGAGCAGCTCTTCCTGCCCTATGCCCCCACCCTGCGGGTCTTTTCGACTGCGGAGCCCGTCGCCGCCCCACCGCCCGCCGTGCCGGTGGGAGTGCAGCCGCTCTACGTGACCACCCTGGCCCGCACCATCCTGGGCGAGAGCGACACACTGCTGCTGCGGCGGGCTGACCGGATCAGCGTACCGGTGCAGAACCGGCAGCTTCCGCGCAGCTTCGAGTACGCCAATGCGGGGCTGTTGCGCTTTCCCCAGCCCCAAACATTGCCCCTGCCCGACCCCGCCCAACCCTACCTGGCCGAGCTGGGGGGCGGGGTCTCGGCGGCCGTCCCGCTGGCGGTCTACGCCACCCAGACCGCCACCCTGCCCCGCATCCCGATCCCCCCCCGCACCCAGCTCCCCCCCCAGGCCGTGGCCAGCAGCCCCGACTCGGTCCGCAACCGTGCCAATCGGCTGGCCTTGGTGGCAGTCGCGTGGAATGCCTACCAGCACCTTTTCGCCTACTGGGATCAGGTGCCCGAGGCCGAGGCGGCCTGGGCGGCGGCGCTGCCCGAAGCCCTGAGACAAGCCGCCGTCGCCGCGAACGAGCCCGCCTTCACCGCCGTGCTACAGCGCATGGCCGCCGGGCTGCGCGACGGGCACAACTTCATCGAGCGCAGCGGGAGGAGCGGCTACGGGTCGCACACAGTACCCTTCACGATGGATCTGGTAGAGGGGCGGCTGGTGGTCACCACCGTCCTCGATCCCGACTTCCGGGGCCTGCGGGTGGGCGACGTGGTCACTGGCCTGGACGGGCGACCCGCCCTCGAGACCCTGGCCGCCAGCGCCGGGCGGATTTCCGGATCAGAGCCGTACCGCCGCTACCTTGGTCTGGCCTTGCTCAGCGGCGGCGGGCCGGGGAGCACGCTGGCGGTCGAGGCGGAACGCGGCGGCCAGCGCCTGCGGCTTGAGGTACCCCGCTCCTTCGCCAAGGAACGCTCGCTGCCCCCGCACGAGCGCGAGCCGCGCCCCCCGGCGGTGGCCCAGCTCGCCCCCGGCGTGATGTACCTCGACCTCACCCGACTCGAAGTAGCCCAGTTCGAGGCCGCCCTGCCCGCCCTATCCACCGCCTCCGGGCTGGTGCTGGATGTGCGCGGCTACGTGGGGGACGCGGCGCTGCGGGTGCTGGCCCACCTGACCGAGCGGCCGCTCGAGGGGCCGCCGATCGCCATACCCATCGTCACCCGCCCCGACCACCAGGACATCCGCTACCTGAGCCTGCGCAACGTCTGGGTGCAGCCCCAGCGCCCCCTCCTGACCGCCAAGGTGGCGGTGATCGCCAACGCCAACGGCACCATCAGCTTCTCCGAGTCGGTGCTGGGCATGGTGCAGGGCCACCGGCTGGGCCGGCTGGTAGGCCTCCCCTCGGCCGGGGCCAACGGCAACGTGGTCAACCTGATCCTGCCGGGCCGCTACATCACCCGCTGGACCGGGCTCAAGGTCACCAACTTCGACGGCTCGCCCATGTTCGCGGTGGGGATCAAGCCCGATGTCGCGGTCGAGCGCACCTTGGCGGGGGTGGCAGCAGGGCGGGACGAGCTGCTGGAGGCGGCCTTCACGGCAGTGACGGGCCGTGCGGCGGGTGAGATGCGGGCGCTGGCGCTAAACGGACGCTGACCCGCCTCAGCCCCACACGCCCTCGTCCAGCGCGGGCGGCCGCACCAAGCAGGCATATACGGCGTCCTCGCGAAAGGGGTAGCGGGCCTCGAGCCCAGGGCTGAGCCGCACACCCAGGCCGGGCTGGACGGGGGGCCGAAGGTTTCCCGCGCGGATCTCGAGCGGCCCCGCCAGAAGCTCGTCGCGCAGCGCGTACGGCTTCATCGGCCACTCGGCCCAGGTCGCCCCGCCTGCGAAAGCCGCGTGGTAGTTGGCCATCAGCGAAACACCGCCGCCCCACGAATGCACCACACACTCGGCCCCGTGCTGACGCGCCGCCTCGAAGACCTCGAGGGTTTGTCCCAGCCCGCCTACCACGCTCGCGTCGGGCTGCACCCAGTCGTAGCAGCCTTGCCCGACCCGCAGGCACAGCTCGGCGGCGGTGGTGACCGTCTCGCCCCCCGCTACCCTCACGCCGCCCTGCTGGCGCAACCGAGGCAAACTTTCGCTGTCGAATGGCCCCAGAGACTCCTCGAGGAAGTACGGTTTGCGGCCCGTGGCGGCCTCGACTGCCTCCAGGTAACCCAGCACCTTTTGGAGCGGTTGGGCCGGGTTGGCAAGGTTCTGGGTCATATCCACTGCGACCTCGAGGCCAAATGGCTCTGCCGCCCTCATGGTCCAGACCGTCTTGGCAACCTGGTGCGCCCTGGCCCGAATCTTGAACAGGCCGATACCCCAAGCTTGCAAACGCTCGAGTTCGGCCCTCATGGCTAGGGGGTGGGTGGCATCGCCACCCGAGCCATAGAGCTGTACCGGCTGAGCCTGCGTGCGCCCGAGCAGCGCATATACGGGCAAGCCCAAATGTTTGCCGGCAGCATCCCAGAGCGCCATCTCGAGGGCGCTGGTGACGTGCCGGGCAGCCCCTTGCAAGCTCCAATAATCGCAGACCCCGCACATCTCGCGGTAACGCTCGGCCACCTCGAGGGCCTCCTTGCCCAGCAAATAGGGTGCAATCAGCTCAACGATGCCAACAAACACCTTGGGCGCGAACACCGCCAGATAACCCTCGCCCACCCCTGTGGTGCCGTCCTCGAGGGTGACTTCGACCAACCCGGTGGTTCGATAACCGCTGGGCAGATGTAGTAGCACCTCGAGGTCGCCGGGGGTGGCGTAAGGGGCGGAGAGCAGGACGGGACGAATCCGGGAAATCTTCGGCATAGGGGTTAGAGTAGATTTTTCGGGATCAGGTTTAAGAGCAGTTGGCCCGTGCCCCAGCGGCACAGGTTGTCTATCGTGAGGGCACAAAGGCGGTCATACTCGCGGCTCGAGCGACCCGCCACGTGAGGAGTGATAAGTACGCCGGGCAGGCTCCAGAGCGGGCTGGTAGACGGCAGCGGCTCCTGCACAAACACGTCGAGCCCTGCGCCCGCTAGGTGGCCCGACTCGAGCGCCTCGATTAAGGCAGCCTCGTCCACCAGGCTGCCGCGCCCAATGTTGTAGAGACAAGCACCCGGTGGCAGCACAGCCAGTAGTTCACGTGTCACCAGAGGAGGAGCGCCAGGGACGGAAGGAGCTGTTAGGATTAGGTGGTTGGCCAAAGCCACCGCTCGAGGCAAGTCCTCCAGAGCATATACGGTCTCGACTTCGGGGTGCGGCGCTCCACTCTTTCTAACACCAATGACCCGCAGTCCCAAGTCTCGCAGCCGCCCCGCTATCGCCCCACCGATGTGACCCAACCCCACCACACAAGCAGTAGAGCCGAATAACTCAGCGTAGTGGGTTTGGCGCTGCCAAACCTGTTGCGGCTGGTCTCGAGCGTGCTCGCTTAGCCGTCTGGCTAGAGCGAACATCAGCGCCAGAAGGTGTTCGGCGCAGGCCACCGCCGTAACCCCGCTTGCGTTGCAGAGGATGAAGTCAGGCTTAACCGCAAGACCCTTTCCAGCGTAAGCATCCGCCCCTACACTCAAAATTTGCGCCAACTGGGTCGATCCACCAGCCAGCCAAGCCGGGTCTGGCCAGCCCACCACTGCATCTGCTCTACGCACCAAGGCCTCGAGGCCAGGGTCGTTTTGCTCGGCAAAGACTGCCTCCCCCCATCCCACTGTAGCGTTCAAAATCTGCTCGCGGTGTGCTGAGGTAAATCCGTCGACGGCAATCACGATCCGCTTCAACGTCACCTCTTTATCGGCGATTTGATGGCCTCGAGCAAGCCTTGCTCCTCGAGTTCCTTCCTCAGCTCTCCCTCGTCTCCCGCGGCCAGCGGCCCCAGCGGTAAGCGGGTCGGACCACAGTCCAAACCGCGCCAGGCCAGGATGGCCTTGAAGGCGGGCAGCCCGCCGTACTTCAGCCCGACCTGGATGATGCGGCGGGCGGTGCGCTGGTGGGCCTGGGCAGTGGCGTGGTCGCCCTGCGCGAAGGCCTCGGCCATCCGCAGATAGGTCGAGGGCCACAGGTTGTAAGTGCTGCCCACCCCGGAGGACGCGCCCAACGCCAGCGCCGAGAGCAAAATCTCGTCGCGCCCGAAGAAAACCTCGAAGCGACCGGGGTCTACCTCGAGCGCCGCCGCGTAGTCCATCAGATCTTCCCAGGTGTACTTGACCCCGGCCAGGGTGGGGATGCGCGGGGCGGCCATCTCGAGGAAGCGGGCCATCGAGCCGTGGGCGCCGGTCATGGACGGGATATGGTAGTAGTAGAAGGGGGTGTTGGGAGCCGCCGCCGCGACCCGCCCCATCGCCTCCACCAGCGCGCCCATCGAGGAGGGCTTGAAGAAGTAGGGGCTGAGGGCGGAGATGGCCTTAGCGCCACACTTCTCGGCGTGGGCCGCCATCGCCCTGGCCTCTTCGAGCCCCGCGTGGCCCACGTGGACGATGACCTCGAGGCTGTCCCCCGCCACTGCACACCAGCGTTCCGCCAGGCGCATCCGCTCATCGGTGGTGAGCGAGGCCGACTCGCCGGTGGTCCCGTTGACAAAGACCCCCCGCACCTGGTCGGCGACCAGGCGCTCGGCATAGGGCTCGACCAGGGCCAGGTTCACCGACCCGTCGGGGGCATATGGGGCGAAGGTGGCGGCAATCAGACCGACGGAGTGCTTCATAGGGTCTCCTTGATAGGCGCGCATGGGATAGGGTCAGCGGGCGGCGGCCGCGCGCTGGAGGGCGTTGAAGGAGTTTCGGGCGGTGATCTCGCGGCACTCCTGGACGAACTCCTGGTAGGGGGTGTTGATTCCAGCGTGCTCCATCAGCCGGGGTACCCACTTGCCGCCCCAGCGCACATGCATGGTCTCGTCAATGATGTCGAAGAGGAAGGCCTGGGCCGAGGCCAGGTCGCCGTCGGCCATGTGTTTCTGGTAGGCCTCGCGCTTGTAGGCGAACGAGCCCGCCTCGATCACCTCGGTCAGGATGCAGTAGCGGCGGGTGGGGTCTACCATCTGGCGCCAGGCGTAGTTGCCGGTCATGTGCTGGAAGTCCGAGGGATGGTGGCCTAACTCGGCCAGGCGGGTCTCGCCCAGCAGCGAGTGGCGCTCTTCGTCGTAGCAGTGGCGCGAGACGTCGTAGTAGAACTCCCAGGGCATCCCGTCGGCCTCCCAAAGCGTGGAGCCCAGGGTCTCGGCGGCCTGCATCTCCTGCACATAGTTGTTGAACTGCCACAGTACCGTGGCCAGGGTGTCGGCGGGGTCGGGCTGGGGGGCACCGTCTATGGTAGCCCGGAAGCGGCTGTCGCGCTTGACCTCGGGGAAGGGCAGAAGGAGGTTATAGCCGGGGGGCACGGTCGCGGCTGGGCCCGCCTCGCCCAGCCCGTCCACCCCGCCCACAGCCGCCAGCACGTCTTCGGCATACTGCATCCAGCGCTGCGCCCCCCTGGTCTTGTCGCCGGTGTCGGCCAGCTCGCGCACCGCCCCCTCGGCCCAGCGGACTTGCTCCTCCAGCTCGAGGGCCAGCCGCCGCAGCACGGGTAGGCTGGGTGCGTCCTGAACCTGGTGGGTGCGTCGGATGTAGGCGCGGTACGCGGCGGCCAATTGCTTCTTAAGCACCAGGTACACCGCCGCGACCATCTCGAAATCCTGCTGGGCCGCCGCCAGCGAACGCACCGCCCTCGAGAGCGCCGCCAGCGAGCCGTCGGCGTCGCGGTCGGGGTCGGGGTGGCGCAGCTCCCACAGCCGCGTGCGAAGTTCCTTAGAGTGCTGCGCGTCTTCCCAGAGGTGGCCTGCCACCGCCCGCTTGGCCTCCCACTTGACCACACCGGGCAGCCAGCCCCCCAGCAAGCGGGCGGTCTCGATCTCGAGGCGTTGAAAGCGCGAGAGCAGTCGGATGTTGTGGTCGGGCAGTTGCTGTGGTTTCACACCTGGCTCCTTAAATGTTGGCCCTCGGGTGGGAACAGGCCCCTCGTCTCGGATGTCGTGCGGCGCTCACTTCACTCCTCCATCAGCTCGGGCAGCTCGCGACGGGCAATCTCCCGCAGCCGGGGCACCTCGGCCTGATCCACCGAGCGGTAAGGCCAGCGGACCTTGGTCCCTACCTCCGCCCACCCGCCCACCGCAGCCAACAACTTGTCCAGCGCCACGTTCTGGTGGCGCGGCTTGAAGGGCAGGATGTGTGCGTCCATGAAGCGGCGGATACGCGATTCCAGCTCGAGCGCCCCCGGTAGATCGGTCTGCATCTGTGCCCACCAGCGCTGTGCACCTTTGGGGCTGAGGCAGGCCACGTTGGAGTACGCACCTGTCCCCACCCCGTGGCCAAATCCAGTCGCCAGATGATGGCCGGGTACAAAAACCGAGAGCTTATCGGCCACTGGCTTCATCGCCGCGTACCAGTCGTCGCCCCCATCCGCCACCTTGATGCCGACCAAGGTAGGAATTGAGGCTTGGAACTCGAGGAAATCCTGCGCTACCAGCACCCGTTTAGCGTGGGGTGGGTTGTATAGAATCAGCCCGATTCCGCTAGCGGCCTCGGCATAGCGGGACAGGGCTTCCAGCGACTCCTCATTGCTGGGCGGGAACCAGTCAGGCAGGATGACCTGCACGGCGCTGGGCCGCAGGGCGGCGGCTCGAGCGACGCGTTCTAGGGCAAGCTGGGCGCTGGTGTGGGTCGCTCCGATTTGAAAGGGCATCCCGGCCCGCTCGCAGCGCTCAGCCAGCGTCTGGTTCACCCGATCGAACTCGGCCTCGGTCTGGGTATAGAACTCCCCTGCCGAACCATTGGAGTAGATGCCGTCCACCCGCGCTTCGATCAGGCAGTCAATCTCCGCCTCGAGCCGCCCATACTCGATGCGGTCGTTCGCCCCGATCGGCAGCAGCAAGGTGGCCCAGTTGCCGCGAATTTCGGCTGCGCTCAATGCCTTCATCAGTGCTTGCTCCGGGGGTCGAAGGCGTCGCGCAGGCCGTCGCCGATGAAGTTGATGGCCAGCACCGTGAGCACGATGGCGACCCCGGCGGGCATCCACTCCCAGGGGTAGCCCTCGAGATAGCTGATGTTGCGGGCCACGTTGATCATGTTGCCCCAACTCGCGGTGGGGGGCTGCACGCCCAGGCCCAGGAAGGAAAGCCCGGCCTCCAGCAGAATCGCGCTGGCGATGCCCAGTGTGGCGTAGACGATCAGCACATCAATGGAGTTGGGCAAGAGGTGCTTGAGGATGATCCGGCTGTCCGAGGCCCCCAGCCCTCTGGCAGCGGTCACGAACTCCTGTTCGCGCAGCGAGAGCATCCTCGAGCGCACCAGCCGACAGGGGATCGGCGACCCCAGCAGCCCCACGATTAAGATGGTCTGGACTATACCCGGACCCACGATAGCGGCCAGCGAGAGCAGGACAATAATCGAGGGGAAAGTCATCACCACGTCCACCGCCCGCATGATGGCACTGTCCACCAATCCCCCGAAGTGTCCCGCCACGGCCCCCAGCAGGGTCCCCACCACCAGCGAGATCGCCACCGCCGCCACCCCCACCGCGAGGCTGATCCGCCCCGCATACAACAGCCGGGTCAGGATGTCGCGCCCGGTGCGGTCGGTGCCCAGCCAGTGCTCCATCGAGGGCGGCTGGCTGCGATCACGCAGGTTGATGCGGTTGGGCTCGTAGGGCGTGAGCCAGGGCGCGAAAACCGAAGCGAAGACGATCACACCCAGGATAATCACCCCCACCATCGCGAGCCGGTGCCGCCGAAAGCGCCGCAGGATTTCGGCGGTGGGGCTGCGCTCGGAGCGGGGTTTGTTCGCGGTGGTGACGGCGTTTGCGCTCATGGGTTCCTTCGGTGAGGGGCGGGAAAAAGGGGTAAGGGAGAGAGACGGCAGGGCAGCTAGCTTTGGCGGCTCAAGACCTGCGATCCCAAAGGGTGGGTTTTCGGGCCATCAGTCCCAGAGCGGAAATCAAGTCCGAGACCGCACCCAACTAAACTTCTCTTCCCTCTTCCCTCCTCGCTCTTGCCAGCTAAGTTGCGTCA
>JANRLD010000117.1:0-18134 GCA_033762915.1 Meiothermus sp. | reverse complement strand
GATATTGCGTCAAATCAAGAGCACCATCCCTCGGGGGGGACGAGGACATGCTAGCCAGCGACACAAAAAACACGACCAAACTTAAGTCACAGATCACCATCGAGCTGCTGCGAACCCTCGCCACCGTGGAGACCCCGGAGGAGGCGGCGCATAAGGCCCTGGTCACCACCTGGCGCCTGATGGGCCTTAAGAACGGGGCACTGCTCTTGGCCGACGAGGCGATGCTTCGCTGCGTCGCAGGCACGGGCCGGTTCGGCGAGTTCAAGAAGCTGACCCTGCCCGCCGGCGCTTTCCCGTTTGAGCGCTTCGGGATATTCCGGGCCACCCAGGACGAGGCCGGCTTTCTCCCACCCCAAGTCAGGAGCCCCTTCCGTGAGCTGGTAACGATGCCCATCCTCGACAGCCGACGGGAGCTGCTGGGGGTGATTCTGGTAGGGTACGAGGCCTCCGCCGAGCCGGACGAGACCCAGATCAACCAGCTCTCGCTGGTCGCCACCGCCCTCGCCAACACCCTCGAGCGCATCAACAGCCAGCGCAAGGTTCAGTCCGAGCTGGCCGAGAAGCAGGCCTTGCTGCGGTTGTCTTCTATGCTCGAGGGCAACACCGACGAACACGTCCGCCAAGCACTGGAGGAAATCCGGCGGATGGCCGGGGCCGAGGTGGCGGTGGTGACCGTGCTGGACGGCGAAGTGTACCGCCCACGGTTGTGGCTGGGGGACGCCTCCACCGAGCTGGCCCAGGGCTTCGCGGGGGGCATTCCGGTGGAGCACGCCCGGAAGGTTCAAGCGCTGTTGGGCGACGAGTACCAGGTGCTCGACGACCAGGATCATCTGCTGGCCCCGGCCATGAGGCGCTTCGGGGTGAGGGCCTCTCTGGTGCTCAGCATGAACACCGACGATCAGCTCGAGGGCTTGATCCTTCACCGCACCAAGGAGCGCCGAGGCTGGAACCAGGCCGAGCTCAACCTGCTGCGCTCGGCCTCGCAGACCCTGGGCGCGGTGATCACCCGGGTATCACGGGCCAAGCAGCTGGAGGCCCGCAACCGCGAGCTGGAGATTGTGGCGGCGGTCTCGAGGGCGCTCAACGACGTGGCCAGCGTGCAGGGGGCCGCCGACGGTCTGGCCCAACAGATTGCCGCCCTGACTGGGGCATCCCAGGCCACCGTCAACCTGGTCAGCCCCGACGGGCAGTCGGTGCAGAACGTGGCGACTTACGGACTGAGCGGCTGGGTTCCGGGGGGAGTGCCCAAGGGCGAAGGGCTCACCTGGGCGGCCCTTGAGGGCGGCCAGCCGGTCTTCTCTCAGGATGCCCCAAACGACCCCAGGGGCTACTTTCCCGACAGCGCGAGCCGCCTGCGCTCGATCCTCTACGTGCCCATGTTCGACGAGGGCGGGCGGCCCCTGGGCACCCTTGGCCTCTCGCACCCGGAAACCGGGGCCATCCGCGACCAGGATATCAAGACCGTAAAAATCATCGCCAGCGTGGCCGCCAACGCCCTCCAGCGCCTGGCCTACAAGCAGCGCCTCGAGCAAGAACTGCGGGCCAAGGAGGTCCTGCTCGAGCTGTCCCACCTGATCGAATCGGACCGGCCCGATAGCCTTGAGCTGGCCCTCGAGCAGATCCGGGGTCTGGCCCAGGCCGACCTGGTGACGTTGGGCGACTACGACGATCAGACCATCCGCGTTCGCATGATGGCGGGCGAGCCCATCCTACCCATCGAGGATGGGGGTTTGATCCCGCAAAATCGACTTCGGCAGGCCGGGATTGAGCTTCACGAGCGGCTGCACATCGTGGATATCAGCCAGGCCTCTGGCTTCTCGGCCCTGAAGAACTTCGGGGTGGGGAGCATGTACCTCACCACCGCAGCCCTCGAGCCGGGAGTGGAGAGCGGGCTGGGCTTCTTCCGCCGCGAGACCCGCCCCTGGAGCGACCTCGAGCGCCGCGTCATGGACGGGGCAGCCCGGATGATCGGCGCGCTGCTAAAACGCACCGACGCCACGCGCAGGTTGAGCCGCCAGTTGCGCGAGACCCAGACCCTGCGCGATACCGTCTTGGCGGTGGTGGAAAGCCAGTGCGAACACATCTGGCCCAACCTGCTGGACTCCGCCGTTGAGATCGTCCCCGGGGCCGAGGCGGGCAGCATCTTTATCCGCAACGCCCAGGGCTTCGTGATGGTGGCCCAGCACGGCTACAGCGACGCCCTGTTGGGCCTCCAGTTTGGGCCCGAACTGCTGAACCACTGGTTCAAGTCTCCCGGCCAACGGCACAACGTCCCCCGTGTCGAGGACGGGGAGTTCTTCCAGGCGGTGCTCGACTTCAACTCCCGGCATATGACACCCGATCAGTTCAGCCTGCTCGAGACCCACGGCAAGCTGGATCAGATTCGGGCTACCCTGGGAATCCCGATCTTCCTGGACGGCGAGGTGTACGCCTGCATCAACCTCGAAAACCTCTCCGACCCCCGCGCGTTCGGCCCGGACTCTGCCGAGACCGCCCGTCAGTTCGCCCTCCAGATCACCGCCCTGGTGACCGCCCAGCGCCAGCACGAGGTCCGCCAGGCGGCCTACGAGGGGGCGCTGCGGGCCATAGGGCTAGCGCTTGAGGCCAGAGACTCGGAGACCGCCGGGCACACCGACCGGGTGGTGCAAACCTCGAGCGATCTGGGCCAGGCGGTCGGCCTCTCCCCCTCCCAGCTGCGCGACCTGCGCTGGGGGGCCTACCTGCACGACATCGGCAAGATCATGGTCTCTGACGCCATCCTCCTGAAGCCCGGCCCCCTCACCGCCGAGGAGCGCGCGAAGATCATGCTGCACGCCGCCGACGGCGAGACCTTGGCCCGCCAGCTTCCCTTCCTGCCCGACGACGCCCGGCTGGTTGTGCGCCACCACCACGAGCGCTGGGACGGCAAGGGCTACCCCGACGGCCTGAGGGGCCAGCAAATCCCCCTGATGGCCCGCATCTTTGCCATCTGCGATGTCTTCGACGCCCTCATCTCCGAGCGCCCCTACAAGCAGGCCTTCCCCCTGGCGCAGGCCTGCCAGGAACTAAGCCGCAGCGCCAAGAGCGGCCATCTCGACCCGGAGCTGGTGAAGGTCTTCCTAAAGCTGCGCGGCGCGGGGTAGACAGGCAACGGCAAAACTCACCTCTCCCCTGGGCAGAGGCCCCGGCTCTGCCTGCCTCGAGGGCGCTCCTGGCAGAATGTGAAGGTTATGGTTCGCGCCAGGGTGTGCGAAACCAGCGGAACAACCATCGCGTTCCTGGGCAAAGTGGCTTACACCATAGCCGCAGGGCGGCTACCCGGGGCAAAGTGGCTTGCGCCATAGCCGCAGGGCGGCTACCCGAGGTGCATTTCCCTGCGGGCAACTCGGGGCGCCACTTCACCGTTTGGCTATGCCGTTATATCTTCGCGAGCTGCTCCAGGAACATCCCGTAGGCCCGCTTGCCCTTCTCATAGCTGCTGAGTCGGAAGTACTCGTTGGGCGAGTGGATCAGCTCGTCGTCGAGGCCGAAGCCAAAACTCACCGGGTCTTTGCCGAAAAGTTGTTGGAAGGTGGCCAGCACCGGCACCGAGCCGCCAAACATCAGCTCGACCGGCTCCACGCCGTACAGTTCGCTGAGCACGGCTTTTGCGGCTTGGTTTACGGGGTGATCGGCGCTGATGCGGAAGGCGAAGGCCCCGAACTCCCTGGCCCTGACCTCGATGCGGGTGCCCTTGGGGCAGTGCGCCTCGAGGTGCCGGGTGACCGCCTGGATGATCTTTGCAGGGTCCTGGCGGGGTACCAGGCGGCAGGTGATCTTGGCGTGGGCCTGGGCGGGAATCACGGTCATGGAGCCCGCCCCGGTGTAGCCGCCCCACAACCCGTTAATCTCGAGGGTTGGACGGCCAGCCTGGCGTTCGAGGGTGGTGTAGCCCGCCTCGCCGTAGAAGGTCTCAAGCTTTAGCTTGCCCAGTTCCTTGGCCTCGTCGAAGGGAATCTTGGCGAACCACTGGCGGTCGGCCTCGGTGAGGGGCTCCACCTGGTCGTAGAAACCCTCCACCGCCACGCCGCCGTCGGGCCGGTGCAGCGAGGCCACCAGTTCGGCGATAGCGTGCAGGGGGTTCTGCACGGCCCCGCCCCAGGAGCCGGAGTGCAGGTCGTGGCCGGGGCCGGTCAGAGTGAACTCGAGTCCGCAGATGCCCCGCGTCCCCAGCACCAGGCCCGGCTGGGTCTCCGAGACCTGCCCGCTGTCGCCGCTCACGATGTAGTCGGCCTCGAGCATCGCGCGGTTCTGCTCGATAAAGGCCGACAGGTTGGGGCTGCCGATCTCCTCCTCGCCCTCCACGATCACCTTGAGGTTGATGGGCAGGCCGCCCTGGGCGATCAGGGCCTCGGCCGCCTGGAGGAAGGCGATCACTTGCCCCTTCATGTCCGAGGCTCCTCTGGCCCGGATGCGGTCGCCATCGACGGTGGGCTCGAAGGGCGGGGAGAGCCAGCGCTCGGGGTTATCGGCGGGCTGCACATCGTAGTGGCCGTAGAAGAGCAGGGTCGGTTTGTCGGGGTGAGGGCAGTGCTCGGCGTACACCACCGGGTGACCGGGGGTGGCCATCACCTCGGCCCGAACGAACCCAGCCGCCTTGAACCGTGCCGCCAGCCACTCGGCGCAGGCCCGCACGTGATCTTTCATGTGCGGCTGGGCCGAGATGCTGGGGAACGAAAGCAGCTCAACGAATTCGTTCAGGTGGGCGGACTGACGTTGCTCGAGGTGGGCTCTCCATTGACTCATATGGCGCTACTCTATCAGTACAGGGGGAGATAATTCGATAGGCCGGGATTGCGAGCCAAACGGGGGTCGGCTGTTGGGGAATCGGGCTCTAAAGTCTGCGTCGTACCTTGTGGGCTTCTTGTGGTTATTTTCACGATAGTATGCTCGTGAGGAGCGTATCTACCACTAGCGTGTCACAACCGTCTTCACGCCTGTCGCTCATCATGTCCCTTTGGTACATCGGTCAACACTACTCCGGTCGGGGTGCGCTACACTGATCTGGTGGAGACAATTCAGTTTTTGGCCGACGACGGCCGGCCTCTGGGCGACCTGCCGCTGAGTTCGGACGAGCTCTTACACGGCTACCGCGCCCTCCGACGGGCGCGGCACTTCGACGAGCGGGCCCTGGTACTCCAGCGACAGGGGCGGCTGGGCGTTTACCCGCTGTTCCGGGGGCAAGAAGCCTCGCAGGTGGGGGTCGCGCTGGCGCTGCGCAAGGACGACTGGATCGTGCCCAGTTACCGCGAGACGGCGGCAGCCATCACCTTCGGGATGCCCTTGAGTCGCCTCATCCTGAGCTGGCGGGCCGACCCAGCGGGGTGGCGGATTCCTGAGGACGTGAACATGATCCAGTTCTACATCCCCATCGCCACCCAGGTCCCCCAGGCCGCGGGCATCGCCCACGCCCAGCGCCTGCAGGGCCGCGATGCTGTCGCAGCCGTCTTCATCGGCGACGGGGGCACCTCGGAAGGCGACTTCCACGAGGGGCTCAACTTCGCCTCGGTCTTCGACGCGCCCCTGCTGATCGTGGTGCAGAACAACGGCTGGGCCATCAGCGTGCCCACCCGCAAGCAGATGAAGGTGCAGCGCATCGCACTGAAGGCCCAGGGCTACGGCATCCCCGGTGTGGTGGCGGACGGCAACGACCTGGTGGCGGTCTGGCACGCCGCCCGGCAGGCCGCCGAGCGCGCGCGGCGCGGCGACGGCCCGACCCTGCTCGAGACCCTCACCTACCGCATCGCCCCCCACACCTCCTCCGACGACCCCAGCCGCTACCGCGACGAAGGCGAGGCGGGCGAGTGGGCCAAGAAAGACCCCGTCCTGCGGATGCGGGGCTGCCTGACCCACCTGGGGCTGTGGGACGCTGACAAGGAGAATGCCCTTACGGAGGAACTCGAGACGGAATTTTTAGCCGCCCTCGAGGAAGCCCATGCAGCCCCCGAACCCAAGCCCTGGGAAATCGTGGAACAGGTGTTCGCTGAAATGGGGCCGGATCAGCAGCGGGATTGGGCGTATCTGCGGGGTGAGTCATGAAAGCGGGAGGCAAAATCAAAAGATGTACCCCCCACATCTTTAACCGATGTAGGGTAGGTTTTCGGCCTTTCCTGTGCGGAGGTGCAGCATGATTGCCGAGCGTGGAACTCGAGTGCTCAACAACGTCCAAGCCATCAATGAGGCGCTGGATTTAGCCCTTGAGCACGACCCCCGCACGCTGCTCTTTGGCGAAGACGTGGGGGTGATGGGGGGGGTCTTCCGGGCTTCCGATGGCCTGCAAGCCAAGTACGGCGAAAAGCGGGTGTTCGATACACCTTTGGCCGAGGCGGGCATTGTGGGCTTCGGGATCGGGCTGGCGATGGCCGGAATGCGCCCGATTGCCGAGATTCAGTTCGCCGGTTTTCTGTACCCTGCACTCGACCAGGTTCTCTCGCACCTGGGGCGGATGCGCCACCGCACCCGTGGGCGGCACACCATCCCGATGGTGATTCGTGCCCCCTACGGTGGCGGAGTCAAGACCCCCGAGCAGCACGCCGACAGCCCCGAGGCGGTGCTGTGCCACGTGCCGGGAGTCAAGGTGATCATTCCCAGCTCACCAGAGCGGGCCAAGGGGCTGCTGCTCTCGGCCATCGCGGACCCCGACCCGGTATTCTTCCTCGAGCCCATCAAGCTCTACCGGGGGGTAAAGGCCGAGGTGCCCGAGGACTACTACACCCTGCCGCTGGGCAAAGCCCGAGTGGTGCGCGAGGGCGATGCGGCCAGCCTGCTGTGCTACGGCGGGATGGTCGAGGTATGTCAGAAGGCCGCCGAGGTCGCGGCGCGTGAGGGCGTCGAGCTCGAGATCGTTGACCTCGAGACCCTCACCCCGCTGGACACCGGGACCATTCTCGAGTCGGTGCGCAAGACCGGGCGGGCCGTAGTGGTCTACGAGGCCATGCGGACGGGCGGCTTCGGGGCCGAAATCTCGGCGCGGATTGCCGAGGAGGCGTTGGACTTCCTGCAAGCCCCGATCGTGCGGGTGGCGGGTTGGGACGCGCCTTACCCGCCATTTAGTGCAGTGGAAAACTTTTATCGGCCCGATGCCAAGCGGGTCTTGGAAGCAGTGCGTAAAGTGCTGACCCACTGACCTAGGATGCGCAATTCGATAGGGCTTTGGCACGCTAAAGCCCTACCGAATGCCAGCTATACCACCAACCGTCGGTGATAGTTAACCTGCCCCAGGTGCCAGTTGAGGTGTCCGTAGAGGTGCATCAGGAAACCCTGATTGCTGCTGGGATACTCCTCAATAGGTTGTGGGAAGGGAGCCTCGAGCTGTTCCCGCGAGAACCCGCCCAACACCCGCTCGATCATCACCCCCGTCTCGCGCAGTTGCTTGGCAAGGTCGGCCCTCGAGCCTTCCCGCGTCTCGAACTCGGCGGGCCGGTTCCGTACATACCTCGTGCCGCCCAGCAGCGCCCCCACGTAGTAGTTCAGGTTTCCGACGACGTGCATCGCCAGGTTTCCGGCGGGATTCTTGATCTCCCCGGCTAGCTTCCAGATCGAGCCGTCGTCGCGGTAGGCCTCGAGTTCTGCGGCAAACTTCTCGAGATCGCGTTTGTAGAGACCAATAAGATCGCCAATCATAAGACCCTCCCTTTTCAAAAGGACAACTTTAGCCCCTCAGCAGACCTGCAAGCCGCTGGACTCCGTCCTGAATCTCCACTTCGCTCATGGCGCAAAAAGGCAGCCTCAGGAAGCGCTCGCCTTCGCTGGGGTTGACGAAAAATCCGCGCCCGTCGGAGAGGTTCAGCCCGACCTCGGCGGCCTTTGCCAATAGGTTGGGCATCGTGTGCTGTTCGGGCAGGGTGATCGAGAGGAAAAATCCGCCCTCGGGCGCGGCCTCGAGCGCCCCCGGCAGGTGCTGATTCAACGCAGCCACCATCGCGTTCAGGCGAGGGGCATACAGTTGGCGGAGCTGCTCGAGTTGCCCCTCCAACAGCCCACGCCGCAAAAACGCATTGGCAATGGCCTGCCCCGTAAAGCCCGCGCTGATGTAGGTGTCGTTGGCGGCCTTGGCAAGTGGCTTGAGCACCTCGGCGTCCCCCAGCATGTACCCCACCCGGACCCCCGGCCCAATCTGCTTGCTGTACGACGACATTTGCAGCACCACCTTGGGGTTGAGTTCGCGCAAGCTGGGCACTGGCTGACCGGAGTAGCGCAGCGGTCGGTAGGGGGAGTCCTCGAGCACCCAAAATCCGTACTGTTCGGCCAGCTCCACCACCCGCCGCCGCTTGGCAAGGCTCATTACCGAACCGGAGGGGTTTTGAAAGTCGGCGACCACGTAGAACATCTTGGGCTTGTGCTCCCTGACCGCCGCCTCGAAGGCCTCGAGGTTCACCCCGTCTGCCTCGAGCGGTACTCCCACGGGAACCAGCCCATGTCGGCGCAGCAGGGTGAGGGTGCGGTCGTAGGTGGGCGACTCCACCAGCACCACATCTCCCCTACTCAGCACCGAAAGACCCAGCAGGTCTACGAACTGCAGCGACCCATTGGTGACCATCACCTGCTCGAGGCCCACCCCGTGGCTCTGGGCCAAGTACTCGCGCAGTGGCCTGTAGCCGTATCCGTCCCCGTAGCGTAGCACATCGGTCTGCACGGCCTCGGCGGCGCACTCGCGCAGCGCCTCGAGGGGAAAACTCTCGTCTGCGGGAACTCCTCGGGTTAGGTTTATCATGGGCTTCTCCTTTGGCGGATGCTTACGGAGCGGGCCGCCATCCGCCAGCCAGACCCGCTCGTCGTCCTTCCCGCCTTGATCTTCAGCTTCCGGTCGCCCTTCCACCAACAAAAAACCCGCCAATCGGCGGGCAGCGACAGACCAAACTTCGGCCTGCCGCCTATGCAGTATCGGCGCGGGTGAACTGCGTCTCCACGCGTGAAGTATAGTTTTGATGGCTTCAAGCTGTCAAACCCGGGGCGCTTTCCCCGAACCTAAGGAGCAACCATGTATCTAGCCGCGAGCAACCGCTACGACGCGATGCGCTACAACCGGGTGGGAAAGTGGGGCCTCAAGATTCCCGCGATCTCGCTGGGGCTATGGCACAACTTCGGCGGGGTGGACGCCCTCGAGAACGGGCGCGCCATGCTGCGCCGGGCGTTCGACCTGGGCATCACCCACTTCGACCTGGCCAACAACTACGGCCCGCCGCCCGGGTCGGCCGAGGAGAACTTCGGGACGATCTTCAAGCAGGACTTCGTACCGTACCGCGACGAGCTGATCATCTCGAGCAAGGCCGGCTACCTGATGTGGCCGGGGCCCTATGGCGAGTGGGGCAGCCGTAAATACCTGGTGGCGAGCTGCGACCAGAGCCTCAAGCGGATGGGGCTGGAGTACGTGGACATCTTCTATTCGCACCGCTTCGACCCCGAGACCCCGCTCGAGGAAACCATGATGGCCCTCGACTACATCGTGCGAAGCGGCCGGGCCCTGTATGCGGGCATTTCCAGCTACAGCGCCGAGCAGACCCTCGAGGCCGCCAGCATCCTCAAGCAACTGGGCACGCCGTGCCTGATTCACCAGCCCCGCTACAGCATGTTCGACCGATGGATCGAGAAGGGGCTGACCAAAGTGCTACACGATGAGGGCATCGGGAGCATCGTGTTCTCGCCCTTGGAGCAGGGCCTGCTCTCGGACAAATATCTGAAGGGAATCCCGGAAGGCTCGAGGGCCTCCAAGGCTCACGGCTACCTGCGCCCCAGCCAGATCACCGACGACAAAATTACCAAGGTGCAAAAGCTGAACAAGATCGCCAAGGCACGGGGGCAGACCCTGGCCCAAATGGCCCTGGCCTGGGTGCTGCGTTTGCCCGAAGTCAACTCAGCCCTGATCGGGGCCAGCAAGGTTTCGCAGATTGAAGACGCAGTGGGGGCGCTGGACAACCTGAGTTTTAGCTCAGGTGAACTCGAGCAAATCGAGAAGATTTTGAAGAAGTAGGCTCAGGCCGGAAGCAGATACACCCCTTGGGGCGCAAACTGCACCCGCACTTTTTCGCTGCGCTTGGGGAGTTCGGGGGCGTCGCCAGCGATAATGCCCTCGAGCCGCCCCACCGCCGTGTCCACGCTGAACTCGGTCGACGAGCCAAGAAAGGCCACGCTGTGGACGGTGCCCTCGAGACCTTCCCCGCCGTGCTGCACCCGCAGCGCCTCGGGGCGTACCATCACCGTCACCTTGCCGCTCAGGCCGTTCTGCTGGTGGCCCTGCGCGTACCCCGCCACGCGGATACTTTTTCCATCGAACTCGCCCGCGAAGAAGTTCGCCCGGCCGATGAAGTCGGCGGCGAAGCGGCTGACCGGCCGGGTGTAGAGGCTGCGCGGGTCGCCCATCTGCTCGATCACGCCCTTGTTCATCAGCACCACCAGGTCGGAGATGGCCATGGCCTCTTCCTGGTCGTGGGTCACGTAGAGCGAGGTTATGCCCAGCTCCTGCTGAATCTCGCGGATCTCCTCGCGCACCCGCTTGCGCAGCTTGGCATCGAGGTTGGAGAGCGGCTCGTCGAAAAGGAGCACCCGGGGCTGCATCACCAGCGACCGCGCCAGCGCCACCCGCTGCTGCTGGCCCCCGGACAACGCCGCCACCGGGCGCTGCTCGAGCCCGCTCAGACCCACCTGCCGCACCACCTCGGCCACCCGCTCCTTGATCTCTTCTCTGGGGCGGCGGATCACCTCGAGGCCGTAGGCGATGTTGTGATAGACGTTCATGTGCGGGAACAGCGCGTAGCTCTGGAACATCATGGTGATGTCGCGCAGGTACGCGGGCAGGCGGGTCACGTCCTCCCCGCCGAACAAGATCCGGCCCTCGGTGGGCCGCTCGAGGCCCGCCACCATCCGCAGGATGGTGGTCTTGCCGCACCCCGACGGCCCCAGCAGCGTGATTAGCTGCCCGGCGGGCAGGTCCAGGTCCACCTTCTCGACCGCCACCACGCTGCCGAATTTCTTGACGATGCCTTCTAGTTTGACAGATACGGCTTGCTGCATTCTCACTCCTTGAGCGAACGTCCGGGTCGGGTTGAAGATCGGGGGCCGGGGTTCTGGGGAAAGGGGCCGGTTTAACCTGGGGCCTTCGGAAGAACCCCTAAACCATCGCGTCCATGCTGCCCCCGCGCCCCAACCGCCTCGAGACCGCGAACAAGATCAGGATCACCGTCAGCAGGCCGAATATCATCACGGTGGCCATCGCCGCCCCACGCCCCAGGTCGCCCTGCTCGATCCAGCGGAGCATTAGCACGGTGGCGAGCGCGTTGCCGGGGCTGATCAGGAAGATGATCTGGCTGATGGCGGTCATGCCGCGCACGAAGGCGAAGACCATACCCGCCAAGAGCTGTGGAATCAGGAGCGGGATCAGGACCTTGCGGAGGGTGGTGCTCGAGGGCGCACGGAGCAGGGTGGAGGCCTCCTCGAGGCTCTTGTCAATCTGCGAGAGTCCCGAGATCACCCCGCGGATGGCGGCGGGCATATTGCGGAACACCAGCGCCAGGACGATGATGATTCCCGTCCCGGTGAGCAGCCACGGGCCGGTGTTGAAGGCCAGGATATAGGCCACGCCCATCACCGTGCCGGGGGTAGCGAAGGAGAGCATCGAGCCCACCTCGAGCAGCCCCTTGCCCAAGAACTGCTGCCTCGAGACCAGATAGGCGATCAAGAAACCCACCAGCGTGGCGATGATCGCACTGATGAAGGCCAGCTGGGCGGTCTTGAACAGCACCGGCAAGCCGAGGTTGGCCAGGTCAACGTAGTGCTTGAGGGTGAAGGTGTTGTTGATGCCCCAGATCTGCACGAAGGAGCCAAAGAAGATCGAGAAGTACAGCAGCACCACCGACAAGCCCCACAGCGCCAGGATGGTCTGCAAGGTGCGCTCGAGCCACACCGGCAGCGGCGAGAAGTTGCCCCCGCCGGGCTTGCCCGTCACGGTTACGAAGGAGGTGTTGCCCAGCCACATTTTCTGCAACCCGAAAACCGTCAGCACCATGCACAGCAACACCGCGCCGTATACGGCGGCCTCGTTGGGGTCGTAGCGCCCGGTGAGCGCCAGGAAGACCTCAGTTGCCAGAAAGTTGCGGTCGCCGCCCAGCAGCAGCGGGTTGCCGAAGTCGGCGAGCGACTCGATGATGGTCAGCAAAAACGCTGCCGCCAGACCGGGGCGCAAGAGGGGCCAGGTGATGTCGCGGAAGGTGTGCCAGGGGTGGGCCCGCAGCGTGGAGGAGGCCTCCTCGAGCGCCGCATTCAGTCCCTGCACCGAGCCGCGCAGGATCAGGAAGGCCACCGGAGTGAAGGCGAAAATCTGCGCGATGGCCACGCCGTTGAGGCCGAACAGGAAGCTGGTCTTGAGGCCCAGAAGGTCGTTGGTGATGATGCCGTTGCGGCCCAGCCAGTATGTGAGCGCGAAGGCGAAAACGAACGGCGGGGTGATCAGCGGCAGGAGGCTCACCACCGCCAGGCTGCGCCGCACCCAGCCGGCCCGCGAGCGCTGCTCGAGGAGCGCGAAGACCAGACCCAAGGCCGTGGTGATGGGCGCGACGATCATCGCCAGGTAGAGGCTGGTCGGAAAGGCCCCGCCCCCGAAAATCCCCGCGCTGACGATCCAGCCAAGGACCAGGCCCACCACCAGGCCGGAGAGGGCTCGAGTCCAGCGCAAACCGCCCCTCGCGCCCAGACCCGCCCCCACAAGCCCAGCCACCAGGGTGATGACGTTGACAATCATCTGCTCGGAGCGGTCGGTGTAGGGGTTTTCGATGGTGATAAAAAGGGGCGAGCTGAGCACGCTCTGAATCTTGTTGAGGGTGAACACGCCCTTCACCACCACCGACTCGCGGAGCACCGTAAAGAGCGGGTAGATGATGAACAAGAGCACAAACAGAGAGCAGACCAGAATGCTGCTGGTCACGAAGGGGTCGTTCTGGATGATGCCGGACTCGCTCAGCCCAATCCCCACCATCACCAGGATGGCGGCCAGCGCAATAAAGGCCCCCACCCCGAAGGGCACCGAGGTCGCCATCAGCCAGCCGATGCCCGAAACGAACCCCGCGCCGCCCAGCCCCACCAGCGCATAACCGCGCAGCACCAGCGATAGGTTCATCAGGCTCGAGAGCCCCAGGATCACCACCACCGCCAGCAGCAAGCCACCCAACACCGGTGCCTGGCCCCACACCAGCAGGTCGGGGCCGAACTCGAGCAGGCTCCGGTCGGTGCGCCCCCACGGCAGCGCCAATAGGCTCACCAGCGCCACCAGCCCCGCCATCCACGCGGGAGAGCGCCCGTTGGCGTGGCTCTGGACGGACTGTTGTCTCAACACTGCCATGAAGGCTCCTTGGATGGACTTCCTGGGGAAGTCGTCGAACGTCAAACGCCGTACGTTATAAGCAAAAGGATGGAAGGATAACGGTTCAATCCGGTTGAGCAGGCCGGGGCGGAACGAATCTGGCTGAACTGTTGTTATAAACGTCAGACTCTGGGTCTAATATCCACCGATTCAGCCCCTCAAACGCACTCAACCATGGTCATTTTGAGGTGGCGTTATTTGCCGACCGGGAATCCATGGCGAGCTTGCCGCCTGTGCAGGGGACTCTGTACGAGTGACCCGGACACAAGAGGTTCCTTTCGTCGTGAGGAATGCCAGCGGTTAAACGCTGCGCTTTGGCGACCCGGACAAGACCCACCGCAACCGCCTCGAGAAAACTCGAGCCGACCCTCTGAAGCATCGGCTCGAGTTTTCATGCTTACCCTACCTGCGCGGGAGCGGGAAGATTTCGCGCGTCCACTTGGTGATCAGGCGGGTGCGGAGGTCGGGGTCGCCGAACTTCTTGGCGTCGTAGTTGATCAGCTTGAAATCTTTGGGGTCGGGCACACCCTCGACCAGGGTGGTCTTGGTGTTGGAGGGCAGCGAGAAGATGCCGGCCCTAAAGCCTACGGCCTGCCCAGCGGGCGAGACCGCCCACTCCATGAAGGCCTGCCCGTTGGCCTTGTTCTTGGCCCCGCGCACCAGGCTGATGCCGCCGATCTCGTAGCCTGTACCCTCACAGGGGGCTACGATCTCGATGGGGAAGCCCTGCTTCTTGAACTCCACCAGGTCGTGCATGAACTGAATCCCGATGCCGATCTCACCGCGGCCAAGGGCGATTCTGGGGGCAACGCCGCTTCGCGTGTACTCGGCCACGTTGCGGTGGAAGTTGCGCATCAGGGTGAAGGCCTCATCCTCCCCGAAGAGCTGTACCAACGTGGCAATCATGGTGTATGCGGTGCCGGAGGTGTTGGGGTTGGCGACCTGGATTAGCCCGCGGTAGGCCTGGTTGGACAGGTCCCGCCAGCACTTGGGCATGGGCGCGCCGCGCTCCTGAAGCACTTTGGGGTTGACCCCGAAGCCCAGGATGCCCTGGTAGAGCGGGATGTAGGTGGTGCCGATGGCGGCCTTCATGTTGGCCGAGAGGTCGTTGTAGGCCCGCACCCTGTACCACTCTGTGATGGCGTCCTTGAAGGCTTCGTAGTGGGGGTCGCCGGTCCCGCCGAACCAGACATCAAAGGTGGGGTTGGCCTGTTCGGCCCGCAGCCGTGCCAGGGCCTCGTTGGTCGAGACGCTAACGATGCGGACGTCGATTCCGGTGGCCTGCTTGAAGGCCGGACCGAGGGCCTCACACCAGTTCTGGGTGACGCTGCATATGACGTTGACCACCCTGGCCTGGGCCAATGCCGAACCCAGACCTATCGCCGCCACAAGCACCAAAAGACGGGTAAACCGCCAGACACTATTTGCCATATTTGTCTCCTCGAGCCAAACACTATAGGTCGGTCAGAGAATTGTCAAGTGTCTTATGCCCATGTACGGGGACTGCGGGTGTGCTAGTCACAATCCCGAGGGCTGCTCGAAATCCGCCCCGAAATCCTCTTAGAAAATAGGTCTAGGGGCTCAGAATGCCAACACTGCCTCAGGGGTCCGGTGAGTTCAACTGGGTTCGACTCGAGTAACCCGACCTGCAACCACACTGCCAGAATCCTTCCCCAAAAAGCGCACTGTCTACGAGCCCTGCAGCCGGGCTTTGTCTCGTTCAAGACGGACTCGATCTGCCCAGAAGCGACGCAGCGGCCCGCCACCCAATCCCATCGATGGCCCTCCCCGGCCGACCTGAGGGAACCCGTCCATTGTGTCAGTTATCTGTCAGCTTTCGCTGTACCCATACACTAAACTCAACCTCTATAGATATATGTGGACTATGTGCTATAGTGACTTGCACCTATGCCGCAGTTACACCTCTATGTATCCAAGGAGATCGCCGAGGCGCTGACCCAGAAGGCCAAGGCTCAGAACGTGAGCGTCTCGAGGTATCTGGCCGAGATCGTGCGGCGGGAGGTGGGGCCGTCCTGGCCCGAGGGGTACGAGCACACGCTGGGCGGCTGGCGCGGTGAGGCCCCGGTGAGGGCCGACTTCGAACCCTCCCCGTCGGCCACGGCCACAAGCTCCGGGTCTAGGGGTTTACCTTGATTTACGCACTCGACTACTCCATCTGCATCCAACTCCTGGCAGGCGACTCGCCCGGCCTTCAAGAGCGCTTTCTGCTACAAAACGCCCGCGACTACGGGGTTCCGGCGGTGGTTCGGGCCGAGCTGCTTTCGGCGGCACGGCGTTCCAACCGGGCCAAAGACAATCAGCGGGTGGTGGAAAACTTCCTGGCCCCGCTGGTGGCCCTGCCGTTTGACGACGCCTCGGCGGAGGAGTACGCCGCGCTGTGGAACGAGTCGGGTTTCGACCCCCGCTCCCTCCCACTCACCGACCTGATGACCGCCGCCGTGGCCCTGGCCCACCGCCTCACGCTCGTCACCAGCGAGGGCTACTCGAGCTTCGCCCAGGTTCCCAATTTGCGGGTGGACTGGTGGAGGCCAGAGTGACATGCTGACCGCCCTCGGCGGCCTGGCCCTGGTGATGCTTGGACTGGGGCTGCTCTCCAGGGCGCTGAGTGCCCTGCTGGGCGGCCCGGCGCGGCGGCTGCTCACCTGGGCAACGGCCACAGCGGGCCGCTCGTGGCTGGCCGGGGTAATGGGGGGCGCGATCACGCTCAACAGCAGCGCTATCGGGCTGACCGCCATCGGGCTGGCCGACTCGGGCATCGCCGGCTTCGCCTCGGGGCTGGTGGTGGGTCTGGCCGCCAAGGCCGGAGCTACGCTGGCACTGCAACTGGCCGCGACCCCGCTGAGCGTGTATGCGCTCCCGCTGGTGGGGGTGGGGTTCGTCCTTTCGCTGCCGCGCCAGACCAAGCCCTGGGGTGAGACCGTGATGGGGCTGGGGCTGCTGCTGCTGGGGGTCTCGCTGATGGTTCAGGCCCTGCTGCCGGCCACTCAGACCGAGCTGTTTCGGGTACTGCGGCAGAGCCTCGAGGCCTCCCCGCTGGGGCTATGGATTCTGGGCTTCGCGCTGGCGGCCTTCCTGGGCTCGGCCAACGCAGTGGCAGCGCTGGCGCTGGCGCTGGCGGCCTCCAACGCCCTCAGCATCGCCGCCGCGCTGGCGCTCACGCTGGGCGGCGGGGCGGGCTCGGGGCTGATCTTTGTCTTCACCCACTGGAATGGCTCGCCGCTGGCCCGCCGCATTGCCTGGTCGCATCTGGGATGGAAAACGCTGTGGTCGGTGTTGGCTCTTTTGCTGATGCCCATCGGGGCCCCCATCGCGCTGGGCATCGCCCGCAGCCTGGGCGGCACAGAGGCCAGCGCGGTGGCCCACGGGCACACCTTTTACCACCTTACCGCCTCGCTGTTCATCCTACCGCTGCTGGGCCCGCTTCAGCGCTGGCTGCAGCGGCTGATCCCCGACACAGGAGGCGCGGTCAGCCCCAAGTACCTTTCGCGGGCCGCCCTCGAGTCCGAGGCCCTAGCCACCAGCCTGGCCTTGCGCGAGATCTGCCGCATCGGCGACCAGCTAAAGGAGATGCTGGGCGACGCGGCCAAAAACCTGGCCGAGGGCCGCGACGACACCGAAGAGATTTCCAGGCGGGAGGACAAGGTCGATCAACTCGCCCGCGAAATCGTCCTCTACCTGAGCGAGCTGTCGCAGCGCCACGCCGGCGAGTCGCCGCTGATGCTGATGATGGCGGCTTCGGAGATCGAGCACATGGGCGACCAGGTACGCCGGGTGTTGCGCAAGCAGACCAAGGTTTTCGCCCAAAACCTCGAGTTCTCCCGTGAGGGCCGCGCTGAGTTGGCCCAGGCCACCCTCGAAGTCAAGCGTCGCCTCGAGCTGGCCCTGGCGGCCCTCGCCACCAGCAACGAAGAGCTGGCCAGTGACGTGCTGCACGGCCGAGAAGCCCTCGAGCACCACCTCACCGACCTGCGGCGGGCGCACCTGCGGCGGCTCGAGTCGGGGCGGACTGAGAGCAAGGCCACCACTCTGGCCCACCTGGACATGCTGATCGTGCTGGACGAGATCGACCAAGGGCTGACCCGGCTGGCGGTGCTGGCCCAGGACCTCGACCTGCGCTCGAGGGGCTCTGTCCGAACCATGGGCCAGAATTAGCCCCCGCGAAGCCCCGGATGCTAAACTAGCGCGGTGAAAAAATTCTTCCTACTGCTTGGCACCATACTCCTGACCGCCTGCTCAAGCCAGTCCCTACCCCCAGTGAACTACGTGATCACCGTGACCGGAATACCGGGCAGCGGCTACAGCGCCTCGTACCAGATAAACTCTGGTGCCGAGGTCGCCATACCGGCCAGTCTGCCCCAAACCATTAACCTGGCTGGTCAGCCCGCCGGAACTGCGGTGAGCGCCCGGGTGACGCTAACCCGGCAGGGCAACGTGGTCCTCACCATCACCGCCAACGGCGAAGTGTGCGAGAGCGGCAACGCCGTTAACACCCTCGGGGCAGGTCAGACCGCCCAGACCTCGATCAGCTGTACGCGATAAAGGCATTCACGTACAACGGGTTTCAACCTCGTTGCGCCCGGAGGTCGGCGCGGCCGGGACCACCTGCGTAATCGCTGTGTCTACCCTGGCGCAACTTACAGCGGTTCCCACGAATACCACGCACGCAGAGACTCGGATGTGCGGGGTACATTACGCCCGCTTCAGCGCATCACCGCGTGAGGCGTAATGGTGGGAACCGCTGTTA
>JANRLD010000116.1:0-49909 GCA_033762915.1 Meiothermus sp. | reverse complement strand
ATCCGCACGTCGAAGGCCTTAACTGCCCCGTCGTTCTGCTCGGCCGTCTCCAGACGCACCTGCTGCCCTACCTTCAGGTCTTCAAACTTGGCCGGGCTGGCCCCGTTCCAGTAACGGGTCAGGCTGTCGGTGATGAACTCTTTTTCCCCCAGTTTGATGGTTTTTTTCTCCGCACCCAGCGCGGTAATGGTCCCGCCCGCCAGGTCGCGCAGCTCGATCACCACCGGCGGGTTGTCCGGCCCGGTCTTCACCACCACAATCTTTTTGCCGCGCCGCTCGATCTCGGCGGTGGTTTTGAAGTCTGGCTCGGCTTCTGGTGGTGTGGGCCCAGGAGCGGGTTGGCCCCCCGGCGGTTGGTTTTCGGGCGCTGCTGGATCGGGTTGTCCTGGGGGTCCCGGGGGCTGCGGGTTCGCAGGCTGGGCGGGCTGTTCCTGAGTCGGAGGAGGGATAGGCTGGGTCTCCTGAGCAATGGCCAGCCAGACCCCCAGAAAGACCGGGAGCAAGGCGGTGAGGAGGCGGGCTCGAGTCATAATTGCCTGGGCGGGCTGAAGAACCGATCTTCCCGACCCCCTCGAGTCCTGTCACCGGGAGGTTGATAAGCCGGCCGGCGCATTCGGGTCGGGCCACGGGGGGTATCCGTGGTCTTCGATCGGTCAAGTTTGGGCAGTCTCAAGTCAGTCCCCTCGGGCAATTCGTCTACGGATATGGGTCGAACTATGGGCGCTTCTTCTCGATTGATGTCGGGGTGTCGATCTTGAGCTTGGCGCTTGACCCCAGCCTCGGAGGCTCGAGGCCCCTACTCCCCGATTTTCTTGAAGTCGTTCACCGGTAGCGTGGGCCGCTGACTGAGGGCCTGCACCTGGGAGCGGTTCACGTTGTGTTGAAGGGCGTTGCCCTGGAGGTTGGAACGCTCTTTGGCGTTGACCGAGCGGGCCGGTACGTTCTGGCTGCCTACCCGTCCGGCGGTCACGATGGCGATGCCGGTGTTGTCGTTGTAGAGCACCTGGGCCCCGGTGGTGGTGATGTCGCCGTCTACCAGGGTGATGCCCCCGGTGGCCAGGAGTCGCTTGTCGTCGGTGAGGCTCCTGATCTCTTTGGCGCGGATGGTCAGGTCGCCCTTGCCTTGGCGCTTGCGCACCAGCACGACCTCCTGGTCGTCGTTGAATATCGCCAAGGCCTTGTCCTCTTCGTAGTAGACCTGGTCGCTGCGGCCCTCCTGATTGCCGTTCTTTAGTGAGACGCCGCCGGAGGAGGTGGAGATGTTGGTGTCCACCTCGAAGGTCATGGTGGGAGCGTTGACCTCGACCGGGTCGTCGCCCTGCTTGCGGGGCTGCTGCATCATGCGGGCGTTGCCCTCGAGGATGCCCTTGCCGTCGGACTCGCGGTAGGTCAGCTTGGGGCCAGTGGCGGTCATGCGGTCGCGCTTGACGGCGATGTTGCCGTCGAAGGTCGCCACACGCTGGCCCTCGGCCTCCTGCATGGTTTTGCCGTCGGGTGCCGAAAGGGTGGCCTTGGTGGAGTTGATGGTGAGGTCTTTAACCCTTCCGATTACGCCGCCAGGCTTGCCGCCGTCGAAGGTCCAGGGGCCGTTGCGCAGGTTGCCCGAGCGGCTGCCATCGGGGGCCGAGATGTTGATGACGCGCTGCTCTTTGCTCTGCGCCACCACCAAGACCAGCAGAAAAAGGGTCAGGACTGCGAGGGATCGTTTCATAATCATGAGCTTCCACCAGGGATCTTGCAGGGCGGGGTTTCGCCGCCGGAGATAAAGGTCTCGTCGGGGGAGCGCCAGCTGGGGTTTTCGATGCCGAAGTCGCTCTTAAACTCTTTGCCGGTGGCCTTGTAGCTGGGGGAGTCGATGCGCACCGTTGCGGCCCGGAAGCCCTCGCGCTGGTCTATCTCGACCATGCGGCCCCCGTCCGCGCCAAGCTCGACTGTGTAGCAGCCCTTGAGGATTTCGGCGGTGGCGCTGGGCATCCGCATGTTGTCCTGACGGTCGATGGTCACCGAGGGAGCCGAGAGGCGCATGTCCAGCTTGCCCTCCACGAAGCGCTGGCCCGAGCGGATGCCGGTCACCTGCGACTCTCGCGTACCGGGGTCCTGGGTCACGCTGTCGGCGCGGAACTCCCAGCGGGCCTTGGGGTCTTGCTCGGGGTAAAGGGTCAGGCGAACGTTCTCGAGCGTCACCCCCCGGCTGGGAATGGGCGGGGTGGGGACAGGGCGACTGACCAGAAACACCGAAAGGGCGATCAGGACGGTGAGGGCGATTAGGGCGGTGCGCAACATCGGGCGGGTTCTCCGGAGGCGTTACTCATCAGAAGATTAGAGCGCGGCTCGTCCGCACTATATCTCCCAGCAAGGGCAAGGGTAGGTTCAAAACAGCTTAGAAGCGTGAATGGGTGGGCAAAACCGAAGGACGTTATGATGAGAAACTCTCAGGTTTATGAGAGAGGGAGGGCTGGGGCGATGGGGGGATAGGGGATGGGGAGAAAAGCCGGAGGCGAGGAAAGAGGAAGGAGGAGGCGGATTGGGAGGGGCCTCGAGTTTTCATGGTGGGAGGGATTTCCCCCCCCGAGTTACGGGCCCAGTTACGGCTGGGTTCCCTACCCCTGAAGGCTCAAGGGTGGGCCTATACGCCTCGAGGCCAAGCCGTCCTTGACTTGGCCCCTTGGGTGACTGTTGGACTCGGGACGGCGGTCTAACTACTTTTCTGCACGCATCAGGGGAGACAAAAACCGCAAGATTGCCCATCCTGCACTTCTGCACCCCCTAGACCGTGGGGGGTTGGTGTTTGACCTTCCACTTCCGCCGAGGCTCAGCGCAACACGTCTCGAGTCGTTCCCCGGGCCCGGTAGTTCATCAGGTCCTTGCGCAGGCGAATCGCCTTGGTCATCAGGCCGTAGAGCGGGGAGAGCGGCATGTCGTAGGCTGGGAAACGCACCCTGCGGCCTCCGAAACCCTCTTTGAACCTATCAATGCCGGCCGCGTGACTGCCGTCCTGCTGGCCAGGCACCCCCCACAGGTCGTAGGTGTGGCAGCCGTTGGCGATGCCCCACCGGATGGCCCCCCAGTGCATCCCGTTGGGGGCTTTTTTGTTCTTCTTCTCGGGGTCGTCCAAGCCGGTGGAGCCGCCGTAGAGGTAGTCCACTTTGCCGCCGAAGGCCACGAACAGCCCGGCGGCCAGGACCTCCCCCTCGAGCCTAGATATGGAGATAAACGCGTGTCCTTGGGGCTGGTTCATCTCGCGCAGCACGGTCTGGTAATACGTCTTAGAGTGCTGCAACAGCTTGGCCCGCTGGTTGGTCTCCACGAAGACCTTCCAAAACTCCTCGAAGGCTTCCGAGCCCTCGATGGTGATGACCACCCGCTTTTCAGCTAGTTTGGTGTTGCGCTTGTGCATCTCGACCATCCCGTCGAGAACCGCCTTCTCGCCCCCCGTGAGGTCGAGCCAGATGGTGTACTCGGGCTGGATGCTCTCGGCCGGGCTCATGCCCTCGAACTGGGGCGGCACTGCCGTCGCGTCCTGTCCGGTCTCGGGCTCGAGCTTCAAAAAGGCCGCCCCGCCCGCCCGGCTCTTCAGCGCGTCCACCACCGCTGGTAGATCGCCCAGCGACCTCAGGGCAGGCCCCCTCGAGGCGTACAACATCGAGACCGGCCCTACGAACTGGCGGCGGAAGAGCTGGGCCGCAGCGACCGGAGTGTCGCCGTTGTAAACTGCGACCCGCTCGGGCTGCCAGCCAGACAGCCGCTTGACCTCACCCCAGCCCCACGACTGCAAGGCGCTGGTGATGGGTAGAGAGGCGACTAGGGGATTCCAGGTGTGGGGGTCGGAAATCACTTCAAGGCGAAACATTCCTGACCATTATGCCCGATACCGGGAACAACTGGATTTCGATGGCCGAGAGCAGCTCGAGGTAGCCCCGCAGCCCGCGCAGCCGCCGGAGGGCCTGCTCGTCTAGGGCACTGATCATCTGAAGGGTGGCGGGTTGCTCGAGGGCGTCCAGGCCACGCTCCTCGTAAATCGAGAGCAGGGCATTAATGACGGTGAACTCGTTGTGGGCAGCAAAGCCCTGGCGGGCGTACTGGGCGCGTTCAGCCCGGCTCTTGAGGGGCCAGCCGTAGGCCAGGTGGCCGATGCAATCGTAAAGGTCGGCGTCGGTGCGACCGGCCCGGCGGCGGATGCTGGCCTCGCCCCACCCGGCCTGTTCGAGGGTTTGCAGCAGTTGATGGCGCTGCTCGTACTGGGGCCACAACTCGCGGAAGGACTTTTCGTTGGGGAGGTGACGCTCGAGCCGCGAACGCTTGCCCGTGGGCGGGCGGCTCTGGGTGCTGCTGACGGTGCTAGTGTTGCGCCGCGACAGCACCTCCACGATGGTGTCGCGGATGTCCTCGAGCTTGATGGGCTTGTACAGCACGCTCTGGGGCTGCGACTGGCGCATCTTCTCGAGGTTGGGCTCGGCGGGGTCGATCAGAATCACCACCGACACATCGCGCAGCCGGGGTACGCCCCGGATCAGGGCCAGCAGCGTAACGCCGTCCATGCCGCGCAGGTGGCTGTCAATCACGATCAGGTCGGGGCTGTAGACGGCCAGGAACTCCATTGCCTGCAGGGCTGTGCGCTTACCAACGACACGATGACCCTCGCCGATAAGGAATGTTTCTAGGGTGCGAAGGTCTTTGTTCTCGTCTTGTACAACTAAGATTCGTGCCATTGGTGTGATTGTGACCCAGTTTACAGCTTGTCTCGAGGTTCGGGTGCTGGAAATAGTCAAGGACGAGGGGAATGTTTGCTCGTTCTTGGTCTGTACCATGGAAATCTAACATGTTTCTTACAAATCGCCTACCCCCTATTCCCCGTTCCCTGTTTTACGCTCCCTGGCTTATAGTTGGGCGCGATGAAGCGCATAGCCTTTCAAGGAACTGAGGGGGCCTACAGCGAGGAGGCCACCCTTAAGGTCTACCCCGACGCCACGCCGGTGGGGTTGCCCACCTTCCACCAGGTCTTCTCGGCGGTTTCGAGCGCCGACGTGGAGCTGGGCGTGGTGCCGGTGGAGAACACCACCGCCGGAATCATCAACCAGACCTACGACCTGCTCCTCGAGACCGACCTTCACGTGATTCAGGAGATCGTGCTGAAGGTCGAGCACTGCCTGCTGGCCCCGCCGGGGACGCGTTTGGAGGATGTGCGTAAGGTCAAGAGCCACCCCCAGGGCTTAGCCCAGTGCGACGGCTTTATTGCCCGCTACAAGCTCGAGGCTGAGCCGGTCTACGACACCGCTGGGGCCGCCCGCGAGCTGGCCGCCCACCCCGAGCCGGGTCTGGCCGCTATCGCCAGCCGCCGCGCCGCCGAGCGCTACGGCTTGGCCATTGTGGCCGATAGCATTCAGGATTTTGTGGGCAATTACACCCGCTTCTTTGTTCTCTCCCGCGAAGAGATGGAGCGGCGCGAAGGCTCGTACAAGACCTCGGTGGTCTTTACCACTCGCCACAAGCCCGGAGAGCTGCTGGCCGCGCTGCAGGCGTTTGCCGAGCAGGGCATAAACCTCACCAAGCTCGAGTCGCGCCCCCGCCGCGACCCCGACAAGCCCTTCAGCCCCATCTTCTACGTAGACTTCGAGGGCCACATCGCCGACCCCGGCCCCTCCAAGGCCCTGATGACCCTCCTGCGCCGGGCCTCCTTCGTCAAGGTGCTGGGCTCTTATCCAGCGGTAAGCAGCTGGGCGGTGCTACAAAAGTAGTCGGCTGCCGCCAACATCGGATTCAAGTGCGCTAAAGACCACGGGGCTGGAATGCGCTTTCCGCCGGGGTAGGTGTTGCGGGAATCAACTTGCCAACGGCTGTGGATCCTGCCCGGCGCGTGTGCCGCCTGACCCGGTACAAGGCCCTTACGGTTGCGCCCCGGCCGGCTTTCGGGTCGGAGGCGGTTGGATCAGATGACGCGGGTGCGACACGGCTGCTGAGGGTCTTGAGGTTGCGGTGAAGGCCCGGTGCACCCAAGCACCGGGCCTTACGCTGTCTGCTCGACGCCCGTGCCTACCTGAAGGACGCGCCCAATAGAAAGCGGTCGGCGCGGATGTTCCCGAAGAAGGACTGTCCGCCCAGGAACAGGCCGGCCTCCGCGTCGAGGGCGAACTCGACCCCGGCGGACAGCGAAATCCCGATGGCGGGGTTGTTGCCGCCCACGAACAGGCCCACCCCACCGCCGAAGTAGGGCCGGATGCCCCGGAAGTCGCGGTCGAACTGGCCGAGGTCGGGCTTGAACTGTACCTCGCCGCCCAGCAGGAAGCTGGGGCCATTGAGGACCGCGTCGCCGTAGAAGTTGGCCACCACGTTGCGCTCGAAGGCCGACTCGAGGCCAATTCCGACGGAGGCGGCGGGCAGGCCCAGGCGCAGCTGGAAGGCCCGCTGGGCCAGCGCCGAGCTTCCCAGAAGCGCGAGCAGCAGGAGCAGAAGGGTCAGTTTCTTGGTCATGGTTCCTCCGTGTTGGACACTCTCTTGGGGCGGGCTCAAGGTGTGGCCCACACAGCGTTCGGCGCTCTGGCCGCAGGGCTGCCGCTACAGCCTACTTGAACCGGCCGAACCGATGTGAGGCCTAACGCCGCAACCCTGATAGGGTAGCCATAAACGCCCTAAATAACCACTCCCCCTGCTCTCACACAGCCCTAAGCGCTGGCTTATACTGTTGCTTTGTGTGCAGGGCAGAGTACCCTCGCACAAAGGTAGGTACTGGTTGAAGCCGATTCTTTCAAAAGCAATCCCCGTGGGGCTGGCTGTCCTTGCACTGGGCGGCTTTATGGTAGCCCAGACCCCCAACACCGCCACGCGCGTGGCCTATCTCGAGGGCGTAAAGGTCGTCGAGAACGCCAAGGGCTACGACGCGGTTAAGGCCATCCGCGACCGGGCTGAGGCCGAGATGAAGCCCATGAACGATCGCCTCAGGGCCCTCGAGGCCAAGATCGACGCGGGCACCGCTAGCGCGGCCGAGCGACAGGAGTACCAGACCCTTGCCCAGACCGCCCGTCAGACCCTTGCGAAGTGGGAGGAACAGCAGAACAAGGCCCTGGCTCCCATCGCCGAAACCGCCAACGCCACCATCGCTAGGGTCGCCAAGGCCCAGGGCGTAGGATTGGTGTTCGACTCGAGAATCGCCATCGAGACTGGCACAATCATCTACGCCGACGCCAGCCTCGACCTCACAAATGCGGTCGTCCAAGCTCTGCCAAAGTAACGGAGTTAATCATGAACAAGAACCTGTTTTTCCTCGCCGTCCTGCTCGCCGTGCTGTTGGTGCCCAGCGTTGCCCAAAACCGTAACGTCCCCACCCGCATCGGCTACGTCAACGTCCAGAAAATCATCGAGGCCCACCCCAAGTATCCCTCCGTCAAGGCCATCAACGACGCTGCCCAGGCCGAGCTTAAGCCCCTGCAAGACCGCCTCCAGCCCATCAACGCGAAGATTCAGGCCGGCAACGCCACTGCCGCCGAGCAGCAGCAGGCCCAGGTGCTCCGCCAGACCATCACCCAGACCGCCCAGCGCTACCAGCAGCGCCAGCAGACCGCACTCAAACCCATCGTGGATCAGCTCAACGAACTGGTGGGCCAGGTGGCGCAGCGCCAGGGCTTTGCAATGGTGCTCAACTACCAGGTGGCCAGCCAGAGCGAGTTGGTGATTTACGCCGACGAAGATCTCGAGCTGACCAACGCGGTCATCGCGGTCATCCCGAAGAACTGAAGACCTCGCTAAAAGTTGCGAATCCCGGTCACAAGGCCATAGAGCTTCAGCTTGCAGCAGCCAGCCAAGAGCGCATTCCCAGGACTTCCTAGGCCCACCGCAGCCAAGTACAAGAGTGCGACGCGCTTAAGTTATCGCCCCCCGCTGAACTCAGCGGGGGGTCAGGGTTTGGGGCGGATGGGTGGCCTCAACGGTACAGCGGTTTTGGGGATTGAACTGGCAAACCGCTCGAGGTTGAACGCGGTACCTGATGGCGATTTTCAGACTGCTAAAGCCTTGGGGCCGAAACACGTTCCCCGAAGCGTCCGGGGTGCAGGATGCGAGAACCAGGTAACGAACCACTGTTCGTGGGCCTCATTGTCAGGCAAGACGCCGCCCCGTTAGGCCGTAGCGGCGTATCATTGGCCCGCAACCTAGCCCTACCAGATTGCCAGGACTCGAGCCGGTCCGCCGGAGGCGCCCTTGTGCTTGGGGCCGCCTACGATGACCATGGTGTTGCGCGGAGGGACGCCGCCCAGCCCGGCCATGTTCTCCACCCCGTACTTCCCCGCCCCGAGGATGGTGACGTGGGTCTTGAAGTCCTTGGAGGCCCCGAAGTCTTGTGACAGGGTGTCCACCCCGATGCCCACGATGCTGCGCTCCTTCACCAAGAACTCGGCGGCCGCGGGGGCGAAGCCGGGATAGTGCTGGACACCCCCACCGTCCAGATTGACATAGGCCTTGGCGTCGTTCACCCTGGCGTCCCAGCCCGAGTACATGGCCACGAAGGCCCCGTTCGGGAGCCGCCCGTTGGCCCGCTCCCAGGCCCGGATGTCGTCGACGGTCACTTCGGCGTCGGGGTTGCGGTCGGCCTTCTCCTTGATGTTGATGACCGCCATTGGGGCGACCAGTTGGTTGACGGCGATCTTCTCGGCGGTGGCGGCACCGTCAACGAAGTGTGCTGGGGCGTCGACATGGGTGCCGGTGTGTTCCCAGATGGTGAGGTTGTTGCCATAGTAGCCGTTGTCCTTAACGTTGACGGCCACTTGAATCTTCATGGGCGTAGCACCGGGAAACATCGGAAACTCAGGCGAGACCACATGGGTCAGGTCGGCCACGTTGCTGAAGTAACGCCCCTGCACCCGGGTTTGGGCCTGGGCGCTGGTGGCCGCGACTACCGCAGCCCCGGCCGCCATCCCCAGAAAGTCCCTCCGCGTTAGGCACTTCTCAACCAACCCCATCACACAAGGAGCACACATAGACATACCTCCTGATTGGCATATCTCGAGCCCTGTTGATAACTGCTTAACAACATCCCAGTCGGGGAAAGCTCGAGTTGAGAGAGTCTAATGGCAGGGTTTGCGGGAACGCAATACCAGCCACGGCCAACTTGCATGGCCCGCACCCAAAACCCTGAATGTGCGGGGTAAATTGAGCCCGTTTTTGCGCCAACTTTAGTGCATCACCCATCACCGGGTGAGGCGATAGGGCGGGTAGAGACTTCAGCGCGGTTTGACCGATCACCGGGTGTTTCCCTCCGCTTCGGACATGCCAAAGGGCCACAAAGGAGGTGGGCGGATCCACCCGCAGCATCACAAGGTGGTTTGGGGAGGGTCATGGGAGGGGACGATTCACCGAACAACCTTTGGGGTTTTTCAGGCTTCACCGGAACGGGGCCGTTCGGTCTCAATCCCCCTTGACTTTTTTTGAAATTCCTTACAATAGGAGCCGACTAGAGTCGTGCTGTCTCTATAGCAGAATCGGGCCGTGTGCTCGAGCCGTCTGTCACCCCCAACGCTAGTTCAAAGGAGAGCAACATGCCCCATATCATCGCCGAGCCCTGCATCGGAACCAAGGACCAGAGCTGCGTGGAAGTCTGCCCCGTGGAGTGCATCTACGACGGCGGCGATCAGTACTACATCCACCCCGACGAGTGCATCGACTGCGGGGCCTGCGTGCCCGCCTGTCCGGTCTCGGCCATCTACCCTGAGGAAGACTTGCCGGAGAACTGGCAGAACTTCATCCAGATTAACCGGAAGATGTCGGGCCTCGAGTGAGGCGGCTGAAGTTGGGCAATTAACCCTCGGACAAAAGGGCCTCGAGCAGCCGCTCGAGGCCCTTTGCTGTGCCGGAAAGCAGGCGTGTGGGCCCTGCTCAACCAGCCGATTACGGCTCCCGATCGGTCGCTCGAGCCGGCTGCCTTGGCTCGAGCGCTGTCAAAAGCAGGCCGGCCCACGTATGCTCTTGGGAACGTCAGGTGTATCCAGGTGTCCCCGCCCCGCCCGCATACCCCGAATGCCGTAGCTAGGGGCTTCGACCGGGGCCACTGGCCAACCTACGCCTCCTGACTTTTGGGAAACTGCCTCACTATGCGCCGACTCGAGGGCCTCTACGTTCAGTTCTCCCGCCAGCTCGACCCGGCGGCGAACGCCCGGATTCACGCGCTGTCTGACCGTCTGCTGGCCCACCCGATTTCCGGCGTCACCGACCTGTATCCGGGGTACGTGAACCTGTACGTGGAGTTCGACGCAACAGCGACCGATCGCTCCAGCGTGCGGGCCTGGGTACGCAAGCACCTCGAGGGATTGACCCCCAAGTCCGAGGGGCGCAAAGTGACGCTCGGGGTCCGCTACGATGGGCCGGACCTGTACGCCGTGGCCGACCGGCTGGGGATGACGGCCGAGGAAGTCGTCCGACGGCACTGCGGCGTACGCTACCGGGTCTACACGGTCGGGTTCGTGCCTGGGCAGCCAATGCTGGGGAGCCTTGACCCAGCCTTATACCTTCCGCGCCGACCCACCCCCAGGGCTCGAGTCGAGGCCCACAGCCTGGGTATAGCGGTCTCGCAGACCTGCATCTACCCGCTTCCTACCCCCGGTGGCTGGCACCTGCTGGGCACCGTGCTGGTTCCCATGTACGACCCCCACCGCGATCCGGTGTTTTGGCTCGAGGCGGGCGACACGGTGCGCTTCGAGCCCCGCCAGGGCCCCACTCCACCCGACCTCAAGACCCTCGAGACCCTGCCCGCCGAGCCCAAACACCCGGTCCTCCGGGTCGAGCAGCCGGGGCTGATGGACGTGCCGGTGGACGGCGGCCGTTTCCTAGCGGCCCGCTTCGGGATGGCGCGTTCGGGTGCCATGGATGAGCGCTCGGCCAGGTTGGCCAACGCGCGGGTTGGCAACAGTTCAGAGGCGGTGCTGCTCGAGATGACCCTGAAAGGCTCTGCCTTCACCGTGCTGAATGACGTGGTGCTGGCCCTGGCGGGTTTTGGGATGCAGGGACTCCTGGACGGCGAGCCGCTGCCGGTAGGGGAGAGCTTTCTGGCCCGCAAGGGCCAGCGCTTGTTGTTCAAGACCGGCCCTTTTGGTGTACGCATGTATCTGGCAGCGGCCGGCGGCCTCGAGGTTAGCCCCTTCATGGGCAGCCGCAGCCCTGACCTTAAAGGCGGCATTGGGCGGCGCCTCGAGGCGGGCGATCTGCTGGGCATTGCGGAGCCCAGGGTGGCTCGAGTCGGGTTCGGCTCGAGGCCCCCTGACATGCCCCGAGTGGTCACCCTTCGCCTGCTGGCCGGGCCGCAGGCCACACCGGAGGCGCTCGAGGCCCTGGCCCGCTCGAGCTTCGCCGTCTCCAGCGCCGACCGCATGGGGGTTCGCCTAACCGGCGCCAAGGTGTTGGGCGGCGAGCTGGTCAGCGAGGCCACCCCGATGGGGGCGGTGCAGATCACCACCGAGGGCGACCCTATCCTTCTGCTCAACGACCGGGGTCGCATCGGCGGCTACGCCAAGCCTGCGGTGGTTGACCCTCGAGACCTGCCCCTGGCCGCCCAGCTCCGCCCCGGTCAGCAGGTTCGCTTCCGCCTGGTGGGCGGCTCGGATTGCGGCCACTGGTTCATGGAGGCTTAGCGGTATCCGCACGCCCTTGCGAGAAGATTTGACTGGCTCCACTGTTGAAATGCAAAGTGCCGCACCGAATCGCCCCCGCTGATCTCGCAGATTCGCCCCCGCACGACCTGGCCCGGCGCGACTTAGCGCGCGGGCGGCGGGCTGACCGGGATTCGCTCGTCGCCGCCCAGCGGCTTCATCTGCGGAACGTTGGGCTTCCAGGCCACCGCGCCAACCATCTCCCCGTGCAGGTCGTAGCTCTCGGCCGCCGTGACCTTCACCCTGATGATGTCGCCGATCTTGGCGGTGCCGTCGGTGTCGGCATACACCACCCCGTCGATGCCCGGCGCATCGTACTTGCTGCGCCCCACCACCTGCCCGGGCATTTCGCCGTAGTCGTCGATGATGACCTCGAGGGTTTTGCCCACCTTGGCGGCCATCAACTCGGCACTTACCTTCTGTTGGGCCGCCATAAAGCGGGCGTGGCGCTCCTGCTTTACCTCCTCAGGAACTGGGTTGGGGAGGGCGTTGGCGTCGGCCTCGGGCACCTCGGAGTAGGTGAAGGCCCCCACCCGGTCGAGCCTGGCCTCGCGGATAAAGTCCAGCAGCAGGCCAAAGTCCTCCTCAGTCTCGCCGGGGAAGCCGACGATGAAGGTCGAGCGGATGGCCAGGTCGGGGGCCACCGAGCGCCACTCCTGAATGGTTTTTAGGTGGCTCTCGGCCCCCCCAGGGCGACGCATGGCCCGCAAGACACGGGGGCTGGCGTGCTGCAGGGGCACGTCCAGGTAGGGCAATAGCTTGCCCTCGGCCATGAGCGGGATAAGCTGGCGGACGTGGGGGTAGGGGTAGACGTAGTGCAGCCGCAGCCAGGCCCCCAGGCCCGCCAGCTCGTTCACCAAGTCCACCAGGTGCGCCCGAACCATCCTGCCCGCATAGTCGGTCTCGCGGTGGCGGATGTCCACCCCGTAGGCCGAGGTGTCCTGCGAGATCACCAGCAGTTCCTTGGTGCCCGTCCCCACCAGCCGGGTGGCCTCGAAGAGAATGTCGGCGGCGTCTCGGCTGGCCTGCAGGCCGCGCAGCTTGGGGATGATGCAGAAGCTGCACTTGTGGTTGCAACCCTCGGCGATTTTCACGTAGGCGTAGTGGCGCGGGGTCAGCTTAACTTGGGGGGGAATAAGGGCGGTAAAGGGGTCGAGGTCCGGCGGGGCGATCTTGTGGACGGCCTCGAGCACCCGCTCCACCTCGCCGGGGCCGGTCACCTCGAGCACCTGCGGGTGGGCCTGCTTGATGACCTCAGGCCGGGCGCCCAGACAGCCGGTCACGATCACCTTGCCGTTCTCGGCTAGGGCCTCCCCGATGGCCGACAGCGACTCCTCTACCGCCGGTGTGATGAAGCCGCAGGTGTTCACCACCACCACATCCGCGCCGTCGTAGCTGGGGGCGGTCTCGTACCCCTCGGCCCTCAGGCGACTGAGAATCTGCTCCGAATCCACCAGAGCTTTCGGACACCCCAGGCTTACAAAACCAACTTTCTTCGACATGCTTACCCCAAGAGCGCCAAGGCGCACAAGTGAGGAGTATAGCAGGCGGGTGCGTTCTTCGCTCGGCCTTGGGTTTGGGTGCGGGACAACTCGTCGGAAGCCCCGCCGGCGTTTGGGCCCACACTTGCATCGGCCTCAGCGGTACGCGGGGGCCGGCGGTGCCAGGACCCTGGCGCAACCCATGCGCATACGGAAGTTCGGGACTGGATTCTGGCCTCTCCAACCCCACGGACATCGCGGGTACATCCTTTGCGCCTCTTCACCAAGTCAGGCTTAAAACTCGCCTGAAAACACCCTAAGCCCTGCCCAACAGCTGTTTGTACAACTCCACGTACTGCCCGGCAGGCTTGGTCCAGCTGAAGTCGGCCTGCATGGCGGCCCTCGAGACCGCGTGGCGGTCGGGGTGCTTCATGAACTCATTCACGCCCCACCAGACCCCGCCCGCGTCCATCGCGTCGAACATGAATCCGGTCTCCCAGTGCATCACTGTGTCCAGTAGGCCCCCCACCGCACGGACGATGGGAGGAGTGCCGTAGCGCATGGCGATCAGCTGGGCCAGGCCGCAGGGCTCGAAGCGGCTGGGCATCAGGAAGCCGTCGCAGCCAGCGTAGATGCGGTGGGCCAGGGCCTCGTTGTAGCCTTGCCAGTAGTAGACCCGACCGACGTGGTGGGCCGAGAGCCAGTGAAAGTTGCGCTCGAGTTCGGTGTCGCCGCTGCCCAGCACCACCAGGTTCACGCCCAGGTCCAGCAGGCTCTGGGTGGCTGCGGCGATCAGGTCGATGCCCTTTTGCTCCACGAACCTCGAGACCACCCCGATGGTGGGGCGATCCTCCAGGCCGCACTCCTCGAGCAGCTCCTCGCGCAGCTTCCACTTGTTGCTTAGGTCGTCGGCGCTGAAGTGGCGCTTGAGGTACTTGTCGGTCTGGGGGTTCCAGTAGTCTGAGTCGAGGCCGTTGAGGATGCCGTGGAGCTTCCACTCCTGCGCGCGCAGCACCCCGTCGAGGCCCTCGCCGCCCTCGGGGGTGCGGATCTCGAAGGCGTAGCGTGGCGAGACTGTGCTCACTGCATCGGCGTTGACGATGCCTGCCTTCATCAGGTTGATCGCGCCGCCGTGCTCGAGACCGCCCCCGTAGTAGGTTTCGCCCGAAAGTCGGGTCCAGCTGTAGAAGTCCTCCGACCCCCAGACGCCCTGGTAGGCGAGGTTGTGGATGGTGTAGACGGTGCGCGCGCGGAACCAGCCCAGGTTGCGCAGCAATGGCAGCAGGGCGGCCTGCCAGTCGTGGGCGTGCACCACGTCGAACTCTCCCAGTAGCTCGGCGGTCGCCATCTGGAACTTGACGAAGCGGCGGAAGTCGTCGTCGTAGCCATAGGGCTTGGAGCGGTCAAACTCGCCTAGCCCCACCAGCACGTAGCGCACCCCATCGTGCTCGGCGTGCCCGATCCCGACCTGCTCCGGCTGGCCTGAGAAGTTGAACCAGCGCTCCCCCACGTAATAGCCCTGAATACCCTGATACCAGGGCAGGAAGATGGTAACTTCCAAACCCTCCTTCTGAAGGGCGTGAGGCAGGCTCCCCACCACATCGGCCAGCCCCCCCACTTTGGCGAACGGAAACGCTTCGGAAGCGACAAAGGCTACACGCATAGGTTCAAGTACCTTTCGTGAGCGCCATTCTAGCCCTGCCTTCGGCGCGGGGCAATGAGCCGGTGGGATGGGTCGGACCGTTGGCGGACCTTTTGGTCGCTCCAGGCCGAAACTTAAACTCCTCCCAGGTTTGTTTTTACGGATGGCCCGACCGCAAGCTGGACTGGGTTTTGCACCCGCCGTGGGGCTGAGGGGCGTCGGTATGTGCACCTGCACTGGCCTAACTCAGGTGATGGACTGACGGACTTTGCGGGCTTGGGTTTCCCGGAGCCCACGCGGGGCGCAGTGATGCGGTCGGTCAGCGAGTATGGAGTGCACCTCACCTCGAGAACTCGTACCTCTGGCTGTTCAGGCCGTCGGAGAGCGACACCTCAAACTTCCCCCCGGGCGGCAAGCCTTGAGCAGGGAGCCGGGCTTCGCCGCCCGTGAGCGAGAGCGCCAGGGTGGTGCGCTGGTCGCCGAGGTGCGCCACAGAGGCGTAGGGGTATACCGAGGGCAGCCAGGTCAGCCGAACCTCGCCCCCCGACTCGCTCAGGCGTACCCCAGGGTCGGCGGCGTGCATGGGGCGAAGGCTGGCCTCCTGGCGGAAGAGGCGCGTGCCGTCGTGGATGATCTCGAGGCCGCTCAGGCTGCCGGGGTCGGGAAGGGTGAAGACGAAGTGCTCCTCGTCGCCGCTGAAACCGTGGGGGGCGGGCAGGGTCTGGGTGGAGAAGCTGTAAGTGCGCACCCCGGTGGCGGTCTCGAGGCGCAAGAGGTAGCGCCCGGCCTCAGGCAGGCTCAGTGGGGCGGCCAAGCGTTGAAGGGGCTCGAGACTCACTCGGCCTCCCCGGATCACTCCGCGCACCAGCAGCACTTCCTGGGCGCTCATAAGCGAGACCCCGCCGCCCGACGCCTGGGCCTGGGGTGGGTTGGCCTCGAGGAAGCGCTGCATGGCGGTGTAGGTGTGGTCGGAGACCCACTGGGGGTTGCAGTAGCTCATCACGTCGCGGAAGGTGGAGGGGTTGACCAACTGCTGCCCCGCAGGGCGGAGGCCGTACAAGCTGAAGCCCCAGGTGCCCAGGGCGGCACCGGCGTAGGGGTAGCCGGGGTCGGGGTCGCTGACGGCGCAGGGGGCGTGGGATCGCCCGAAGTTGTGGCCCAGCTCGTGCGCCATGATCTGCGGGGCCGAGCTGCGTGTCCAGCCCACCGAAGCGGGCCAGCCCACGTAGCCCAGGCCCGCGATACCCGCGCCGTACGGTGTGTTAACCAAGCCGTAGTAGTAGCGCGGTGAGCGCTCGAGGGTGCGCAGGGTGGCGATCTCTTGCAAGAGCTTGCTCCACACCCCGGCGTCGTTGCTGATGTTTTGGCCGAAGCTGTAGGGGCTGCGCTGGAACACCGCTACGTCGCGCACCGGCAGCCACTCCATCAGCGTCGGTCGGAAGTCGGGGATGGCGGGCGAGCCGCTGCTGGGGGTAACAACCGGCACGACGGTGACGTAGAGCGTGGTGCCCTGGGTCATCAGGGCGGGGCGCAGGCTGAGGGTGTTGTTGGCCTCGTTGGCCTCGGCTACCTGGTTTGCCGGGTCGGCGCTTAGGCGCACCTCCAGGCCACTTTGCACCCACTCGGCGGGCAGTACGGCGCTGAAACTCTGGCCCAGGTCGGCGGGGTTTTCCTCGGTGGGTGGGGCGGCGGGGCCACTCAGGTTAAGGGTGCCCAGCGGGACGTTGTTGCGAAACACCTCGGCCCGCAGCGCGGCGCTCAGGCCGGTTCGGTCGGCCAACAGGTGAACCCGCAGAAGCGCAGGCTTGTCGGCTACCAGTTTGAGGTCCTTTTTGACGATGCCCTGTCCCCACTCGACCTTCTGAATGAAGAGGTCGGGGCCGAGGGGGTTGAGTCCCACCTCGAGGTCGAGTGTCCGGCTGGTCCGGAGGCCGCGGCCGTCTTCGGCGGTCAGGGTAATGGTCTGGCGGCCCACCCCGAATCGGGCCTCGAGGCTCGAGGCGGAGGTGCAGGGGCTAATGGCCTGGTCGGCGGCCCCGTCGCCGTCGAGGTCGAGGCGGCAGGTCAGGGGGTCGTTGTTGGGGTCGGTGACGCTCCAGCGCAGGCGGGTAGAGAAGGGGGCATAACCGCTGGCGGGTTCGGCGTTCAGGCTGGAGATCTGCGGCGCCAGGTTGCCGGGGCCGCTGGCCGCTGGGGGGGTGTTGACGGTGATGCTGACCACCCTCAAGGTGTGTTCCTGGCCGTCGCTGGCCTCGAGGCGTACTGCGAAGGTGCCCGGGCTGGTGTAGGTGTGGCTCAAGCCGCTCTGGCCGCAGGCCTGAGAATAGTCGAAGGTTCCGTCGCCGTCGGCGTCCAGCCGGCAGGTCAGGGCGTTGCCGTCGGGGTCGCCCACGCTCCAGCGCACCTGCGCGACGAGCGGCGCAGTGCCGCCGCTGGGGGTGACCTCGAGCCGCTGCACCACCGGCGCGCGGTTGGGCTGCAGCCCGCAGGCCGCGAGCATCAGGAGCAGGAGCAGACTTCCCGAACGGCGGTGCACGCAAGCGATTATGATGGCTGGCAACGTAACGTTATGTGTATATGGACAGAAGAATTAGCGGGGACGTTATGTCTGCAAAGTACACCAAAGATTGGTCGAGACCTGCCTCGAGGCCTACCTAGAGTTCGCCCGGCCCAGACTTCCCCTTCCTCCGGACATAGCGCTTCTGGGCTCTGCCAATGGTTCCGTATGTGCCCGGGCGCGGCCGCGCCGGTGGCGGGATAGCTTCAGACGGGTCTACCGGCCATGCCGAAGCTCGAGGTCATTCCCCCGTCCACCGGCAGAATCGCCCCGGTGATGAAACTGGCTTTTTCCGAGGCCAGAAACAGCACGGCCTCAGCGACCTCTTCCGGGCGGCCCAGGCGGCGCAGGGCATGCAGGTCTTCCCAGTCTTGGCGGGTGAGTTCGGGGTGCTCGGACAGGGCGATGGCCTCCAGAACTGCCTCGGTGGCGATGGCCCCCGGAGCGACCGCGTTGACGCGTACCTTTAGGGGAGCCAGGTCGAGGGCCAGCGAACGCGTGAGGTTGACTAGCCCGCCCTTGGAGGCGGTGTAAGCGGCGTTGTTCTGCTCGGCAAAGAGGCCCTGCACGCTGGCGACGTTGACGACGGCACCACCCCCGGCCTTGACCATCTCCTTGGCCGCCAGCGCTGAGAGGTGCATGGGGGCGGTGAGGTTGACCTCGAGGGTTTCCTGCCAGCCCTCGAGGCTCACCTTGAGCGCCGAGCCGGGCGCGGCCACGGCAGCGTTGTTGACCAGCACGTTCAAGGCCCCCCACTGCTTGAGGGTCTGCTCCACCGCCCGCTCCCGGTGGTAGGGCTGGGTGATGTCGGCGTAGACAAACAGGGCTCCGAGCTGCTTGGCGACCTCGGCACCCTCGGGCCGGATGTCGCAGATCGCCACCATGGCCTGCTCCCGCAGAAAAGCCTGGGCAATTGCCTGCCCTATCCCCCTGGCCCCACCGGTGACCAGCACGACCTTGCCGTGAAACATAGGGGATAGTGTACGCGATGGGCGGTCGGCCACGGGCGAAAGGTGGGCTAGGTGGGAAGAGGGCAGCCTAACCTCCGTCGCAGTGTGTCCGTGGTCGTGCCCTCTCTCCTTTGCCTGCCTGATTTCCACGCCCTTAGTGCGCCCTCTTTCCTGTTCTCCCTTTCACCCCTTGGGTGGATACTGTTGGCATGGTCGTTCCGCAGAAGCACTCCGCGCGGATAGAGGGACAAGCGCTGGACTGGGCAATGGGAGTTCTGGGGCTGTTGTTTGTTGGAGGGCTGTACCTCGATGGCTGGGCGCACAACAACGGGCGGGTGGACGACTCCTTTTTCACCCCGTGGCACGCGGTGCTGTACTCGGCGTTTGCGCTCAACTTTCTGACGTTGGCGGGGGTGGCGCTAGTCAACCGGGCTCGAGGGTCCGCCTGGGCCGCGTCTCTGCCCAAGGCCTACTGGATTTCGCTGGTCGGCTTGGGGCTGTGGTTTGTGGGCGGTCCGGGCGACCTGATCTGGCACTCGCTGTTCGGCGTCGAGCAGAACTTCGAGGCGCTGTACAGCCCCACCCACCTGCTGCTGGCGACGGGGGGGTTCCTGGCGGTTAGCGGCCCGTTCCGGGCCATGTGGGCACGCCGCGGGTCGCCCCAGGGTTTGCTCGACCAGCTCCCGATGACTCTCTCGCTGCTGGCCGCCTTCAGCGGCCTGACGTTCTTCACCCAGCACTCCCACCCGGTGCCCAACCCCTGGGGCTTAGGGCCGCGCTTCCAGCCCGACATTTACGAGTCCCACGGCGTGCTGAGCTGGATGTTCTTCAGCCTCATGCTGATGGGTGCGCTGCTCCTGACGATGCGCCGCTGGCGGCTGGCCCCCGGCAGCTTCACCCTGCTGATCGGCCTGAATGCCTTTGGGATGGGCTTCCAGGAGAACGAGTACCGGGCCGGGATGGTGGGGTTGTTCGTGGCGGCGGGTGTGGCGACGGATGTCCTGTACGCCCGTCTAAGGCCCTCAAGCGACCGCCTGACGGCCTTACGCCTGTTCGCCTTCCTGGTTCCGGTGCTGCTGAGCGGCCTCGTATTTGTGGTGGGCGGAGTCACCTCAGGTATCGGCTGGAGCATTCACCTTGCGGGCGGGACGGTTTTCCTGACCGGGATCATGGGCTTGCTGCTTAGCGTGGTGGCCTTCCCGCCGGCGGTTCCGAGCGAGTAGGCACTTAGGGCCACAGGGCTGGAAAGGGGCGAAGGGCCTGCCGACCTGCCCTTGGATGTCGCACTTTTGCCTCAGGCTGCGGGCCTCGAGGTGGCCGTCCGCCTGCTCGGATGCCCAAGCCACCTTCAAGGTCAAACCACCAGACGCTCCAGCGCCCAAGCAGCCAGCAGCCACCCCAACAGGCGGTTTGAGGCCATCCCGAGGCTATAGCGGCTCGAGAAGCCCCACCAGTTCCAATACTGGAAGTCTACGGCCAGGGCGGTGACCAGCCCCACCAACCCGATCACCGCCAGTTTCTGACCGCCGCCAAGCGGGGAGATCAGGCTCAACACCGCGGTAAGCACCAGCGCCACTGCCACTTGGGTCAGAAACTCCAGCCCAAAGTAGCGCGCAGGGTTGTAGTAGTTCTGGGGTCTGACCACCACCAGGCTCGAGACGCCATCGGTGGTGAAGAACATCCCATCGCCGGTCTGTCGGCGGACCCGGTCGGCCAGTTCTGGCGCACTGTCTACCTTGCCCACCGCCCTGAACCCCCAAGGCAGGTTTTGGGTCACGCCACTCCACGCAAACAAGACGGTTCCACCCAACAAACTTCCCGAAATGAGCATCCCGACGTTGATTTCCATTGGTCTCCTTTCAGCTCCAAACCCGTAAGAAAAATCTTACATGTTATGTTGATAGCGTATTGCGCGCCGACCTACATTTGGTAAGATGTTGCTTACCTATGTACGCCGATGTCTTCGACGCCATCGCCCACCCAGGCCGGCGGCTGATCCTGGAGCGCCTCCGCGACCACGAGCAGCCCGTGCATGCCCTGGCCGACCAATTCGAGATGTCGCGCCCTGCCGTCTCTCAGCACCTCAGGGTCTTGCTCGAGGCCGGACTTGTACGCGAGCGGCGGGCCGGGCGGCGGCGGCTCTACCGCCTCGAGCCCACCCGCCTGGCCGAGGTTCATGGCTGGGTGACGCAGTTCGAGCAGTTCTGGCAGGCCCGGCTGGGGGCGCTGGGGAGGTTCTTGGAGGAGAACCCTGAGGCTCCAGAGGCGGGAGCTTGAGGCTAAAGAGGTGAGGTTTTGAGACGCGACATCCACTTCGAGGTCTTCTACCCCCACGCCCCTGAGCGGGTATGGCGGGCCATCACCGATCCCGCCCAGCTCTCGAGCTGGCTGATGGCCACCGACTTTGAGGCCGTGGTGGGGCGGCGCTTTACCATGCGGGCCAAGCCCGCACCGGGCTTTGACGGGCTGGTGAGCGGCGAGGTGCTCGAAGCCGATCCCCCCCGCCGACTCGTCTACAGCTGGAGTGGCGGCCCGCTCAAGGACACCTTGGTAGTTTGGACGCTCGAGGCAAGAGGCAAGGGAACCTGGCTTCGGCTCGAGCACCGGGGCTTCTCGGGTCTCGCGGGCCTTGGGGTCTCGGCGCTGCTGGGGATGGGCTGGGGCCGCCTGCTGCGCAGGACCCTGCCTGAACACTTGACCGGCCCAAGGCCCCTCGAGCAGAAAGGATAGTGTGCCCCCATGACCCCCCTCTTCAAGAAACTCAACCTCAAAGGCCAGACCGAGCTGGTAATCCTCAACGCTCCCCAGAGCTTCGAGGCCGAGTTGACCCAGCTCGAGAACATTGAAATCCACCGTAGCTTGAACTCGGTCAAGCGGGTGAAGTTCTTGCTCGCCTTCACCACCACCCAGGCCGAAGTGGACTCGGCTGCCCAGGCCATGGCGCCCAAGCTCGAGGGCGACGCGGTAGTGTGGTTTGCTTACCCCAAAGGCAGCTCGAAAACCTACCGTTGTGAGTTCAACCGCGACACCGGCTGGGCGGAGGTGGGGGAGGCCGGTCTCGAGCCTGTTCGCCAGGTTGCCATTGACCAGGACTGGTCGGCCTTGCGCTTTCGCAGGGTCGAGTTCATCAAGACCATGACCCGCTCGTTCGCGCTGACGGATGCGGGAAGGGCTAAAGCAGACCGGACCAGGTGAACGCCTCGGGGCGGAGCGGTCGGGTCAAAACTTGGGCGCTGCCGCCCGCCGTGTGCCGATTTTCAGCGCAGCACTCGAGCGGTTTCTTCCTCTTCAACCGGCACCAGGGGGCGGTCTTCGAGGGCGGTCGAGAGCACGATGGTGGAGGTGATGCGGGCCACCCCGGATACGTTCTTGATGCGATAGATGAGCCGCTCAAGGGCCTTGGTGTCGGTTACCCGCACCTTCAGCAGCACGTCGGTCTCGCCCGCCACCGAGTGCATCTCCTCGATCTCGGTGAACTGCCCCAGGGCCGGAACCAGCTCCTTGCCGGTGGAGTTGTTGTCCAAACGAATCGCCACGAAGGCCGTAAGCTTAAGGCCCAGCGCCTCGGGGTCGACCTGAATCTTGTAGGCCTTGATGACCCCTTTTTTCTCGAGCTTTTTCACGCGGTCGTGAACGGCGGCGGGCGAGAGCCCAACCCGGCTGCCGATCTCGGCGTAGGAGAGCCGTGACTCCTGCTGTAGCTCGAGGAGGATGGCCCGGTCTATCGAATCTAGCTGAACCATGTTCGGTATTATACCTCTTCGCCGAATGGTGTATAGACAGGGAGATGGTATACCATATATTCTATTTGCGTCTTGAGGCGTTTGGTTGATCCCTCGAGACTTAGCCTCCGTCCGAGCCAAAGCCCTGTCCACGCCAGCGCTTTCCTCAAGGCAGGGAAACCCAGACATCCTCCCTGGGTTCATTCCAACGCTTTGGCTCGGGCGTTATCTTTTGTGCCCACCATGCACAAGCCGCACCATTCTCTCCGGATCCTATCCTGGCCCCCGCCAACCTCCGTGGGCGCAAGAGGATGAAGAGAGCCGCGCCGGCCGGGCGAGTGGCCCCACAGACCCAGCAGAGGCCGATTTTCTCTGCATTGCGGGTTCGCCGCTGCTCCTTTCTGGACTTCAAACCTTAGCGCCCTCCGCCCGGCTGGTCACGCCTCAACCCCTATCATGCAAACTACCCTGCCCAAGCCCCTCGAGAACCGCTGGCGCGTACTTCTGGCACTCCTGACGGTATACCTCGTTTGGGGCTCGACCTATCTGGCGATTGTGTTCATGGTCGAGACCATGCCTCCGCTGTTGGCGACCGGGGTTCGGTTCATTGTGGCGGGCGGGGTGATGTACGGCTGGCTGCGGCTGAGCGGCGTGGCCAACCCCAGCCGGGCCGAATGGGCTGCGTCGGCCCGCGTGGGGGCCTTGCTGATGGGCGGCGGCATGGGGATGGTCTCGCTGGCAACCCACCTTGGGGTGGCCTCGGGACTGGCGGCGACCTTCGTGGCCACCATGCCGCTATGGATGGGGCTGTGGGGCAGGCTGTGGGGCGAAAAAACTCGGGTGCTGGAGTGGATGGGGATGGGGTTGGGCGTGGCCGGGGTGGCGGTGCTGAGCCTCGAGGGCAATCTGCGCTCCAACCCGCTGGGCTTGTTTCTGATCCTGTTCGCCCCCATGTGCTGGGCCTTGGGCTCGGTCTGGAGCCGTCACCTGGCCCTCCCCAAGGGTCTGATGACTCCGGCCACCCAGATGCTGGTGGGCGGTGTTGTGCTGATCCCGATGGGACTCGCGCTGGGCGAACGCTTCGCTCAGGTGCCCAGCCTCTCGTCACTGCTGGCCTGGCTCTACCTGGTCTCCTTTGGCTCGGTGATCGCCTACAGCGCCTACATGTTCCTGCTGGAAAACGTACGCCCCGCGCTGGCCACCAGCTACGCCTACGTCAACCCGGTGGTCGCCCTGTTGCTGGGCGCCTTCCTGGCTGCCGAGCCGATCGACCTCTACGCCTGGATTGCCCTCCCCGTGATACTGCTGAGCGTGGGCCTGGTGGCGCTGGCCCGGAGATAGCAGGAGAAGAGAGGTGAAATCGCTGGACTCCTGGCGAATCCTTCCGATGGTCTCCTTGCTTGCCACTGCTCCGTCATCAGACCTCTCCCTCAAACACCCCCTCCCAGCTCTGCTTGGCGCGCAGGGTTTCCCACTCCTGGCCTGTCCAGAGCAGCTCGAGCGGCCTCGGGTAGTCGAGGTAGTTGCTGCTCATGCTGCTGCCGTAGGCCCCGGCCTGCAGGACGGCGATGGCGTCGCCCTCCTGGGGCTGGGGCAGGCTAACGTCGCGGGCCAGCACGTCGCCGGACTCGCACACTGGGCCGGCAAGGTCATAGGTCTGGGTGGGACCGCCTTCATACAAAGGAATCACGGGATGCTGTGCGCCGTAGAGCATAGGGCGCAGCAGGGTCATCATGCCCGCGTCAACCAGCGCGAAGTTGCGGCGGGTCTGTTTGGTGCCCCAGATCTTGCTCACCACCACACCCGCCTCGGCCACAAAGTAGCGGCCCGGCTCGAGCCACAACTCGGCCCCGAACTCGTCGGCCAGACTTTGGGCGTGCGCAGCCAGACCGGCAGGGTCGAGGTTAAGCCCGAAACCGCCGCCCAGGTTGACCACCGGAAAGGGGCCGTATTGACGGTACAGGCTGCGCACCACCTCGTAGCCTGCGTGGTAGTCCTCGGGTCTGGAGAGGGCCGAACCCAGGTGGATGTGCAGGCCCAGCACCTCGAGCCTTCCCGCACGTGCCACCTCGAGGGCCTGGCCCAGAAGCTCGGGGAGTATCCCGAACTTGCTCTCGCCGCGCCCGGTGGCGAGGTGGTCGTGGGTGGCGATGGGGAGGTCGGGGTTGACGCGCAGGACGACCCTAGAACCCGGTAGCACCCGTCCCACCCGCTCGGTGTCGGCAATCGAGTCCAGACCGATCACTGGGACGCCGCTGCCCTTGAGTTCCTCAAGCGCCCCCACCGTCTTAACCGGACCGTTGAGCAGCACTTCGGTAGGCGCATACCCGGCCCGGTAGGCCCGCAGGGTCTCGCCCAGGCTGACCGCCTCGAGGCGCACCCCCCATCCGCGCAGCCGCCGCAGAATCCCCAGGCGCGGGTTGGCCTTCATGGCGTAAAAGACCTGGGCTCGAGGGAAGGCTGCGTGAATCTTCTCGACCCGGCTCTGGATGGCCTCCAGGTCGTAGGCGTAGAAGGGGGTCTCGAAGCGCTTGGCGGCCTCCTTGAGCGCGTCTAAGAACTCTGGACGAAGCCGGGTGGGGGCGGTCTGGGTCATGCCGCTTAGCTTATTCCAACTGCGCGGACAAGAGCCAGTTGGCAATTGCCATAGGACCACGAGCGCTTCCTTGGTCGACTCGGGCGCTTGCCGCCACGAGAACTGCCGCGAGATTGCCCTCGAGTGAGTCCGCGACGAGTCGCACAAATTGTTTTTGGGGCAAGTTGCACCAGTTGTTTGGCCTACGGCTCGAGACAGCCCACCAGCACCAAGAGTTTGTCGACACCTCTGTGCGAACCTCTCGAGTCGCCCGCCTTGCGCTCGTGCAACTCGTCGGTGCTGGTGGTCAGAAAGGCGAACTTATCGGGCCAATCCAAGGATTTTTGCTCGAGGTGATCTCGGTAAACCTAGAATGTCCGCGTTCATTCCGCTGGGGTCTGGGAAAACATGGTTGTCCCAGGTCGGCTGAAAGGGGCCGGGGTCCAAAACGACCATAGCCCCTCGAGACAGGGGACCCCCACACCTCACCTCGAGTTCGCCAGGCTCACCCCGGCCAGCGTGACCGCGGTGGCCAGCACGGTGAGCCAGGTGATCGGCTCGCCCAGCACCACAAAGGCCACCGTGAGGCCTACGATGGGAATCAGGTTGAGAAAGACCGCGGCCCGGGTAGGCCCGACCGCCTGCACCCCCCTCGAGAAGCCCACAAAGCCCAGGTATTGCCCCAGGATCCCCACCGCCGCCAGCCCCAGCCACGCCGCCGCAGGGATGGGCTGGGTGGTGGCCTCGAGCATCGCTGGGAACCCGAAGATCAGGTAAGGCAGGCTTCCCAGTGCGTAGCCCAGGCCGTTGAACTGCAGGGGGCTCACGAAGCGCAGCAGCGGGCGTTGCAGCACCGTGTACAGTGCCCAGACCAGGTTGGACGAGAGTAGCCAGGCCAGTCCCACCAGGGTTACGCCGCTGCTGGCGTCCAGGGTTTTCAGGCTCATCAGCCCCATCCCCAGCACCGAGAGTCCGATGCCCAGCCAACGCAGCCCGCTCAGCCGCTCCCCGGCCACCAGACCGAACAGCGCCACCCAGACCGGGTTGACCGAGCTGACCAGGGTCGCCAGTCCGGCGGGTGAGTTGGCCACCCCGTTGACGAAGGTGATCTGGAAGGCGGTAGTGCCTAGAAAGCTGACCAGCCCGATGTGCAGGTACTGGCGGGGCGTGAGGCGGGGCCAGGAGCGCAGGATCAGGAGGGTGAGCACGAACAGCCCCGAGGCCAGCAGCAGCCGCCAGCCGTTGAGTGCATCGAGCGAGAAGTAGGGCAGCAGCAGCTTGATCCCGGTCGCCACGAAGCCCCAGACGATCATGGTGCCGACCAGACTCAACAGCGGGCCGAGGGGGGTCTGGGCGGGGGTGGAGGCGGCCTTCACGCGGGCATCATAACCGCGCCGTGATAGTCTCTAGGCCCCAGAGCTGGGCCGGAGAACGGCGTTCGCAGAAAGCGCTGCCCAGATGGGCTGTGGACGAATCCGATTCGGCAACGGGCTAGGCTCGGAGGAACTCGAGCACCGCCCGGTGGTAGGCTGCCGGGTCTTCCCAGAAGGGCATGTGGGCGCAGCCCCGGAAGATCTTCATGCGGGCGTTGGGCAGGTAGTTGAGCGAGATGCCCGCGTACTCAGGCAGGATGTAGTCGTGCTCGCCGCTGACGATCAGAACCGGCGACGCAACGCGGTGCAGGTCGGCGGTGCGATCCCAGGTGGCCAGGCTGCCGGTACAGTGCATCAGGAAGGGGCCGAACATTTTCGGGTAGGCAGGGCCGATCTCGCCCAGCGACTTGGCCACCGGCTCCGGCAGGATCTCGGTGCGGCAGATGTGGCGGTAGGTGAGCAGAGTCGCAGCGGCCTGGTACTCGGGGTGGCTGGTGGTACCCTCGCTCTCGCGCAGGGCGATCATCTTGGCGGTCTCGAGGCCCAGCGCCAGCTTGCACTGTTTGAAGCCCTGGTTCATCAGGGGCACGTTAACAGAGATATTGGCCATCACGAAGCGCCCCAGGTACTGCGGGTAGGCCAGGGCGTACTCCAGCCCCAGCACCCCGCCCCAGGAGTGGCCGATTACGTGAACCCGGCCCAGCCCTAGCGCCGAGCGTACCGCCTCCATCTCCTCTACAAAGCGGGGGATCTCCCACAGCGCGGGGTCGGTGGGACGGTCGGACTGTCCGGTGCCGAGCTGATCCCAGGCAACCAGGCGGAAGCCTTCGGTGGCGTACTGGCTGTGGCTCTCGCGCAAGTAGTCACAGCTCACACCAGGGCCGCCGCTGACTACCATGACGGTCAGCGGGCCTTCGCCGAACGAGTAGGTTGCCACCTCGCCGCCGGGAACCTTTACCTTCTGGGTCTTCATCTCCATAAGTCAGGCCTCCTCGAGGGTGTTCGAGGTGAATCATAACGGGGCACAAGGGCGGTTTTGCCATGGGCCCAAGTTTGTCTGGAAATCCGCTAGACTATGGCACATGATTCGCATATTGCTCGCCGACGACCATGCCCTGTTCCGCCAGGGGCTCAAGAGCCTGCTGGAGACCGAGCCCGACTTCAAGGTGATGGGCGAGGCCAAGGACGGGCGCGACGCGCTGCGCCACGCCCTCGAAGCCCACCCCGACGTGATCTTGATGGATATCCAGATGCCCGGTCTGGACGGCGTGCAGGCCACCCAGGAGATTCTCAAAGAGTGGCCGGCCGCCAGGGTCATCATGTTGACCATGTATCGCCAGGACAACTACGTGTTCGAGGCGGTCAAGGCGGGTGCGCGCGGCTACATGCTCAAGGATGCGGACGCCAAAGAGCTGCTCGAGGCCATCCGCCAGGTCTATCACGGCGAGGTGCTCCTCGACGCCGAGATGGCCGAGAACATCATCCAGGACTTTAAGAGTAAGCAGGAGACCACCACCAAGGAGCACGCCGAACTCTCCGAGCGCGAGGTGCAGATATTGAAACTGGTGGCACAGGGGCACACCAACCTCGAGATCGCCGCCGACCTCGGACTCTCTGAAAAAACCGTCCGCAACCGCTTGTCTGACATCTTTCAGAAGCTCCACCTCAACAACCGCACCCAGGCCGCGCTCTACGCGCTGCGCGAGGGGCTGGCGGATAAAAGCGAGGATTAGGTCTGGGAGTTCTGCTGGGAGTTTGGGCAGGAGAAAACCGGCAACAGTAAGCGGCACACCCTGACTGTGCCGGAGTCGAACGGGCTCGAGGGCGGGGCTGGTGGATTGTGAACTCTGCCGCCGTGCTCAGCTCCCCGGTTCAACACCCTGAGCCCTAAATGCCGCCTGGGAGTCACCCCATTACAGTTTCGGTACAGCGCCTTACCAGGCGTAAACAGGGTTTCTAGTTGCAAACCTGTTACGACAACGCTTTCCCTGCTCTTTCCGTTGTGTTGCGCAAGGGTTTTCATAAGGCCGGCGAGTGCCATAACTACTTGCCTCAGTGCAAGCCCTGCGGAAAGCACTGCCGCAGTTCCTTTTGGTCGATTCGGGACTGCTTTCCAGGTTTCAACCGCCAGACACCTTATGCTCTGAAGGGGTGATGTCCGGACGGTAAACCCCCCAGTTTAGCCGGACATACTTGATTGTAGGCTCCACCAAGGATCAAGCACCACCAGACCAGCAGTCCGGGAGCCTTGAGTCATCACCGCCGCTCTGCTCTGCTACCGGCTCAATTCCTACCTCCCGCCTGTTCGCAATCCCGCCGGTCTAGTACGATGTCTGTTCAGCGTATGAGCGACTTCACTTTTCAGATTGGCCTTGACCCCCTCGAGTTGTTGGGCGAGGTGGGGGAGACCGTGGGGGATCAGGCGCGGGGCCGCTGGGTGGCGGCGAAACTCGCCTCTCAGGGGCTAAGCCCGCAGTTCGACGACCTGGGCAACGTGTGGGCCGGGCTGGGGGCTACCCTGGTGGTGGCCCACATCGACACCGTGCTCACCCCCCGGCCCCTGCGCCGCGAGAAGACCCGCTGGTATGGCCCGGCGGTGGGGGACAACTCGAGCGGCGTGGCGGTGCTGATATCGCTGGCGGCAATGCTGGTCAACCGCGGCTGTACGGTGGCCTTCAGCGTGGGCGAAGAAGGGCTGGGCAACCTGCGTGGGGCGAGGGCCTTGGTAAAGGAGTTGCAGCCCAAACGGGTGGTGGCCGTAGACGGCTACTTGCCGGGGGTGGTGAGCCGCTCGGCGGGCTCGCATCGCGTGAGGGCTAGATTCACGGCGGCCGGCGGCCACGCTTGGGGTGATCGCGAGGCGGCCTCGCCAGTGCCGGCGTTGGGGCAGGCCCTGGCCCAGATGTATGCTCTCGAGCGTTCCGCCGACACCAGCCTCAACGTGGGCAAGCTGTGGGGCGGTGAGGCCATCAACGCCATCCCCCGCGAGGTGGGCTTCGAGCTGGACTTGCGGGCTCTGGAGCCGCAGGTGCTGGGCCGCATGGTCGAGCAGGTGCGCTCAATTCTGATGGAGGCCGCCCGCCGCTTCGGCGTACGGCTCGAGCTCGAGGTTCTGGGCGAGCGCCCGGCCGGCTTGACGGTGACCGGCGCAATGCTCGACGCCGCCCGCCGGGCCTTCGTCGATGCGGGCCTCGAGGCCCAGTTCACCGCGGGTTCCACCGACGCCTCGGCGGGCGTCGAGGCCGGAATCCCCGCCATCACCTTGGGCGTTTACAGGGGTGGTGGAGCCCACACCCCCGAGGAGTGGGTTGAGCCAGAGTCGCTGCGGGTCGGGGCACAGATCTTGCGGAGCTTTGTGGAGAAGATGTAGCAAGCCGTAAACCGGGAGCATCACGCCGAGATAAGAAGCTGTTTCACTGTTGTCCTCTTCGAGTTCCCTGTACCCTGAGCATCCATGTCCCTCCCCGCCCCCCTCGTCAGTGCCCAATGGCTCGAGGCCAACCGTTCGAACCCCAAGCTTCGTATCGTGGACTGTCGGTATTCGCTGTCCGACCCCCTGGCGGGGCGTCTGGCCTACCGGGAGGGGCATCTGCCGGGGGCGATGTTCCTCGACCTCGAGACCGATCTCTCCGGCCCGATGCAGCCCGACCGCCAGGGTGGCCGTCACCCTTTACCCACGCCTGAAGCCCTTGCGGCGACCCTGGGCGAGGCCGGGATTGACAACGTCAGCTGGGTGATCGCCTACGACGAGACCGGGATGACCGCGCCGCGCCTGTGGTGGCTGCTGCGCTGGCTGGGGCATGAGAACGTGGCCGTGCTGGACGGGGGCATCAAGGGCTGGGTGGCGGCGGGCGGGGCCCTGGAGACCCTGGAAGTCGAATACGCGCCAGCGGTGTATGTCCCCAGCCCCCAGACAGACTGGGTGCTCAGCGCCGAAGAGGTTTTGCGTCGCCGGCCTGGCAGCACGTTGGTGGACAGCCGGGCCCCCGAACGCTACCGGGGTGAAGTTGAGCCGATCGACCCGGTGGCGGGCCACATCCCCGGGGCGGTCAACCGCAACTGGGCCGACGGACTCGAGGGGGGCCGCCTCAAGTCTGCCGAGGCCCAGGGGGAGCGCTTCGCTGGGCTGGGCGATGAAGTCATTCTTTACTGCGGCTCGGGGGTCTCGGCGGCGGCTAATGCGCTGGCGATGGAGGTCGCGGGCCTCCCGAAGCCCAAACTCTACGCGGGCTCGTGGAGCGATTGGGTGTCCGACCCCACCCGCCCGGTTGCCAAGGGCGAGGAATAGCTCCCTCGAGGGGGCTCAATCAAGGGGCACCACCCGGCACGAAACGAAACACTGCGGATAAAGATAAACCATCGGTTCACGTCAGCAGGACCCAGCCGTTCACGCCGCTCCCTTTTCGGGCTTTTCGGGTGAAACCAGTTTCAGTCCAATCACCGAACCAATCAGCATAACCAGGAAGAAGACCCGGCCCAAGGTGGCTGGGTCGCCGAAGTATAGGATGCCCACCACCGCCGTTCCAAATGCCCCAATCCCAGTCCAGACAGCGTAGGCGGTGCCCAAGGGGATGTGCTTGGTGGCGATCACCAGCAGCCCGAAGCTGATGGTCGCACAGACGAAAAAACTGACCGCCCAAGGCCAGTTGGTAAAGTTCTCCGACAGCTTGAGGCTGGTGGCGAACCCCACCTCAAAGACGCCGGCGATAATCAGAAGAGGCCAGGCCAGCTTGGAAGAACGCAGCCACGTCATCACTCACCTCCAAACACACGCAGCCCAATTACCGAAAGGATCAGCGTAGTTAAGAAGAACAGGCGACCCCGGCTGACCGGGTCGTTGAAGAAGATGATTCCCACCAGCGCGGTCCCGAAGGCCCCGATTCCCGTCCAGACGGCGTAGGCCGTGCCGACCGGGATGGTCTGCAGCACGTAGGCTAGGATTCCCAGACTCAACGGGGCGAAGACAAAGAACCCTGCCGTGGGCAGCGGCTTCTTAAAGCCGTCCGAGAGCTTCATCAGCGTGGTGAAAACCACCTCGAACAGCCCCGACAAGATCAGCAGCACCCAGGCCATCATGCACCCCCCTGGGCCAACTCGAGCATCCGCCGCAGGGTCTTCTGCCTGAGCGCGGGCTCGGGCGTACCCAGTTTGAGGATGTCGGCCATAAAGATTCCGTCCGTCGCCAGCATCGCCACCACGGTGTCGGGATGCTGGGGGATGCGGCCATACCAGCGCTGCCAGCGCTCGCGCACGGTCTCGAGCAAACTCGGGTTCAGCGCCAGCACGGTCATCATCCCCAGCAGTAGCCCGCCCGAGCCGTCGTGGCTTCCCAGCCGAACGTAGGCCTCGGCGAACGGCAGGCCACTGTGCTCCAGGCTCTGCTCGAAGTCGTCGAGGTAGAACTCGAGCAGCCCCCCCAGCAGTGCGTCCTTGTTGGGGAAGTGGTAGAGCAGCCCGCCCTTGCTCACCCCGGCTTCTTTTGCGACGGCCTCGAGGGTCAGGGCCAGCGCCCCGTCGCGCCGGATGACCATCCCGGCGGCCTCGAGGATTTTGGGTCTGGCGTCGGCAGATGTTCTTGGCATGGTTACCTCTCCAACCCATACTATACCGTCCAGACGGTATAGTAAAGAGGAGGATAAATCAGGAAAGAAGACATCCTGTTGGAGAAGTTTTGTACGGGCTTTTTTTGATGAATAACTGCAGAGGTAAAACTTATGGGCAGCCCCAGGGCTGAGCGGCCCGCTAAAGTCAAGCCCCCGTTTTTCCGCCGTTTACCTGCTGGGAAGAGTGATCTTCCCAGCAACCGCGTCCCGCCGTGCCCCCGTGACTTGCCTCAGCACGTTGGGCCGCTCGAGGTAGCGCAGGTACCCGAGCACTGCGAAGCACAGCGCCTCGCGGTGTTTGGAGTCGTGACCGCGCTCCTCGAAGGTGTAGACCGGGACGCTCAGGCCGGCCTTGATCTGGGCCATCAGGGTCGCGTTGTAGGCCCCGCCGCCCGCCACCCAGATTTCGTCCAGGCCCAGCGGCATCACGAACCGCTGGTAGGCCCCCACGATGCTGTGGGCGGTGAAAGCAGTGAGGGTGGCGAGCAGATTCTGGGGTGGCAGCGCGGCGTCCTCGTCGAGGGTCTCGAGGTTCCAGATCTCCCGCCCGGTGGACTTGGGCGGTCTACGGGAGAAGTAGGGATGGGTGATCCAGCGCTCCACCAGCGACTCATCTACCCTGCCGGAGGCCGCTATTTTTCCGCCGCTGTCGTGGGTTAAACCCAGCCGACCGGCGGCCTCGTCGAGAAGCGCGTTGCCGGGGCCGGTGTCGAAGGCCAGGACGCGGGCGGGCTCGAGGTCTGCGGGCAGGTAGGTCAGGTTGGATATTCCGCCGATGTTGTGGATGGCCCGGTTGACGCCCCGCTCACCATAGAGCAAGAGATCCGGGAGCGGTACCAGGGGCGCGGCCTCGCCTCCTAGCGCAAAGTCGGAGGGGCGGAAGTCCGACACCGCCGGAACCCCCAGGGCCTCGGCCAGGTAGGCCGGCTCGCCGATCTGAAAAGTGGTTAGCGGAGGCTCGTGCCAGACGGTCTGGCCATGTGAGGCCACGAGGTCGGCGCGTCCTTTGAACGGGGCCGCGGCCTCGGCGTAAAAGCGCCCCAGCTCGTGATGAAGCAGGGCGACTTCGCGGGTGTTGCTCTGCGACTTGAGGGTGCGGATGATCTGGGTGCGGACCTCGGCGGGGAAGGGAGACTCAACGTGCTCCAGGATCTTCCAGCTCAGCCTGCCGTTCGGGTCGAACTCGAGTTCGACCAGAATCAAGTCCACCGCGTCCACCGAGGTGCCCGACATCATGCCCAAGACGTTCACGGACTGAGCTTATGCCGTGCGGGGCGCTAAGCAAAATTGGTACTCCGACCGTAGCCCATGGCCCCATGCGGGTCCAGTGATGGTCGGGGCAAGCCCGCAACACGGCATGCTTCTCGCCCAAACCAGTTTGGAGGTAGGACTGGGTTCTCGAGGCTCGCCCTGAAGGGCAGTGGGGCTGTACCCGCGACCCTGCGGCGCTCTTCCGGCGACGATAGGGTGGAGATACGAGGTTGCCCGGAAGCGCTGCATTACCGAGTTGAGAAGTGGGATCAATCGGGTTACGGCTGTGGTCTGTGAGCCCGACTTGGGGCGAGCAAGGCTCCGGCCGATAAACACGGCTGGTAATGCTCAGGTAATCGTTAGGACTCAATATCAGGGGATAGAGAACCCCTTTTGCACGGCAATCCTCGCGTCTGCGGTCGGGGCTGCTGACCACCGGTGGGAAGGCTGCCGCAAGGTATCGAGGAGGTGGTTATGGGCTTGGTGGCGTGGACTCTGATTGCGGTGCTGGCTGCTCTGCTGACATGGGTCGGCTGGGGCGTGCGGGTCCGTTTGTTAACCAGGCAACACCTTTCCAAAACGCATCTTCCTGTCGCCCTCGAGTCCACCACCGTTGGCGACTTTCCCCCCAGCCATCACCTCGAGGACGTACCCTGGCATTGCACCCGCGAGTCCTACGGCGAGGCCAATGCCTTGCAGATGATCGCCCTGCAAAAGGGCAGAGCGGCCTCGAGGGACGAGGTCAACTTTCTGATGGGCGCTACCTACGGGGCTGTCGCGATGCCCGGCAAAGAGGTCGGCTTTTCTCCCTTCACCGACCCCGAGCTGGGCCACGCCGTCGCTGCGCCGTACCTGGGACTGGTGCGTCACTTCTACACCACAGATGACCCCAAACTTTACCTGCGGGCCTTGCGCTTCCACCTCTTCAGGGGCCACCCGCTGCGCATCCCGCTTGATGCTTCGGTACTGTATGGCCGGAAGGGGTTCTTCCCCCACAGCGACCTGCTGGTGGGCTACGACGAGAAGGGATTTTTCTATTACGCAACAGTGGCGCTCGAGGGCACTCCTCTCGAGCCGGGCATCCGTGCTCCTGGCCACCAGGGGCGCTGGATGGCGGATGAAACACTGCTCGAGGCCGTCGAGAGCGTGTCCAAAGGCTTTAGATATCCCTGGCGCTATATCTTCACGCTGTTTGAACCCTGGCCCGAGCAGTCCGACCTTAAGCCGGTCTGGCGACGCAACGCCAAGCTATTGATGGGTGGAGAGAAGCGCGGACCCCGGCAGGGGGCCGCAGCCATCGCCCAGACTGCTGACAAGGTCCGAAAGCGGTGGCGAAGCCTTGGGGCAGCCCAGCTAAAGCAGTTCTTGTCGGCGGCGTACACCCGGCAGGACAATGCCGACTTTCTGCGGGCTCGTTTCGCGGGGAACGATGGGCTAATGCGCTCGGCCAACCTGCTCGAGCAGGCCGGGCAAAACTACCAGTCGGTCGGTCAGGCCATCCAGCAAGGTATCCGCTCACAGGCTCAGGCCAATCAGGTCGCGGCCTGGCTGGACGAGGCCGCTGCGGCGGAATGGGAGGTGGGGAGCATCTTCGCTCGGGTCGCCACCTCCGCGCTACAGCCCATGATGCATGCCGGCGACATCGGCGAACCCGCCCAGCCCTGAGGAGGCCAACGTGGAACCCATCCTGCGAGCCAGAAACCTGAGCAAGGTCTACCGGGTAGGCCGGGTCGAGACTCCGGCGCTGTGCGGGGTGGACCTAGAGGTCTTTCCCGGCGAGTTCACGGCTATCGTGGGGCCGTCGGGCTCGGGCAAGAGTACCCTGCTGCACCTGCTGGGCGGACTGGACAGGCCTACCTCGGGCGAGGTCTGGCTGCAGGATAAGCGGATTGACCAACTCGGCTCGGCGCAACTGGCGGGCCTGCGTCTGCGCCACCTCGGCTTCGTGTTCCAGGCCTACAACCTAATTCCGGTGTTGAGCGCCCTCGAGAACGCTGCGTTTGTGCTGGAGCTGCAAGGCGTGGGGCGCAAAGAGCGGGAGCACCGGGCCTTGGCCGCGCTGGGCGAGCTGGGCATCGCCGAGCTGGCCAGCCGCCGCCCGAACCAGCTCTCGGGCGGGCAGCAGCAGCGGGTGGCGGTGGCCCGCGCCATCGCCAGCGAGCCCAAGCTGGTGCTGGCCGACGAGCCCACCGCCAACCTCGATTCCAAAACCGGCCTGACCTTGATCGAGCTGATGAAGCACCTCAACCAGGCCCATGGGGTGACCTTCCTGTTCTCCACCCACGACCCCCGCCTATTGGAGCACGTACGGCGTATTGTGCGGCTCGAGGACGGGCGCGTGGTGGGAGACCAGAACCTGTCGATTGCGGCCTGAAGCCACCCTCGAGGCGCGAATAGGTGGGCAGCTGCGGCCTGAGCTGGGCTGATCGAGATCGAGAGAGCGGGTTGTCGAAGCGCCCGAGTAGCCCGCTTAGCCAAGGAGGGCTAAATGGAGAAGTTTCCTTGCATATGGCGAGCCTTGCTGTGCGGGCTGATGCTTGTGCTGGCAGCCTGTACCGCCTCCCAGGCGGTATCCCCGCAGCCGGGTGGCCCCGGATTCTGGCTGGGGCTCTGGCATGGCTTCATTGCTCCAATCACCTTCATCATTAGCCTCTTTCCAAACGAATTGAGAATCTACGCCTATCCCAACGCGGGCCTGTGGTACGATTTCGGCTTCATGCTGGGCATCGGGGGGTTCTCCGGGGGTATCTTCGCGGGCAGCCGCAGGCGCTCGAGATGAGATAGGCCCAGGTTTCGAGTGAGCGCTGAAGACTGGTCTGCCTCGATAGCGTTGGCCCGGGCTACCGCTCGACATGTTTCCTGTAGTGCGAGGGGTACAAAGCGGGGGTTGTGGCGGCTTTTGCGAAAACCCCGAAGGCAGAAGCCAGGTTGGGCGGGGAAGTGTGAACCGTCAGACCCACCGCGAGGTGGTGGGCAGGGTGGAGAGCTTCGACCCGCAGGCGGACTTCGTTGTGGTAAATGGGCAGCAGTTGATCCTGGCGAAGAGTGTCCATTACGAGCACGGCTGCCCCGGCGTGGGTAGCTATGTGGAGGTTAGGCTCGTCAAGCAGGATGGACGTTGGCGGGTTCACACCCTCGAGGTCAAACCGCGCGCGCAGGCAGAACACCGCGACGATGACCAGGGTACGTTCCGGCCCGGGAAGTCAGTAGGTCGTGGCCCAAGACGCAAGCCGGACACCCTGTGGCCCTACCCAGCAGCACGAGCGGGACATTCGGAATACCCTCGAGCCCGTGCCGCACCCGCCGTACTCCAGCCTGCCGAGTTCCTGGCCAATACTCGAAAAATCGCCCTAATACCCGCTATCGGGGTAGGGTTGGTTTGGCTTTGAGGTCCAGCTTGTTCGCTCCGAAATGCGCCCGTGTAGATATGCAAAACTGCTCGGCATGCCCGGCCGATTGGCTCAGAGTGCCTTAATCATGGGGCTTTCGGCATTCAAGGCTGGGGGTTGATGGAGCTGTTGGGGCTGAGCGCCCGAGGCGTAGTGCTGTTCGCACTCGGCCTCGCGACCGCGTACGATGCGCTGGCCTTTGAGCTTGCCGTACTGGGCGGTTATGACGGTGTAGGCCTGCTCGCCGCTGCCGTCGTCGCAGTAGATCACCACCCAGTCTCGAGTGGTCCCGAGGGCGTGCGCCCGTGCGGTGTTGGAGTACAAAGCGGTGTAGGCATAACCGCCCCGGTGGGTGTGGAAGATTGGAAGCCAGGCCTCGGCTTTGGGGTTGAAACGTCGTGGGGTGATGTTGCGCAGCACTCCGGCCTCGGACTTTTCACGGTAATCACGGTCTATCTCAAGCAACTCCTCCACCCCGGGATGCCTACGGTTCGAAACCTGCCGCTGCCGCAGACGCCCCAGGCGCTGGGCCAAGAGGTCGCGGATGCCGGCCAGTCGTTTCTCGCCAAAACCGGCCAGGTTGCGCAGGCGTCCGTCGTAGGCCGCTTGCTCGAGGTGTTCAAGAGACTCTATGCCCAACTCATCGTGGAGCAGTTCGGCCAGTTTGGGGCCGATGCCCGGAACTGTTTGCAGCGCCTTCTCGGGGTCGCCTTCGCCGCGCAAGCGCTCCAGCAGGGGCAGGTTCCCGCTTTGGACCAGGCTGCGAATCGAGCGGGCTAGGCTGGTCCCGACGGCGGGCAGTTTCTCCAGGCCCTCAAGCCCCTCGCTTTTGAGAATCTCGTCCACCGAACGATTCAGCCCCCGCAGGGTTTGGGCCGCGTTGTGATAGGCCCGCACCCGAAACAGGCTGGCCCCCTGCTGTTCTAGCAAGATCGCCACTTCGTCGAGACGACTGGCGATACCCGTGTTGAGGTTTTCCTTCATGGCCTCACCTCCATAAGGGCCGGGAAAACGGGCCTACGTTCGCTCAGAGCGACCCTCGAGCCGAAGTTAGGACTGTGGCATTACGGCAACATTACCGGCCGTCGTTGTGCGGCTCCGGCGACTTACAGCCGTGGGTGGACAGTGCCTCCAAGACGATGTTCAGCGAGACCTGGTAGGCCTCGACCTCGTTTCGCTGGTACTGATCTAGGCTCATGGTTTCAACCAGCGCGGGGTTCTGGCGCAGCTGAGCAAGGTGCTTCATCTCGTGGTACAGGTTGGCATAGAAGATGACCTTTCCCGCGTCCTGGCCGAACTGGGCCTTGTGGGCTTCAAGTACTTGTTCCTCGGCCGACTCGCTGATCAGACCGCCGCGATTAACCAGCTGAAGGTGGTTCCCCTTGGCATCCAAACCCCAGATGGTGCCGTTGGCATGGGTTTCCATCACCACCACCGGATAAGGGTTGCTTGAGGCGGAGTTGGTCTGGGCGAAGTAGGTGGGAATCTGGTCTACAGTGCTAAGCGCATCCAGCGCCCCCAACTCCCCCACCTGATAGATCTTCACCGATAGGTTTCGTATGGCTTCAAAGTACCCCGACCAGTCGACCTCGTTCTTCCGGGCGTATTCCAGCAGGTGGGGGTTCTGGTAGGCGGAGAGAAAAGCTTGTTGCTGCTTTAAGTCCTCCAGCAAGACCGCGCAGGTCTCCGAAGGGCGGGAAGTGTCGAAGAGAAAAACCTGCCAGGTGAACGGGTAGCTGGCTTCGTCTTCTTGGACCCACTCGAGAGTGGACGTCGCTTGCGGGTTGTGGTCGGGCGCTGGCGGTGCGGCTTGCGGTGGGGGAAGCGGGGGGATGTACGCCAGCAATACGAGGAGAAGGAGCCTAATGGTCAGAAGAAACCTCATAACCCACCCCTCAGTGCAACATCAGGTTGGGGTTGACCACGATCCGGTTGTCCACCCTGGAGACGCCGGGCGAGGCCCAGACTGCCTCCTCGGCCTCCTCTCGGGCCAGCCAGGTGTGCACCGTTCCCGATAGCACCACCGTATCGTCTTGCACCTCGACCCCGATTTGCCGTGCGTCTTCCTCGGCGCTGCGGTGTAGGGCCGCCACGATGGAGCGCTTCACCGTTGTGGAGGAGGCGGGGTTGTAGATCACGATAAGGTTGTATACCCCCTTAACCCCGGGAAGTTTGTGGACAGCCTGCTCGGCGGCGCGGCGCTGGTATTGCCACTGCAGCCGGCCCTCGAGCTTGACCCTTCCGCCCTTGACAGTCACCTGAACTTTGTCGGGCGGTACCATCACGTCCCACTCCAGGGCCTTGACCACCATGGCTGCGATCTCGCTGTCGGTGCGCTCCATGGCCAGCGGCAGGGCCACCTCCAGCTCGTCGGCAATCCCCCTGACCCCCCGTACCTTTTGCGTCAGCTTGACCGCGAGGTGTTTCTCGGAGAAGCTGGGCACGAAGCCGGAGAGGGTGACCACGCCGTCCTTGACGGTCACGCCGATGCTCGAGGCGTCCACGGCCGGGCTCCACTCGAGATGCTCGACCACGTCGCGTTGCAGGGTTTCGTTGGTGTTCACTGCACACCTCCTTTTGGGTATGAACAGGCTGACGCCGGGTATCCGCCGTCAGGCGGGCGCGCAAAGGCGATCCCGGTGGAACTCGGCATCAGCGGTGTCGAGATGCCGATGCAGCCGTTCCACCAGCTGGGGCAGTACAGAGCCCAGGCACTCGTTGAATATCAGGTGGATACCGCAATCAAATACCATCAATTCCTTGGATGGGGCCACGATTCGCCGGTAGAGGTTTTCGGTATTTGCAAACGGGAACAGGGGGTCGCCCCTCGAGGTGATCACCACTACCGGGCAGCCGATACTGCCGTCGTACATCCCGCTGAGATCGGCTGAGAACAGGCTGGCCAGGAAGCGCAGGGGGTAGCTGCGCAGGCCCAAAGGATCGGTGGCGAGTCGGCGCAGCAACCTGGGCTTTCGGGTGATGCGCAGGGGGTCTAGGTAGAAGTTGAGGGGCACGGGGAACTGGGGAAACACCGCTGCCAGGCGCCGTACCCCGTCCACCAGGCGTCGGTGGTGGGGCTCGAGCCTGCGGGGAAAGCGGGTGACCTCGAGCGACTCTGGAATCTCGGGGTCGAGGATGTTGTGGGCGAAGACGGCGCTCAATCGCCGGTCTGAGGCCGCCAAGGCCATGGCCAGAATCCCCCCCTGACTGCTGCCCAGCACTACCACCTTCCCACCGAAGCGGTGCAGGGCATAGCTCAGGGCATCGCGGGCGTTTTGTAGCAGGTCCTCGAAGGTGAAGCCGGAAACCCTGGGGCTCTTGCCGTGCCCCACAAAGTGCACCCCCACCACATTGAACCCCGCTTGGCCGAGCCCTTCCAGCAGTTCGCGGTAAAACAGAGGGTGGGTCATGGTACCTGGCAGGAACAGCACCGTAGCGGCGAGGGGCTTGACCACCCAGATGGACAAAACTATGCGGTTGCCTTTGGAGAGGATGGTGGTTTCTTCGTAGCAGCCGAAGTCCTGAACAGCTCCCAAGGAGTTCCCCTTGACCTGTTCGATTTGAAGGTGCGCTGGGATGTATGGGCTGGTTTGCTCAGGGCTCGTGCCCCACAGCCCGTCCCTTCTCTTGGTGTAATTCGACCGCTGGGTTTCGATGGGCATGCGCCCCACCTCCTTCGAAGTTCTGCGGAGCGCTCAGACCCCGCGCACCCCGGCCATCAGCAGGCCCAGCCGCTCTTCGTTGGCCTCTTCGGCCGTCATTTCGCCCACGATCTCACCCTCGTACATCACCAAAATGCGATCCGAAAGGCCCATCACCTCGCCCAGGTCGGCGCTGACCAGCAGCACCCCCACGCCTTGATCCCGCGCTTTTACGATCTGCTCGTGGATGAACTCGGTGGCCCCAATGTCCACCCCGCGGGTGGGCTGTGCGGCGATGAGGACTCGAGGGTTGCGCGAGAGTTCGCGGGCCACAATGATCTTCTGGGCGTTGCCGCCGGAGAATCTCGAGGCGTGCAAGGTGGTGGAGTGGGGCCGAATGTCAAACTGTTCGATACGCTGCCGAGCAGTTCGTTCAATGGTCGGCTGATCGAGGAAGCCGTTGGGGCTGGCAAAGGGCAACGCCTGGTGGTCGCCCAGGATCAGGTCCTCGGCGGCGCTGAACTCCAGCACCAAGCCCCGCTGGTTGCGGTCTTCGGGGATGTGGGAAACCCCCTTCTGGCGCACCAGCCGAGCCTTGGCCTGGCCCAAGTTCTGACCAACGTAGCGGACCTTGCCGGTATAGGGGGTTAAGCCGGCCAGGGCTTCCACCAGCTCGGACTGGCCGTTGCCCTGCACCCCCGCGATGCCCAGCACCTCCCCGGCCCGCACGCTAAAGCTAACCTCGTGCACGTGTGGTTTTTCCTTGGCGTGGGCAACGCTCAAGCGGGACACCTCGAGCACCACCTCCCCTGGATGGGCCGGACCTTTTTCCACCCGCAATTCGACCTCGCGCCCCACCATCATTCGGGCCAGTTGCGGAAGGGTGGCCCCTCGAGTCTCGATGGTTCCGATCATCCGCCCGTCGCGCATCACCGAGATGCGGTCGGAGATCTGCAGCACCTCGTGCAGCTTGTGCGAGATAAAGATGGCGCTGTTGCCCTGGGCGGCGTAGTCGCGCAGGAAGCGGAAGAGTTGATCGGTTTCCTGCGGGGTGAGCACGGCGGTGGGCTCGTCGAGAATTAGTATCCGGGCCTCGCGGTAAAGGGCCTTTAGAATCTCGACCTTTTGCCGCAGCCCGATGGGTAGATCCTCGACGCGCTGGCTCAGCTCGAGGGAGAACCCGAAACGCTCGATCAGCTCTTGCACCCGCGCCCTGGCGACGGCTAGGTCGAGGCTTGGGCCGTGGTGGGGTTCAGCCCCCAGAATGACGTTCTCCAGCACCGAGAAGCTCTCCACCAGCATGAAGTTCTGGTGCACCATCCCGATGCCCAGATTGATCGCGTCGTGGGGATGGCGGAAGTTCTGTACCACGCCGTCGATAAGAAGCTCTCCGCTGTCGGGGCGCTGAATGCCATAGAGGACCTTCATCAGGGTGCTCTTGCCCGCCCCGTTCTCGCCCACCAGGGCATGGACTTCACCCCAGGAAAGCGCAAAGTTTACGTGGTCGTTGGCCAGCACCAGCGGAAACCGCTTGACGATGCCGCGCATCTCGACGGCGTTGGGGGCGAGGTGGGTAGGGGGACTCGAGGTCTGGGAAATAGGATTAAGGGTCATGGCAACCCTCCAGACTAAAGCTAGCCGGGTGGCGTTACCAAGCGATTACGGCCGAGGTTGAAGGCCCCGGTAATGCCGCAGTAATTCCTTGGGTGCATCCTTGGCTTGGGAGGGTTTTTCGGGACTGCGGGAGGGCGAAAGGGGGTGAGGGGAGAAGATGGCTACGCGCTGGCTGATGGTAATTCTGGCAAGCCTAATCGTGCCGGGTGCGGCCGCACTCGACCCCCCTTCGGGGAGCTGGGTAAGGGTGGGAGAGTCGGCGCACTTCCGCTACTACGAGCCTTCCGACTACCAAAACACCCCCAGGGCACTCACCCGGGCACAGGTAAGCATCGCGCTGCTGCGCCTCGAGGTCTTCTGGGAGTTGGTGGCACCCAGCTGGGACTACCCCAAAGACGCTCAGATTGCCTATTACAAGTTTGCCACTACCGAGGATTTGCACCGGCTGACCGGGCGTAAGTTCGGTGACAAGGCGGCCTCGGGGCAGGGTATGGTGTTCAGTGTCCACGCCTCTGACCCCCATGAGCTGGCTCACGTGCTGTTTTCACCCGCCACCGACCAACTGGCCGATTTCTGGCTCGAGGGTCTGGCCCGCGCCTACGCCTGGCCCTGGCTGTACTGCCCCGCCGACCGCAGCAATTGCAGCTACCAGACCCGCCTTGGGGCCTGGAACCTCTACTCAGTGCACTATTGGGCGCAGGCCGCACTGCGCAGGGGGGCCCTGCCCCGGCTCGAGGAGCTGATCTATGGCAACACCCGGTTTGACCAGTTGCCGCTGGTGGAGAGCTACCCGGTGGCGGGGTCTTTCGTGAGCTTCTTGCTGGACAACCCCGGCAAGGTGCAGCGGCTCAAGGGGTTCTTGAGGCAATCCGGCAGTGCTCGCTCGAGTGCCGAGGTGCTGGCGGCCTTCGAGGTGCACTGGGGCCAGAAGCTGTCGGAGGCCGAGACCCAGTGGCGTGGGTTTCTGGAGACCTGGAACGAAGCCGCATTGAAATGAGGAGGTGGCTATGCGTGCCATCTCGCTGGTTAGCAAGGCGTTGTTGCTGTTGCTGATGGGCCTGGGACTGGCCCCGGCTCTGGCTCAGTCGGAGGAGCTCACCCTCGAGTGGGTTCAACGGGGCGCTTCCCCTCACTTCGTCTACTTCCTACCCCAACACTACCGGGACACCCCACAGGACATGACCTCCAAGCAGATTGGGACAGCGCTGGAGTGTCTCGAGAAGACCCATGCCCTGCTGACCCAAATCTGGGGGGACAACTTGGCCGGCAAGACCGAGTACTTCAAGCTGGCCTCCCGCCAGGAGATGGGGCAGGTGACCGGCTTTCTCGCTCAAGGCCTGGCGATTCCCAGCCGCAGCGCCATCTACAGCATCCATGCCTGCCACGTTCACGAGGTGGCTCACCTTCTCACTTTGCCGGACGGGTTTGCCGCCCTGAACACTTTCTGGATCGAGGGGATCGCGATGTACTTCACCTGGCCGAGCCTGACTTGTGACTCAGAGATTCCAACGCCGGATTGCCCCTACCGGGACGCGATAGGTTTTTATGAAGGCCACTCGGTTCACTTCTGGGCGCAGAAGTTTTACCGGGATCGCTCCTTGCCGGCACTCTCGTTGCTCATAAACGGAGATCCGCTTTTTCACCAGCTCGACGGCCAGCACAGTTACCCGGTGGCTGGTTCTTTCATCGCGTTTTTGTTGGACCAACTGCGCGTCGAGCCCCGGCAATTCAGACAGTTCCTCGAGCAGGCGTCGCGTGCGAACTCCAATGCCGGGGTGCTCGACGCTTTTCGGCTGCTGCTGGGTCGCAACCTCGGCTCGGTCGAGGTGGAGTGGCATGAATTCCTCGAGACCTGGGACGAAGGCCGCCTCAGAGCGGTTCCCACGCATACTCCTTACGGCGGTTTTTGCCGTACCGAGCGCACTACTCCGCTTTATCGCCCGCTTTAGCGCAGCACTGTGAGCAGAGTAGTGGTGGTAAACGCGATAGGGAGTACATTTCCTAAGGGTAAAAGTGTGGGATCAGCGCTAGCGGCAACTACTTGCCAGGGCGGAGTGGCGGGCGCCATTTCGCATTGCAGCTATGCAGACACCTAGAGTCGACCCCGGAGGCGCGGCGGGGGCGGGTTTCTGCCCCGAGGAGCGTTTTTCAAGGTTGCCTGGCGCGGTAACCCCTCGGTAATGCCCCTCCGCTAGCCTGTGCTGCAGAAGGGGGCGACTATGGCAACGGTGGTGCTCAAGCACCTTACCAAGCGGTTTGGCAAGGTGGAGGCGGTCAAGGACTTCAGTCTGACCATCAAAGACCGAGAATTTATTGTGCTGGTGGGGCCTTCGGGTTGTGGTAAGACCACCGTGCTGCGAATGATCGCCGGCCTCGAGAGCCCCAGCGAAGGCCAGATCTACATCGGGGATAGGCTGGTCAACGATGTGCCGCCCAAGGACCGGGACGTCGCGATGGTCTTCCAGAACTACGCCCTCTACCCCCACATGAGCGTGTACAAAAACATGGCGTTTGGTCTGGAGCTGCGCCACACGCCAAAAAACCAGACCAGGGAGCGGGTCGAGGAGGCTGCGGGAGTGCTACAAATCGACCACCTGCTGGAGCGCAAACCCCGTGAACTCTCCGGTGGACAGCGGCAACGGGTTGCGCTGGGGCGGGCCATCGTGCGCAAGCCCAAGGTCTTTCTGATGGACGAACCTCTCTCCAACTTAGACGCCAAGCTTCGGGTGGAGATGCGGGCCTCACTGGCCGAGCTGCATCAATCGCTGGGCGTAACCACCGTCTACGTGACCCATGACCAAATCGAGGCCATGACCATGGGCCACCGCATCGTGGTGATGCGCAATGGAGCGATGGAACAGGCCGACACCCCCCTCGACCTGTACAACAGGCCCCTCAGCAAGTTTGTAGGCGAGTTCATCGGCTCTCCCGCGATGAACTTCCTCAGGGGCACGGTCCGGCAGGGCCACGTGGTGAGCGCCCACATGGATATCACATTGCGAAAGGATTTGCTCGACGTGCTGCGGGGCTACGAGGGCAAAGAAGTCTGGCTGGGGATTCGCCCGGAAAACCTCGAACTAGCCCGGCCCGACTCGAGCGAAAACTGGATTCGCACAACGGTCAAGCTGGTCGAACCGATCGGGGCTGAGACTATCATTATCGGCACCAGCGGGGACTTTCCCCTGACCGCGCGGGTCGAGCCCGAGGAGAGCGCTGTGGTCGGAGCGGCACTGACTTTAGCCGCACGAGCGGATAAGGTTCACGTCTTCGACCTCGAGACCGAGCGAAACCTGCTGTTCACCAAACCGCCCGTGGCCGCATGAGTCATACCGGGTGGGGCCAAAAGCCTCCGTAATGACGCGGTAATCCCCGCCTCGCCACTGGCCCGGGGGGAGCATGGTTGTCAAACAGACGTGGTCTGAGGTGCTGTGCTGGTCGGGCCGCTCACGTGGGCGGGATTGTTGCCGGCGGTCGGTAGACGCGGCAAAACGAGGTGAGCCATGCCAGAGGTGCTGAGCGTGAAACAGGCATCGGTTGTGATCTCCTTGGGTGCAGCGGTGGTACTCCAGGGCGACCTATGGGTTCCCGATCATGCCCGGGGGTTGGTGCTGTTTGCCCATGGCAGCGGGAGCAGTCGCCACAGCCCGCGCAACCGCCTGGTGGCGGGCCGGATGCAAGACGCGGGTCTGGCCACGTTGCTCTTTGACCTGCTGACCCCCGCTGAAGAAGCACTGGACGACCACACCTGCGAGTTCCGGTTTGATATCGGTCTGTTGGCCCGGCGGCTGGTGGGGGCCACCGATTGGCTAGGCTCTGAACCCCTGGTGCAGCACCTCGAGCCGGCCTATTTTGGGGCCAGCACTGGAGCAGCGGCGGCGCTGGTGGCGGCGGCCGAACGGGCCGATCGGGTTAGGGCGGTGGTCTGTAGGGGCGGTCGCCCCGACCTGGCGGGCGCCGCGCTGCCCAAGGTCAAGGCCCCTACCCTGCTGATCGTCGGGGGTTGGGACGGGGAGGTGATGGAGTTAAACCGACGCGCCCTGGGGCAGTTGCAGTGCCCGAAAAAACTGGCCGTGGTGCCCGAAGCCACCCACCTCTTTGAGGAGCCGGGAAAACTTGAAGCGGTGGCGGCGTTGGCCCGCGGCTGGCTGGTCCAGCACCTCAGCAGCAAAAACCCGGCGAGGGGGTGAGCCTGATGCCTGAAACCCTTAACCAAACCCTGCCGATCAATTCCCTGCCGGTGGCGGCCCTCTGCAACCGCTGCGACTCCAGCCGTCTGGGTTTTGACACCACCGCCGACCTCGAGCCACTGCCCGATGTGCCGGGCCAGAAACGGGCGGTGGGGGCAATTCAGTTTGGTCTGGGAATACGCCGCGAGGGCTTCAACGTTTTCGCGTTGGGCCCGCTGGGCCTGGGGAAGCGGAGCCTGATCCTGCGCTTTACCCAAGCCCAGGCCACCCAAGAGCCAGCCGGTTCGGAGTGGGCCTACGTGCACAACTTCCGCGAGCCACACAAGCCCAAGGCCCTCGAGCTGCCCGCAGGGTGGGGCGCGCGGCTCAAGGGGGACATGGAACGGCTGGTGGAAGAGTTGCGGGTCACCATTCCAGCCGCTTTCGAGGGCGAGGACTACCGTACCCGGCGGCAGATGATTGATGGCGAGCTGAAGCAGAAACAGCAGTCCAGCTTTGAAGCCATCCAGAGCGAAGCCCATCGCCAGGGCATCAGCCTGATCCACACCCCCATGGGGATGGGGCTGGCCCCGATGCACAACAATCAGGTGATCAGCTCAGAGGATTTCGAAAAACTGCCCGAAGAGGAGCAGCGTCGTATTCAGGCTGCGATGGACGGGCTGCACGGTCAACTCCAGGCGGTCGCCCAGCAGGTGCCGCAGTGGGAGAGTGAGCGGCGTGACAAGATTCGCCAGCTCAACCGCGAGGTCACCCGCCACGCGATCGGACACCTCTTGAGCCGGGTGCGCCAGCCCTATGCTGACCTGCCCGGCGCGCTGGCCTACCTCGAGGTGGTCGAGCAGGACCTGATCGAAAATGCGGGCGAGTTCTTGGCGGCTCAGACCGCAAGCGAGCACTCCCCCGAGGCCACTTTGGGCCAGTTGTTCTCCGACCACCGGACCTTTGAACGCTACCAGATCAACCTGCTGGTAGATCGCTCGCACAACCACGGGGCGGCGGTGGTGGAGGAAGACTACCCCTCGCTGCAAAACCTGGTGGGCCGCATTGAGTACCGCGCCCAGTTTGGCAACCTGGTCACCGACTTTACCCTGATCCGCCCTGGCGCGCTGCACCGCGCCAACGGCGGCTACCTGGTGCTGGACGTGCGAAGGGTTTTGCAGCAAGCCTATGCCTGGGAAGAACTTAAGCGGGCCCTGCGCCAGGGTGAAGTCCAGATCCGCTCGGTGGGCGATGTGCTGGGACTGTCCAATGCTGTAACTCTTCAGCCCGAGCCGATACCGCTCCGGCTGAAGGTGATCCTCAGCGGGGATCGTCTGCTCTACTACCTGCTGTGCGCCTACGATCCGGACTTCCTCGAGTTGTTCAAGGTGGCTGCCGACTTCGAGGACAGCCTCGAGCGCACCCCCGAGGGCGAACGGGTCTACGCCCGTCTGATCGGCTCGCTGGCCCAGCGCGAGGGCCTTCGACCGCTGGAAGCTGCCGCAGTGGCTCGGGTCATCGAGCATGGCTCCAGGCTGGTCTCCGATAGCCGCAAGGTGTCGGCGGCTCTTGAGACCCTGCTCGACCTGCTGCGGGAGGCCGACCATTGGGCTGATCAGGAAGGCCACTCCGTCACGCAGGCCGTTGATGTTCAGAAGGCCGTAGACCAGCAGATCTACCGGGCCGGACGCGTTCAAGAACGCCTGCGCGAAGAGGTGCGGAGGGGCGTCTTGATGGTGGACACCGCGGGCGCAGTGGTGGGTCAAGTCAACGGCCTTTCGGTGCTGAGTCTGGGCGGTTATAGCTTCGGCCACCCCACCCGCATTACCGCTCGAGTGAGGCTAGGGAAGGGCGAGTGGGTGGACATCGAACGCGAGGTAGAGCTGGGTGGCCCGCTGCACTCCAAAGGCGTGCTGATTCTGGCGGGCTTTTTGGGCGAGCGCTACGCGCGGGAGCGCCCCCTCTCGCTCTCGGTGAGTCTGGTTTTTGAGCAATCCTACGCGGGCGTGGAGGGCGACAGCGCTTCGCTGGCCGAGTTGTGCGCGGTCCTCTCGGCCCTAGCCCAGGCCCCCATCAAGCAGGGCATCGCGGTCACCGGGTCGGTCAACCAGCTCGGCCAGGCCCAGCCCATCGGTGGGGTAAACGAGAAGATCGAGGGTTTCTTCGAGGTCTGCCGCGATGCTGGGCTGAACGGCCAGCAGGGGGTGATTATTCCGAGTGCCAACCTTGAGCACCTGATGTTGCAGCAGGCGGTGCTGGACGCGGTCTCGGCGGGCCAGTTTAAGATTTGGGCGGTGGACAACGTGGACCAGGCCCTAACGCTTCTTGTGGGTCAGGAGGCGGGTGAGCGCGGTGCCGACGGACGTTTTGGCGAGGGCAGCCTCAACGCCAGGGTGGAAGCCCAGCTATCGGCCTTCGCAGATCAGCTTCGGGCCTTTGCGGCTCCGCCCGCCGTGCCTGCTGGGAGTGGGTTATGACCAGGATTCGCCGGGTCGTGTTGGCCCAAAACCTTACCAACCGCAGCGCCCAGACCGTCGGTGCTGCAGTGCGGCTAGCTGCGAAGCTGGGGGCGCAGGTGCTGGGCCTGTTTGTGGAAGACCCCAACCTGCTCAGATGGGCTGAGCTCCCCATCGCAAAGCAAGTCAGCCCCTTCAACACCGCGGGCAACCATCTGGATAGGGAGCGCCTCGAGGCCCAACTTCACGCGCTCTCAGTACAGTCCCAGGCCGAGCTGGAAACGGCTGCCGGGCGCTTCGGAGTGACGTGCTCGTTTCAGGTTGTGCGGGGTGAGATTGGCCAGGTCTTCACTTCGCTCGAGCCGGCCGAGGACCTACTGGTGCTGACGACCCAAAGACAGGTACTGGGTCTGAAAGTCTACTCCCCTTCCAGTCTAGCCTCAGTGCTTGGCCAAGTCCAACGCTCGATGCTGCTCCTACCCCAGCACTCCAGCTTCCGGGAACCCTTGGTGGTTCTGCACTCCGCTTCCCTCAAGGCCGAGGCGGTGTTGGATGTGGCCCTGAGCATTCGCGAGGCGGGTACCCAACCCCTTACCGTACTTATCACCGGTGACGAGGCGGCGATGGGCCCAGCAATGCAAGCCTGGCAGACCGGCCGAAAGGTGCGGGTTCGGACTATCTATGCGGGACAAGTCGGCCTCGAGCGCTTGGCCCACATTCAAGCCCTCAGCGGCTGTGACGGTCTGGTGCTGGGGGCCGATTCGCCGCTGTTAACGGGGGAGGGCCTCCAGCGATGGCTAACCTTTGCTCAAACCCCGGTGTTGGTGCTGCAATCGACAGAGGCCAATCACCTTTGAGAGCGTTCCCACAAACACTCGGTACGGCGTTTTTTGCCGTACCGAGTGCGATACTCCGCTTTGGTGAACGCTTTAGTGCTGTGCCATGGGCGGAGTATTGGTCGGAAACGTGATGAGGAGGACGCCATGCCCCATGTGATCTGCGAACCCTGTGTGGGAGCCAAACGACGTGACTGTGTCGAAGTCTGTCCGGTGGACTGCATCCACCCCAAGATAGATGAGGATCGCGGCGAGGTGATGCTGTTCATCCACCCCGACGAGTGCATCGACTGCGGGGCCTGCGTGCCCGCCTGCCCGGTCTCAGCCATCTTCATCGAGGAAGACGTACCCGCGCAGTGGCGAGGTTATGTCGAAAAGAACCGCGACTACTTCGGGCTGAGCTGGGAAGCTTTCCAGGTCAAATGGGGTATCGGTGGGGGGCGCAGCCCTTGAGGTGCACCACAGTGAGTCTGCAAGAACATAGAGGGCAGCTGTGACGTCCGTGGCGCAATTGACTACGGGCGTTTCTGGGCGGCATCTCAAACTTCAACTGGTGACCTGCGGCAGCCCTCGAGTGGAAGCGAACCTTGCCAATCCCGGAAGTGCGGCGGGGGATGGATTTCGCACCTCGGGCCTTTGACCGGTCAAGCCCGAAACGCACTGTTTACGCATCGATGCGATGTGAGGGGGTGAGTTTGCGAAAACAGAGGAAGTGCTAACGAACTGCCCTCGAGAGATCAAAGTCGCAATTCCCTGCCGGCGTTTCGGCGCGCACTGCTGCCTCATCAATGGCGAGACTCTGTCCCTTGAACCTCCCCACTTTCCCTTATACCGTGCCCAACAGCACCGCCAGCCCCAGGGCCACCAGGACTACCCCAGCAATGCCGTGAAGGTTGCGGAGGTTGCGCTCGCGCCACTCTCCGGTGGCTTCAACCCCGACCCGACCGAAGTAAACCCCAAGGGTGAGGGCCACCAAGGGCAGCACGAACACCAGGTTGTACAGCAGCAGGTAAGGAAGCGCCTCGA
>JANRLD010000115.1:0-174409 GCA_033762915.1 Meiothermus sp. | reverse complement strand
GATTGGGTTCTGGCTGACGCACCTGATCTGGCTTCCGTTTAGCTTCACGGTACTGTTCGAGACCTTTTGGGGCGCGGTGATCTTCATCCCGGTCATCGCTATCAAGGCGCTGATGTGGGCAGCCGTGTTCGGGCTGAGCGTGAGGAAGCCGCTGGCCAGGGCCGGGCTGTGGGTGGTCCTCGAGTACCTCACCAGCCTGGGGCCGCTGGCCTTCCCCTGGGGCTTCATGGGTTACGCGCTGACGGACGCGCCGGGGCGGATGCTGGCCAGCGCGGGGGGGATTTACCTGCTGTCGCTGGTGGTGCTTGGGGTGGCCTGGCTGCTCTCGGTGTTGTGGGAAGCGTCCCAGCGCCGGCCGGAGGTGTTCAGCAGACACGGCATCGCCCTCGTCGTCCTGCTGGTCTTCTGGCTGGGGCTGTGGGGCTGGCGGCTGCCAGAGGCCCAGCAGGGCGACACCACCGCGCTGCTGGTGCAGGGCAACCTCAACCCGCGCTCGGGCCGCTGGGATGTGGCCCCCGAGATTTACAACCGCCTCTCGGCCCAGGGCGTTGCGGCGCACCCTGAGGCCGTTGCGGTGGTGTGGCCGGAAAGCTCTGTCTTGGGCCCTGACTTGCCCAGCCCGGGTACGGCCTGGTTGACGGGCCGTGAATTGGTGGCGGGGGCGTATCTGTTCAGGCCCGGCGAGCGCTTCGGCTCCAACAGCGCCGCGCTGTTGACCGACGGTCGAATCACCGCCGACTACGCCAAGACCCGCCTGGTGCCGTTCGGCGAGTTCTACCCCTTTCAGCGGGAATTGCCGCAGGTCTACAGTTTCTTCTTCCGCGCCCTGGGCTTCGAATCCGACCTTCGCAGCCAGACACCCGGCGGCACCTACACGGTGCTGGGGAGGTACGGCACTTACATCTGCTACGAGTCGGTGTTCCCGTCGGTCAGCAGAATCTTCACCCAAAATGGGGCGCAGGTTTTGGCCCTGGTCACCAACGACGCTTGGTTTGGCCCCAGCTTCGGCGGGCTCCAGCACTTCCAGATGGGGCGGATTCGGGCGGCGGAGACCGGGCGCTGGGTGCTGCGGGCGGGCAACGACGGGGTGACCGCCGTGCTCGACCCCTACGGCCGGGTGATGAGCTTCATCCCCCGTCAGCGGGAGGGCTTCCTGGCTGGGAGGTTCAGCTTCCTCGAGGGCCAGACGTTGTACGTGAGGTGGGGCGATTGGGCGGTCTGGGTGGCGCTGGGGATGGCGGCTTTAGGCTTGCTTTATGGCCGCAAAACCCCTATAGTTTGAAGTTGCTGGCTCGGGGACAAAGCCCTGCCGGCACAACCTGCTGAGCGCGCAAGCCGGGATGGCGGAATTGGTAGACGCACCCGACTCAAAATCGGACGGTTCGCAGCCGTGTGGGTTCGAGTCCCATTCCCGGCACCAAAGGCGCTCGGCAAACTTTGAGGTAACGGATGGAAATTCTCTGGTGGGTTCTGATCATCCTCTTCGTAGGCGCGGCCGGCTTCTTGGTCTATCTGGTGCTCTCTCAGGAGCCCAAGCAGGGCGCGGGTGACTTCATGGCCGCTTCCTCTGACCTGTTCACCACCAAGGGAACGACCGGCGGCATCTACCGCATCACCGTGGTGCTGGGCGTGATCTTCGTGGTGCTGGCCTTCATCCTGGGCCGCTTGCCCCGCTAAAAGCTTCGATCTACCAGGCCCCTCGAGCCGGCTCGAGGGGCCGCGCTTTTGGCTGCGCACGAGAGTCAAGGGCGTCTTTCGGCCTCCATTCGACCTCGAGCTCAACCCACCCCCGCCGCTGAACACAGCGGTTGACGTACCGCAGCCATCTGGTGGATATCCCTCTAACCCAACACATCAACGCCTAGTCAGCCGATAACCCACGCTTCCTGGCTGATGACGCCTCTGGCTTGCGGGAACTAGGGTGTAAGCACGACCACCTCGAGGCTAGCCCAACGCGGTCGGGGTGCTGGTTGTGTCTACGGAGGAACCGATGCGTACAGTCCTGCTGCTGGTGTTGCTGCTCTCTGGTCTGGGCCTGGCCCAAGCCCCCAAGGTGTTCAAGGGCACCGAGGCGGGGAAGGTGGGGGGGCTGATCCGCACCTCCAACATCTCCGACCCCAAGACCTTCAACCCCTTTGTGGCCAAGGAGACCTCTTCCACCGACATCATCGGGATGATCCTGCCGGGGCTGATGCAGTTCGATCCCTACACCCTTCAGCCCGAGGGCTACCTGGTCAAGTCCTGGGAAATCCGCAGCGGTGGGCTGACCATCATCTTCAGGCTCGAGCCGGGTGCGAGGTGGTCGGACGGCAGGCCCATCACCGCCGAAGACGTGGTGTTCAGCGCCACCGTCCACGCCGACCCCAAGGTCAACTCCAACTCCCGCACCAGCTTCGTCCTCGACGGCAAGCCGATCCGCTGGAGCAAGGTGGACACCTACACCGTGCGGGCCGACTTTCCCAAGGTCTACGCCCCCGCCTTGCTGCAGGGCTGGTTCATCGTGCCCGAGCACGTCTTCGGCGACGCCTACAGGGCCGGTAAGGTCACCGAGCTATGGGGGGTGGACACCAAGCCCGGCGAGATTGTGGCGGGCGGGCCGTTCGTGCTGGGCTCCTACGTGAAGGGCGAGCGGGTGGTCCTGGAGCGCAACAACAATTTCTGGGGCGTGGACGAGAAGGGTGTCAGGCTGCCCTACCTCAGCCGCTACACCTGGACCATCGTGACCAATCAGGAGGCCCAGCTGGCGCGGTTCCTGGCTGGCGAGCAGGACATCTATCTGGCCCCCGACGCCGACAAAGTGGCCCAGGTGCTCGACCGCGTGCGCGGGGGCCGCCTCAAGGCCGAAATCTATCCCAACGCCGATGTGGTGGGGAGCACCAACTTTATCGTTTTCAACTGGAATAATAAGGACGCCTTCAAGGCCCGGCTCTTCCGCACCCTCAAGTTTCGCCAGGCCATGGCCCACCTGACCGACAAGCAGTCCATGATCGAGGTGGCGCTGGGCGGGCTGGGCAGGCCGCTGTGGAGCCCGATTATCGCCCCGGCCAAGCAGTTCTTCACAGAAGACGTGGCCAAATATGCCTTTAACCCGGCTCGAGCCGCCGCGCTGCTGGCCGAGATGGGTTTCCGCGCCAGGAACCGCGACGGCTGGCTGGTGAACGCCCAGGGGCAGGTGCTCGAGTTTAGCCTGGTCACCAACCAGGGCAACACCGTGCGCGAGAAGATGGCCCAGATCTTCGCTGAGGACGCGAGAAAGGCGGGGGTCAAGGTCAACTTCCGCCCGCTGGACTTTAACGAGCTGGTGCGCCAGCTCACCACCCCCAACCCCGACGGTACCCGCGACTTCGACGCCATCCTGATCGGCCTGACCAGCGGCCCCGAGCCCGACACCGGGCGCAACACCTGGCTGCTGGGCGGCCCGCTGCACGCCTGGAACCTTGGCCCCAAGGCCACCTACGAGCCCTTCGAAGTGCTGATAGACAAGCTCTTCACCCAGGGCGCGACCACCCTCGACCAGGTCCAGCGCCGCGCTGCCTATGTTCAGTTCCAGAAGGTCGTGGCCGAGAACCTGCCCTTCGTCTACCTCGTCGCACCGGCCTACAACCCGGCCCGCCTCGAGCGCGCCGGCGGCCTCTTCGACAGGGGCAACATCCGCTCGGTCTTCTCCAGCGGCCCGGCGCAGGGGCAGTACCCGTACCTCGAGACGATCTTTACGAAGGACTAGGGCAAAAGTAAGGACCGCCCACTCACCCAACACCGCTATCATTCCTAGCCAAGCGAAGAAGAGGAATCCTTTGCGGACTGATCACGTTTCCCACCCTTACCTCCCTCACGGCGGCAGGTAATGTACTCCCTACAGCAAAAACCGCCCGCTCTAGCGCCGTAGGGAGTATGCGTGGGAACCGCTCTGAGCCGTTTTGGCGCTTTATATGGGCGACCTGGACGCAAGGGATTCCTTGTTGCAAGAACCGCTCTCCGGAATGAAGGGCTGGGTCTATGTGGGGTTTTGGGTTTTGCCCAAGACTCAAGGCCCATCGCCTTTTCCTCAGTCCCCTCCCTCACCTCAACTATGTGGAGCTACCTCCTAGGCCGACTTGTCCAGCTCGTCCCGACCTTTCTGGGAGCGACACTGCTGGCGTTCGTGGTCATCCAGCTTGCGCCGGGGGATTTCGTGACCCGGCTCGAGATCGATCCCTCGCAAGACCGCGAGTCCATCCAACTGCTGCGCGAGCGGTTTGGGCTCGACCAGCCGGTGACGGTGCAGTACGCCAAGTGGCTCTCAGGCATCGCGCAGGGGTATCTGGGGCTGTCTCTGTCCTATCAGACCGACGTCTCCTCAGTCATCTGGCCGCGCATCCTCAACTCGATGGTGGTGGTGCTGCTGGCGCTGGCCATCACCTTTGCGGTTGCGATCCCGGTGGGGGTCTACTCGGCCGTCCACAAGTACAGCCCGGCCGACCGGCTCCTGACCCTGGGGGCCTTCTTCGGGCTGGCCATCCCCAACTTTTTCTTCGGGCTGATCTTGCTGTTTTTTGCGGTCTGGCTCAACGATGTGGCGGGCTGGAAGGTGCTGCCCATCGGGGGCATGACCTCGGAGTTCATCGGCGGCAGACCCTACCTCGAGGCCCCCTTTCTAGCCCGGGTGTGGGATGTCCTTTGGCACGCCGCCCCAGTGGTGCTGGTGACGGCGCTGGCGGGGATGGCGGGGCTGGTACGGGTGATGCGGGGGCAGATGCTGGACGTGCTCTCGCAAGACTTCATCCGCACGGGCCGGGCCAAGGGCCTGGCCGAGCGCCTGGTGATCTACAAGCACGCCCTCCGCAACGCGGTCATACCCATCGTGGCCGGCCTGGGCTTTCTGCTGCCGGGGCTGGTGGCGGGCGCGGGCCTGGTCGAGTCGGTGATGGCCTGGCCGGGGATTACGCCGCTGCTGCTGGAGGCCATCGCCGCCACAGATATCTATGTGGTGATGGGCTTCATTACCATCACCACCCTGCTCCTGATGCTGGGCAATCTCCTCTCCGACCTCCTGCTGGCCTGGGTTGACCCCCGGATCCGCTACAACTGAGGCTTTAGGTTTGCCGAGATGACCGCAAGCCCGGACGCAAGGGATTCCCTGCCGCAAAGGCCCGAACTACGACTGCGCTACGCTGCGTTGCCTCGGAATGCTGGGTTTTCGGGGAGTTGGCTCGAGGCCCGGCAACTCCTCGCAAAGATACCGGTCATGTTGAGCGGGGCGAACCATCTCCAACGGGCGAACAGCAGCTCATTCAAGGCCGCAAAAAAGACTTTCACCGCCGACGAGCAGTGGACGGGATGAGGCAGCGAATAGATGTTGGCTCCGCTCAGAATAACTAAGGTCACGGTTGGTTGAGTTGATGGCTCGATACCGGCAGTCGGGCAACTTGGAATACTGCTCAACGACCCTGCCCGAAGGCCCGGGCGACCTGAAAGGAGGCTCCGACTTGCAAAAGAGCGTGGAACTGCCGCAAACGACCGTCGTGCAGAAGACCTTCTTTCAGGAGGCCTGGCTGAAGTTCCGGCGGCACCGGGTGGCCCAGCTTGGCGCGGGGGTGCTGCTGGTGCTGTACGCCTGCGCGTTCCTCGCCGACTTTCTGGCCCCCTACCCGGAGGCCAAGAGCTTCCGAACCTTGACCTTCGCGCCCCCCACGGTGATCCGCTTTCGCGAGGCCGACGGCAGCCTGACCCGCCCCTATGTGTGTGCGACCAGCCGCAAGCGCGACCAACAGACCTTCAAGCTGGTGGTCAGCGAGGACTGCTCGCGCACTTACACCATCTTCTTTTTTGTGCAGGGCGAGCCGTACAGGGTGCTGGGCTTCCTGCCGGCCAACCTGCGGCTGATGGGTGGGGACTGGCTGCAACAAGAAGAGGCCACCCTATTTCTGTGGGGGGCGGACGACTTCGGGCGCGACGTGTGGGGTCGCATCTGGTACGGGGCCAGGGTCAGCCTGAGCGTGGCGGTCTTTGCGGCAGCAGTTGCGCTGGGCATCGGGGTCTTCATGGGCGGGATTTCCGGCATGTACGCCGGCCGCCCACTCACCCTGAGCCGCGGAATCCTGCACCCCGACCTTAGGGTCTGGTGGTGCTCGTTGTCCCCCCCGACGGCACTGCTGCGGCTGGCCCTGGGGTGGGCGGTCTGGCTGGGGCTGGGCTGGGTGGTGTGGGTCACGCTGGGCGGCTTCTTGCAAAGTAGCCGGGGTCTCGAGGCCGTACTGGCCGGGGTGGTGGGCGTGGCGGCCCTGCTGGGCATCGCTTACGCGCTGTTCTGGAGGACCATCCGGGCCGATCTAGACACGCTGATTATGCGGATGACCGAAATCCTGGCCGCGATCCCCGACCTTTTCCTGCTCATCACCCTCTCGGTCCTGATTCCCCCCGAGGTTCCCCCGGTGGTGCGCTTCTACGGGGTCATCGCCATCCTATCGCTGGTTAACTGGGGCAACCTCGCCCGCACCGTGCGCAGCCAGGTTTTACAGCTGCGCGAGTTGGAGTACGTGCAAGCCGCCAGGGCCATCGGGGGCAGCGAGTGGCGGGTGATGTTCCGCCACGTGCTGCCGGGCACCTTCACCCTGCTGGTGGTGACTGCGACGCTGCTTATTCCGGGCTTCATCCTGGCCGAGTCGGGGCTCTCGTTCCTGGGGCTGGGCATCCAGGAGCCCGCTGCCTCCTGGGGGCTGATGCTGGCCCAGGCCCAGGGCCAGGGCATCACCGCCTTCGCGGATCGGCCCTGGCTGCTGATTCCAGGGGCGTTTATATTTGTCGCCATTTTGGCTTTTAACTTCGTGGGGGACGGGCTGCGCGACGCCCTCGACCCCCGCTCGAAAACCTGAGCCGCACGGATTGATGGATGCCTCGAGCCGGCCGGCCGGCTCGAGGCATCCACCGTTCGGATGATGGAAGCTAAGGGCAAAATTAGCCGATACTGCCTTGACATCCCATCTTTGGATGTATAACTTTTGTATCAAGTCCAACCCGTCTTGTTGCTGATCTAGCAGGATGGGTTTAGGATTTGTCGTTAGGAGGATCAAATGAAGAAACCTTGGTTGGTTATGGCCTCTCTTGCAGCCCTGGGCCTGAGTGCCTCGCTGGCGCAAGAGGCTAAGCCCTTTGTCTACCCTCAGGCCTGGACGGTGGCCCAGCCTAGCGAGGTTCGGCGCGGTGGAACCTTCCGCATCTCCACCATCTCCGATTACCGCACCCTCAACCCTTTCGTGACCGCCGAGGCCGAGAACATCCCTGACCGCATCTCGGCGGGCGGTCTGGTGACCCGCGACCCCCGCAACGGCGAGTGGATCCCCTACATGGCGGAGTCGTTCACCATCGCGCCCAACCGGCTGTCGATCACCTTCAACATCCGCCGGGGCATGAAGTGGAGCGATGGCCGGGCCATCACTGCCGACGACTGGGTGACCACTTGGCGCATCCACACCACCGAGGCGGTGGGCTCCAACTCCTTCGACTCCTTCTTCCTGGGCGACCAGCCCATCACCGTCACCAAGCTGGGGGACTACCAACTCCGCATCAACTACCCCCGCACCGACGCCGAGGCCCTCAGCGTGGCCTCCTTCGATCCCTGGCCCGACCACATCTTCGGCCCGGTCTTCCGTGCGCGTGGCGCGGACGGCATCAAGGCCATGTGGGGTCTCAACACCCCCGCCGACCAGGTCGTCTCCAGCGGCCCCTGGAAGTTCGCCTCCTACCGGCCCGGCGAGCGCCTGGTGATGACCCGCAACCCCACCTTCGGTGAGTGGAACAAGGACGCGGCGGGCGGCGCCCTGCCCTACATCGACAACTTCGAGGTGCTGATCGTCCGCGACATCAACGCCTCGCTGGCCGCCTTCCTGGCGGGCAACATCGACTCCTTCACCGCCAGCACGGTGGATCACATCTCGCAGATCCGCCGGGCCATCCAGGGCAACCAACTCTCCGCGACCATCAAGGTCAACGCCTCGCCCTCGGCCAGCAGCCAGTTCATCGTCTGGAACTGGAACCGCGCCGCTGACCCCTTCAAGCAGAGCCTCTTCCGCCAAGCCAAGTTCCGCCAGGCCATGAGCCACCTGGTCAACCGGCAAGCCGCCGTCGAGGTGGTCTTCGGTGGTTTCGGCACGCCCACCTTCGGTTCGATATACCCGGCACTGGCCCAGTGGGTCAACAACGCCGCGCCCAAGTTCGACTTCAACCCCGCCCAGGCCACCAAGCTGCTGGGCGAGATGGGCTTCACCCGCAAGAATGCCGAGGGCATTCTGGTGGACCGCAACGGCAAGGCCCTCGAGTTCAACCTGGTCACCAACTCCGGCAACAACATCCGCGAGCAACTTGCCCGCCTCTTTGTTGACGAGGCCCGCAAGGTGGGCGTCAAGGTCAACTTCCAGCCTATCGACTTCAACGTGCTGGTAGGCCAGCTCCAGGCTTCTAAGCAGGCCGACCGGCCCTGGGACGCTATCCTGATCGGCCTTTCGGGCGGCGGTCTGGACTGGCCCTTCGGCCCCAACGTGGTCAAGTGCGACGGCGGCCTGCACATGTACAACACCTCGGGCGCCTGCATCGACCCCCGCGAGACCCAACTCGACGCCCTGTACGAGCGCGGCCGGCAGGAGCTCGACCTTCAGGCCCGCCGCAACCTGTCCAACCAGATGCAGGTGATCGAGGCCCAGCTCCAGCCTGTGGTCTACATCGCCGGGCCGAACTTCCACCCGTCCTGGAACAACCGCATCGGCGGCCAGTACCCTGACGCCCTGATCAACTCACTGTACGGCTCCCGCGTCAGCGTCCTCAGCTTCGTGCGCGGCAACTAAGGCGGCTGCGGCCTCTTTCGCGCCTCCCCAGACTCGGCTCTGGGGAGGCCGCGTTAAGGAAACCCGGTGCGCCCGTCTCACGGTCGGAGAACTACAATAAGAGCCATGAAACCCGGAAAAACCTTTGAAACCGAGGTGCGGTGATGTTTACCTACATCCTGCGCCGCTTTATCCAGCTCATCCCCACCTTCGTGGGTGCTACGCTACTGGCCTTCTTTATCATCCAGCTCGCGCCGGGCGATTACCTCACCCAGCGCCTGCTCGACCCCAACGTGCGGCCCGAGACCATCGAGCGGCTGCGGGCACAGTTCGGCCTGGATCAGCCCATCTACATCCAGTACCTGCTGTGGATGAACAACCTCTTGCAATGGCCCCCCCAACTGGGCTACTCCTTCTCCACCCAGCGCGACGTATGGGAGCTGGCCGCACCACGGGTGGCCAACTCCTTCATTCTGGTCATCGCCTCCACCATCCTGCTCTACCTCATCGCCATCCCCATCGGGATCTACTCGGCGGTGCGGCAGTATAGCTGGCCGGACCGGATCATCAGCTTCATCAGCTACATCTTCCTGGCCACGCCCAGCTTCTTCTTCGCGCTGATCATGATCTACCTGGTGCTCCAGCTCAACTTCTGGATGCGCGACGCCTTCAACCTCGGCTCCAACTTCTTGATCCTCCCCGTAGGCGGCATGACCAGCAGTGGGCACGAGGCCTTCCCCTGGTGGCGTCAGGTCTTGGACATCGCCTGGCACGCCCTGATTCCGGTGCTGGTGGCCACCTCGCAGGACATCGGGGGATTTACCCGCTTCATGCGCGGGCAGATGCTCGACGTGCTGGGCCAGGACTACATCCGCACCGCCAGGGCCAAGGGGCTTTCAGAGCGGGTCTCCATCTACAAGCACGCCCTGCGCAACGCGGTAATCCCCTTCATCGCGGGCATCGGCGGCATCCTGCCCGCGCTGGTGGGCGGGGTGGGCTTTATCGAGGTGGTGCTGAACTGGCCGGGGGTGACGCCGTTCTACCTCGAGGCTTTGGCCTCCCAAGACCTCTACGTGCTGACGGGTTTCCTGGTCATTACCCTGGTGCTGCTGATGATCGGCAACCTGATCTCCGACCTGCTGCTTGCGCTGGTGGATCCGCGCATCCGCTATTACTAGGGGGTATGTCATGGTGAAAACAGCTACCCCCAACCAGCCGCCCAAGTCGCGCAGCCGCTCGCAGATTGTTTGGCAGCAGTTCCTCAAGCACCCTTTGGCCATCTGGGGCCTTCGCATTCTGGCGTTGCTCTACACCATCGCCATCTTTGCCGGGTTTTTCAGCGTCTACAACCCCAACTTTTACGAGACCTTCCCGCCCACCAACAACCACCCGCCCTCCAAGGTTCACTGGCGAGACCCCGAGACTGGCTCCCTAAGCCGCCCTTTCGTCTACTCCACCCGTCGCACCCTCGACGAGCTGACTTTCCAGCCCAAGTACATAGAGGACACCACCCAGAAGTACTTCGTGCGATTCTTCGTCCGCACCCCCGAGCAGCCCTACACCATCCTGCGGGTGATCCGCACTGATGTGCGGCTGCTGGGCGTGGAGAAGCCGGGCCGGCTGTTCCTGATGGGGACGGACAACTTCGGGCGTGACCTCTGGAGTCGCATCGTCTACGGCTCGCAGGTCTCGCTGACGATCGGGATTCTGGCCTCGATGGTCTCCTTCATTCTGGGGCTGATACTGGGCGGGGTCGCGGGCTACTACAGCGGGCGGCCTTCCACGCTGAGCGTCCCCTTGGCCAGATTTGCCGAGTATTCCGGCAAGCAGGGGAGCACCAAGACCTCGATCTTTGCCCTGGCCTCGGTGGTCTTCTGGCTGGCTGTGATCGTGGGAATCGCGGTCTTGGTGGTGCAGTTCTGGAGCGTTTCTAAGGGCCTGACCCTGACCGACCTCATCATCGCCGCGCTGGGGGCTTGGTCCATCTACGGCATTGTGCGCGGCCACATCCTACAGCCCATCCGATTCGACCTCGACGACATCATCATGCGCTCGGTGGAGATCCAGTCGGCGATCCCCGGCCTGTTCCTGCTGATTACCCTCAGTGCCATCATCCCGCAGGACGCCCGCATCCAGTTTCTGGGGACCACCGTCAACTTTGGCGACCCGCTGGTGAAGTTCTACACCATTGTTTTCCTGTTGGGCTTCATCGGCTGGGGCGGGCTGGCCCGCATCGTGCGCGGCACGGTGCTCTCGGTGCGTGAGCAGGACTACACGGTGGCGGCCCAGTCGCTGGGGGCCTCGGACTGGCGTATCATCTCTCAGCACATCCTGCCCGCCACCTCCACCTACATCATCATCTCGCTCTCTCTGGCGATCCCCGGAGCCATTCTGGGCGAGTCGGGCCTCTCGTTCCTGGGGCTGGGCATCCGCGAGCCCTACGTGAGCTGGGGGCTGCTGCTCCAGGCGGCGCAGGAGGGCGGTTTCGCTTCCTTTGTGGATCGGCCCTGGGTGCTGGCTCCTGGCTTCTTCATCGTGGTCGCGGTGGTGGCCTGGAATTTCCTGGGCGACGGCCTGCGCGACGCCTTCGACCCGCGCAAACGGCAGTGAGTCCAGAGCGAAGACAGGCGAGTCATGCCTGAGCCCAACTCGCCCACCGCCCCCGTCGGCATCATCCAGATTTCCGATGTAGCGGTAAAACCCAAAATGCTTTAGATTGTGCTAAATGCAATGAACCCAGTTGCGCGAGCACTCGGGGGCTGGGGCGTTGTCACAGGGGTAGCTAATGGATGATAAACGACTGCTCGAGGTAAACGACCTCAAAGTACACTTCTTCACCGACGACGGCGTGGTCAAGGCCGTGGACGGCGTGAGTTTCCACATCAACAAGGGCGAGACCCTGGCGGTAGTGGGTGAGTCGGGCTCGGGCAAGTCGGTCAGCAGCCTCGCGGCCATGCGCCTGATCCCCAACCCGCCGGGCAAGATCGTTTCCGGCGAGATTTTCTTCCGGGGCAAGGACGGCCAGGTGCGCGACCTCACCAAGCAGGACGAGGCCACCATGCGGAAGATTCGCGGCAACGACATCGCCATGATCTTCCAGGAGCCCATGACCTCGCTGAACCCGGTCTACACCGTGGGTGACCAGATCAGTGAAGCCATTGTGCTCCACCAGGGCAAGACCAAGAAGGAGGGCCTCGAGCTCGCCGCCGACATGCTGGACCTGGTGGGCATCCCCGAGCCCAAGAAGCGCATCTCCAACTACCCGCACCAGATGTCCGGCGGTATGCGCCAGCGCGTGATGATCGCCATGGCGCTCTCCTGCAACCCCTCCCTGCTGATCGCCGACGAGCCCACCACCGCGCTCGACGTGACCATCCAGGCGCAGATTTTGGAGCTGATGGAGAAGCTTCAGGACGAGATCGGGATGAGCATCTTGTTCATCACCCACAACCTGGGCGTAGTGGCCGAGATGGCCGACCGGGTGGTGGTGATGTACGCGGGGCGCGCGGTCGAAGAGGCCGATGTGATTCCCACCTTCAAGAAGCCCCTGCACCCCTACACGATGGGCCTTCTGAACTCGATCCCTCGGTTGGACTTGGCCGCGACGCACCAGCAGCGGCTCGAGGCCATCCCCGGCAACGTCCCCAACCCGCTCAGCCTGCCGCAGGGCTGTGCCTTCCATCCGCGCTGTAAGTTTTTCAAGCCGGGGCTGTGCGACAAGGACATCCCCGTCCTGCAAGACGCCGGCGATGGCCACATGGTGCGCTGCGTGCGCTGGAGCGAGATTCAGAAAGGTGAGGGGGTGACGGCATGAGCGCAGTTGCTCCGAAAGTCGCTACTGAAAACTTGGTCGAACTCAAGAACCTCAAGAAGTTTTTCCCCATCCGGGGCGGCATCCTTAGCCGGGTGGTGGCCAACGTCCAGGCCGTCAACGACGTGAGTTTCGCGGTTCGTAAGGGCGAGGTGCTGGGCTTGGTGGGCGAGTCCGGCTCGGGCAAGACCACCGTGGGCCGCACCCTGCTGCGGTTGATCGAGCCCACCGGGGGCTCCATCACCTTCGACGGCAAGGACATCACCAACATCTCCAAGGATCAGCTCCGCACCTACCGCCGGAAGATGCAGATCATCTTCCAGGACCCCTTCGCCTCGCTCAATCCGCGCATGACGGTGGGTGACATCATCGCCGAGCCGCTGGTGATCCACAACCTCGAGAACGGCCAGCAGGCCCGCAACGAGCGGGTGGCCCAACTGCTGCAAACCGTGGGCCTCAACCCCGACCACGTGCGCCGTTACCCCCACGAGTTCTCCGGCGGCCAGCGCCAGCGCATCGGCATCGCCCGCGCCCTGGCGGTGAGCCCGGAGTTCATCGTGGCTGACGAGCCGGTCTCGGCCCTCGACGTTTCGATCCAGGCCCAGGTGGTCAACCTGCTGCAAGACCTCAAGGAGCAGTTCGGCCTGACCGTGCTGTTCATCGCCCACGACCTGGCCGTGGTGGAGTATATCTCCGACCGCATCGCGGTGATGTACTTGGGCAAGGTGATGGAGCTGGCCAACAGCCGTGACCTCTACGCCTCGCCCAAGCACCCCTACACCGAGGCCCTGCTCTCCGCCATCCCCACCCCCGATCCCACCATCAAGCGCAACCGCATCGTGCTCCAGGGCGATATCCCCAGCCCCATCAATCCCCCCTCTGGCTGCGTCTTCCGTACCCGCTGCCGCTACAAGATTGATGCCTGCGAAACCACCGTCCCCGAGCTGCGCGAGGTCGCGCCGGGACACTTCAAGGCCTGCATCCGCGACGACATCGCCGGCCTTAACTAACCCCCGAGGCTTTAAACCGCGACCCCAGCCTCGGCTGGGGTCTTTTGACGGCTGACTCGAGGCAGGGCTACTTTGGCCCCTTGGCCAGCAGGTTGACAAACCCCAGCCCCAGCACCGCCACTATGCCCAGCGCCCAGAACGGGGCCTGGGAGGGAATCCAGCCCTGCGACTGGGCGATCCAGATGAGGCCGCCCACCAGCAGTGCGATCAACGCCCACAGTCCGAACGGTTTCAAGCCTTCCATGCTGACAGTCTACTCGCTGAGGCTGAGGTCAAACTGTTCCTTGAAGAGAAGTAGAGCAGTTCCCACGCATACTCCCTACAACGGTTTTTTCTGTAGGGAGTATGCGTGGCAACCGCGATAAGTGTCGCAATAGTTGAGATGCGAAATACCGCCCGGCAGCCCGTTAGGGAACTGCGCCGGTAAGCCGCTTGTTGCCGAGGTCGTGTTGAAGGTTTCGCAAACTCATCGCGTTTCCCACCAATACGCCCAAGGTGCGGAGTATTGCACAAGGCAAAAACCGCCGTACCGAGTGTTCGTGGGAACTGCTCTCACAGCGGTTCCCACCATTACGCCTCACGCGGTGATGCGCTGAAGCGGGCGTAATGTACCCCGCACATCCGAGTCTCTGCGTACGGGGTATTCCTGGGAACCGCTGTCACTATGGCGCAACTCAAAGGTGAGTAAAAAGTAAGAGAGGGGAGAAGTCGACGGCGGAAACCGCGCGGTTTCTCCTTCCCCCGCTCACTTTCCCCTGTCTTTACCGTCCCTGACTGTAATACACTTCATTCGGCAGCCAGCCCATGCTGTTGGCCAGCCGGTTGGTGAAGTTGAACATGGCCGCGACCTGGGCGGCCTCGAAGATGGCCTCGTCGGAGAGGCCCAGGGCGCGGAGCATCTGCAGGTCGGCGGGGTTCATGGTGGCGGAGTCCACGGTGAGGTGGTAGGCGAACTCGAGCAGGGCGTGCTCACGGGGCTCCAGGTGGGCACGGCGGAAATTGGCGGCCAGCACGTCGGGCAGGATTTTGTCGCCGGTGAGGTCGCGCAGGTAGGCTGAGTGCGAGGCCAGACAGTATTCGCACTCGTTCGCCGAGGACACCACCACCGCGATCATCTCGCGCTCTACGCGGGTTAGGTGGCTCTGCCGCTCGTCTCGCATCAGAAAGTCGTAGTAGCGGAACCAGCGCAGGAAGTGCTCGGGCGTGAGGGCGAAGTTCCGCGCCACGTTGGGCACGAACCCGGTCTTCTCCTCGAACTTGCCGAACAGTACCTGTGCCTCCTCGGGCAGCCCCTTGGGGTCGGGAACCTTGACCCAGGCGGTGGGCTTCACCCGGGGCTTGGTGGTCTTGGGCTTTGCGGTTTTTGGCTTCGCGGTGACGCCGTTTTTCTTGGTCTTGACGGGTGCGGCTGCCATGATTTCCTCCCTGAGGTGGCGGGCGTCGGGCGGCAGAACTCGAGTCTTTGATCTTGCCGCCCGCCTCTACCCCCTACTGCGTTGCCCAGCGCTCCGGCACGGCCTGGTTTAGGAATCCCACGATGTCTCCGGTGCTGGTTCCGGGGCCGAAGACGCCGTTCACCCCTAGTTCCTTGAGGTGGGGCAAGTCTTCGTCGGGGATGATGCCGCCGCCGAAGAGAAGCACGTCGTCGGCCTGTTGCTCGAGCAGAAGGCGGCGAACCTCGGAGAAGTAGTGCATGTGTGCCCCGGAGAGCACCGAGAGCCCGATGGCGTCCACGTCCTCTTGCAGCGCTGCCGAGACGATCATCTCGGGGGTCTGGCGCAACCCTGTGTAGATCACCTCCATGCCCGCGTCCCGCAGCGCCCGGGCGACCACCTTGGCCCCCCGGTCGTGCCCGTCCAGCCCTGGTTTGGCTACCAGCACCCGAATCTTTCTGTCCATGGCAGGAATTCTACCGCAAGCCAGGGGGGATACTTGTAACGTGCGGCCTGCGGCCCCTCACTCCCGGCCCCGTGTGCTAATTGGTGTGCGACCGAAGAGAGGGGCAGCCGCGCAGACCAGGGCTCGAGCCAAACGTATACGCGGCAATTGGTCTAGCAACCCTCAGATGCTAAACTATTCACGTGTTGGAGGCGGTTGCCGTCACCCCTGAACAGCTCTGGCAGGGTCTCGTGCCTCACCTGAGGTATCTGAACCCCGGCCAGCGCGAGCGGGTGCGTTCTGCCCTGGAGTTCGCTTACAGCGCCCACGACGGGCAGAAGCGCAAGAGCGGCGAGCCTTACATCATTCACCCGGTGGCGGTGGCGCAGATTCTGGCCGACCTTAAGCTGGACACCGACACCCTGATGGCTGGGCTGCTGCACGACACCATCGAGGACACCGAGGCCAAGGCCGAGACCCTCGAGGAGAAATTCGGCCAGGCGGTGCGCAAGATCGTAGAGGGGGAGACCAAGGTCTCCAAGCTGTACAAGCTGGCCCACGCTGCCCACGAGGACACCACCAAGGAAGACAAGCACGCCGAAGACCTCCGGCAGATGTTTATCGCCATGGCCGAGGACGTGCGGATTATTATCGTCAAGCTGGCCGACCGGCTGCACAACCTGCGTACCCTGCAGTTCATGCCCGCCCACAAGCAGCGGCGTATCGCCAAGGAGACGCTGGAAATCTATGCCCCGCTGGCCCACCGCCTGGGCATCGGGCAGGTCAAGCTCGAGCTCGAAGACCTTTCCTTCCGCTACCTCGACCCCGAGGACTACGCCCAGATCGACGCCCAGCTCAAGAGCCACCAGTCCGAGCGCGAGGCCGCCGTGCAGAAGGCGCGGGAGACCCTCGAGACCGCCCTCAAGCGCGACTTCATCCTCAAGCAGTCGGTCAAGAGCGTCGAGGTCACGGGCCGTACCAAACACCTGTACAGCATCTGGAAGAAGATGGAGCGCGAGGAGAAGGCCATCGAGCAGATTTACGACCTGCTCGCGCTTCGGGTGATCTTGGAGCCCGTCCCCGCCCAGGACCCCGAGGAGAAGGCTCTGCGCGAGAAGCAGGTCTGCTACCACGTGCTGGGCCTGGCCCACGCCCTCTGGCAGCCCATCCCGGGGCGGGTCAAGGACTACATCGCCGTTCCCAAGCCCAACGGCTACCAGTCGCTGCATACCACCGTGATCGCGGTCAACGGGCTGCCCCTGGAGGTGCAAATCCGCTCCAAGGAGATGCACCAGGTGGCCGAGTTCGGTATTGCTGCGCACTGGCTCTACAAGGAGGGCCTGACCAACCCCGAGGAGGTTAAGAAGCGGGTCGGCTGGCTCAAGAGCATCCAGGAGTGGCAGCAGGAGTACAGCTCCTCCCGCGACTTCGTGGAGGCCGTTACCAGGGAGCTGCTGGGCGACCGGGTGTTCGTATTCACACCTAAAGGGAAGATCATTAACCTCCCCAAGGGGTCCTCGCCCGTAGACTTCGCCTATCACATCCACACCGAGGTGGGCAACCGCATGGTGGGGGCCAAGGTCAATGGGCGCATCGTCCCCCTCAGCTACGAGCTGACCAACGGCGAGATCGTCGAAGTCCTGACCGCCAAGACTGCCCATCCCTCCAAGGACTGGCTCGAGTACGCCAAGACCCGCAGTGCCAAGCAGAAGGTGCGGATGTTTTTCCGGGCCTTCGAGCGCACCGAGACCCTCGAGAAGGGTCAGAGGGCCCTCGAGCGCTACTTCAAACGCCGGGCCATGCCCAAGCCCCTCGAAAGCCAGCTCGAGGAGGCCGGGCGCAGGCTGATCAAGAGCGCCTCGCTCGACGACCTCTACTCCGCCGTGGCGGGCGGGCGCGTCGCCCCCGGCCAGATCGCCCGGCTGCTGGCCCCCAAGGTCGAGGCGCACCCCGAGAAGCCCAAGCCGGTCAAGAACGAGTTGGGCATCCGCCTCGAGTCCGACCTGCAGGTGCCCATCAAGCTGGCGAGCTGCTGTACCCCCGGCAAGGGCGACGCCATTCTGGGCTATGTGACCCGCGGGCGCGGCGTGACCATCCACCGGGCCGACTGCCCCAACATGCGCCGCCTGATGGAGGCCGAGCCGGGGCGCGTGACCCTGGCCTACTGGCAGGGCCTCGGGCGGGTGGTTCAGCTCGAGGTACTGGCCGATGACCGCGCCGGGCTACTGCGCGACGTGATGGACGCCATCGCTAGCATGGGCAAGAGCGCGATGGGGGTCAACTCCAACCCCGCTTCTCCGCTCTCCACCCTCTTCCGCATCTCCACCCGTATCGACGTGTCAGAGGGCGAGCAGGCCGCCCTCGACGAGCGGCTGAGGCAGGTGACGAACGTGCGGGACGTGAACTGGGTGCAGGTGTAGAAGGCGGGCGGGGTGGCCGGATCACCCGCCGCGCTCGAGCCGCCCTGCCACTCACCATCCCTACGGCGGTTCGTAAGTCGACTGCCGCGACACCGCACCCCAAAAACACGGTGGGGGAACGGTTTTCAGCCCCAAGAGCGTTCCCACTAACACTCGGTGCGGCGGTTTTTGCCTTGTGTAATACTCCGCTTTAGCGCACGCTTTAGAGCTGCACCCGTGAGGCGTAATGGTGGGAACCGCTGATGGCGTTCCTCCTCGAGAGTCCATCAGACTGTGCCCACGTCATGACTCGAGGCTGAGCCTGGGCTGAGCAGGACGAGATAAAGTCGCCCTTAGCGCGAACTCTGGGCCCGCACCTCGGCCAGGGCCCTGGCCGCCTCGGGGTATCTGGGTTTGAAGCGCAGCGCGGCCTGAAAGTCCGCCCGGGCGGCCGCAAGTTCGCCCCGGGCCTGGCGTGCCCTGCCGCGCCAGTAGAAGCTCTCCTCGTGGTCGGGGATGCGCCGCAGCACGTCGTCTGCCAGGGCCAACACCTCGGCGTAGCGCCCGGTCTGGAAGTAGGCCTCGTAAGGTCCAAACTGATACCACATCATCCGCCAGGGCCAGTTGTTGACCGCGTTTGTGGGGCGGATGGGGTCGAAGCGGCGGGCAACCGGGAGCGCCCTCGAGCGGTCGAATGACCTGGCCGCCGCCGCGGCGTCGCCCGCGAGGAGTTGCTGGGTGCCGAGGTTAAACCAGGCGAAGGCGTTGCCCGGCTGGGCCTGCGTCTCGCGCTGGGCGGCCTCGAGGGCCAGCTTTTCCTCAGCTCCCTCGCGCATGCGCTCGCCCAGGACGGCCTCCAGCCGGGCCCGCCGGGCCTGGGGGTAGATCACCAGGTACTTCCGCCCGAAGACCTGCCACAGCCCGTCCATCTCGCCATAGCCCAGCGTTACCTTGGGGCCGTAGTAGGAGTCGAAGGCGTTAAACCGGCCCCTCGAGTCGCTGTAGCCCACCAGCAGCCGGTAGTGCCCCATCCCGCCGTGGTCGGGGGTCACGAACCAGGTCTCGATGATGACGGGGAAGCCGCCCGCCAGCAGCCGCTTGAGCAGGCTCAGGTTGCCCGCCCATCCGTAGTGCACACCGTACCCCTGGGCGCGGGCGTACTCGGCCATCTCCGAGGCGTTCACATTTTTGTCCTGCTTGTTGGGCTTGAGCACCGGTGCGATCTGGTACTGGGTGTCGCGGCTGCCCCAAAAGCTCATCGCCATCCCTAGGGTGACCGGGCCGCAGTTGTTGTAGCGCTGGTACTCGTGCCGGGCTCCGCTCAGAAAGACGGTGGCAGGCTGGCCGTAGCCGAACGCCAACATCTGGTGACCGAGGGCAAATAGCAGTAAGGCGGGAAGGGGGAAGCGGTAGGCGGGAGGCAAAGGCAACCAACCCGCGCGGGGGCGCAGGGCCGGGGGCCCGCTCCTGCGGGACGGGAAATTCGGTACTAGCGAGGCCAGAAAACGCATTGGATGAGTATCGCAGAGATTTATCCGGCGATTGTGAGTGTGCGCCTCGAGGCCCCTCAGGCCGCCGAACCCGTCAGGGCGGCCTCGCGCCCCGACCTCGAGGCCTGCCACACCGCCAGCGCGGCCAGCAGCGCGGCCCCGATGAGCACCCACAGCACCGCCGTGTAGTCGCCCCGCAGGTCGTGCAGGAAGCCCGCCCCCAGCGGCGCGAAGGTGGCGGTGACGGTGGTGATGGTGCCCAGGCCCCCGCTGACGCTGCCATAGTGTCGGCTGCCGTAGACCTCGGCCACCAGCGCGGCCTTCGAGAGCGAGCCCGAGCCGTTGGCCATCCCGTAAAACAGCGCAAACCCCCACAGCGCCCAGCCCTGCTCCATCAGCAGCAGCCCGAGCCCTACTGCGAAGAAGCCCATAAACACCGCGCTCACCCCGAACAGCGAGAGCCGCTGCGACAGCGGGGTGTAGATAATGCGCCCCAATAGCTGCATCACCCCCACCGAGCCCGCAATCGTGGCGACCAGGGCCGCCGGGTGGCCCCGCTCGACCAGCAGCGGCACCAGGTGGGCCGCCACCGCCATCGAGACCAGGCTGGAGAGGCTGAAGCCCAGCGCCAGCCACCAGAAGGTGGCCCCCCGCACCGCCGCCCCCGCGCTCACCTGTTGTGCGGGCGGCGGGGGCGAGTCGGCTCCGTCGGGGTAGAGCCCCAGGTCTTGCGGTCGTCGGCGGATTACCAGTGCGTGCAGGGGGATCGTGGTCACCGCCAGCACCAGGGCCAGAACCTGCGCTGCGCCGCGCCAGCCGAGCGCCTGCTCGAGCCAGCTCGCCAGCGGGATGAAGATCGTACTCGCCAGACCCGCCGCCAGCGTCACAATCAACATGGCCCTGGGCCGAGAGAGCCGGAACCACACCGCCAGCACCGTGAAGGCCACCGAGTACAGAACCGCGCTGCTGGCTATCCCAATCCCCACGAACACCAGGTAGAACGCTGGCAGGCTGTGCACCAGGCTCCAGGCCCAGACCATCAGCGCTCCCAGCGCCGAGCCCCCGGTCATCAGCCAGCGTGCGCCGTGCCGATCCACGACCCGTCCTGCCGGGAAGGCCAGCAGCCCTGAGACCAGCAGCGCGATGGAAAAGCCCAGCGAGGTCTCGGCCCGGCCCCAACCCAGCTCGGCCTCCATTGGCTTGACGAACACCCCGAAGGCATAGGTGAGCACGCCGTACCCGACAGTCTGGGTGAGGGCGAAGGCCCAGGCGATGCGCCATCCGTAGTAGGTCATGGCAGGGGGTCAGGGGACACCGGATCAGGGGAGAGGGCGAGGGCCAGCGGCAGCAGAATCAAAACTGTGGGTTGCTTCGTGCCCGACTTGTCTTCCTCAGATGCTTGAGCAGCCGTGAAGCCCGGCAGGCCGGCTCGCTCGAGGAACGCCGCACTTCGACGCGTCTGGCCGTCGCACTAAAATACCGCTTTTCGCCGCCGCCCTCACCCACCCGCCGCCCTCAGCACCACATCCATCTGATGGATGCGTAGCTCCTCATCGGGGTGACGGTGGAAGTCGGGATGGATCTGGCTGCGGGGGACGGGGAGGGTGGGCCAGTGCTCGAGCCCCGCCCCCACCACCTCGAACCCGGTGCGCTCGAACAGCTCGAGGTAGTCGCGGTAGCGCAGCCGGTTGGTGTAGAAGCCAGAGCCAGACATCAACCTGGAGTTCCACTGGGCCTCGCTGAAGCGCAGGTTGTTGAGCGAGTGGTTGATGTGGTCGGCCAGGTCGATGCGGTGCGAGCTGGCCCCGCCGGGGCGCAGGATGCGGCGGAACTCACGGAAGATGGGTTCGACCTCCCGCTTGTGCACCATCGCCATCATGGCCTGCGACCAGATGAAGTCCACCGAGGCTTCGGGGATGGTTCTGAGCGACTCGAGGCCGCCGGTAAGGTAGGTCAGGTTGCAGCGCCTCTGCAGGGTCTCGACGTCGGTGACGTCGGCCAGGGACTGCGTGGGCAGGCCCTGCTGGGCGAGGTACTCCAGCAGACTTTTGTACACCCCGAACTCGAGCTTGGCGTAGGGGTTGGCGTCCACCAGATAGCTCCTGCTGGCCCCCAGGCAGTGGGCAATCACCCCCGAGGCCAGCGAGTCACCGGGACCAAGCTCGAGCATCACGAAGCCGCTTCGCTTGTGTCCGAACTCCGTCGCGCCATAGTGGTGCCGGAAGACCTTCAGGGCGTACTCGGGCCGGTCCATCTGCCCGGAGTCAAACAGCCCCAGGCCCTTCCAAAAACTGTAGGGAACCGGGAGGCGGTTCAAGACCATTTTTGCCGCAATTTTGACCTGCCAGGGGAGTCTGACCATAGGGCTAAGTGAGGTTCGGCTCGATCAGGCGCTCCACGATCACCACATCGCGCCACACTCCATCCAGCTTACCGTGCTTCTCGTAGATGCCCACCTCACGGAAGCCGTGACGGGCGCATAACGCCCTCGAGGCGGCGTTCTCCGGGAAGACCCGCGAGAGCAGCTTCCACAACCCCGCCGACGCGCACGCCGGGATGAAGGCGTCCATCAGTGCGTCGCCCACCCTCTGGCCCCTGGCCAGGTAGTGCACGTAGACCGAGAACTCGGCGATGCCCGCGTAGGCCTCGCGGTTGGGCCGGTAGCTGCTGGCCGAGACCCACCCCACGACGTTATTGTCCTCTCGCCCGGCGACCAGAACCGGATAACGGGGGTTGCCCAGCCAGCCCCTGATATCCTCGGGCGTGCGGGGGCGGGTCTCGAAGGTGGCCTGTCGCCCCTGGATGCCCTGGTTGTAGATGGCTGCGATGTCGGCGCAGTCGGCCTCGCGGGCGGGTCGGATGTGAAGGCTCATGGGCAGTTCCCTGTCGCTAGGTCGCTCGAGCAAGACCTCCGCCCCAGAGACCCGCCTCTGAGGCGCGGGTCGCCCGCCGGTCTTTGGGCCATCCGCCTCAGCACGTCGCGCACCCCACGCGACCCCTCGAGGCTTTTGCCCCAAGGGGGCAGGTTGCAGGGGGTCTTGGAGGGACCCGACCGATTAATCCCCGGCTCGCCCATCTGCGAGCAAGATGAGTTGTGCCACGGCACCAAGATCGGGATTCGCATGAATAGGGTCTCCATAGTTGAACTGCGATAAGTCGCCCGCCAACTCCCATAGGGAATTGCGCCTCGGGTGCCGCTCCGCGGCTATGGCGTACGCCACTCCGGCCTGGCACATGTCTAGCACTTCCGCCGATTCTGCTTTTACTCTGGCGCAACCTAAATCTTCAGCGTCATCGCCACGGCGCTGTCGGGGCAGGCCCCCTTGAGCTCCGCCGACTGTTGGAGGCTTTCGGGCAGTTTGGAGCGCTCTACCTGGACAAAGCCGAAGCGGGGGAAGTAGTCCTTGGCACTCTCGGTCAGCAGCGAGACGGAGGAGAGGTCTTTGTGCTGGGCCAGCTCGAGCATTCCCTCGGTCAGCTTGGCCCCGAGCCCTTCCGAGCGGTACTGCGCCTCTACCGCCACTGAGCGCAGCAGCCCAGCCGAGCCGTGGATCTCTAGTCCTGCGCATCCCACCAGCGTCTCGCCCTGCTCGCTCATCTCCATCGCCAGCACAAAGTTGTTCAGGTGTTCCTCGACCCCCGCCAGCGGCAGCTTTGCGCGTCGGAGCAAGTCCAGCACTTCGGGCAGGTCGGCGGTGGTGGCGGTGCAGAAGGTAATCATGGCCTATTCTCCCCCTAGCAGCACGACGAACCTTTAGCCGCGCCTACAACCCGCAGCTCGAGGCCCTCCTCGAGCTGCACGTTGGGCCGCACGCTGGGGCTGGGGCCGCAGCAGCTTGAGTCGGCCTTGCAGGTGACGCCCGGCGGGGTGAGGAAGATTACCAGGTGTCCCTCGCTCTCGGCCACCGCGCCCACGTGGTAGCGGACGGCCGGGGAGAGCGCATCGCCGTACTCGAGGCGCACCTCCGATTCCGGGCGCACCGGCACCGAGGCCACCACCCGCCGGTAGATGCCCAGAAACTTGTCGGTGGTCATGAACTCGGGCGCGTCCTTTGCGCCGGGGCCTTGCAGTTGTACGACGGTCTCGCGCCAGAAGTTTGCCTGCCCGCCGCAGTCCATGGTCTCGTAGGTGACGTTCATCACCTCGGTGACGTGATATCCGGGTGCGACCCGCCGCCCGGAGCCGTAGTCGAAGACCAAAGGCCGGGTGGGGTAGGACTCGAGGGTTTGGATAAAGCTCTGGGTGTTCATAGAGGCTCCTTTGACAACTGGGAACAAGCTCGGGCAGGCCCTTCAGCGGTTAATGGTCTGCAAGAACTCTCTGAGCGCTCCGAAACCGCTCGAGTTCACCGCGTAGTACATCCACTTGCCGCGCCGTGCGGCGCTCACCAGCCCCGCCGCCACCAGCAGCTTCATGTGGTGGCTGACGGTGGGCTGGGAGAGGCCGGTGACGGCCTCGAGGTCGCAAGCACAGATGCCCCGCTCGGTGTCGCAGCACTTGCCGTCGGGGTCGGAGGCCAGGTAGTCGAGGATTCTGAGCCGGGCCGGGTCGGACAGGGCCTTGAACACGGCGGCGAGGGTCTCGAGGTCGGGGCTCGAGGGCTCGGCGAGGGCCAGTACGGCAGACATAGGAGGATAATATATCGATAAATCTAAATATGTCAATATGTTTGGCGGTCAGACTGGCCAAACCCGGGATGCCCGCTATGGAGACCCACATACCAGCCGCTAGCCCTCACAGCGCTTCGCCCGAACACCCCACACGCGGAGACTCGGATGCGCCGGGTGCATTACGACTACGTCCGCTTCAGCGTTGTGAGGGTTTGGGCGGGCTTCTGCCAACCTACCGCGACGGCACCTGCGGTAGAGTTCTGTCTTCCCGGCTCGCCGGCGCTCTACCTCCTCTCTGCTGGCAACCAGTTGAAATTCGACCTGCCCGCTTCAGCGTGCCTTGATACAATCGCACCTGTGAAAGTCTTGATTACAGGTGGGGCAGGGTACATCGGCAGTACGATCGCCAGCTACTTGCTGGACAGCGGCCACACGCCCGTGCTGCTGGACTCGCTGGTGGTGGGGCAGCGGGCCTTCACCGAAGGTCGTATCTTCTACGAGGGCGACATCGCCGACCGGGCGCTGCTCGAGCGTATCCTCTCCGAGCACCCGGACGTCTACGCCACCATCCACTGCGCCGCCTTGATCGTGGTGCCGGAGTCGGTGGCCCAGCCCTACCGCTACTACCGGGAGAACGTGGGCAAGAGCCTCGAGCTGTTCAAGAACCTCGAGGAGCTCGGCCAGACCCGCGTGGTCTTTTCCTCCTCGGCCTCGCTCTACGACGCGGTGCCCGGTTTTAAGGTCACCGAGGCCTCGCCGCTCAAGCCTTCCAGCCCCTACGCCCGCTCCAAATACATGATGGAGATGGCCCTCGAGGACATCACCCACGCCACCCGGCTACGCGGTATCGCGCTGCGCTACTTCAACCCTATCGGGGCCGACCCCAAAATGCGCTCCGGCATCCACGCCCGCAACCCCAGCCACGTGCTGGGCAAGATGGTGGACGTGGCCTTAGGGAAGGAGCCCCAGTTCCTGATCACCGGCGTGGACTGGCCCACCCGCGACGGCTCGGGTATCCGCGACTACGTCCACATCTGGGACTTGGCGGCGGCGCACCTTGCGGCGGTCGAGCACTTCGACGCGGCCCTGGGCAAGACCGGCTCGAACTACGCCGTCATCAACCTCGGGACCGGAGACGGGGTGACGGTCAAGGAACTGGTCGCCGCCTTCGAGCGCGTCTACGGCCAGGCCATCTCCAAGCGGGAGGCCCCGCCCCGCCCCGGCGACGTGGCCGGGGCCTACGCCAACGCCGACCGCGCCCAGGAGTTGTTGGGCTGGAAGGCCCAGCACAGCATTGACCAGGCGATCGCGAGTGCGCTGGAGTGGGGTGACAAGCGCGAGGCGATTCTGGGGTATAAGTAAGCCAGCTCGATAGACTTCCGGCGGCTAAGGCGCCCGGGCAAACCGGGCAAATCGCCCTCCCGCACTGCCTGCGGTCGGGCGATACACCGGAAGTTACTAGAAGTACCTAGGGGCCTGGAGACAGCATCTTTGGCCCGTCCGAGGCTTTGCAGAACCGCGAGGGGGCCGGGCCGAAAACCTCCGCAGGCCTGTTTGACGGTGAGCTGTTGGCCAGAAGCCAATTCCCGGCCGCCAAAAGCTTTACGCTCCAACCGCCATGTCCGATATTCAGACCCGCAAGCGCAAACACCTCGAGGTTTGTCTTTCCGAGGCGGTGGAGTACGAGCGGGTGAGCACCGGACTCGAGCAGTACCGCTTGCGCTACTGTGCCCTGCCCGACCTTAGCCTGGACGAGGTAGACCTGACAACTTCGTTTCTGGGCAAGACCCTGAGCGCCCCCTTTCTGATCGGCGCCATGACCGGCGGGGAGGAGTTCGGGGGGCGGATCAACCGCAACCTGGCCGAGGCCGCGCAGCGGTTGGGCGTTGGGATGATGCTGGGAAGCCAGCGGGTGATGCTCGAGCGCCCCGGGGCCTTGCCCAGCTTTCAAGTGCGCCCGATTGCTCCCGACATCCTGCTGGTGGGGAATCTGGGACTGGTGCAGCTGAATAAAGGCTACGGCCTCGAGCAGATACAGCAGGCTGTCTCGCTGGTCGGGGCTGACGCCATCGCGCTGCACATCAACCCCCTGCAAGAGGCGTTGCAGCCTGGCGGCGACACCGATTTCCGGGGGCTGCTGGAGAAGCTAAGGTTGCTGTTGCCTCAGGTGCCTTTCCCGGTGGTGTTGAAGGAGGTGGGCCACGGGATCGGGCTCGAGGTCGCCACCCAACTTCGTCATCTGCCTTTCGCGGCCCTGGACGTGGCGGGGGCGGGCGGCACCTGCTGGGCCAAGGTCGAGGCGCTGGTTCATGGCGGGAAGGTGCTCAACCCTGAGCTGGTCGAGATCGGTATCCCCACCGCCCAGGCCCTCCGGGAGTCCCGCCAGGCCCTGCCGGACAGGCCCCTGGTGGCCTCGGGCGGTATCCGCAACGGCACCCAAGCCGCCAAGGCCCTCGCGCTGGGGGCCAGCATGGTGTCGGTGGCGCGGCCCTTGGTAAAGCCTGCCCTCGAGAGCGCCGACGCGGTCGTGGAATGGATCGAAGATTTCCTCTGGGAGCTGCGACGGGCACTCTTCGCGGTCGGGGCACAGACCCCCACAGCCGCGCTGGGCCGGCTCGAGCCATGAAAAAGCCCGCCAATATGGCGGGCTTTTTCGGTTTTTTGGTTGCAGGGACAGGATTTGAACCTGTGACCTTCGGGTTATGAGCCCGACGAGCTACCAGACTGCTCCACCCTGCGTCGCAGACACCGAGGTGTCGTGGCTTGCGCTGTGAACTAAAACGTTCAAGCCAGCTTTGCCATTGTAGGGGGCTTTGGCGGTTTGGTCAAGCTCGAGGCCCGCTGCTGCGCGGTGGCTGCCGTGCTGGGCGGCTTTACTGCGCTTCCCGCCAACGTCCCTTGCTGCAGGGCCCCCATATCGATTTCTGGGAGTGCTGCCCCCGCCACGCTTGCGAGTACGGCTTCAGTCCCACGGAGCGATCCCAACAAAGCCCCGCCCGCCTAGACGCGGCGGGCGGGGCACTCGCATGAAATGCCTTAATCGAAGATGTCCATCAGCTTCTTGAGCTTGCTCTTCTTCTTTTTGTACTTGTACGGCTTGAAGAACCCGCCCCGGTACGGCGCGCCGTAGTAGGGGTCGTAGTCGTAGCCGCTGCGGTAATGGCCGCCGTACCGCCCGTAGCCGAAGCGCTTCGCCAAGAACTTGCCCGCCACGCCTAGAAGAATCTTGAAGAGAAGTTTTTTCATCGTATCCTTTCGCTCTGCTTGCTTGGTTGCTGCCTATAGGACAAAACCACCACAGGCGGTTTGCCTATGGTGGTCTCGCTGAAAGTTCGGTTTGAACTTGCATCTACCGAGAGCGGTTGCTCTGAAATGACGGCCGATGCGCTAGCAGCTACTCCCCAACCTGAGCAGATGATAGCAAATCGCACGCGGGAATACATGAGGGTTTTAAAACCCCTCGTCGCGGGCCCTGCGGGGCTCGGCCATAGCGGGAGCCTCACCCCGCTCACGGCCCTCAGGTCTACCCTCGAGCGGTGCCTTCGTATGGCTGGATTCACCTCAGGGGCGCCGACCCCCAGACCGTCCGCGCCGCGCTGTCCGAGCCCGCCGAACTCGAGCCCCAGGGCGGATGGGTCAGGGTGGTGGTGCCGCAGGCGCCGGCCCTCGAGACCTTCTACGCCGACCTGGACCGCTTTGCCCGGACGGCCCAGGCCCTTTCTCGCAAGCTGCGTACGGTGGCTTTGGCCGCGCTTAACGTCGATGACGAACTGTTGCTGCTGTGGGCCTACCGCTTGGGCCGGCTTGTCTTTGAGTACGACTCCAACCCGATGGTGCTGGGCTGCCCGGTCTGCTCGTACTCCGAGACGACCGTCCCCGTCCAGTTCAGCCAGGCGGGGGAGCTGGCCCGGCTGCTGGGCCGGCCCGAGGCAGCCAGGGAGCTGAAGAGCTGGCTGGTCCGCAGGCGCGGCCTGGGCTTCCTGACCGAGAGCCAGCGGCACCGGCACCTGCTCGAACTGTTGGGGCTGACCCACTCGAGCGCCCCGGTTGCGGTAACTTGAGGCATGTTTCGCTCCAAGCGCGTCCCAGCGGATGCCGGGGTCTTCGTCGGGATGAGCGCAGCCAAGGCCCAGGCCAGGGCCCTGGGCCGCGAGGTTATCGACCTCAGCATCGGCGCGTCCGACCTGCCGCCGCCGCCCGAGGCCCTCGAGGCACTCCGGCATTCCATAGACGACCCCTCCACCTACGGTTATTGCCTTAAGCACGGGACACTGCCCTTCCTCGAGGCCTGCACCGACTGGTACTTTCAGCGCTACGGCCTGCGCCTCGACCCCCAGACCGAGGCCCTGCAACTGATCGGCTCGCAGGAGGGCCTGGCGAATCTGCTGCTGGCGATGACCGACCCCGGCGACGTGCTGCTGATGTGCGGTCTGGCCTACCCCAGCTACTTCGGAGCAGCCACCGTGGCGGGCCTCGAGGTGTTCGAGTTGCCGCTGGATGGGCGCTACCTGCCCTTGCTCTCCGAGGTCCCCCTGGAGGTGGCAGGACGCGCCAAGGCTCTGCTGCTCAATTATCCCAACAACCCCACCTCGGCCACCGTTACGTCAGAGTTCTGGGCCGGGGCCCTCGAGTTCTGCCGACGCCACGGCCTGTTGCTGATTCACGACAACCCCTACCTCGACCAGGCCACCCTGGACCCGCCCTCGCCACTGGCCCTGCCGGGCGGGCGAGAGCGGGTGGTGGAGCTGTTCAGCTTCGCCAAGAGCTACCATATGGCGGGCTTCCGGCTGGGCTTCGCGCTGGGTAACGCGGCGGCGATCGGGAGCCTCGAGGCGGTCAAGGCCCCCACCGACTTCAACCAGTACCTCGGCATCGCCCGCATGGGCGTCGCGGCCCTCGGCGTGTCGCGTGAGCGCCTGCGGGCCGACAACGCGGTGTGGACGGGTCGCCGGGTGGCGATGGTGGAGGCGCTGGCGCGGCAGGGCTGGCAGATCCCCATGCCCGAGGCGGCCATGTACCTATGGGCCAGACTCCCGCCGGGGCTGGCGATGGACGACCTCGAGTTCACCCAGCGCCTGGTCACCGAGACCGGCGTGGCCCTCACCCCAGGCCGCGCCTTCGGCGGTGTGGGGCGGGGCCACGTCCGCCTGGCCCTGGTTCAGCCGGAGCCGACGCTCGAGGAGGCCGCCGGTCGGATCGGGGCGTTCATACGGGAGAACAGCAAGGACTAATTGGCTCCACTGTTGAAATGCAAATTGTCGCCCCAATACACCCGAGGGGAATTGCGCCTCGGGTAGCCGCTCTGCGGCTATGGCGCACGCCACTTCGCCCAGGAACGTAGTTGCCGCGTCCGCAGCTTTCGCAAATCTACCCTGGCGCAACTTGGGCGTCTGCACGTAGACCTTGCTAAATCCTGGCCAGGGCACCTGGGGTGTTCGTTCGAACCGCTCTACAGCAAAAACCGCCCGCTTTAGCGCCGTAGGGAGTATGCGGAACCGCTCTCACTTCCTGCCCCACCGGTCTTCGAACCCCTGTAGCATCTGCTGGACTTCGGACAACTTCTCTTGAATCTGGTTGAACTCGAGCGCCTGCTCACTGGCCTTCTTGCGCTCCTGGTTCTTGCGCACCTCGTCGATGCTGTTGACCACGATGCCCACGATCAGGTTAAGGAAGATCATGGTGCCCAGCAGGATGTAGCTGACGAAGTAGACCACCGCCAGCAGCGGTGCGGCCTGGGGCTGGGTGCACTGCTCGGGGAAGGGCAGCTCAAAGCGCTGGCAGCCGTAGAAGGCGGCGTCCAGGAAGTCGGTCCAGCCCTCGCCGGTGAGGGTTTTGAACAGAGTCAAGAGGGCGGTGTGGAGATCCCGGAAGTGTACCGGGTCGTTGGGGCCGAACAGGAAGACTCCCGCCACCGCATAGACGTAGAGGAACAGCATCAACAGCAGCAGCACGTAGCCCATCGAGGGGATGCTCCTGAGCAGCGCCCCCAGGATCACCTGCAGCTCCGGGACGGCCCGCACCAGGCGCAGCACCCGCAGCAGCCGGATCAACCGCACCACCGGTGCGTAGGCCGCCGAGAAGGGGAGTAGGCTCAACACGATAATGACGAGGTCGAATATATTCCAGCCGCTGCGGAAGTAGCGCCCCACGCCCGGCCAGGTAGCGGCAAAGCGCAGGGCCGCCTCGAGCACGAACACCCCCAGCACGAGGTTGTTGAGCAGGTGAAACGTCTCGACATAGCGCTCCATCAGGGGCTGATAGGTCTCGAGGCCGATCAGCAAAGCGGCAAATACGATCACCCCGGTGATAAACCGATTGAAAACCGACGATTCCACGACTGACTCGAGCCTGTTCACGCCCATGACTATACGGGGAGAGGGTCGCCCTCTTTGGGTTTCCCGCTGGTCAGCTGAAACCGATATGCTGGGCTACGGGCCAATGGCCACAGGCAGGGCTCAAGACGCCAGACCAAACCCCGACTCCGCCCCTCTTCCTCTTCCCCCGACCCCCATCCCAAATGTCCCCCTATCTCGTTCTCACCGCCGCGATGGTCGCCGGAACCGCCGTTGCAACCATCGGGCAGGCCTACCCCACCCTGGCCCCCTATATCCGCGATGACCTAAAGCTCTCGCTGGCGGCGGTGGGGCTGCTGAACACTTTCACCTACATCGGCACCATGCTGGGGGCCCTGCCTGCGGGCTGGCTGACCGATAAACTGGGCAGCCGCACAGTGATGGTGGCAGGTACCCTGGCGGGCGGGCTGATGGCCCTGCTGGTGGCGGTATTTGCACACAGCCAGCTCTCCTTCATCCCTTTCTTGTTCCTGGTGGGGCTGGTGGTGGCCTCCTCGACCCCGGCGGGCTCGCAGGCGGTGGCCCAGGTCTTCCGGGCCGAGCAGCGCGGCACGGTGATCGGGCTGCGGCAGATGGCGGTGCCGCTGGGTGGGGCGGTGGCGGCCGCCGTGCTGCCCGCCGTGGCCCACCTCTACGGCTGGCGCTGGGCGTCGGTGGCAGCGGCCCTCATCGCGGTGGTGGCGGCACTGGTGGCCTCGAGGCTCTACTACGAAAAGCTGCCCCCGCGCCCCCGCAATCCCAACCAGCCCAAGGTCTCGCTGGCCCAGGTGCTGCGCGAGCGCAACGTGCTGCTGGCGGCCTCCTCGGGAATGTTCCTGCCTACCGGCCAGTTCGTGATGATCACCTACTTGATTCTGTTTCTTTACGAGCGGCTCGAGGTGCCCACCCTGACCGGGGCAGCCCTGCTCACGGTGGCCCAGATCGCTGGGGCGGTTAGCCGGGTCTTCTGGTCGTGGCTCTCCGACCGGCTGGGCGGCAGGCGTAAGCCCCTGCTGGTGCTGATGGTCGCGCTGGCGGCCCTGAGCGCCCTGATCCTGGCTTGGCTCCCGGTCATCACCCCGCTTTGGGTCAAGGCGGTGGTGGTGGCCGTCTACGGTGCCACCGCGCTCGGCTGGCAGGGCCTGCACTTCTCCCTGCTCACCGAGCTGTCTCCGCCCGGCTGGGAGGGCCGGGTGGTCGGTTTCGGCCTGACCTTCACCTCCATCGGCATCGCCTCAGCCCCGCCCCTCTTCGGCCTGCTGGTGGACTGGAGCGGCAACTACGCCCTCGGCTGGATTGCCCAGGCGGGGGTCTTCGGGATCGGGGCGCTGTTGCTCTCGAGCGTGATAGAGAAAAAGAACCAACCCTGAACGTGGGGTTGATCAGCTGGTGCAGGCCAGCCCCTCGAGCCAGCCCTTGGCCTGGGTCAGGGTCTGCCGGCCCTGGAGGTAAATCTGCTCGGCGACGCGGCGGTGGTTCTGGGAGGCCGCGAGGAGGTCGGCCTGTTTCTGGTTGACGAGACGGATCTGGGCCTGGGCCTTGCTGGTTGCCTCTACCGCCGCGGCCAGGAGGCGGCTGTAGCGCTCGGAGCCGCCGGGGTAGGTCAGGACAGCGAGACGCAGGCGGTTGACCTGCTGGTGGAGCTGATCTAGGCGGGCGTCGAGTTCGCGCCGGGCGGCCTCGAGCTGCTCCGCCACACTCTGCACCGCGTCCAGCGCGAGGCCCACGTCGCCCCGCAGGCTGAAGGCTAGGTTACCCGTCACCGCGTGGGCCAGGCCGCCGTTGATGGCGTAGGCGATGTCGGCCCGCTTCAGGCACCTTAGTGGGCTGGAGACGCCCTGGCGCACCCGGGCGAAGTCGCCGCGAACGCCTTGGAGCTGCCGGTTCATCCGCTCGATGAGGGTAGGCAGGTTGCCCACCTCGGCCTCGAGGGCCTTTATCGCGTTTCCTACCTCAGCCCGCTGGTCACGCAGTTGACTCAAGGCCAGTAGCGCCCTAGCCTCGGTCTGCTCGAAGGTCTGCTGCGGTGTTGGGCTCGGCTGCGCACAGGCCAGCCCCAATACCACCCCGATACCCCATACCAGTCTCATAACGCCACCCCACGCTGCCCAAACCTATGTTGTCTTGAAACGGAGGTTTCTTTCGTTCAAATGACCCCTATAAACCACGCCATGTCAATTCTCATCGGGGTTTCTGCCATTGCCGTTGCGGCAACCGACCTCGGCTATGCTTTACCGTATGCCCGCATAATGAAAGAAACTCACAATTTGGGTTAAGCTCAGCTAAAGGCCCGATGTGCGCCGGGGGCAGAGGGGTTGAGGGTTGACTCATGTCAGAGCGTTTCCCAGGTGAAATTGCGAAATGGCTCCCCCGGGATGTCCGCCGGAGATTGCGCCAGACAGCCGCTTGCTAGGTCCAGCGATTTCGCAAACCTACCCTGGCGCAACTACCTTAGTGAATCGCTCCGGGTTGCCACGGTGCACGGCAGTATCGCTTGCTGTGGCCATCCTCGAGGCCAATGCAAAGGGCACAGGCCACCATCTCCTGTGCCCTGCCCGCCCAAACTAGGCGGGTCCAACTTACGGCGCAGTGCCTGCCGGGCGTAACCTAGTTCGAGAGGTACTCCTCGACCACTGGGGAGGGGTTGCGGGCCGCCGGGGAGTCGGGCTCGGTCAGCTCGGCCACCAGCTTCTCGGCCACCATTGCGGCGCGGGTGCCCGCCGCCACGCTGGTGGTGAGCTGGCGGTAGATGGGGTCGGCCACGTCGCCCGCCGCCAGCAGGCCGTGCTGCGAGGTGTAGATCTCCTCCTTCACGTCCACGTAGCCGTCTGGGCGCAGGGCCACCAGGCCGTTCAGGAAGCCGGTGTTGGGCACGTGCCCGATGAAGATGAACAGCCCGTCGGTCTTGAACTCCGAGGTCTGGCCGGTCTCGAGGTTCTTCAGCCGTAGCCCGCTTACGGTCTCCTCGCCCAGCACTTCCTCGACCACGGTGTTCCAGACGAAGTGCATCTTGGGGTTGGCGAAGGCCCGCTCCTGGGCGGTCTTGTTGGCCCGAAGGCTGTCGCGGCGATGGATCAGGGTGACCTTGGAGGCGAACTTGGTCAAAAACAGCCCCTCCTCCACGGCGGCGTCGCCGCCCCCCACCACCACCACTTCCTTGCCCCGGTAGAAGAAGCCGTCGCAAGTGGCGCAGGTGCTCACCCCGCGCCCGTAAAACTTGTCCTCGCCGGGCACACCCAGCACCTTAGGGTTAGCGCCGGTGGCCAGGATGACCGTGCGGGCAGGGTAGTCGCGCTCGTAGCCTTTGACCACGAAGCCCTGGTCGGTCTTGTGCACCGACTGCACTTCCTCCATCAGGATGTCCGCGCCGAAGCGCTTGGCCTGCTGCACCATCCGCTCGGACAGCTCGGCCCCGCTGATGGGCTCGGGGAAGCCGGGGTAGTTCTCGACCTCCTCGGTCTGGGCGATCTGCCCGCCGGGCAGACCCTTCTCGAGGATTACCGTCTTGAGGTTGCCGCGCCCCGCGTAGATGCCCGCCGTCAGCCCCGCCGGGCCGCCGCCGATGATTACCACGTCGTAGATTTCACTCATACATTCCCCTATGGCCGAAGCCCCACTCGGCACAGCCTACACCGTCGTACCTAAAATCGGGGTGACTGAGGTGACGATGAGCCACAGCGGAAAAGCGAGGGAGGAGAAGGGAGCCCATAGAGAGGATAAATCCCACCGGTGGCGCTTTCTCACCTCCCTTTCCCATCCTCTCGCCCCCGTACCGTTACTGGCTGTACTGGAAAAACAGCCGTACGAAGGGGGTGGTGTCAGCGCCGCCCTCGAGGCCCAGGAAGAACTGTGGGGAGAGGAACAAGAGGGTGCCCGCGTAGACCTTGGGAACGAAGGTCTGGGGGTAGAGGTCGTAGCTGAGGTCGGCGGCGAGGTAGGGCACCAGGGGAATCAGCAGGGTACCGAAGCGGCCCGTGAGCCCGAGCTTGGCCCGGTTGGTCACGATGAAGTCGAAGTAGGCGCTGGCCTGGCCGATCACCTCGAGGCCCCCCAGGGCGTAGCGCGAGTCAAGGCCACCGGTCAGGACGACCCTCGGGAAGAACTGCGGCAGTATCCCCACGCCCAGCTCGGCCCTGCCGTAGCCGCTGACGCCGGTCTGTAGGGGGACGCGGTACTCGAGGTAGCCGTTGGGGAAAATCAGGGTCGTCTGCCCGCCGTCGAGTGGGACTTGCTGGAAGCTGACCCGCAGGCCCCAGGTGAGGTTGGCGTCGAGCCTGCCGTTGTATTCCACTTCGGCTTCAGCTCCCAGCTTGTTGGAGTTGAGGTTAAACGGAAACGCCCCCCGGATCGCAAACCCTTGCGCCATTGCCAGACTGCCCACAACCATCAAGGCCAAAACCAAGAACACACGTTTCATATCATCTCCTCGAGTTCGAGGAGGCATTATAAGGGCTCTTGGACTCCAGGTCCGCACGCCGGCCTGCCCGGCGACCGGCGCTAAATCACGATCAGCACCAGACCCAGAATCCCGTTGAATACCGAGTTGCCGATGAGGAACGGCATGATTCGGGCGATGTTGGGCTTGCTGGGGGCCAGCATCTGGAAGATCACATACTCCGCCACCCCGATGATAATCAGCGCTACCCCTACCCAATCCAGGATCGACATGACTCAATTTATCCACTGCAGGCGCTCGAGGGAAGGCTCGAGTTCGGGGTCCGCTTGTGCGGGCTCGAGCCCTGTCCCTTGACACCCTGAGCGGAGCGATGCGGAGTCGAAGGGTCTCCGAAGAGCGTCAGGGTCGCCCGTTTGATGTTGGCGGTGACAGTCTGTTCGCAATATTGAGTGGACGTGTGTTCGCCCTTCGGAGATTCTTCGCTCTGCTCAGAATGACAACGGTTTTGGCCGTGTAGTTTATGGGGCGGGGCTCGAGTTAATCGCTCTAGTTGTAGGGTGCGCTCACTTCTGCACTCCCGTCCCTGGAACGGCGGTGCGTAAAACGCATCCTACAAACTACAAACTCCTCTAATTGCTTTCTCGAGCCTCACTGCCGAAATACTCGGGCAACTGATCCCTGGTAATCAGCACGTCCCTTGGTTTGCTGCCCTGGTGGGGGCCGACGATGCCCATGGCCTCGAGGGCGTCCACCAGCTTGCCGGCCCGGGCGTGGCCCACCGAGCAGCGCCGCTGGAGCCGACTCACCGAGGCGTAGCCTTCCTCGATCACGATCTCGGCGGCCTTCTTGAGCAGGGGGTCGCCGAAGTCGATGTCGCCGGTGTCGGCGCCGCTCCCCGCGACCGAGATGGGACCGTCGAAGTCGGTGCCGTACTGCTCGACGAACCAGTCCTCGAAGCTTTGCTGGCGCAGGAACTCTGCGATGCGGTGGACCTCGGCCTCGGCCAGGTAGGGGCCTTGGAGGCGCACCGGTTTGGGCAGGCCGGGCTGGTGGTAGAGCATGTCGCCCTGGCCCACCAGCCGCTCCGCGCCGTAGGTGTCGATGATGGTGCGGGAGTCGAAGCCGCTGCTCACCGCGAAGGCCATGCGGGCGGGCACATTGACCTTGATCAGGCTGGTCAGGATGTCCACCGAGGGGCGCTGGGTGGCCAGTACGAGGTGCATCCCGGTGGCCCGCGCCATCTGCGCCAAGCGCAGGATGGCCTGCTCGACCTCCTTGGGCGCGGTGATCATCAGGTCGGCCAGCTCGTCGATCACGATGACCAGATAGGGCAGGGTGGGGTCGCCGGCGGCCTTCATCTTCTGGTTGAACTGCTCGAGGTTACGCGCCCCCACCTGGCTCAGCATCTTGTAGCGCCGCTCCATGTGCGCAACCGCCCCCAACAGCACCCCGGCTGCGTCACCGGGGTTGGTCACCACCGGGCGAACCAGGTGGGGGATGCCCTCGTAGGGGGTCAGCTCGACCATCTTGGGGTCGATCATCAGGAAGCGCAGCTCGGTGGGGAGGTACTTGAACAGCAGGCTGGTGATGAGGGTGTTGACCGCCACCGACTTGCCCGAGCCGGTGGAGCCCGCGATCAGGAGGTGGGGCATCTTGGCCAGGTCTTTGACCCAGAACTCGCCGTCGATGCTCTTGCCCAGCACCATCGGGAGCAGCTCCTTGGAGCGGGTGAAGGCCTGGGAGTGCAGGGCCTCGCTGTAGCGCACCAGCTCGCGCTCGGTGTTGGGCACCTCGAGGCCGATCACGCTCTTGCCGGGGATGGGGGCCTCGATCCGCACCGACCCGGCCGCAAGCGCTAGGGCCAGGTCGTTGTGGAGGTTCTGCACCCGGCTGATCTTCTCGCCGGGCGCGGGCTCGAGCTCGTAGCGGGTGACGGTGGGGCCGCGGCTCCAGTTGACCACCTTGGCCTCGACGTTGTGGTGGCGCAGGGTGTCGTCGATCAGCTCGACCTGCCGCCGGGTGATGATCTCGAGGGCCTTGGGGTCGTAGCGGGGGGCCTCGGCCTTGTCCAGCAGGTCGAGGGCTGGCAGCACCAGCTTGGTGGTGCGGGGGCGGGCGGGTGGCAGCTTCTTGCTGGGCGTGGGGGTGGGGGCAGCGGGCTTGATCTCCACGCTGGGCGAGGGCTTAGCTGCGCCGGAGGCGTTTGCGCCCGGGGCGGTCTCGACCCGTTCAGGCTCGCCTGGCTCGGGAAAAACAAAATCAAAGTCGAACTCGGGCTGCACCGGGGTGGGCTTGGTAACCACCTCGTAGGCGGGCGGGTCTATCAGGCCCTTCTCCAAAAGCGCCCGCAGCCCGGCGGGCCGGGCCTCGGAGGGCGCACCCTCCACCCACTCGGCCCACTTGAGCCAGGCGTCCACCCGCTTCTCGAGGCCCAGCGTGACCTCCTCGCACTCGCGCCACTGGTTCAGCCGGGCCTGGTGCTCGTCCCAGGCGTTCAGCAGCCCCTTGGCGGTGGGGGAGAGCAGGGTTTTGGCGGCCTGCTCCGAAGCCCGCGTGAGGTTGGAGGCGCGGGTGAGCAGGGTGCCGATCTCCAGCACCAGCGCGGTGCGGCGCTCCTCGAGGGCCTGAGCCAGCTCGTCGCCCTGGATGGGGGCGGCCAGCGCGGCGGCGAGTCGCTCGAGCTTTACCGGCAGCGGGCGCACCTCGGCCTTGAGTTTCTCGCTCAGTTCCTTGGCCCGCTCGGCCTTGAAGTCGTACAGCAGCTTGTCAAAGCCCGCCAGCGCCTCGGGGTCGTTGGGGGCATTGCGGAAAGCGCGCAGGTCTTCTTGCAGCGTGACCAGGGCCTTGTGCTCGGGGTAGCGCTCGGTTAAGGCGCGGCTCTCGTGCAGCAGCCTGCCCGCCTGTTGAGAGCGCAGGAAGGCCGAATAGAGCCTTCCTGCCGCGTCCGCCACCCGGCGGCTGCCCCGCCCGATCAGAAAGCCCGGCCGCCGCCCGATGGCCAGGTCGGCCACGAAGCTCAGCAGCACCATCGGCACCAGCAGCCCCACGACGCCCAGCGTCCCGGCCAGCATTCCGTACATCCAGACGCCCAGCCTCCCGGTCACGGGCCGGTTGAAGTGGGCCACCAGCGGCAGCGCCACCAGCGCTGCGACGGCGGTCAGCCCGGCGAACCACGCAAAAAGGCGCAGCGGCTTGTCCAGCAGAATTAGCACGCCGGTGATAAGCAGTAGGGGCGGGATCAGCCACGACAGGTAGCCGAGGTTGCCGTAGAGGAAGTCGTGGATGGTGTGGCCCAGGCTTCCGGCCAGGCGGCTCTGGAAGTAGATGCTCGAGGCCAGCAGTACCGCCAGCCCGATGGGGATCAGGCTGAGGGCTTCGCGCTCGAAACGGCGCTCGGTCTCGGAGAGCTTGGGCTGACGTGCGCGTTTGGATTTGGCCTTTGCCATCACCTACGATGTTAACATACTGGGCAATTTTTGTGACCAGGGCTGTTTAATTTAGGTGTTAATGATTGGATTTCCGATGAGGGTCGGAAATTTCGAGAGGGAAGAGGGAAGAGGGGGCAGGGTTTAGGCGATCTGCCGAGGGTTGCGGGGTGGACCCTGTGGCTCGAGCCAACGCGAGCCGAAGGCCCAAGGGGACAAGTTGAGGTGGCCCGGCTTGGCTTCCCCGAAAACAGGCGGGCGCAGCTGCTCGCCAGCTGCTAAAGCCCCGGCAAGGTCGGGGATCGCCCTTACGCTTGCTCTGAGCTTCACGACCATCTTGCACGTATGCAAAGGGCTATGCTAAACTCGCTGGGTCGAAGAATCCTTAACCGCGAGGAGGTGAACCCATGATGCCAAACTGCTACCTGCACGCCGATGCCGTCTTTGGAATCAAGGTTTGCCGCCCTGTGTTTATGGTATTGACGTAACAATCACCATAAATCAAGCCGGGGGCGAACCACAAGCCCCCGGCTTTTTCGTTGATGTTTTTCGTTGATGTGATGAGGTCGCTTGGCACCAGGCCGCCAGCTAAAGCCGCAGGGCTAAGCACCGTACCCAGCAGCTAAGCGCCAGACATCGACCGCTATGCCCCCGAAAGGAGCGTGTCCTATGAAAGCCAGCACCGCCAACGCCGACTGCCTACCCTCCGTCCCCCGTTCCCTGCCCCCTATGCCCAGAGGTTCCCAACATGCACGACCTAACCCCGCAAGACTGGCTCGAGGATGAACTCGAGGCCTCGAGCCACCCCGACGACGACCGGCCCGAAGACGCCCACGAATACTTCGCCGACCGGGCTCACCGCAAGGCCCGCAAGCCGCCCCGCCGCCAGAGCGTGAGGAAGCTCCTGGAGGCCAACGCCAAAGACCCCAAGGCCCCAAAGTTCGGCGACCCCGGACTGCAAGACTTATACGAGAAAGAGTATTTTTCCGAATTGCTCTGGCAGCTCCGCAGCGGCAAGGAGGCCACGGTATACGTGGTCGAGGCCACCGAGAAGAGCTGGCCCGAAGACCCCAATGCGCCGCTGGCGGCCAAACTGTACGTGGATTCTCGAGTCCGCTCATTCAAAAACGACGCCCTCTACCGCCAGGGCCGCCGCATCGCCGACCAGCGCATGGACAAGGCCATCCTTCAGCGTACCCAGTTCGGGGTGAGCGCCCAGAACGTGCTGTGGGTGGAGGAGGAGTACCGTCAGCTACACGCCCTGCACAAGGCGGGCATAGCCGTGCCCCGGCCCATCGCCCACGCTGGCAACGTGATCCTGATGGAGTTCATCGGCGACGGTGAAGGCCCCGCGCCCCGCCTTAGCGAGGCCGGTCTGAGCGTTGAGGAGGCCAAGGAGGCCCTCGAGCAGGCCGTCCAAAACCTGGGCCTGATGCTCGCCCAGGGCAAGGTTCACGGCGACTACTCGACCTTCAACCTGCTCTGGTGGGACGGCAGGGTGGTGGTGATTGATTTCCCGCAGATGGTCGAGTTTGACAAGAACCCCAAGGCCAGGGAGATCCTCGAGCGCGACGTGAACGGCCTATGCCGCACCTTCAGCCACCTGGGCCTGCACCCCAAGGGCGGCGAAATCTTGCGCAGGGTCTGGCGCATCGCCCACGACAACCCCACCCAGTTCACCCCGATGGAGGTGACCTACCTGTGAGCCACGTTTGGAAGAACTTCTTCGACCAGCACGCCCCGATGTACCTCGAGAACAGCTTTACCCGCAACACCTTGGCCGAGGTGGAGTTTCTGCTCGAGCTGTTCGAGTTGCCGGCTGGCTCGAGCGTTCTCGACCTTGGCTGCGGGGTGGGACGCCATGCGGTCGAGTTCGCACGGCGTGGTTACAGGGTGACGGGTGTGGACATCTCGGCGGGGATGCTCGAGCAGGCCCGCAAGAACGCCGAGACCGCAGGTGTTGAAGTCGAGTGGATCCAGGCCGACGCGACCGACTACCGGGCTGGCCGGACCTTTGATGCGGCCATCTGCTTGTGTGAGGGCGCGTTGGGGTTGCTGAACCCGGGCGACGACCCCGAGGCCCACAGCCTGGCCATTCTGGGCAACGTCAGCCGCGCGCTAAAGCCGGGGGCACAGTTTGTGCTCACCACCCTCAACCCCTACTCCAGGGTGCGACAGCTCACCCAAGCCGACGTAGAGAGCGGGCGCTTCGACCCCGCGACGATGACGGAGCTTCAGCAAGAAGAGTTGGACCTGCCGGGTGCCCAGAAACAGCTGCTTCGCTTCCCCGAGCGCCGCCTTTTCCCCACCGAGCTGCGCTGGATGATGCGTGAGGCGGGGTTAGGCATCCTGCACTTCTGGGGCGGAACGGCAGGCAACTGGGGTAAGCGCCCAATTGACCTCGACGAGATCGAGTACATGGCGGTGGCGCGGAAGGAGGCGCAATGAACCAGACCGCCTTACTGATCATTGACGCGCAGCTGGGAATGTTCAGCGGTCGGCCCATCCACCAGGCCGAGGAGACCTTGGGGGTCATCTCGAGCCTGATCGCGCAGGCTCGGGCCGCCCGTACCCCTGTTGTTTATATCCAAGACGACGACGTCGGCGGCTACGGCACGCCGGAGTGGGAGGTGCACCCAGCGCTTGACCCACGGCCCGGCGATGTTCGCATCCGCAAGCAGGCAGCGGACTCGTTTGTGGACTCCGATCTGCAGGCCGAACTCGAGGTCCGCTCGATCGAGCACCTGGTGATCACCGGGTTCCAGACCCCTTTCTGCGTGGACGTGACCAGCCGCCGCGCCGCTTACCTCGGCTACGCGGTGACGCTGGTGGCTGACGGGCACAGCGCCTCCGACCAGGGCGCGCTCAGCGGTCGGCAGGTGGTCGAGTACCACAACCAGCTGCTCGACGGCATGATCGGCCCCGACCACGGGTTCGGCAAGCTCAGGGGCATTGAGGTTCGGCCCAGCGCCGAGATCAAGTTTTAGGGGGACAGTATGCAGCTTCGCCCGTTCGACTTTTCCGAGGCCGACTATCAGGCCTACGTGGACGCGGTCAACGCCGCCCACCCCGAGATCGCCCGTGTCGTCACCGACGTGCGGCACGCGGACAAGACCAGAGGGGCGGACGAGGTGCTGGGCCGATGGCTGGTCGAGGTCGAGGGGCGAATTGTGGGGATTGTTGAGTATGAGAGCCCGCGCAACCCCAAGGCAGGGGCGCTCGAGGTGCACTACCGCCTACACCCGCAGTACAAAGGATTGACCGCCGCGACGTGGGAGTTTCTGATGGCAGAGGCCGCCAAGCAGAACCCCAGAGTGTTGCAAACAGGTGGGCGTGAGGACTGGGACGAGGTGGCCTGGTATCGCGCCGAGGGCTTTGTGGAACTCGACCGCATGTGGGCCTCGACGCTGGACGTGCAAACCTTCGACCCCGCGCCCTTTCACAGACCGCTTGCTGATGGTATTGAGATCAAGCCCCTGAGCGACTTCGACTGGAAGTCGCAGGCGTTCGTGAGACGCTGGTACACGATGATGATCGCTCTGCTGAGCGACGTGCCCTCCGCAGAGCGAATTAATCCGTGGCCACTCGAGGTCTGGCAACAGCGCCACGCCGCCGAGCCCAACCTGATTCCCGAGGGGTATTTCTTCGCGGTGGAGGAGGATCAGCTGGTGGGCACAACCATGCTGTTCAAGTCTAACCGCCCGCAAACTCTGCAAACGGGATTGACTGGAACCCTCTCCAGTCATCGCCGCAAAGGCATTGCCTTGGCCCTCAAGCTGCGGGCCGCCGCGTTCGCCAAGGACTACGGTGTGCGCTACGTCCGCACCAACAACCACCAGATCAACCGCCCCATGCTCTCCATCAACGAAGCGATGGGCTTTGTCAAAGAACCCGCGCTGGTGGTTTTGCACAAGGAGTTAAAACCATGAGCCTGACCATCCGCCCCTTCACCTTTTCCGATTCCGACTATCAGGCCTATGTGGATGTGTTCAATGCCGCCCACCCCGAGGTTCCTCGAGCCGTGCCCGACATACAACACCTGGACAAGAGCCTAGGTAGTGACGAGGTGCTGGGCCGCTGGCTGGTTGAGGTTGGGGGGCAAGTGGTGGGCTTAGTCGAATACATGAGCCCCGAAAACCCCAAGGCGGGAACTTTGGATGTGCGTTACCGTGTGCTTCCTGAGCACAAAGACCTAACCCCTCAGATGTGGGCGTTTTTGATGGCAGAAACCTCCAAGCAAAATCCTAAAGAATTGCAAACGAGTGGGCGCGAGGATTGGGACGAGGTGGCCTTCTACCGCACCCAAAACTTCGTGGAGTTTGACCGCTGGTGGGGCTCGATATTGGACGTGCAAGCCTTCGACCCCGCGCCGTTCGAGCGACCTCTGGCTGAGAGCATTGCAATCAAGACCTTGAGCCAGTTCGACTGGCAGAGCGAGGAGTTCCAGCGGCACTGGCACGCCCTGACCGAGGTGACGCTGATGCCCGATGTGCCCTCGGTTGAGCCGATGATCCCCTGGGCTTTTGAGAACTGGCAGGCCCGCCACACCACCGACCCCAAACTAATTCCCGAGGGCATCTTCTTCGCTGTGGAAGGCGACCGATTGGTGGGCATCAGCGAACTCTACAAGTCCTCCCGCCCACAAACCTTACAGACGGGCCTGACCGGCACGCTGGCCAGCCACCGCCGCAAGGGGATTGCGCTGGCGCTCAAACTCAAGGCCGCTGCCTTCGCTAAGGGCTACGGGGTGCGCTACATCCGCGCCAGCAACCACCAGCTCAACCGCCCAATGCTGGCCATCAACGAGGCAATGGGTTTCCAGAAAGAGCCTGCCTTTGTGCAGATGGCTAAGGAGTGGCAGCCATGAGCCTGCACATCCGCGAGTACAGCGCTGCCGACATGGCTGCTTGCCTCGAGGTCTTTGACACCAACGTGCCCAAGTATTTCTCGCTCGAGGAGCGCGAGGAGTTCGAGACCTTCCTCAAACTGCCCAGTTGCGTATATCTGGTGCTCGTGAGCGACGGGAAAATCGTGGGCTGCGGCGGCTATTACCTCAACCAAGAGCGGCAAGAGGCAGGGCTGTGCTGGGGCCTGGTGCGCCGCGAACTGCACGGCACTGGGCTGGGCAAGCGGCTGCTGCTGGAGCGCCTGGCCCGCGTCGCCTGCCACCCCGAGGCCGCCTTCATACGCCTCGACACCAGCCAGCACACCTTTGGGTTTTTCGAGCGGCTAGGTTTTATCACCGAGCACATCACCCCCAACGGCTACTGGGAAGGCTTGGATCGCTACGACATGCGCCTCGAGCTGACCCTGGAGCGCCGCCACACCATCGAAAGCGTCTACCGAGAGGTACTCACATGAGCCTGAAGCTCCGCTCCCGCACCAAGGCCGACCTGCCCCAGGTGGCCGAACTGGCCAACCTGATCGACCCCGAGTGGCCCGTCACGGCGGAGAAGCTCGAGCTGTGGGAGAGCCAGCGCGACCCCAAATACTTCCGCGCCGACTACGTGGCCGAGCTGGACGGCAGGTTGGTCGCGACGGGCGGCTTCCACGAGGACGGCTTTGCCTTTGAGGAGGGCAAATACTGGATTCGGGTGGAGGTTCACCCCGAGTTCCGGCGGCGCGGAATCGGGGCGCGGTTCTATGGGTTTTTGCTCGAGCAACTGACCCCGCGCAACCCCAAAAAGCTGGTTGCGGGCGGCGAGTCGGACAAGGCGGAAGGGCTGCGCTTCCTGAGCAAGCACGGCTTCGTGCAGGAGTGGGAGCGTCTGAACAGCCGCTGGAAGGCCGAGGGGTTCGACTTCAGGCCCTACGCCCACCTCGAGCAGACCCTGCGCGACGAAGGCCTCGAGATTAAAAGCCTTGCCGAGCTGGGCCTGAACGACGACACCCTGCGTCAGCTCTGGGAACTGGACTGGATTCTGTTCCAGGACGTGCCGATGGGCCTTGAGTTCACCAAGCGCGAGTTCGAGCAGTTCAAGAAGGACGAGACCCAGACCCCCGACTTCGTGCCCGAGGCGGTCTTGATCGCCCTCGACCCCAAGCGCGACGACGCTTTAACGGGTCATATGGTCGGCTACACCCAACTCTCCTACATCGCCGAGGCCGGGGCCTGGGTCATCAACATGACCGGGGTGATGCGCGAGTATCGGGGCAAGAAGGTCGCCCACAACCTCAAGCTGCGCGGGATGAAACTGGTGGCCCAGCGCGGCAGTGAAGGCCATGCGACCGGGCAGCGCCCGTATTCGGGCGAAATCCGCACCACAAACGACCCGCCCAACCGCGTGATGTACGAGATGAACCTCAAGTTGGGCTTCAAGCCGTACCCGAGCTGGCTGAGGTTTTCTAAGGTTGTCGAGGGTCAGGAATTTACGGTCACTGGCAATGAGCTATGAGCCAAGGCTCGAGCGACGCCACGCGAACTGACGGGCAGATCACGACAGAAAACCGTTATCAATCCCTGGTACCGAACAGCCGGCTCACCATGTAATCAATCAGCAGGAACAGCACCACCAGCATGATCAAGGCCCCCCACCACGGCGTGTTGACCCAGATCAGCACGAAGGTGCGCTCGAGGAGCTTGTACAGGAGGAACCCGAAGATGACTGTTGTCACCAACGCAGCCGCTTTCTGACGAATCTGCTTGCCCACGCTTTCAGGGTAGCACAGCCGCCCGACGCTCACAGCCCATAGCCGATGCAAGCCAAACCATTGGCAACCCCAGGGAGGACAACTGTATGGTCATCAATCTAATCATTCGCCCTTTCGCTGAGGCCGACTACCCCGCAATTGCCGAGGTCTTCAACGCGGCCTGGCCTGACGAAGCCTACGCCGAGGGGGGCCTGCGCGAGGACGACACCACCCACGCGCCCGAGGTGCGCTGGGGGCGCTTCGTGGCCGAAGTGGAGGGGAAGATCGTCGCCGAGGCCGACTACACCCAGTTCGAGGGGATGTACCACCCCAACAAGTTCGCTGCCTGGGTGACGGTGCGGCCCGAGTACCGGGGCCAGGGTATCGGAGGGGCGCTGTGGCGGGAGCTGCTCGAGGCCCTCAAGCCCCACGACCCCATCTCGATTCTGAGCAGCACCCGCGAAGACCAGCTCCACGCGATCGCCTGGCTACGGAAGCTCGGCTTCGCCGAGAAGATGAGGTACTGGGAGTCGCGCCTGGACGTGCGGGGCTTCGACTTCGCGCCTTGGGCGGGCAAGATCGAGGCGGTGGAGGCGCCGGGCTTCGAGCTGAAGAGCCTGAAGGAGCTCGAGGCCGACCCCGAGCACCGGCGCAAGGCCTACGAGATGTTTCTGGCCGCACGCGAGGACGTGCCCCGGCCCGAGCCCGCGACCGCCATCAGCTACGAGGACTGGCAGAAGTGGGTGTTCGAGAGCAGTTACTTTTTGCCCGAGGCCAACTTCTTCGCGGTGGACAGGGCGACCGGCCTATACGCCGCGCAGTCCAACCTCTGGAAGTCCGACGGCGACTACCTGAGCGTGGGCCTGACGGGCACCCGCCGCGAGTACCGCCGCAAGGGGCTGGCCCTGGCGCTCAAGCTCAAGGCCTTGCAGTTCGCCAAGGCCTATGGTGCCAGGGAGCTGCGTACCGGCAACGAGGCGGGCAACCGCCCCATGCTCGCCATAAACGAGGCCATGGGCTTTGTTAAGCAGCCGATCTGGGCGGATTACATCAAAACTTTCAAGGAGGAAGCTGCGGAAGCAGCAACACCCGCTGCCGCAAAGGAGGAAGCTTGAGTCTGCTCGAGGAGTTCCTGGGGCATGCCCTCGAGCAGACCCACCCGCTCGTGCGGAGCGCCTACACCCCCGCCCAGCTCCGCGAGCACTGGCGGCCCGAAGTGGAGACCGACGCGGTGGAGTTCTTCACGGATGCCTTCGCCGAAGAGTTCGGCGGCAACTGCGCCGCGTTGGGGCTGCCCGCGCAGATGTTCAAGCACCGACTGCTCGAGGCGCAGGGTCGCCGCCTGATCGCGGGCATCCGCTTCTTCGGGATGGACTTGGGCCGCCCCTTCGTGGAGGTGGCGCGGATCAGTAGGCCGCTCGAGAGCGACAGAGAGAAGGAGGCCATAACTGAACTGCTACGCCGCGAGTTCGCTTCCTTCAAGCCCCAGCGCTGGCGGGTCTATCAAAGCGCTCACCTGCCGTACCAGTTCGCGGGCTGCGCGGGCGACAAGCGCTACATGCTGGGCTTTCTGGAAGCCATCCGCCAGCGTCCCAGGCCCGAGGGCATGGATCGCCTCGAGCTGTGCCGCGCCCGCGACCTCGAGTTCTACCCCCGCTACGCCGCCATGTACGTCCAACTCTTCGCCGAGCGCCTCTGGATGCCCGACGTGTCGCGCCAGGAGAGCCGGGAGGACATGGCGCACTACCTCGAGACCGCCTTGGTCTACGAGATTTTCGTGGACGGCCAGTGGGCGGGCGTGACGGTGGTCTCGCGCAGCCAGGACGTGGGGGCGACGGGCTACTACATGATCGAGATCGCCCTCGAGCAGGCTTTTCGCGGGGCGGGCCTGGGTGTGGCGGTGCAGCGCAGCCTGGTCGAGTTGCTGGAAGACAGCGGCGGCGATGCCCTCTTCGGCACGATTGGGGCGGTCAATGCCCCGATGCTCCGCACCGCCAAGCGGGTCGGGCGCACCGACGTAGGCGGGCACTACTTCGTCAACTTTCAGGAGACTTCATGAATCTTGTAATCCGCCCCTTCACGCCCACCGACTACCCGGCACTGGCCCGGGTCCGCAACGCCAACTGGCCCGACAACCTGGTGCTGCCGGAGACCCTCGAGGCCGCCGACCGGCGGGTCAAGCCGGGACTGATCCTGCGCCGCCTGGTAGCCGAGCAAGCCGGGATGGTGCTGGGAATCGGCGGGTTTTTCCACATGGAGTGGATGTACCACCCGCAGAAGTTCTCTGTGGGGCTGACGGTCGACCCCGCGCACCAGGGTCAGGGCATTGGCACCGCCTTGTACGAGCGGATGATGACCGAGCTCGAGCCCTACGATCCCGTCAAGCTGGTGGCCTCGACCCGCGCCGACAAACCCGAGGCGCTGAGATTTGCCGAGAAGCGGGGATTTCACGAGGAGTTTAGGGCCTGGGAGTCCCGGCTCGAGATGGTTAAGTTCGACCCCGTGTACTGGGCCAAGGATGTGCAGAAGGTGCTGGACTCGGGCTACGAGATTAAGACCCTGAAAGACCTCGAGTCCGACCCCGACTACGAGCGCAAGATGTACGAGCTCGACCACGCGGGCAGCCACGACGTGCCCCTGCCGCCCGGTGAGTCCTTCACCTTCCCCACCCAAGAACGCTACTGGGAAAACGTCCGCGGTAGCCCCGACTTCGACCCCGCGCTGTGGTTTTTGGCGGTCAAGAACGGCGAATACGCGGGGGTTTCGATGCTGTTTAATCGGCGTGCCGACAACGACCTGGGCACCGGCTTCACCACCGTGCGGCGCGAACACCGGCACAGGGGTGTGGCGCTGGCCCTCAAGGTGGCAGCCCTCAGCCGCGCCAAGGAACTGGGTAAGACGGCGGTTCGCACCGAGAACGCCCAGACCAACCGCTCGATGCTGGGCATCAACGAAGCCTTGGGTTTTGAAAAGCTGCCCGCCTGGATTGATTTGGCTAAGGTACTGAAAGGGGAATGATGCTCACCTCGAGACCTTACCTCCCGGGCGACCTCGAGGCGCTGACCACCTTCGCGGGCAAATGTTGGCAACACGCGGTCACGCCCAGCGAGTTCATGTGCCCCGGCGATGTGGTTTGGGGCGTCCTCCAGCACATCCACTACAAGCCCGAGAAGGAGATGCATATCTGGGAGCAAGACGGCGTGGTGGCGGGCTTCGTGTTGCAGAAGCGGGCGAAGTTCGACCCCTACGTGGCCCCCTGGTTGCCCCTCGAGCTGCGCTCTGAATTGCTCCGACAGATGGTTGCCCATGCCGAGGCCCATGCCCAAAACCTCGACCCCCAGGCCAGGTTGATTACCAGCGTCGCCCGCAGCAACCTCGAGACCATCGGGGTCGTGCAATCCCTGGGGTACGCCCAAGACGACTTCATGATGTATTTCCTCGAGCGCCCCCTGGACGACGAAATCCTCCCGCCCAGGCTACCTGAAGGTTTCGTGGTGCGCCACCCCGAGCCGCACGAAATTGACGAACGGGTGGGCATCCACCTCGAGGTCTGGCACCCCTCTAGGTTCACTCTGGAAAGCTACCTCAACATCCGCTCCTCGGCTCCTCTGTACCGCCCCGATCTCGACCTGGTGACCGTGACTCCCGAGGGTCGCTTCGCCTCGTACTGCATCGTCTGGTACGACCCCGTTAACCAGAACGGGGAGTTCGAGCCGGTGGGCACCCGCCCAGGCTTCGAGCGCCGGGGTCTGGGCCGAGCAGTGCTAACCGAGGGCTTCCGCCGTCTAAAAGCGTTGGGCGCCAAGACAGCGTATGTCGCCTGCGAGCCGGACACCCTCGAGTTCTATCAATCCGCCGGATTCAAGGAGATCAACCAATGGCTGGACTTCAGCAAGACCATCTGATCCGCCCGTTTGCCGACGCCGACTACGCCGTGATGGTCGAGTTGTGGAATTTGCTCAACCCCGACTGGCCGCGCACGATGGAAAACTACAAACTCGAGGCCACCCTCGAGCCCCGCTTCCGCCGCACCCGCTTTGTGGCCGAGGCCGAAGGCCGACCCCTCGGCTTTTTGGACTTCGGTACCAACCCTGGCGCCTACCACCCGCAAAAGTTCGGGTTTGAGCTGTTCGTACACCCCGACCGGCACGGGCAGGGCATCGGCAAGGCGCTGTATCAAAAGCTGCTCGACGAGCTTCGACCCCTAAACCCGCTCTCGCTGCGGGTTCCGGTGCGCGAGAACCAGACCAGGGCGGTGCGGTTCTTTCAAGATCGGGGCTACGAGGAGACCAAGCGCGACTGGGTGAGCGTCCTCGAGGTCGCCAAGATCAACCTCGAGCCCTTCGCGGGCCTCGACATCTCGCCCATCCGCATCCATACCTTTGCCGAGCTGAGCGCCGCCGATCCCAAGGCCGACGAAAAGCTGCACGAACTCTTCTCCGACATCCGTGTAGATACCCCGCGCTCCGAGCCCGCCACACCGATCAGCCTCGAGTTCTTCCGGGCCAATGTGTTGGCCGAAGGCCCCGAGTTCGATCCGGGGGCATTCTTCATCGCGCTGGACGGGGAGCGCTGGGTGGGGATGAGCTGCCTCTACAGCATCACCGATACCAAAGGCCTCGACCACTGGTTCACCGGCACCCGCCGCGCCTACCGTGGGCGCAAGATCGCCCTGGCCCTCAAGCTCCGCACGGTGCAGTACGCCCAGGCGGGCGGCTTCGAGACCATCCGCACCGACAACGACTCGCTTAATGCCCCCATGCTGGCCATCAACGAAAAGCTGGGCTTCGCGCGCGGCCCGGCCCAGATCTCGTTGCGCAAGCTGCTGAGGGGGGAGTGATGCCCCTCCACTTCCGGCCCTTCACCCCCGCCGACCATCCTCCTACCCTCGAGATCAATAACCTCAATTGGCCCGACTCGCCCACGACGCTCGAGCGCCAACTCGAGGCCGAGGCCAAGCGCAGAGCCGATTTGGTGTTCGAGCAGCACGTGGTCGAGCTGGACGGGCGCGTCGTCGCTTACGGGACCATCAACCACAGCGAGTGGATGTACCACCCGCAGAAGTTTGTGGTGTACCTCCAAGTACATCCCGATTTTCAGAACCGGGGGATCGGCGGAAGGCTCTACGACCTGTTGCTCGAGAAGGCCGCGCCACACAAGCCCAACCGCCTAATCTCCACCGTCCGCGAGGACAGGCCCGCCGCAACTCATTTTGCCCGGAAGCGCGGTTTTGTCGAGACGCTGCGGAGCTGGGAGTGCGTGCTCGAGGTGCAACACTTCGTCTTCGCGCCCTATGCCAGCTGCCAACAAAAACTCCAGGCCCAAGGCTACCGCATCGTCAGCATGGCCGAGCTGGGCGACACCGAGGCGGCACGGCGGGAGATGTGGCGGCTCGAGGGCGAACTCATTCGCGATGTGCCGCTGTCCGAGGAGGAGACCTGGCCCAGCTTCGAGCGCTACACCGAGCAGGTTTTCGCGAGCAAAGACTATCTGCCGGGGGCGGTGTTTTTCGCCCTCGCGCCGGACGGCGAGTTCGCGGGCATGAGCGAGCTGTGGTCGAAGCAGCCACTGCCCGAGCTGTCCAACGGCGTCACTGGGGTCAGGCGGGCACACCGCCGCAAGGGGCTGGCGCTGGCGCTCAAGCTGCAGGGCCTCGAGTATGCTAGGGCTCACGGCATCGAGCGGATTCGCACCGTGAACGAGTCGAACAACACGGCCATACTCTCGATCAACGAGCGTCTGGGCTTCGTCAAGCAGCCCGCCCTAATAGACCTCGCCAAGGACATCCCGTGAGCAGCCCGATCAAATCCCTGGGCATCCGCACCGAGCTGATGCTCCGCAGCTTCGAGGGCTCGGTGGAGTACAAGCCCGAGTACGCCGTGATCCGCACACCGCAGAACCCCGGCTATCGCTGGGGCAACTACCTGAGCTTCTACAGGCCGCCCGAGCCCGGCGACCTGGAACGCTGGAAAGCCCTCTTCAAGCAGGAGTTGGGCGAGCTGAACCACCTGGTCTTTGGCTGGGACACCCAAACTGGCGAGCGAGGCGCGGCCCAGGAGTTCGTGGACGCGGGCTTCTGGCTGGACGAGACCGTGGTGCAGACTGCTAAAGTGGTGAAACCACCCCGCACCCTCAACACTGCCTGCGTCTGTCGCCCCTTCAACTCGGACGAGGACTGGGCACAGTGGCTCGAGCTGGCCATGTACCAGAACTCCGTCCTGCCCGAAGACGAGCGCGAGGGCGAGGGCTACGCGACGTTTCTTGAGAGGCGCATCGCTGAGTACGGCCGGATGATCGCGGCAGGCTGGGGCGACTGGTTCGGGGCGTTTGTGGACGGCAGACTGGCGGCCTCGATGGGGCTGTTCGTGCGGGACGGGCTGGGACGTTTTCAGTCGGTCGACACCCACCCGGACTTTCGCCGTCAAGGGATGGCGGGCACCCTCTTGTACCACGTCGCCCGCTATGGCTTCGAGGAGTTAGGCGCGAAGGATTTGGTGATCCTGGCCGACCAGAACTACTTTGCCAAAGACTTGTACCAGTCCGTCGGCTTCGAGCCGACCGAGCGGACCATAGGCCTCGAGTGGTCGAAGTAATGAGGATAAGAGCGGTTCCCACGAACACTCGGTATGGCAGTTTTTGCTGTACTGAGCGCACTGCTCCGCTTTAGCGCCTGCTTTGGCGCCGCACTGTGAGTGGAGCATGGGTGGGAAACGCGATTTACCTTTTCAACTTTTCGACCGACCTAAGCCAAACTTACCAATAGACCGACCATCGCCCCGCCCGCGATTACGGCGATGACGCTGGCCCCACGGTAGATTAGCCCGGTAGCCACAGCGGCTACGGCGAACCACAGCCAGGCCTCGAGGCTGAGCTGCACCAGCACCACCACCATGCTCCCCGACAGCCCGAACCCCACCGGCACCAGCGCCTTGCGCAGCGCCCGGCTCCACCGAGCCCTGGCCATGATCTCCCAGCCCCGCACCAGCAGGATCGCCCCCAGCGCTCCCGGCAGGAACATCCCCAGCGCTGCCGCCAGCGCTCCCCCGAAGCCCGTCGCGGCGAAGCCGTAGAACAGCACCGCCAGCATGTTCGGCCCCGGTACGAACTGCCCCAGTGCAAAGCCGTCGGCGAACTCCTGCCGGCTCACCCAGCCGTTTTCGATCAGAATCCGGCTCATCTCCGGCAGGTTGGCCATCCCGCCCCCGAAGCTGAGCACGCCGATGCGGAGAAAGGTCAGGAAGACGTCGAAAAGTTCGGTCATGGATCGCCTTCGGCCTCCTGCTTCTCGCCTCCCGCCTCCCGCCAATACAGCGCCACCCCCGCCGGTACCGTCGCCAGCAGAACCAGCAGCAGCGGCCAGTGCAGCAGGCCGTAGGTGACGAAGACCACCAGGGCCAGGGCGGCGGCCTTCAGCGAGTCCAGGGCGGCGGGAGCCATCCGCAGCATGGAGGCCAGGATCAGCCCGATGGCAGCGGCGGTGACCCCGGTTAGCACCTGGTTGGCGGCGGAGCCGGGCATGGCCCCGAAGCGGAAGTAGGCCCAGGTCAGGGCCAGGATCAGCAAGGCCCCCGGGGAGAGCACGCCCAGCAGTGCCGCCGCGCCGCCCCCCCAGCCCCCCAGCCGCGCGCCGATGTGGGCGGCCAGGTTGGCGAAGACCGGGCCGGGCAGGATGCGGCAGAGGGCGGCGGTCTCGAGAAACTCCCGCTCATCCAGCCAGCCCTGCCGCAGCACGATGGCATGATAGACCTGGGCCGTCCCCCCGCCGCCGAAGGCCACCAGACCGATCCCCAGAAACGCCCTGAATATCTGAGCGAGCGAAGGCTTCACAGTGGGGATGATAAGGCAAAAGATGGCGATGGGCAGCCGGGGGCGACCTACAGCAGCAAGGGCCGCTCATCGCGTTTCCCACCCATACTCCGCTCACGGTGCAGCGCTAAAGCGTGCGCTAAAGCGGAGTAGTGCGCTCAGTACGGCAAAAACCGCCGTACCGAGAGTTCGTGGCAACCGCTCTACAGCAAAAACCGCCCGCTTTAGCGCCGTAGGGAGTATGCGTGGGAACCGCTCTCAGTCTTGGGGGTGGGGGTTGATCTTGCCCTCCCGCCGCTTTTACCCGCCCTTACCACGGCATGCCCTTATAATCCCCTAGACTTATGCTTTACGTGATTGGAGACACCCACGGCTGCCTCGAGCCCCTGACCGCGCTGCTCAAGCGGGAGGGTCTGATCGACGAGGGCGGGGCCTGGAGCGCGGGTGACAGTACGCTGTGGTTCCTGGGCGACTTCACCGACCGGGGGCCGGACGGGGTGGGGGTGTTGGACCTGGTGATGCGCCTCGAGGCCGAGGCCGCGCAGGCGGGCGGTAAGTTGGGTGCGCTCTTGGGTAACCACGACGTGTTCCTGCTGGCAGCCAAGCTGTTCGGCCCCCAGCTGGTGCCCAGCTTTAAGCGCATGGGCAAGAGCGTCACCTTCGAGTATCTCTGGCGGCAGGTCGGGGGCACCGAGGGCGACCTCCCCCGCCTGACCGAGCGCCACGTTGAGTGGCTGCGCCGCCGTCCCGCCCTGGCGCTGGAAGGCGACAACCTGCTGATGCACGCCGACACCCTGGCCTACCTGGACATCGGCGAGAGCCTCGAGGAGGTCAACGCCACCGTGGAGGGCATCCTTCGCTCCGACGACCTGCGGGCCTGGGACAAGCTCTCCGAGCGCCTCTCGACCCGTATGTCCTTCCTAAACGGCGGCGAGGACCCCACCCAGGAGGCCCTCTACGTGCTGGGCGGCTCGAGGCTGATCCACGGCCACACCCCCATCTACGGCCTGATCGGCTACCCCCCGCAGCTGGTCACGATGGCCCTGGAGTACAATGATGGCCTCTGCATCAACGTGGACCACTGCCTGTGGAACGGCGGGCCGGGCTTCGTGTACACGCTCGAGGGTTGAGGAGATCAGGGCGCAGGACGCCCGGACCAGCTAAGGTCTCCCTCGACCTTGACCGACTAGCGCAGCTTGAACGGCAGCTTCCCTCGAGCCGCCTGACCGCCCAGCACGCCGACCAGCGCATGCAGGGTCGGCTGCCTAAACCCGTAGGTGACCAGAGCGGGCTGGCGCAGGGTGAGGATGTGGTAGGGGTTCCAGAGGGCCACGTGGGTGGCCCGCTTGCCCAGCCTGAAGGCGTGGCGCAGCAGGCCGGCCTCCTCCGCGCCCAGCCCGCCCCGGCCCACCGAGACCACCAGCAGGTAGTCAGCCTTGGCGGCGGCGGCCTCGAGCTTGTCCGCGAACTCGCCCGCGCTCTTGGGGTCATAGACGAACTGGGTGACGTTGGGGAACTTGGCCTCGAGCAGCTTGGCGAAGTCGCCCACCGCCAGGGTCTCGCCGTAGGGGCCGCCGGAGTAGGTCGAGCCCGCCGAGACGATCAAGACCTTGTCGCTGCGGCGCGGGCGCACGGGGTCGCGGTAGGGGGTGATGCTGGCCAGGGCCACTTGCTGCATCAGCTGGCGGTCGGCGCGGAGCTGGGCGGGGCGATAGGGCCTGGCCACGGCGGGGAATTTGCGCGCCGCCGAGCGCAGGCGGGCTTGGCTGGCGGCCACTCGAGCCTTCCCGATCTCCCCGTCCTGAATCGCCCCCGCCAGCGCCCTGGCCTGGGCGGCGTGCACCTCCGGCTTGCCCAGCGAGAGGATCATGTCCGCCCCAGCCTTCACGCTCAGCACGGCGGCCTGGCCCAGCCCGTAGTTCTCGCTGATGGCCTTCATGTCCAGCGCGTCGGTGACGATGATGCCCTGGTAGCCCAGCCGCTTGCGCAGCAAATCGGTCAGGATGTTTTTGGACAGCGTGGCTGGATAGCGCTTGTCCAGCGCGGGAAAGCGGATGTGCGAGGTCATGATCGAGCTGACGTTGGCCTCCACCGCCTTGCGGAAGGGATAGAGTTCGGTGGCCTCGAGCTGCTCGAGGGTCTTGTTGACGGTCGGCAGGTCGTGGTGGGAGTCGAGGTGGGTATCGCCGTGGCCGGGGAAGTGCTTGACCGAGGCCATCACCCCCGCGCTCTCGAGCCCCTTGACCCAGGCCAGACCCAGCCGGGCCACTTTCTGTGGGCTCGAACCAAACGAGCGGTCGCCGATCACCGGGTTGCGCGGGTCGGTGTTCACGTCCAGCGAGGGCGCGAAGTTCCAGTTGATGCCTAGGGAGATCAGGCCCCTCCCGACGGCCGCACCCACCGCCTCGGCCACCTTGGGGTCGTTCACCGCCCCGATGGCCATTGGGGCCGGGGCCAGGGCCAGCTCGAGCACCCGCAGCACCGCCCCGCCCTCCTGGTCTATGGCGATCAAGACGTCCTCGCCCAGCACCTCCCGCAACTCCGCCACCAGCCTGCGGGTCTGCTCGGGGTTCTGGATGTTTTTGCGAAACAAGCACACCCCGCCGAACTTGTACTGGGCCAAATGCGCGCGCGTCGCCGCGTCCAGCGTTGGCCCCGGAACGTCCACCATCATCAGGCTGGCGGCCACCAATACGCTCTCCATCATCGGGTCTATGTTACCGGGTGGGGTGTGGGGAAGTTTTGCAGGCATAGGAACCTCTGGAGCAGTGGGGGAGAAGGAAGAGAAGGCGGCAACGAAAGCCCTGCGGTTTCTTCCCCTGTTCTCTGTCCTCTTTCCTCCGGCTGCGCTGTACACTCGGCGCTTGCTGCTGACCGCTTCACCCTACATGAAAAGGTAATTTCCCCCAAATTGGTTCACCCAGCGCGCCGAAAAGGGGGACCTAAGCTGATCTGATCGCGCTTCGCACCATGAAGGTGAAGCGCGCAGCGCCGTAGTGTACCCGGCCCGGCAAGCACCGCCGCACCGAGTGTCGCGGGAACCGCCGTGAGGCGTGCGGGTGCTGTCTTAGCGGCGCTGCGGCAGACCGCACCGATCTTTTGGATTCGCGCTTGTGGCAGGATTTCGGTGACCTCGTTGGTCGTTCGCCCTGTCTGCGCTCGAGTCCGGTAACCCTCTGGTGCGCGGCAGACCTTACCAAACGCCTGCTTTATCGGAGTGAAATTTCACTTCAGTGTTGAGGGCATAGAGGGGGATGCCCGCAAAGGAACTCGCTCGCCCCAGGCAGATCAAGCAGCGGGTTTTTGGGGAAACCCTGGCCGGTGGTCGAACATGAAAATCTTGGTGAAGTAACGTGTGGAAAGAGCAAAAGGGGACTTGCGCTGGCTTGCTGGGTCGCCCGCAGCTTTCTCCCTACGCCTTCCGCATTGTGTATTAAGGCGAACAATCTATTGACAAAATACTACTTCACCCGGTAGCCTATCTCGCAGAGTAGTACTCCATACGGGTTCCGAAACGCTGTGGCCGGGGGGTGACCCTCGAGTGCCTCCTCTTTTGCCTATGATCACTCCCCAGACGATTTTTCAGACCCTCGAGGGTGGTCTTATCGCCTCGTGCCAGCCGGTGCGGGGCGGGCCGCTGGATAGGCCGCACCTGGTGGCGGCGCTGGCCCAGGCCACCTTGGCCGGGGGGGCGGTTGGACTGCGCTTGGAGGGCTTGGCCGACCTCGAGGCCACCCGCCCGCTGACCCAGGTTCCCATCATTGGCCTGGTCAAGCGTGAGGTCCCCGACTCGCCGATCTACATCACCCCCGAACTCTCCGATGTTGCCGCCCTGGCCCGCCTGGGGGCGCAGATCATCGCCTTCGACGCGACCCAGCGTCCGCGCCCCGTCCCGGTGGCGGGGATGATCGAGGCCATCCACGCGCAAGGCTGCCTGGTGATGGCCGATTGCTCGACCGTGCAGGAGGGCCTCGAGGCCCACCGTCTGGGTGCGGACTTTGTCGGCTCTACCATGTCCGGCTATACCGACCACTCGCCCAAGTTGGTCGGGCCTGACTTAGAGATGGTGCGCCGTCTGGCCCAACAGGGGGTGCGGGTTATTGCCGAGGGCCGGATTGGCACGCCGCAGGAGGCCGCAGCCGCGCTGCAGGCGGGGGCTTACGCGGTCACGGTCGGGACAGCCCTGACCCGCATCGAGCTGGTCACCCGAACCTTCGCCGATGCGCTAAAGGGGGCGCGGTGAGAAGTGGCGCGATGGCCAGCCTGCGCGGCTCGGGCAGCGCCCTAACCCCGGCGCTGCGCAAGATTGCCGACTACGTGCAGGAAAACCCCCAGCAGTTGCTCTACCAGACCGTGGTCGAGGTGGCCGAGGGCTCGGGCTCCTCCGAGGCCAGCGTGATCCGCTTCTGCCGCGACCTGGGCTTCAGCGGCTTCCAGGACTTCAAGCTGGCCCTGGCCTCCGACCTGGCCGCCAGCCCGGTCGGCCTCGAGCCGCAGCAGAACCCCCAAACCCCCGAGGAAGCCCTCGAGTATGTCGCCCATCATGCCCGGCAGGCCCTTGAGGACACCCGCCGCCTGATTGACTTGAAGCTGGTGGGCAAGGCCGTGGAGTTGCTGCTCGAGGCCAAACGCCTGGACATCTATGGCGTGGGGGCTTCAGGCGTGACCGCCCAGGATTTCGCCTACAAGTTCATGCGGCTGGGCTATGCCACCCAGGCCCACGCCGACGCCCACATGGCCGCGATGGCCGCCGCCACCCTGGACAGGAGCGCCATCGCCATTTCCATCACCCGCTCGGGCACCACCATCGACGCGGTGAAGGCCCTGGAGGTGGCCCAGCGCTCGGGTGCCCGAACCATCGCCATCACCCAGCGCACCAAGAGCCCGGTCGCCAAGCATGCCGACGTGGTGCTGGTTACCTCGGTGGCCGAGAGCCCCCTGACCGGCGGCTCGGTGGCGGCCAAGATGGGACAATTGTTGGTGCTCGATCTGCTTTACACTTTGGTTGCCTTACGCCGCAACCAAGCCTCGGAGTTCATCGCACGCACGGCGGCAGCCGTCGCGGATAGGAATTACTGAATCAGGGGGAACGGAGGACAGTGAACGCAGCTGCTTCTTACTGCCCTTATATGCCGTGCCCCGATCCCGCTTCCCTAACCTTGGCTTATCGGGCAGCCGCCCGTTAGCAATCCTGTGAGGAGGAAATATGCTTAAGAAACTTCTAGCCGCAGGGGTGATGGCGTTCTCGCTGAGTGCCTTCGCCCAGACCCAGCTCGAGTTCTGGACGTACTACCTGAGCCCGAACTTCGACAACTACATCAAGAGCACCATCGCCGACTTTGAAAAGGCCAACCCTGGCATCACCGTGAAGTGGGTGGACAAGCAGGACACCATGGAGCGCGACCTGACCGCCTCCATCGCGCTGGGCAAGGCCCCCGACGTGGTGAACCTGTGGCAGGACTCCACCTTCGCCGGGGCGCAGAACAAGATCCTGCTGCCCATCACCCAGGTGGTCAACCGGGGTGTGCTCAACCAGCTCTACTACCCCAACGTGCTGGACATGTTCGTGACCGAGGGGCAGGTCTACGGGCTTCCCTGGTACGGCTGGCTGGACCAGGGCGTGATGATGTACAACCCTGAGCTGCTGCAGAAAGCTGGCATAAACCCCGCCACCATCAAGAACACCAACGACCTGCTGGCCGCCTCGGCCAAGATCAAGCAGGCCACCGGCGCCTACGGCTGGCTGCCCTCGGTCAAGGACCCCAACGGGGCCAGCTTCTTGGGCCGCTTCTTCCTCGAGGGCCTCTCGATCTACGACAAGGACGGCAAGGCCAACTTTAACAGCCCTGCCCACGTCGCCCTGCTCCAGCAGTACGTGGACGCCATGAAGGCCGACGTGATCCCGCAGGAGCTGCTGCGCAAGGAGGCCTTCCAGCTCTCCAACGAGCTGTACAGCCAGGGCAAGAGCGCCATCGTGGTCGGCGCCCCCACCACCCTCAACCGGGTCAAAGAGGCCAACCCCGACCTCTATGCCAAGACCAAGATCATGGCCGCCCCCTTGGGCAAGGCCGGCATCCAGACCGGCGGCGCGATGAGCCTGGTGATCCCGGTGGCCTCCAAGAACCGCGTGGCTGCCGCCAAACTGGCCCTATTTGTCTCCAACCGCACCAACCAGGTCAAGTTCGCCAACGTGGTGCCCATCGTCTCCACCGCCGCCGGCTCGGAGCGCGACCCCGGCCTCAGGGCCAAGGGCAACGACCCCCTCGAGATCGGCAAGGGCATGAACTCGAGCTCCGGCCGCCTGATCAACCCCGGCTTCAAGCCCCCCAAGAACACCGACGACGTGTACAAGAACTTCAACGACAATATCGAGGCCGCCTTCCTGGGCCGCAAGACCGCCAAGCAGGCCCTCGACGACGCCGTGACCTTCTGGAACGCGAACGCTAAGTAGTTCGTAAATGCGAGGAAGGAGGAAGGAGAAAGGAGAATGGGTGAATCAGACGCACTACGCCACCTCTTTCCCCCTTTCTCTTTTCTCTTTCCCCGCCCTATAGTCTTATGAGACGCCAAGCCCAGTTCACTGCCCTTCTGGCCTACGCCTTCCTGGCCCCGGCCCTGGTTCTGATGGGCTTGTTCCTGTTCTACCCGCTCCTTTACGGGGCCTATCTGGCCTTTACCGAGTACACCGCAGCCAACCTCGGCTCGGGCGAGCCGCCGAGGTGGGTGGGGCTCCAGAACATCGAGTACGTGCTGAACGACCCGCTGTTCCAGACCGGGGTGCTCAACTCGCTCAAGTACCTGCTGGTGGTGCCGATTTTGCAGATCGCCGCGCTGGCGGTGGCGGTGCTGGTCAACCAGAAACTCCCCTTCATGCCCTTCTTCCGGGCGGGATACTACGTCCCGGTGGTGACCTCGATCACGCTGGCCGCAGTGATGTGGGAATGGATCTTTCAGAAGGACGGATTTCTAAACTGGTCGCTCGAGCTGCTCAACCTCATAAACTGGGATAACCGCTTTAGCTGGCTCCTGAACGAGAACACCGCGCTGTGGGCGATCATGCTGGTGACCTTCTGGCGCGGCTTCGGCTACTACATGGTGCTGTATCTGGCCGGGTTGCAGAGCATTCCGGGCGAACTCGAGGAGGCCGCCACCCTCGACGGAGCCACTGCTTGGCAGCGTTTCTGGCTGATCATCGTGCCGCTGATGCGCCCCACCATCCTGCTGTGCAGCCTGCTCTCCACTATCGCCGCGCTGCGGGTGCTCGAGGAGATCCTGGTCTTCACCAATGGCACCGGTGGGCCGCTTAACTCCACCTATACCGCCCTGCTCTACGTCTACAACAAGAGCCTGGGCCTGGACTTCGACTACGGCAAGGCCAGCGCGGCGGGCCTGCTGATTGCCGTCGTGGGCCTGGCGCTCTCCTATCTCAACTTTCGCCTGACCCGCGAGGACAGGGGGGAGCGATGAACTGGCGCAAGGCGTTGGGGGTGGCCTCGAGCTACCTCGTCATGCTGGTCATCCTGGGCTTCGCGGTCTTCCCCTTCTTGTGGACGCTGGCGATTTCCATCACCGACAAGAGGGCCAGCGGCATCTCCATCTACGACTTCCCGGCCAGCCTCTTTCCGCCCGCCGTGACACTCGGGAACTTCGTGGAGGTCTTTGAGAAGCTCAACCTGGGGCAGAGCTTCCTCAACTCGGTGATCATCACCGCGATGACCGTGGTGGGCACCCTCGTCGTCTCGTCGCTGGCCGCCTACCCGCTGGCCCGGCTCAACTTCCCCGGCAAGGGCATCCTGTTCAGCGTCATCATCGCCACTTTGGTGCTGCCCGACGAGACCACCTTCATCGTCAAGGTGATCCTGCTGAACCAACTCGGCATCCTCGGCACCTACTGGGGGGTGGTGCTGCCGCTGATCGCAACCGCTTTCGGCATTTTCGTGATGCGCCAAGCCTACATGGCAATCCCCTCGACCCTGATGGAAGCGGCCCGCATCGACGGGGCTGGCGAGCTGCAGATCCTGACCCGGATCATGATCCCCCTCTCGGTGCCCTCGCTGACCGCGCTGGGCATCTTCACGCTGGTGGGCACCTGGAACGCCTACTTCTGGCCCTCGGTGGCGCTCCTGACCAACGACAAGCTGTTGCCGATGTCGGTGGCCATCCTCAAGCTAAAGGGGCAGTTTAACTACGACGTGTTCAACGTGGCGGCGGGTGCGATGATCATGATGCTTCCGGTGCTTGTCATCTTTTTTGCGGCCCAGCGGCTGTTTATGCGGGGCCTCGAGGGGGCGGTTAAGGGGTGAGGGGCCGTTACCCTGCTTCGGGGGAATCGGGTTTTTTTCCACCTTTATTTTTGCCCGGTGGCGTATACTCCTGTCAAGGAGGTGATAGCGTGAGTCAAAAACCCAACGTCGAGGTGGTTTCGGCCTAAGCCCTCAGCGCTTAGCCTCTGTCGGTTCGGTCTAAGCAGCCCCGCAGCGCAAAGCTGCGGGGCTTTTTTAATGAACGGCGGCTTACCCCAGGTAAACCCAGGCGCGCTACCCTCTGGCTTACGATGATGAAGATGCGCTGGTTCTTGCTCTTCGTCGCGTTAACCTCTATGGCCCTCGCTCAGAGTGACTTGGAACTCGAGGTTTTGCAGCGCACCAATCAGGAGCGTATACAGCGCGGCCTGCGGGCCCTGCAGTGGGACCACACCGCCTACAAGGCCGCCCTCGGCCACGCGGCGGACATGCTGCGGCGGAACTTTTTTGCCCACCTCAACCCCGAGGGGCGCGACGCGGCCTGGCGGATGCGGCAAGCCGGGGTGATGGACGTGACCACCGGCGAGAACCTGGCCTCCTTCGAGAACTACCAGGACGCCGAGCTGCCGCGGCGCTCGGTGGTGGGCTGGATGAATAGCCCGCCCCATCGCAAGAACATGCTCGAGCCCGAGTACACCCACCTGGGTGTGGCTTTCGTGCGGCAGGGCAACAAGGTGATGGTGGTGCAAAACTTCATCGGACGGCTATTCGAGGCAAGCATCGGCAGCAGCCCCGCTCAGGTGCAGCGCGACGTGCTGGTGCTCAGCGGCAATGCGTCGGGAACGGTGGGGATCTTCCTGGGCAGCGGGCTCTACCAGCGCCTCAACCCGCCCATCAACGCCCGGCTCGAGCTGCCCCCTGGCGCCAGCGTGCGCTATGGCCTCTTCGATGGCCAGACTTGGTGGAACACCAAGCCGGGCGAGCGCGGCCTGCAGATTCGGACCAGGCTCGAGGTCAGCACTGTGGCTGGGCGGGTGGTGTCCTTGAGCCTGCCCGCAGGCCAGTTCAACCTTGCCCTGGGCGAGCAGCCCCGCTTCTGGCAGGCCCTCAACGGCCCGATCAGCTTCAACACCTCGCTGGCGGGGAGCCTCGAGGCGCTTTGGATAGGGCAGAGGCGGGGCAACGAGGTGGTATATGCCTACCGGATACCCCTAAGGTAAACCCGGCAAAAGACGGCGCGCGCAGCGACGGCTCCCGCACGCGCGCAAGCCCTGTGCTGGGTGCCGCTGTTTTGTGCCGCCCTCCGAGGCCCGTCGCAGATTACAGTTACTCCGGGGCGTTACGGGCGGAACATCCCAGGCCGAGGTGCTACTTTAAGGGCATGAAGACTTCCTCGCGTATTGCCCTCATCGGTTTTGGTCTGTTGTTCGCGGCCTGCGCGCCCTCCGCGCTGGCCCCGGTCGGCTCCTCACCCGGCGGGCCTAATGTTCCCTCGCCACAGAGCGCCGCCCCGGTTTTCATCTCGACCCTGGCCTCGGCCAGAGTCAGCAAGCCGGGCGAGGTCGCCATGGGGATTAAGGTCGACTCGATCGGCTTTGGCTTCGAGGTGACCAACGGCCCGCTGGGCTTCGAGCTGAAGGTGCCGCCGCGCACCGGGGTGTTCATGCGGGGCTCCTACGTGGGCGAGGGCGATCTGGCCGGTCTGGTGGCCTCGCTCAACCTGGCCTACGAGGCGGCCGACTACTGGCTCTACACTGGCGGCACCAGCCAGCTCACCACCTACATCTCGAGCGGCGTCGCCTTGGACCTGGGCTACTTCTTCCAGATTCCCCTCGAGACCGCCAGGGGCTACGCCGGGCCGCGCCTCTACACCTACCTCCTCTGCCAGGGTACCAACGCCCTGAGCTGCTCCGGCCCCCGCCTTAACCCCGGGGCCACCATCGGGGTCAACGCCAAGCTGGGCGAGCGCTTCACCATCTCCCCCGAGATTAGCGCCCTGTTCCTGCCCCCCGACGCCCGCAACGCCACCCTGCGGGCCAACACCCTGTTCAGCGTGTCGTTTTCGTACAGGTTCTAATCGACAACTGCCGTAACCTGCGACCGCTGATCCTCGCCTTTGGTTTTCCTTCCCCAAAGCCTGTGTCCTGCCGTAGAATCGCCGGATGGACTCTCGGGCATTGCTGGCGATCTTGCTGACCCTGGTCCCCTGGGCCTCGGCCTTCGCGGGAATCCGGGCCGGGCTGCTCGAGTTTAGCCCGGGTCACCTGACGCTCCTGCGCTTTCTGGCGGCCTCGGCGACGCTGCTGGCGTACGCTGTGGTGGTGCGGATGCCGCTGCCGGAGCGGCGCGACTGGCTACCGATCTTCGGGCTGGGGTTCCTGGGTATCACCTGCTACCACACCGCGCTCAACTACGGGCAGGTCACGGTGCAGGCTGGGCCGGCCGCACTGCTGATCGCCTGCGGGCCGGTGATCACCGCGCTACTCTCGCTGCTCTTCCTCAAAGAACGCCTCTCGGCGCTGGGCTGGCTGGGGACGGGGGTGGCTTTCTCGGGAGCGGCGATGATCGCGGCTGGGCACAAGGGGGGGCTCCACCTCGAGGCCGGTGCCCTGCTGGTCCTGCTGGCGGCCTTCGTCACCTCGATCTACTTCGTCTTCCAGCGCGGGGTCGTGCAGAAGTACGGCCCGCTCCGCTTCACCGCCTACTCGATCTGGGCCGGAACCCTGCCGCTGCTGGTCTTCTGGCCGGGCCTGGTCGGCGAGGTGCAGTCGGCCTCGCCGCAGGCTTTTTGGGCCGTGATTTACCTGGGGGTGCTGCCCGGCGGACTTTCGTATCTGACCTGGAACTACGCGCTGTCCAAGGTTCCGGCCTCGAGGGTGACCAGCTTCCTCTACATCAACCCGGTTCTGGCCACCCTGATCGCCTTTTTCTGGCTGGGCGAGGTGCCCACCAGGCTGGACTTTATCGGCGGTGCGGTAGCGCTGGTGGGGGTGGTGATCGTCAACACGCTGGGGAAGATTCGCTCGAGCCCACCCGCAACAGCAGAGTCGGGGGCTCGAGAGGCGACCTAAGGCGGCGTGTGGTGGTTTGATCGCCCCTCACAGCGATTCCCACGAATACCACGCGCGCAGAGACTCGGATGTGCGGGGTACATTACGCCCGCTTCAGCGCATCACCGCGTGAGGCGTAATGGTGGGAACCGCTGTCAAGCCATCATCAGCGGGATTGTGGCGGGCTGCTCGGTGCCCGCGACCTCGCCGAAGAGCATGTGGGGGGTGGCCTGCTTGATGAGGGCCTGGTAGAGCCCCGGTGTGGGGGCCTGGGCGGCGGGTAGCACGATGGGGTGGTTGCCCCAGGTGTGGCCCTCGCTGAAGCCCTCGGTTCCGGCGGCCCCGCGGATCAGGACCTGCATGGTCTGGCCGACCCAGCGCTGGTTGCGAAGGAGGCTCCACTTCTTCTGCACCTCGATCAGGCGCTGGAGCCGCTCGACCTTGACCTCCCGGGGCAAGTCCTGGAAGTGCTTGTAGCTGGGCGTTCCCTTGCGCGGCGAGTAGATGAACATGTAGGCCGAGTCGTAGCCGACCTCCTCGTAGAGCGAGAGGGTCTGCTGGAAGTCCTCCTCGGTCTCGCCGGGGAAGCCCACGATAATGTCGGTGGAGAGCACCACGTCCGGGATGGCCGCCCGGATGGCGCGGATGCGATCGAGATACCACTCGCGGCGGTATTCCCTGGCCATCCGCCGCAGCACCCGGTTGGAGCCGGACTGCACCGGCAGGTGGATGTAGCGGCACACCTGGGAGGTCTCGGCAATCGCGGCGATGACCTCATCGGTGAAATTGACCGGGTGCGAGGTGGTGAACTTGATGCGAGGGATGCCGATCTTGCCCACCTGGCGCAGCAGCTCGCCGAACTTGGGGAAGCCCTCCTGGTCGTTGCCGTACGAGTTGACGTTCTGGCCCAGCAGGGTGACTTCAACCACGCCCGCCGCGTGGAGCTGGCGGGTTTCCTGCAAGATCAAGTCGGGGTGACGGCTGACCTCCGGCCCCCGCGTCGTCGGCACGATGCAATAGGTGCAGTGGTGGTTGCAACCCCGGATGATGCTCACGAAGGCCGAGAGTGTGCCGGTTGGGGCGGGGGGCAGGTGGTGGGTCAGCTCGTCGCGGAAGCTCAGGTCCCAGAACTTGCTCTTGGCTTCCAGCGCCTTCCCGATCTCCGTAATCGCGCCCGGCCCCAGCAGCACGTCCACCTCGAACTTCCGGGCCAGTTGCTGGCCCTCCTCGAGCTGGGCCAGGCAGCCCATCATCCCCACCGTGAGGGGCCGGCTGGCCTTGGCCTTGCGCAACTCGCCCAGCAGGGTCACCACCTTCTCGACCGGCTTGCCGCGCACCGCGCAGGTGTTCACCAGCACGAACTCGGCCTCCTGCCAGCCCTCCACGAACTCGGCGCCCAGGCTGGCCAGCTCGCTTTTGACCAGGTGGGTGTCGTACTCGTTCATCTGACAGCCGTAGGTTATGATGCTCGTCTTTATCTCGATCACGCTCCTTGGCTTACGAGAGGGATTCTCGAGCCAGACCGTTCGCGTCGGCTGTGCCGCGCAAGGAAAGAGTTTAGCACGAAAAGGAGCTTGGTTTTACCTTCCGCCTCCCGCCTCATCGCGTTCCAGCATTCCCTCCTGTGCGGCAGATAATGTACTCCCTCCAGCAAGAACCGCTGTAGGGAGTATGCGTGGGAACCGCTCTCAGTTCAGCGTGCGCGTGCTGGGCCTGCTCTCGGTCTGTTTCACGAACTCCGTCACCAGCAGGTCGAAGCGGTAGTGCTGCTCCATGAAGCCGTTGTGGCTGGCCCCCTCGAGTTCGGCGTAGCGGGCTTTGGGGAGCAGCTTGGCCAGTACGCGGGCGCTGCGGGAAGGCGGGAGCAGGGGGTCGTGGCTGCCCGCGATCACCAGGGCGGGGATGCGGATGTGCCTGAGGTCTTCGGTCAGGTCGTAGCGCAACATGCCCAGCATCCCCCGTGCCACCACCCCCGGCCAGGCCCGCGCGCTGAAGCGGGCGGCGAAATCCAGCTCGGCCCTCGAGGGCTGCCTGAAGCCGCTGAGGAGGGTTTGGAGGTGCAGCGAGCCGTTGTGGTAGGCCAGCCAGTTGCCCAGCCAAACCAGCGGTGCGAGGGAGATCATTAGGTAGCACAGCGGCACCAGCAGCGGGCCTAGCGGGCGGCGCAGCGGGGGGGAGAACAGGGCCGTTCGGACGGGGTTGGCCGGGGTGGTGTGCGCCAGTACCAGGCCCGCCACCTTCCTGCCCCGGCGCTTGCCCAGCAGCCTACAGAGTGTCAGGCTGATCATCCCGCCGATGGAGTGGCCCACCAGGTAGGCCGGGCGGCCCCCGGCCGCCGAGAGCACGGCCTCGAGGTCGTCGGCCATACGCTCGAGGCGGTAGTCGCGGTCGCGCCTCGGCTCCGAACGGCCCAGTCCCGGCAGGTCCCAGGTGATGACGCGGTAGTCCTTGCAGAGCGAGCGCCGGCTGTAGTACCACTGGGTGGCGTCGTTGCCCCAGCCGTGGGTGAAGACCAGCACGGGCGCGCCCTCGGGGCCGCTCACCTCGGCGTGCAGGCGGGTCCCGTCGGGGCGCAGCATCTCGCGGAACTCCCCGACCCTGGCGTGGCGCGGCGGGTCGGGGTCGGGGCGGAAGCACAGCAGCACCAACGGGCGGCCCAGCAGGGCCAGTCCCAGCATTAGCAGCCCGGCGGCCAGGTGACCGGTAGCCGCCAGGGCCCCCTCGTACCACCCGTAGACCAGATAGCCGCCCCCACCCATGAGCCCCAGGCTCAGCAGGCCCAGCAGCCAGACCCAGAGCACGCCCGTGGGCAGCAACGTCATGGGGTCGATGGTAGGAGCCGGGTCGGAGGCCGGGCTGTGGGGCCGCTGACGGGGGGTCAAGGTCCCCCACGGGCTTGGGGCGGGCGGTGGTGCTGGGGTCGCTTCTGGCCCTCTGCCCGCGCACAATCGCAGCTTTCCGAGCAAAGCGCGGTATGCTTTGCCTCGAATATGCTGCTCGGACTCGATCTTGGAACCGGCTCGCTCAAGGCCCTGCTCTTGAGCGAGGACGGGCAGGTGCTGGGCGAGGCCAGCCGGGCCTACGCGGTGACGGCTCCCAGACCGGGGTACGCCGAGACCGACCCCCTCGAGTGGTGGCACGCGGCGGGCGAGGCGGTGCAGGAGGCGGTGGGGGAGCGCGGGGGTGAGGTGCGCTCGATCGGGCTGTCGGGGCAGATGCACGGGGTGGTGCTGTGCAAGCCCGATGGGATGCCGCTGAGGAACGCCGTGCTGTGGGCCGATACCCGCAGCGCACTGCAGCTCGACCTTTACCGTGCGCTCAGCGCCTACGAGCGCCGCCGCCTGGGCAACCCCATCGTGACCGGTATGGCCGGGCCGACCCTGCTGTGGCTGCAGAGCCGCGAACTGCTCTACTGGAACGCGGCCTGGGCCTTGCAACCCAAGGACTGGCTGCGCCTGTGCCTGACCGGGCGGGTCTGCGCCGAGCCCTCCGACGCCTCGGCCACGCTCCTGTACGACCTCGAGGGCGACGGCTGGTTCGACGACCTGATCGATACCCTGGGCCTGCGCCGCGACCTGCTGCCGCCCTTGCAGCCCTCGAGCGCGGTGGCGGGGGAGCTGAGCCTCGAGGCCGCCCGACACCTGGGCCTGCGGGCCGGTACTCCGGTGGCGACCGGCGCGGGCGACACCGCCGCCGCCATGCTGGGCTCCGGGCTGATCCACCCCGGCCCAGTGCAGCTTAGCGTGGGCAGCGGGGCGCAGCTGGTGGCTCCGCTCGACCGCCCCAAGGTCGACCTGGCCCTCCGCACCCACCTCTACCGGGGGGCGGTGCCGGGGCGCTGGTACGCGATGGCGGCAATGCAGAACGCGGGACTGGCCCTGGAGTGGGTACGAAAGGTGCTGGGCCTGAGCTGGGAGCAGGCTTACGAGGAGGCCTTCGCGGTTCCGGCGGGCGCAGAAGGCCTGACCTTCCTGCCCTTCCTGACCGGCGAGCGCACCCCGCACATGAACCCTGCCGCCCGTGGCGAATGGGCCGGTTTGGGCTTACACCACGGACGAGGGCACCTGATGCGCTCGGCCCTCGAGGGTGTGGCCTTCTCCGTCCGAGAGGGCATGGAGGCACTCGAGGCCAACGACGTAGCAATCCCCGAAATCCGACTGGCAGGCGGAGGAACCGCCGACCCGCGCTGGCGGCAACTGCTCTCCGACGTGCTGGGCCGGCCACTGCTGGCCACCGATGTTCCCTCCGCCTCGGCGCGGGGGGCCGCGCTGCTGGGCGGCATGGCGGTTGGGGTCTATGCTGGCGTGAATGCGGTGGCGGAGTTGGCTCCCAGGCCCGTGCGGGTGGCCGAGCCGCAGGCGGGGCTGGGGCTCGAGGCCGCCTACCGCCGCTACCGCGAGCTGTACAAGAGCCTGAAGGGCTGGTTCGAGGGGTGAGAGCGGTTCTTACGAACACTCGGTACGGCGGTTTTTGCTGTACCCAGCGCAATACTCCGCTTTAGCGCACGCTTTAGCGCAGTATTGTGGGCCGAATATGGGCGGGAAACGCAATGAGGTGCCCCCTCTGGGCCCGTCCGTGCCTCGAGGCCCGGCCAGCGCGCGGTTGATGGCGTTCGGGGCAGGCCGGGCGGGTTGCCCTTGAGTTTCGGCGGCCCACACCACCGCACTCAAACAATCACCCGGACGGTATAGACTGGTTGCGGAGGGAACAATCAGATGCGGATCGTGTGCATCGGAGGAGGGCCGGCGGGGCTGTATTTTGCCCTTCTGGCCAAGAAGCAGAACCCCGCCCACGAGGTGATCGTCCTCGAGCGTAATCGGCCCCACGACACCTTCGGCTGGGGGGTGGTCTTCTCCGACCAGACCCTGGGCAACCTCGAGGCCGCCGACCTCCCCAGCTACCAGAAGATTCGCGACGCCTTCAACCACTGGGACGACATTGAGGTGCACTTCAAGGGCACCCGGACCCGCTCCAGCGGCCACGGCTTCATCGGGATCGGGCGGATGCGGCTCCTCAACATCTTGCAGGAGCGCTGCCTCGAGCTCGGTGTAAAGCTGGTCTTCGAGGCCAACGTCGAGGACGACGAGGCGCTGGCACGCCAGTACAAGGCCGACCTGGTCATCGCCAGTGACGGCATCAACAGCCGGGTGCGCACCAAGTACGCGGCCACCTTCCAGCCCGATATCGACCTGCGCAAGTGCCGCTTCGTCTGGCTGGGCACCAAACAGAAGTTCGACGCCTTCACCTTCGCCTTCTGCCAGACCCCCTATGGCTGGTTCCAGGCCCACGCCTACCAGTTCGACGCCGATACCTCGACCTTTATCGTCGAGGCCCCGGAGACGGTCTGGCGGGCCGCTGGCCTCGAGGCCATGTCCCAAGAGGAGGGCATCGCCTTCTGCGAAGCGCTGTTCGCCGACGTTCTGGGTGGCCACCGGCTGATCACCAATGCCGCACACCTGCGCGGCTCGGCCATCTGGATTAAGTTCCCCCGGGTGGTCTGCCGGAGCTGGGTTCACTGGAACGGCGTGGTGCCGGTTGTGCTGATGGGCGACGCCGCCCACACCGCCCACTTCTCCATCGGGAGCGGCACCAAGCTGGCCCTCGAGGACGCCATCGAGCTGGCCCGCTGCCTGGGCCGGGTGGGCGACCGGCCCGAAGACCTGCCCGGGGTGCTCGAGGCGTACCAGGCGGTGCGCTCGGTGGAAGTACTAAAGATCCAAAACGCCGCCCGCAACTCCACCGAGTGGTTCGAGAACGTGGGGCGCTACGCCCGTCTCGAGCCCGAGCAGTTCGCCTACAGCCTGCTCACCCGCTCGCAGCGCATCTCGCACGAGAATCTGCGGCTGCGCGACGCGGGCTACGTGCGCGAGGTGGAGAGCTGGCTGGCCGAGAAGTCCGGCCGGTCGTCCGGGGCCGTCCCGCCGATGTTCACGCCCTTCCGGTTGCGGGGTCTCGAGCTGAAAAACCGGGTGGTTTTCTCCCCGATGGCGATGTACTCGGCGCGGGGCGGGGCGGTAAACGAGTTTCACCTCGTCCACATCGGGGCCAGGGCCTTGGGGGGCGCGGGGTTGCTCTTCACCGAGATGACCTGCCCGTCGCCGGATGCCCGCATTACCCCTGGCTGCGCCGGGATGTACGCCCCCGAGCATGCCGAGGCCTACGCCCGAATTGTCCGCTTTGTCCACCAGAACTCCGACGCCAAGATCGCCCTTCAGCTGGGCCACGCCGGGCCGAAGGGCTCGACCCAGGTGGGCTGGGAGGACGAGAACGAGCCGCTGAGAGAGGGCAACTGGCCCCTGATCGCCCCCTCTGCACTGCCCTACGGCCCCGCCAGCCAGACCCCGCGGGCCATGACCCGCGAGGACATGGAGCAGGTTAAGGCCGAGTTTGAGCGGGCGGCGCGGTGGGGAGTGGAGGCTGGCTTCGACTGGCTCGAGCTGCACTGCGCTCACGGCTATTTGCTCTCGGCCTTCCTGTGCCCGCTCACCAACCTCCGCACTGACGAGTACGGCGGGACGCTGGAGAACCGGGCGCGCTATCCGCTGGAGGTCTTTGCCGCGCTACGCGCCGTTTGGCCCGATCACCTGCCCATGTCGGTGCGCATCTCCGCCCACGACTGGGCTCCGGGCGGCAACACCCCCGAAGACGCGGTGGAGATCTCGAGACTGTTCAAGGCCGCCGGCTGCGACCTGATCGACGTGTCGTCGGGCCAGACCACCCGGGCCGCCCGCCCGGTCTACGGCCGGATGTACCAGACCCCGTTTGCCGACCAGATCCGCAACGAGGTTGGGGTGGCGACCATGGCGGTGGGGGCCATCTTCGAGGCCGATCACGTCAACTCGATCATCGCGGCGGGCCGGGCCGACCTCTGCGCCATCGCCCGCCCCCACCTGGCCGACCCCCACTGGACGCTCAACCAGGCCGCCAAGCTGGGCTACACCGGGGTCGGCTGGCCTAAGCAATACCTGGCCGGCAAAACCCAGCTCGAGCGCAACCTGGCCAGGGCCCAGGCCAGCCTGGCCGAGGAGGCAGCGGCCCGATGACCCCCCGAAACCTGCGCGGCCTGCACGCGCTCGTGACCGGTGGAGGGCGCGGCATCGGGGCGGCGATAGCGGCGGTGCTGGCGGCGGAGGGCGCCCACCTGACCCTGGTCGGGCGGGATCGGGCGCGGCTGGCGGCCACGGCCCCCCTTCTCCAGACCCAGGTTCACCTCGAGACCTGCGACATCACCCAAGCCGAGGCGGTGAAGCTGTCCGTTCAGCGGGCGGTTGACGCGCTGGGGCCGGTCTCGATCCTGGTCAACAACGCCGGGCAGGCCGAGAGCCAGCCCTTCCTTAAGACCGGTCACGAGCTGTGGCAGCGGATGCTCGAGGCCAACCTCACCGGTACCTTCCACGTCACCCAGGCCGCGCTGCCCTCGATGCTGGGGGCCGGCTGGGGACGGATCGTCAATGTCGCCAGCACCGCCGGACTGACCGGCTACCCCTATGTGAGCGCCTACGTGGCGGCCAAGCACGGGGTGGTGGGACTGACCCGGGCGCTGGCCCTCGAGCTGGCTGCCAAGAACGTCACCGTCAACGCGGTCTGCCCCGGCTTCACCGAGACCGAGATGCTGCAACACTCGCTGAGCAACGTGGTGAGCAAGACCGGGCGCAGCGAGGAACAGGCCCGGCGCGACCTGCTACGCACCAACCCCCAGGGCCGCTTCGTGACCCCCGAGGAGGTGGCCCAGGCGGTAGTATGGCTGTGTCAACCGGGCTCAGCGGCAGTCACGGGTCAGGCCATCGCGGTGGCGGGCGGCGAGGTGATGGGATAGGTCACGTCGCGGGCCAGAAGCTACTAACTGCTAACCGCCGCTCCTGAAGTGAGGTTCGATGAAGTCCCTAACCCTGTCCGACTACAAACCACAGCACTTTCTCTGGGCGCTCGAGTCCGGCGTGGCCACGCTGACGCTGAACCGGCCCGAGCGCAAGAACCCGCTCACTTTCGAGTCGTACCAGGAGATGCGGGAGCTGTTCGGGGCGCTGGTGTACGCGAAGGATGTCAAGGTCGTGGTGCTGAGCGGGGCCGGTGAGAATTTCAGCTCCGGCGGGGACGTGCATGAGATCATCGGGCCGCTCACGCGGATGGCGATGCCGGAACTGCTCGAGTTCACCCGCATGACCGGCGACGTGGTGAAGGCCATGCGGGCCTGCCCGCAGCCGGTGGTGGCGGCGGTGGACGGGGTGTGCGTGGGGGCGGGGGCCATCTTGGCCATGGCCTCGGACCTCCGCTTCGGCACCGCGCGAAGCAAGGTGGGGTTTGTGTTTAGCCGCGTCGGGCTGGCCGGATGCGACATGGGGGCCTGCGCGATCCTGCCGCGCATCATCGGGCAGGGGAGGGCCTCCGAACTGCTCTACACGGGCCGGATGATGGGCGGGGAGGAGGGCGAACGCTGGGGGTTTTTCAACCGGCTGTGCGCCCCGGAAGAGGTGCTGGGAGCGGCCCAGGCCTTCGCGCTCGAGCTCGCGGCCGGCCCCACCTTCGCCCACGGCATCACCAAGAGGATGCTGCACCAGGAGTGGAACATGGGGGTCGACGAGGCCATTGAGGCCGAGGCCCAGGCCCAGGCCCTCTGCATGGCCACCCAGGACTTCCGCCGCGCCTACGAGGCGTTTGTGGCCAAGCAGAAGCCCGTCTTCGAGGGAAACTGAGATGGCTCGAGGCGTTTGCCCAAGATTAACCCTGACCCCGCCGGAGTCGCACGGTCGTGACCCCGACCCGACCCGAACCCCCGCTCGCGCAAAACCCCCTTTCATCTATGGCGACTGAAACCCCAACCAAACCCTCGAGCCGCGCCCACCTCGAGTGGCCCTTCTTCGACGCGTCCCATCGGGAGCTGGCCGAACATCTCGGGGAGTGGTCGGCGGCGAACCTGTCGGCCCATCACCCAGAGGACGTGGACGCGGCCTGCCGCCAACGGGTGGCCTGGCTTGGTAAGGGCGGCTGGCTGGGCTACGCAGTGGGCGGGCAGGCCTACGGGGGGAGGTCCGAGGCCATCGACACCCGGGCCGTCTGCCTGCTGCGCGAGACCCTGGCCTACCACGACGGGCTGGCCGACTTCGCCTTCGCCATGCAGGGCCTGGGGTCGGGGGCCATCAGCCTGCACGGGACGCCCGAGCAGAAAAAGCGCTACCTCAGTCGAGTGGCCAGTGGCACGGCCATTGCGGCCTTCGCGCTCTCCGAGCCGCAGGCGGGCTCGGACGTGGGGGCGATGCGGTGCGCGGCGCGGCTCGAGGGAGACCACTACGTGCTCAGCGGCGAGAAGACCTGGATTTCCAACGGTGGCATCGCCGACTTCTACGTGGTCTTCGCCCGCACCGCCGAGGGGACGGGCTCCAAGAACATCGGGGCCTTCGTCGTCGACGCTGCCACACCCGGCCTGGAAATCGCCGAGCGCCTCGAGGTGGTCGCCCCGCACCCGCTGGCGCGGCTGCGCTTCGACAACTGTCGGATTCACCGGGGCCAGGTCCTGGGCGACCCCGCGCAGGGTTTCAAGATTGCCATGCAGACCCTGGACGTGTTCCGTACCTCGGTGGCGGCGGCGGCGCTGGGGTTCGCGAGGCGGGCCCTGGAAGAGGCGCTGGGATATGCCACCTCGAGGCCCATGTTCGGGCAGACCTTGGCCGACTTTCAGATCACCCAGGCCAAGCTCGCCCAGATGGCCACGCAGATCGACGCGGCGGCCCTGCTGACCTACCGCGCCGCCTGGTTGCGCGACCAGGGCCAGAGGGTAACGCAGGAAGCCGCCATGGCCAAGATGACCGCTACCGAGAATGCCCAGCAGGTGATCGATGCCGCTGTGCAGATGTTGGGTGGGCTGGGGGTGAGGCGCGGGCAGGTCGTCGAGTCGTTGTACCGCGAAATCCGCGCCCTGCGGATCTACGAGGGCGCGACCGAGGTGCAGCAGCTCATCATCGCCAGGGAACTGCTCAAGCAGTACAGATCCGCCTGAGACAGGCCAGATCGGGAGGTCGAGCCCGTGAGTTACACCGCACACCAAGACCGCTTCACCCTCGAGCACCTGCCGCCCCTCTCGGAGTGGCCCGAGCTGATCTTCACCCTGCCCGAGCTGCACTACCCAGAGCGCCTGAACTGCGCCGCCGAGCTGCTGGATAAAATGGCCGAGCGGCACCCCGATCGGCTGTGCGTGCAGTCGCCCGAGGTGCGGTGGACCTATGGCGACCTGCTGCAAAAGGCCAACCGAATCGCTCGAGTCCTCACCGAAGACCTGGGCCTGATACCCGGCAACCGGGTGCTGCTGCGCTCGGCCAACAACCCCATGCTGGTGGCGGCCTGGTTCGCGGTGATGAAGGCGGGCGGGGTGGCGGTGGCGACCATGCCGCTGTTGAGGGCCAAGGAGCTGACCGAGATCATCAGCAAGGCCGAGGTCTCGCACGCGCTGGTCGATGCGCGGCTGGCCGAGGAGCTGAACAACGCCCTGCCCGGCTGCCCCACAGTGAGGCAGGTGAGGTACTGGGGGTCGGGGGGTACCCTCGAGGCCGACCTCGAGGCCAAGCCCGCCGAGTTCGCCACCGTGGAGACCGCTGCTACCGACCCTTGCCTGATCGCCTTCACCTCTGGCACCACCGGCAAGCCCAAGGGCTGTATCCACTTCCACCGCGATGTGCTGGCGGTCTGTGACACCTTTTCCAAACACGTCCTCCAGCCAAGGCCCGACGACGTCTTTGTGGGCAGCCCTCCTTTGGCCTTCACCTTCGGGCTGGGCGGGCTGGTGCTGTTCCCGTTGCGGGTGGGGGCCTCGACGGTGCTGCTCGAGAAGGCCGGCCCCGGCGAACTCCTCCCGGCCATCCAGCAGTTCAAGGCCAGTGTAGTCTTCACCTCTCCCACCGCCTACCGCGCGATGTCGGCGCGGGTTCCCGACTTCGACCTTGGCTCCCTTCGGCGCTGCGTCTCGGCCGGAGAGGCCCTGCCCGCCTCGACGCGCCAGCTGTGGCAGGGGGCCACCGGCCTCGAGCTGATGGACGGTATCGGGGCCACCGAGATGCTGCACATCTTCATCGCGCACCTCCCGGGTGAGGCCAGGCCCGGCGCGACCGGCAAACCCGTTCCAGGATTCGAGGCCCGGGTGGTGGACGAGGAGGGCAGCCCGCTGCCTGCCGGGCAGGTCGGCCGGCTGGCCGTGCGCGGCCCGACCGGCTGCCGCTACCTGGCCGACGAGCGCCAGCTCAAGTACGTGCAGGGCGGCTGGAACTTCACGGGTGACGCCTATTTGATGGACGAGGACGGCTACTTCCACTACCAGGCCCGCACCGACGACATGATCATCTCCTCGGGCTACAACATCGCCGGGCCGGAGGTCGAGGACGCGCTGATGCTCCACCCGGCGGTCGCCGAGTGCGCGGTGGTGGGCCTGCCCGACCCCGAGCGGGGGCAGTTGGTCTCGGCGTTCGTGGTGCTGCGCCCAGGCTTCGCGCCGGGTGAGGCCCTCACGAAGGAGCTTCAGGACTTCGTGAAGGGGGCTATCGCGCCCTACAAATACCCGCGGCGCGTGGAGTTCCTCCAGACCCTCCCCCGCACCCAGACCGGCAAGCTCCAGCGCTTCGTGCTGCGGCAGGAAGGCAAGGTGGGGGGATGAGCCCAACCGGCAGACCCTCGAGCCGCCGAGTAGCGCGGCAATTGGGTGGTCCGTCCCGCGCCTGTCGGCCCCCCTGCGGGCGGGGCGCCGAGGGCGGGGGGCGGTGGAGAAAGTTACTCGAGAGGCCGGCAGTGTCGGGGGGTTTGGGGTCAGGGGGTATTGGTTGAGACAAGTTCTGCAGCCTCCGCACTGGGTCAAGCCCAGGGGTTATGCCAACGGCATCGCCGCCAAGGGCACGCTGGTCTTCACCGCCGGTATGATCGGCTGGAACGCGCAGGGCGAGTTCGAGACCGATGAGTTTGTGGGCCAGGTGCGTCAAGCCCTGCAAAACATCCTTCAGACCCTCGCCGAGGCGGGGGCAAAGCCCGAGCATGTCGTCCGCCTGACCTGGTACGTCACCGACCGGCAAGCCTACCTGGACTCCCTCGCCGAACTCGGCCGGGTCTACCGCGAGCTGATGGGCCGCAACTACCCGGTGATGGCGGTGGTGGTGGTGGCGGGGCTGCTCGAGGCCAGGGCCAAGGTCGAGATCGAGGCGACGGCGGTGATTCCGGCGGAATAGCGATGGGCTAGCGTTGCCAGGTGTTGCAAGGGTTGATGAGAGGCCGCTCCGAATCGCCCCCAGTGAGTTGCGCTGGGAACGTCACGTTTGTCCCCTCTTCGCGTTTCCCACCACTACTCCGCCCACGGTGCTGCGCTAAAGCGTGCGCTAAAGCGTGCGCTAAAGCGTGCGCTAAAGCGGAGATTCTGTTGGCGAAGCCGGGGTGCAACTCGAGAAGTCGTGTCTTCATCGGTATCTCAATCCTCGCTTTATCGCCCAGATTTGGAGTTCGCCAACAGAATCAGCGGAGTAGTGCACTCGGTACGGTAAAAACCGCCATACCGAGTGTTCGTGGGAACCGCTCTCTGATTTCGCAGATGCATTATGGCGCACTGTTGCGCCAGGGTAGATTTGCGAAAGCGGCGGACGCAGCAGCTCCGTTCCTGGCGCAATTCCCTTGGGGTGTATTGGGAGGGCATTTCGCACTTCTACCGTGCCGACACTTAAACTATTCCTAAACCCCGTTCCCCAAGAAACCTTTAGTCCTCGCTCAAGCGACGGTCCGGCTCGAGGCTTAACTTGAGGACATGAAACGCTTGGCCTTGCTGTTCTTGGCGTTGTTGATCCCTTTCTCCTCCCTCGCGGCGGCGCAGCCGGGCATCGTCGAGGTGATTGTCGAGCTGGACGGGCCGCAGCTCCCCCCGGGCCAGTCGCGCCAGCAGCTCATGCAACTCCTCCAGCGCCATCTGGGGCAGATGCAGGGCCGACTCAAGGTGCAGATCCGCGAGGGCTACTGGGCCAGCCAGAGTTTCCTGGTGCGCCTGCCCGAGGCCCAGGTGGGACGCTTGGTCAACCTTCCGGGGGTGCGCCGGGTCTACGCCAACCGCCCCGTGCGCATGGCCCAGCCGGTGCTCTCGGCGATGTCGGTGCCCACCAGCGGCGGCACCAACTGGGCCCTGGATGCCACCGGGGCCAGGCAGCTCTGGGGTGCCGGGATGCGCGGCCAGGGCGTGCGCATCGGCCACCTTGACACAGGCCTGGACGCCTCCCACCCCGAACTGCGCGGCAAGGTCGCGGCCTTCGCGGTGATTGACGCAGGCGGGCACCCCCGCGCCGCCGAGCCCTACGACTCGGCCCAGCACGGCACCCACACCGCCGCCCTGCTGGTCGGCAGCGGCGTGGGCATGGCCCCGGACGCCCGGCTGGTCTCGGCGCTGGTGCTGCCGGAAGGTTTTGGGACGCTGGCCCAGGTGCTGGGCGGGATCGACTGGGTGCTCGAGCAGAACGTGCAGATCGTCTCGATGTCGCTGGGCCTCGAGGGCACCTGGACGGAGTTTGCCCCGCTGGTCGAGCGCATGAAGCAGATGGGGGTGCTGCCCATATTCGCCATCGGCAACTCCGGCGGGGCTACCGCATCTCCCGGCAACATGCCCGATGTGTTGGGCGTGGGGGCGGTCAACGAGCAGAACGGGCTGGCGGGTTTCAGCAGCCGGGGCGAGGTGCGCTGGGGCGAGCCGTACAACACCACGCTATCCAAGCCCGACCTGGTGGCCCCCGGCGTCAACGTGCTCTCGGCGATTCCCGGCGGGCGTTATATGGCCATGAGCGGGACTTCGGTCGCTACTGCCGTCACGGCAGGCAGCGCCGCGCTGCTGATGTCGAACGGCCAAGCCAACGCCAGCCAGGTGCGTCAGGCTCTGCTGGGCTCGGCCCAGGCGCTGGGCGCGGGCACGGGGCGCGGCGTCATTCGGCTGACCGAGGCCGCGGCGGCGATTCGCGGGCGCGATCAGGCCAATAACCCGCAGCCCCAGCCGCAGCCCCAGCCGCCTCAGGCCAACCAACCTCGCCCCAACGGCCGGTCGGCCCTGCTGGTGGTCGAGACCAGCGGCGCAGACGGGGCCAGGATGGCCCTCGAGCGCCTGGGCTTCCGCACCGAGGTCATGCAGATCAAGCCCGATGCTCGGCCCGGCCTGGACAAGATCGACGACTTCAACCTGGTGATCTGGGTGCTGCCGACCAACTGGACCGACAACTGGCCCGACGCCCACCGCAAGATGCTGCGCGGCTGGGTGGAAGGCGGCGGGCGGCTGATGATGATTACGAATAACGAGGGCCAGAAGCCCATCAACGAGGCCAGCGAGATGGGCCGGGGCCGCGCCAGCTTTGTCAGCGGTGACCTGGGCAGCCTGAGCGTGGAGCGCCGGGCGCAGATATTCCAGGGCGTGATTAACCAGTTGATGCGTTGAGGTCAGCGGTAGGCGGGAAGCGGGAGGCAGCAAGGGGCAGCGAAAATCAGCAAAGGCAACCCAAACACAAACCATCCCACAGTCCAACCCAACACAACCGTAGGGATACACGGCCGTGCAGCCAAAACTTGCCCTCGAAATCAGTCGGCGTAACGTCATCCCTCGAGCCAACTGTCACCCCCGCGAACCTCAAGCCCCCCGCCTCCACCTACACTACGGCCAGTGTGAAACCGCCCTGGCTATGTGTCTTGCTGCTCCTCGCCGCCTGCGGGGTGGCGGTGCCCGAGCGGGCGGTAGTGGGCACCTACGACCAGCGATCGAGCCTGGGAGAGATTCGCCTCGAGCTACTTCCCAACCAGACCTACCGCCAGACCGTCCAACTCGCCGGCGGGCGAACCCTCCGCCACGAGGGCCGCTGGCGCTATTTCCCGGAGCGTCAGCAGGTCGTGCTGGGCAATCCGTACCTGCTCGAGAACAACCAACTCCATCAGCCCCGCTTCCGCTTCATCCCGGTCTCGAGGGTGCTGCACCTGCCCGACCGCGCTCCGGCGCCGCTGCAACTCGACACCGAGCCGCCGTTCTTCAAGCGTTGATCGTTGATCTACTCGATCCCCCGCTCCTGATAACCCCTGGCCTGCAACCTGAACAGCGTCGCGTAGATTCCATCCAGCTTCAGCAACTCCTCGTGCGAGCCCTGCTCGGCCACCAGGCCGCCCTCGAGTACCACAATCTGGTCGGCCAGCCGCACCGTCGAGAAGCGGTGCGAGATCAGCACGGTGATGCGGTCTTTGGCCTGCTGCCGTAGGTTTTCGATCACCTCGAACTCGGCCTGGGCGTCCAGGGCCGCAGTGGGCTCGTCGAAGATCAAGACCGAGGCGTCCCTGAAGTAGAGCCGCCCCAGCGCCAGCCTCTGCCACTGCCCGCCCGAGAGCTTGCGCCCGAAGTCCCAGTAGCGCCCCAACTGGGTGTCGGCCCCCTTGGGCAGTTCGGCCAGCACCTCGTCGGCCTGGGACTTTCTCGCAGCGGCCCCCAGGCGCGGGTCGTCCTGCTGGGCCGCGATATCGCTCAGGGCCAGGTTTTCCCGCACAGTCAGCTCGTACTGCCCATAGTCCTGAAAAATCACGCTCATGGCCTGCTGGACGCTGCGCGGGCTGAACAGTGCGGCGTCCTGGCCGTTCAGCAGAATCCGCCCGCCGCTGGGCGCGTAGAGCTGGGTCAGGAGCTTGACCAAGGTGGTCTTGCCCGCACCGTTCTCGCCCACCAGGGCCAGCGCCTGGCCCTTGCGAATCTTGAAGCTCACGCCCGATAACACGTCCTTGGAGCCGCCGGGGTAGCGGAAGCTGACGTTCTGAAACTCGATGGCCTCGATGGGGCCCTCCCACTGCCGCCCGGCGGAGAGGTCCCTGGCCTCTAATTCCAGAAACTCGAACAGGTTGCGCATGTACAGCAGGTTCTGGTAAATCCCCGAGAAGCCCGAGAGCAGCCCGGAGAAGGTGCCCTGAATCGTCGCAATGCCCTGCACGAACAGTGCGAAATCGCCCACGGTGATCCGCCCGGCGGCAGCCCTGGCCAGCACCTGTGCGGTGGCCAGGGCTATCAGCCCTGCCGAGGCCAGCGAGGCCAGTAAGCCCCAACCGCTACGCGCATAGATTTGGGGTACCAGCTGCGCCCGGAACTTCTGGTACACCTCCTGCCAGCGCCGTAGCACGTAGCCCTCAAAGCCGAAAATGCGAACTTCCTTCACCGCCGCGTCGGTCATCAGGACGTTAGCCAGGTAGTTTTGCATCCGGGCATCTGGCGCACGGCGGCGCAGCATCCGGTAGTTCTCGAAGCCGTAGCGGGTCTGTACCCATACGCCGGGGATGGTCGCCAACAGCACCAGCGGCATCACCCAGAAGCCCAGCCGCGCCATCAAGGCCCCGATGGAGCCCAGCGTGATAACGGCCTGAAGTAGCGTCAGGACCTGGGTAAAAGTGCCCAGCGGGCGGCTCCCTACCTCGCGCTGGGCGTTCAGCATGGCGTCGTAGGTTTTGGGGCTCTCGTAGTGGGACAGCTCGAGGCTGGCCGCCTTCTCCAGAATCTTGCGGTGAATCCGGTTTTGCAGGGTGTCGCCCAGCAGGTCTCTGGAGGCGTTTTGCAGGGTGGAGAGGATCGTCCCCGCCACCCCGATGCCCACCTGCAGCGCCAGCAGCCCCACCAGTGTCTGGAAGCCGCCCCCCAACCGCCCCTGCACGGCCAGCGCCACGTCGTCTACCAGCAGCTTGCTCACCCAAAGCGTGGCCGCTGGGATGAACGCCTGCAGCACCGAGGTCAGCACGATCACCGAGGTCTGCCAGGGGCTGCTCTCCCAGACCAGCCGGGTGGTGGCGGCGAGGTCGGAGAGCAATACGCGGGCGCTCAGGTTGGGGGTATCGGGAACGCCGGCAGCCATATGACGAAGTATTCTCCTGACGGGAAAGCCGGGGCGGTGAGGAAGTCACAAATCAACCCGGGGGAGTCTAAAGCGCCCCCGATAAAGCCACCCGCACACCGGTCTTGTACATTTCCCAGCTTCGCACCGTGCCCCCCGATATGGCAGCCTACCCACAAGCAAACCATCTGCAACCCTATGGCGTTTCCCACCAGTCGTCTCCCTCGCGGCGGCAGGTAATGTACTCCCTACAGCGATTTTTGCTGTAGGGAGTATGCGTGCGCACCGCTCTCAGTCGTCTCTCTCCTTGCGGGGGAGAGCTAGAGTGGGGGGTGTGAGCCGCAAGCGAATGCCCTTGTAATCCGCTTTTTCCTCTGCCGGACGATCAGGTGCTTGCGCCTTCGTCCTACCCTTCCCCGTCCAGAGGACTTCACATCGCCGCAAACTGTAGTCTCGGAGTCGGCAACCTTAGGCATGACAAGTGCGCGCAGGGGCCACAAGCCAATAGACAAAGTCACTGGGCCACCAACGGCCCCGCAACCTCTGGGGGGCGCCTTTCCCCGACACCCATCCCTCAATTTTTCCCACCTGCCAGTGTATTCTTGAGGTCGGGACTGCCGCCTACGGCACGCCGAGCGAGTTATGAGCCACGAGAAGCCCAAGTACGTCGCCCCCAACTTCATCACCGAGATTATCGAGCGTGACCTCGAGGCGGGCCGCTACCCCAAGGTGGTGACCCGCTTTCCGCCCGAGCCCAACGGCTACGCCCACCTGGGCCACACCTTCGCCTCCTACCTCAACTTCGGGCTTTCGCAGGACTATGGCGGCGAGTTCCGGCTACGGATGGATGACACCAACCCCGAGGCCGAGAAGCTCGAGTTCGCCAACGCCCTGATCGAGGACATGCGCTGGTTGGGCTGGCGCTGGACCAACCCGAACCCCCAGGCCCAAGAGGACACCAGCTACGCCTCGGACTACTTCCTTCAGCTTTACGCTTATGCGGTTCGCCTGATCGAGAAAGGGCTGGCCTACGTGGACTCGGTACCGCCGGAGGAGATGGCCCGGCTGCGCGGCACGGTGGACCGGCCCGGCACCCCCAGCCCCTACCGCGAGCGCAGCGTGCCGGAGAACCTCGAGCTGTTCGAGCGCATGAAGAGCGGCGAGTTTAAAAACGGCGAGCACGTGTTGCGGGCCAAGATCGATCTGTCCAGCCCCAACATGAAGCTACGCGACCCGGTGCTTTACCGCATCGTCCACGCCGAGCACTACCGCACGGGCAGCCAGTGGTGCGTCTACCCTTCCTACGACTTCGCCCAGGCCACCACCGACGCCCTCGACGGCGTGACCCACAGCCTGTGCAGCCTCGAGTTCGTGGATAACCGGGCCATCTACGACTGGCTGATGGAACACCTCTGGGAGGGTCCGCGCCCCCACCAGTACGAGTTCGGGCGCAGGAGCCTCGAGTACACCGTGGTCTCCAAGCGCAAGCTGCGCCGCCTGGTGGCCGAGGGCAAGGTCAGCGGCTGGGACGATCCCCGGATGCCCACCCTGGCGGGTCAGCGTCGGCGCGGCGTAACCCCCGAGGCCATCCGCCGTTTCGCCAGCCAGATTGGCGTCTCGCGCACCAATCGCACCGTCGATATCGCCCTCCTGGAGGGGGCTATCCGCGACGACCTCAACCATCGCGCCCCCCGCGTGATGGCGGTGCTGAGGCCGCTCAAGGTGGTGCTCGTCAACCTTGAGGCCGAGCGCGAACTCGAGCTGCCCTACTGGCCCCCCGACGTGGTCAAGGACTCGCCCGACGGCCTGGTGGCCCTGCCCGGCGGCGAGCGGGTTAGGCCCGAGCAGGCCACCCGCAAGGTGCCCTTGAGCAAAGAGCTGTTCATCGAGCAGGAAGACTTCGCCCTCGAGCCCCCGCCCGGCTTCAAGCGCCTGACCCCCGGCGGCACGGTGCGCCTGCGCAGTGCGGGCATCATCCGCTGCGACAGCTTCTCCACCGACGACGCGGGGCAGGTGGTCGAACTCCGCTGCACCCTGCTGGGTGAGGAGGCCAAGGCCAAGGGCGTGATCCACTGGGTCAGTGCGGCCCACAACCGCCCCGCCGAGTTCCGCCTCTACGACCGACTCTTCACCGTCCCCAACCCCGAACTCGAGGCCAAAGAAGTTGAGGACGAGGAGGAGGGCGAGGAGCACGACTTCATGGACTTCGTGAACCCTAAAAGCCTTGAGATCGTGCACGGTTTTGTGGAGGCCAGCGTGGCCCAAGACCCCCACGGCACCCGCTACCAGTTCGAGCGCAGCGGCTACTTCTGGCAGGACGCCGACTCGAGCCCCGGTGCGCTGGTCTTCAACCGGATTATCGGGCTGAAGGACTCCTGGGGAGAGGGTGAGAGGAGAGAGGGAAGAGGGAAGAGGGAGGAAGGAAGTAAGGCGGCGGGCCGCAGGGAACAGGGGACGGAAAAAGCCCCGGGCCATAGGCCGCAGCCCACAAGCCTCGACGCCGAAGAACAGGCTCGTTTCCAACAGCTTCGGGCCAAGGGCGTGGGCGAGGCTGAGGCGGCGGTGCTGGCTCGAGAGTCCAGGCTGGGGGATTACCTCGAGCAGACGGTTGGGGCCGGGCTATCGGCCTCCGAGGCGGCGGGCTGGGTGGTGAACGATTTGGGTACGGCGTTGCGTGAGGAGAGCAATAGGGTCTCCGCTGTCGAGCTGGTCGAACTGCTCAGGCTGGTCCAGTCGGGCGAGATCAGCCGCGGCATCGCCAAAGAAGTGCTGGCCGAAGCCCAGCAGACGGGGCAGCAGCCCGGCGAGATTGTCCGCAGTAAGGGTCTGCGGCAGGTCAGCGACGCGGGGCAGCTCGAGGCCCTCCTGGACGGCGTGATGGCCGCCAACCCCGACAAGGTCGAAGCCTATCGGCTGGGGCGCACCGGGCTGCTGGGCTTTTTCGTGGGCCAGGTGATGCGCGAGACCAAGGGCCAGGCCAACCCGCAGGTGCTCGAGGCGCTGGCCAGGGAAAAACTGGGCGGGCAAAAGCTTTGATTCTCTCACCCCCGGTCCTATGTATCGAAAACGAGAGGGAGGCCGGGGGGTCAAGGGTCTAAGTGACTATCGTAGAAAAGCTGGGCTCGAGGGGTTGGGAGTGTTAAAAGCGACTCCAATTAGCCCAACGCCCAAATCTCCCCCCGGCACGCTAATCACCTGATCTGCGTCCGCTGTGCCACCACTGCGCCCAGCTAGGTCGGCTCTAAGGCTGCCGTTGGCTTCGAATATCCGCACTCGCAGGAGCTTGCCGAGCCGGTCGGTCAGCGCAAGCGGGAGGTTGTCACCAGTCATCACCTCGACATTATTGTTGCTCGCCATCCAAAGGTAGCCTCGACTGTCGAAGGCTAAACCGAATACCTGCTGGGAGCCCTTGTTGATGCCGCCGCCGTCCCAGTCGCGTACAACAACGCGATGGCTGACCTGGGCAACATTTAGGCCATTGTTCACGTTGTTCGGAAGGACATTACTGCCTGACAGCGGGACGCGGAAGGCACTGTCTGGGCGGGCATCAGCATCACGCTCTCCGCCGCTGAGGTCGCCTCTGAAGGTGGCCCCACCGTAGTCCCCCACCCACAAAGCTTGTCCGCCCGGCTCAAGCGCCAGCGCAACCGGCTTATAGATGGCGCCTGACTCACCCGCCGTGGTGGTGTCCGCGAGGCTGATGTCGAGGCTAATATCTACCCCTTGGTTGGCGGAACCGTTCAGGTTGATGATCCCGCCCGCGCAGGTGGCCCGACTAGCGTTGATCCGGCTTAGGAGCGCCCGCTTGCCCGAGGAATCGCCGCCGTAGCCGCCCGAAGTGAACCAGAGATTGCCTGATAAGTCGAACTGGACGTTGTGCGGAATCATGAAGGGCCGGAAGAGGCTGCCACTGTTACGCAACTCGCCGCCAGGGGTGTAGCCGTTAGTACCCGCGCCTACGAATAGCTGGTCGAACTGTCCTACCACCCCGCCTGACGCGGCGGCAGTATCAAGCCGTGAGCGCGTGACGCAGGCAATAGAGCCTTGGAAGTCATTGACGATCCAGAGGTTGCCCGCGTTGTCGAAGGCCATATCGGCAGGCTCGATGCGGAACGTGGGCGGCGGCGGGTCATCGAAAGTCTCGCCGGATAGGCTGCCATTAGGCAACCAAAATGCATCCTGCGAGACCCGAGCGTTCCCCACCCGAGTTGGACTGAGGAAACTGCGGTCGCCGCTGGCCTCAAACTGGCGCAGGTTTGCCTCACTGATCCGCACCACCGAGTTGCTAAGGGTGCTACCAGCTTGGTACATCACATACATGTTGCCTTCACGGTCAAAGGCGATGCGCCAGACAGACTGATCCGCGCTAGGGCTGATGAAGGGGGACATAGTGGTGCTGCCGTCGGCAATGGAGTAAGCCGCGTTGCGCTCTGGAAGAGTATTAGAGCCGCGCCCGCCGTTGCTAAAGCCACCGTTGCCCGCCACCCAAATCCGGCCCGTCCCGGCCCGCTGGCGGAAGGTCAGGTTGGCGGTGGTTTGCTGGTTGGCGACCACGGTTACAGGGTTGCCGGAGTCCACCACATACAAGCTATCCACAATCTGTCCCGAAACGATTGCGCTTAAGTTGTAAGTGCCGGGGGTGCTAACCACGAGGTTGAGGTTTCCCCCGTTGTAGGTCGCGGTGATGGGGGTTCCACCACCCGTGGGGGTGGCGTAGACGGTCGCGCCATTGGGCAGACCCGTGGCACCCAGGGCAATCCCGCTGTTGCGCTCGAAGCGCAGGGTCAGGTTGGCGGTCTGACCAGCAGTGACAACCAGCGAGGTGGTAGAGAGGGTGCGGGTGTAGTTGGCGGGCGCGTCGCTGGCGGTGACGGCGTAGGTGCCCGGCTCGAGATCAACCGCGCCGGAGGCGGTCAGGTTCTTGCTGACCCCGCCCCTGGTCAGGGTTAGGGTGGGGCTAAAGCTGGGAGGGGTGGGGATCATCTCGAGGGTCAGGTTGGCCTTGCCCCAGGTCTGGTAGCTCACATCAACCGACTTGGAGCCGCCCGGCTCGAGCTTGAAGCTGGTCTCGCTGGCGCTAACCTTGCTGAGGTAGCCGCCCACAGTCACATCTTTGACCACCAGGCTGTAATCGCCCGTCTTGGCCTGGGGATCGGTAAGGCTGGCGGTAATGACCTTCTCGCTACCGTCGGGGCCTTTGAGCAGTACATCAGGGGTTATGCCAGGGGCCTGGCTCAGGTTAAGGATGACCTCGAGGGTTCCAGGGGCAGGGGTAGGGTTGCCACAAGCCGCCAGCAGGGCCAGCAGCGCAATAGTAGCGAGGGAACGTTTGTGGGGATTCGACACGCAATCAACCTCCGGCTATGCACAGGGTAACAGCCCGGCAGCGCAGCCTCGTTATGCCGATATTGCCGCCGCAAACAGGCTTTTATACCACGGCGTAACCTCTGCTCGTAACGCCGCCGCGGGCCTAGAGGCGCGGTAACGCACAGTGTAATGAGAAAACCCTACCCCCACTGCGTGGAGGCAGGGCTGTGGGGCGGCGGAGCTTAGCGGAAGGCGATGCCGCTGAACCCGACGCCAGCGGTCGGGGAGCTGAGGGTCAGGAGGGGGGTGATGGGGGTGTGGGTGAGGGCGGTGGAGCCCCGGTCGCCCAGCTCACCTGCCCCGATCACGTAGAGCTTGCCCCGGCGGTCGGTGCGCAGCCTCGAAAGCGGCCCCGCGCCGAAATTCAGCACATCAAAGCCTGAGGTGGAGAAGCAGGGGTTGGCCGGGTCGAACTCGGTGTGGTTGTTGGCGGCCACCCAGAGGTTGCCTCGGCTGTCGAAGGCCAGGTGGGTGGCCTGTTGCAGGCCCCGGTCGCGGTCCGTGCTCGTGGTGGTAGGGTCGTCGGCGGCCCCCACGGTCAGGCGGCTGGTCACCACGGCCGTGCGCAGTGCTGAGCTGACGGTCAGGTTGGCACCGCTCAGCGGCACCTTGATCACGCTCTCTCGGGTAATGTTGCCGTCCATGCTGCCGTCGTTGCTCTGGGCCGTGCGTCCGTCGCCGGGGCACTGCACCCAGCGGGTGGGGCTCGAGGCGGGGATGGTGGTGCTGTTGTAGACGTCCACCCCGCCGCCGTAGTCGGTGATCCACAGCGCTTGCTGGCCCCCGGCGGTCTGGATCGCCATCCCCCAGGGCTGGAAGAAGGCCCCGCTGGTACTGGTGGTCAGGCTGATGTTGAGGTAGATGTCCGGGGCGACCGTGACCTGCCCGCCGGAGCAGGCCAGGGTTGCGTCGTCGGAGATGCGGGCCAGGTAGGGCTCGAGGTTGGTGCCCGCGCTGGTGAGCTGCGGCGCGTGGCGACCCCCGGCGACCCAGAGGTCGCCCTGGGCGTCGAACGCGATGGCCCGTGGGTTTTGCAGGTGGTAGGGGGTCACGGCGGTGCTGCCCACGATCACCTTGTCGGGCAAGCCGAAGGCCCCCGCGGCGTTGAGCTGTGAGGCGGAGACGCAGCTTATGGCGTCGCCGGCCTGGTTGGCCATCCAGAGATTGCCCTGCGCGTCGAAGGCGATGTCGGTGACGTTGGAGCCGCGCGCCCCGTTGCCGATGGAATCGTTGAACATCACCCGGTTGGAGCCGCCCTCGGTCAGGACCGGCGGGCTGGCCTCGAGGTTCTGCCGGGTTACCCGCACGATGCGGTTGCCAGAGAGCGGGGGCGGCGGCAGCACGGTCGGGGGAAGGGTGCTGGAGTAGGCCAGCGCGAACTGATAGATCGCGTAGAGGTTGCCCGAGGGGTCGAACTCGATGCGGTAGAGGCCTGCCGGGCTCAGTTCGCCCGCGTCGGTGAGGCTCGATGAGGCGGGGAGGTTGCTCGAGGAGCCTGGGACCTCTCCGTCGGCCAGGGAGAAGCCGGAGTCGATTGAGGTGTCGGTGCCCACTACTGGGCAGGTTCCCACCCCGCCGGTGGTGAGGCAGGGGTTGGGCTCGGGGGTCGCGGCGGGCGGGGTGGCGGTGGAGGGCCGGGTGTTCAAACGTCCAACCGTCCAGCCGGTGTTGCTCATCGAGCCGTTGCCCGCCACGAACAGCCGCCCGGTCTGGGGGCGGGCGGTCATGGGGGCCTCGAGGGTGCGGAAGACGGTAGAGAGATCGGTGCTGGCGGTGACGGTGGGCGAGGAGGAAACGAACCCCACCGTTGAGTCGATGTAGGTTCCGGCCCGGTTGCTGCTGGCCCGCACCAGGTAGCCCCCAAAGGGCAGGTCGCCGAAGACTACCGGCCCGTTGCCGGTTCGGTTCTGGGTGGCGGGGGTCCCGGTACCGTCGGAGCGGCTGAGGGTCACGCTGGCGGGGTCGGTGGCCCCCAGGCCGGTCAGGTTCACGGTAATCGCGGAGCGGGTGGCCGCGTAGCTCACCCCGATCTCGGGCACCGTGGAGAGGGTGACGTTGGCCGGCGAGCCGCTGGTGCTGGCCGCCCAAGGTACCCCCATCGCGCTCACGTTGGGGGTCTCGACGGTGTAGGTGCCCAGCGGGAGGTTGTCTATGGTGTCGGTCTGGGTCAGGGTCGCCACGGTGGCCCCGGTGCTGTTCCTGACCCGCACCGTCGGGGTGAAGCCGCTCACCCCGGCGGGTGGGGTGACGCTTACCCGCAGGCTGCCGAAGCCCTGCGCGAAGGAGAGTCGGGCCTCGAGGGTCTGCCCGGCCTTGACCTCCACCTGAGCGTTGGTCACGTTGTCGGTGCCCACGGTGAGGGCGGCCTTGTAGTTGGTGGGTAGGCTGCCCGCGCTGATGGTATAGGTCCCGGCCTCGAGCCTGGCCAGCTCGGTACGCCCCAGATTGGTGACAGTGCGTATCAGGCTGCCGCCCCGGCGCACCTCCACGCTGGGGTTGAAGCCGGGCACTGGGGGGGAGATCTCGAGGGTCAGTCCCAGGGTTCCGGTGCTCACGACCGGTCTGGACTCGCCCCCCCCCGCAGGCTGTGAGCAGCAGTAGGCCCGCCAGTGCCGTCATCCCAATTTCATTCATTCGCATCGGTCGTCCCTCCAGCGGGCTGAGTCTGCCTCGGCCTCAGCGTAGGGAATCACGGCTTGGGCAGCGTTACGCGAGGATACAATGTCCCTGAGAAGGAATCTGCCCGCTCGTAACAACCCCAGGTTACGGCCTCGAGGTGCACAACCTTGAGGTAACAGGTTTTGTAGCGGGCTCGAGTAAAAGAGCCCCCCGGTTTCGGGGGGCCAAAGGATCAGAATTTGCTTACTGGGGTCGGATGTTCACCGGAGTGTTGGCGGGCGGGGCGTTGAAAGCTATTCCCACGAAACCCACCCCGTCCACCGGGGCCGTCAGGGTGACGGCAGGGGTGAGGGTGCGCGGAATGCCAGCGGTAAGGCTGGGAGCGCCGGAGACATCAAAGGCGTAGGCCCGCCCCCGGTTGGTGGTCGAGATACCTGCGGGCAAGCAACTGGTCACGGTCTCGGTCACAGTGGTGGTGCCAGTGGGCGGCACGTTGGCCGGGGTGCAGCTACCGCCGGTGTTGATGGTGAGGCTGAAGCTGGGGCTAAAGGTCAGGACGCGGGTCGAGCCCCCGGTGGCGATGTCGCTGGCGGCGGCGGTGTTGAACTCCACGTTGCCGTTGGTGGCCACCCAGAGGCGGTTCTGCTTGTCGAAGGCCAGGCCGAAAGCTTGCTGCATGCCCCCGGTGGTTATCCGATCCGCCATGGTGACGGTTTGCAGGGTGGCCGAGGGGGTCGCGTTGTCAATGCGGACGCGGATCACCGACTCGTCTGCGAGGTCGGCGTCGAAGTTGCGGATGACCGGGTTCTCGGTGATGGTGGTCACGCCTCCGGTGGTGCTCAGGGTGTAGGTGCGCTTCTGGAAGCTGCCGCCGAAGTCGGCGATCCAGAAGGAGTTACCGTCGGGTGCAAGGGCCATCGCCACCGGCTTGATGACCGGCAGGCCGGGGCCGGCGCCGTTGGAGAAGTCCAGCAGGATGTCGGGGGTGGTGGGGTCGGTCCCGCCGGTGCAGGTCAGCTCGGCAGCAGGAACACGAGACAGCCGCGCCCGCCGCGCCCCTGCCCCGCTGGTTCCACCAACAAAGCCGTCAGATACGAACCAGAGGTTGTTGCTGCGGTCGAAGGCCAGGGTGTGGATGGCCGTGAAGGTGTTGGCCCGGTCACCGGTCAGACCTGCGGCCTGGGTCAGGACTTGGTTGGCGGCGGTCACGCTCCCGCCGGTGGCGGCGGCAGTGCTCATGGCAGCGGCGCTGATGCAGCTGATGGCCCGTCCCAGATCGTTGGCGATCCAGAGGTTGCCGCTGGCGTCGAAGGCCAGGTCAGCGGGCTCGACCTCAGAGCTGTTGTTCGAGCCGATGGCCGACTCGGCGATGGTCATGTTGCCGGCAGCGGTGGGGGTGAGGTTGCCACTGCGCAAATTGGCCTCGCCGATGCGGACGATGCGGGCACGGTTCGCGGCCCCATCAAATTGGTAGATCACGTAGGCGTTGCCATCACGGTCGAAGGCTACCCGGAAGATGTTGTCGGTGGAGGTCCCGCTGGCGGGAATGAAGTTGGTGCCCGCAGGGATAGTGCCCGTGACCAGCTGGGCGTCGGTCAGGCTGTATGAGGCGTTGAGGTCTGCGGGCGCAAACGCCCCGTTGCCCGCCAACATCATTCGACCACTCTGCCCTCGAGCCACCACGCTCAGGGCGGGCGCAGTGCCAGGTACCGTCACGGCGGTGGAGGCCACTTGCAGTACGGTGTCCACCGAGGTTCCGGCGCGGAAGCCGATACCCGAGACGGTATAACTGCCCGGAGGTACGTTGGCGAAGCTGTAGCTCGAGGCCGGGCCGTTCACCGTAACCGGTGAGCCCACAGCCGTGCCGCCACTGTTGCGCAGGGTCAGAGTCAGGGACTCGCCCGCTACCAGTGCTGGGGAGAGGCTGCTCGAGACGGTTGCACTAGCCGCAGAGTAGGTTACGGTGATGGTGGGGGTGGTGGTTTGGGTGGCGGTGACGTTGGCGGGTGAGCCGGTCACGGTTCCGTTGTAGGTTACGCCGCTCACCGTGAAGCTGCTGGCGGTGGCGGTGTAGGTGCCCAGGGTAACGGTGAGCAGTTGGCTGGCCGCGAGGTCGCGGTTGACGGATGGGGTGCCGCCGCTGATGCGAACCGGGGTGGTTCCCGTGGGGATGGTCACGCCGGCAGGCAGGTTGATGTTGACCTGCAAGCTGTTGGCCGACCTCGAGTAGACCACACTCACGGTGCGGCGCTGCCCAGCCACCACCTCGACGTCCCTGGTCTGGGCCTGGGCGCTGACCTGCTGGGCGCTGAGGGCGGCGCTGCCGTCGTCGCTGATGGTGACGCTGTAGCTGGCCTTGTCCTCGGCGGTGACGGTGTAGGTGCCCAGCGCGACACTGGGGAAGGTCTTGCCGACGCCGCTCACGGTGTCCGAGAAGCCGCCGGGTCCGGTCACGGTGACGCTGGGGGCTGGACTAATACCGGTGGCGGTCAGCTTGACCTCGAGCTCGCCGGTGCTGGTCCCGGTCGGCCCGCAAGCCGCCAGTAGCAGCAGGGCCGAGGCGAGAAGTAACGGAGTTCGTCTTAATGACATAGATCCTCCATGGCCTTTCTAGGGTAAACCCCAGCGCGTAATTTACCCGTTATGGGCGTTTTTGGCCGGGTCATTTGGGCATTCTCGAGCGGCTTTAACGGGCGTAATGCCAGGGGGGCCGAGGGAGAATGCCCAGGTAACGTTATACGTAACGCCTAGGGGTTCAGGAAGCCGACGCTGGTCAGACCCGTGTTGGTCTCGGCGCTGAGGGTGATCAGGCTGCTCACCGGGCGGGGCTGGGCGGGGTTGGGGTTGGGGCTGGTGGGGAGGGTAAGGCCGTAGAGCTTGCCCCGACGGTCGCGCAGTGCGTCGCTAAACACCGACCTGGGGGTGAGGTAGGCGTATTGGCCGGTAATCGAGGGGGCGAACTCTACTGCCGCGTCGCGGAGGGCCTGGGTCACGTTCATGTTGTTGTTGGCGGCCACCCACAGCCTCCCCAGGCCGTCAAAGGCCAGACCGTACGGCTCCTGCAACGCGCCCGTCCCCACGCTGCCCGACGAGGTGATGGCAATGCGGTCGGCCACCACGGCCGCCTTGATCGGCTCGCTGGCGGTGTTCGGGGTGGAGTTGGGGTGCGGGCTGCCGTCGGGGTTGCGGATGGGCACCTGGATCAGGGTCTCCTCGAGCCGATCCGCCCCCGCCGGGCAGACCACCTCAGTAGTGCTCCCGGTCAGGGTGCGGGTGGGGCGGGGGCACAGGCCCCGGCTGGAGGTCGGCAGTACGATGTCGTCGTTGCCGCCCGAATCGGACACCCACAGGCTGTCGCCATCGGGCGAAAGTGCCAGGTCAGAGGGGGTGTAGAAGGGGCTGGCCCGGTCGGACAGGCTGATATCCAGGCGCACGTCGGGGATGACGGCCTCGGCGGCGGGCTGGCTGGTTCGCGCGCCGGTCGGGCAGGTCAGGCTGGCGGCCGGCAGACGGCTCAGCCTCGAGCGCTTGTGGTCGCCAAACTGGTAGTTATCCGAGGCGAACCACAGGTTGCCGTCGCGGTCAAAGGCCAGTGCGCTAGGGGAGTCGAAGGCGTTGTAGAGCAGGGGGCTGACCCCGGCGGGCTTGGTCGCGGGGTTGGCGTCGGCGTCGGCGTAGGGGTTGCGAAGGGTGCGGTTGGGGTAGTTGAGGAACTCGTCCGGCGCGGCGAGCTGGTCCGCGGCGACGCAGGCCAGCGCGGCGCTGGCCTTGTTGACCAGCCAAAGGTTGCCCTGGGCGTCGAAGGCCATGTCGGCGGCCTCAACGCCGGGCTCGCGGTCGCGGGTACTCGAGGCGAAGGGGAAAATGTCCTCGAGGGTCGAGAACGCGGTAGTGGGCACCACGCTCTTGCGCAGCACCTTGTTGCCGGGCACGGGGGTTGCTACCTCGACGACGTAGGGGCTGCCGGAAACCTCGTCCGCCGGGCGGTTCTCGCGGGTGATCTCGAAGAAGCGCCCCTGCCGCAGGTTGTCCGGCGAGACCTTTAGGATGAAGGGCTGGACATAGTAGCCCCTCACGGCGGTCTGTCCGGGGTAGGAGAGGCGGGTGCAGCCGGTCAGGCTGCCTACGCCCACCGAGTACCCTTGGTAGGACAGGTAGAGGTTGCCCGCGGGGTCGAAGACCGCCCGAAAGGGGCTGCGGCTTACCGTGTCGAAACAGCTCTGGGCCAAGTCGGTCAGCCCCACTGCGTCGCCCACCAGCAGCCGGGTCAGGGTAGCGTTCTCGCGGATCTCAGAAAAGCCCAGGCTGTAGACCCCGTTGCCACCGCGTAGCGATCCGTTGCCGATGGCGTACATCTGGCCTCCGGTCTGTTCCCTGAGGGCTAGCGCGATGCTCGAGGGCAAAGGTTGCTGTAGCGAGGTGGTTACGCTGGCCTCGCTCGAGCCGAGGCCAATCAGGCTGCCTGGACGTATGGCCGTCGCCACCACGGTATAGCTGTCGAACGGGACCCCGGCGAAGCGCACCGGACCGTTGCCCACGCGGGACTGGGGGGTAATCGCCGCGCCCGCTGCCCCGCGCAGGGTGACGGTAGCCTGGTCGCCCGCCTCGAGGCCGCTCAGGGTGACGCTCACGCTGGAGTTGGTGGCCGCGTAGGCCACCGCTGCCTGCGCCGCCTGGCCCGCCGACACGCTCACGCGCTGGCTGACCTGGCTCGAGGGCGGTGCGAGACTGACCCCCAGGACAACAACCGGACTGGCCGCCACCTGGTAGTTGCCCGGCGTCAGTCCGGTCAGGGCGGTCGCTCCGCTGGCGGTGATGCTCTGGCTGAAGCCGTCGGGCCCCGTGACGCTCACGTTCGGGGCGAAGCCCTCGAGGCCCGGCCCGCTGATGGCGAGGCTAAGGGTTCCGGTGGTGGGGGCTACCACGACGGGGGTCGAGGTATACGCCACCCTGACCGAGAGGGTCTGGTTGGGGTCCAACACCCCGCTGCTGGCCAGCGCAGTGCCAAACCGGACCTGGGCGGCGTAGCGGTTGCCCCGGGCCTCGAACGGCGGGGCCTCGAGGCTGTAGGTGCCCGGCTCACGGCCCGGCAGGCTGGCGCTGTTCTGGAAGGTGCGGACATAGTTGGGGCCGGTCAGCTTGTACCCTGGCCACTCGGCTCCGCTCAGCCCGTCCACCCCCTCGAGCGTGACCTCGAGGCGGCCCGTGGCGGGTGGGGCGGCACAGGCCGCCAGGACGGCAACCAGGCTGACCAACCAGGCAAAATTTCTCTCGCGTAGCATCTGACGTCAGTTTAAGAGCATCGGCATAATCGGGGCGTTACTTGCACATTAATTGTACCTGATGGTGTTTGAGGAACTGCGTGACTACGTCTGCGGAGGGCCATTAGAGGAAAGTCTATGAGTAACAGCCGCTGTAACTGCGGAGTTCCGGCTCGGAGAATAAGGGTCGCGATGGCAACGGCTTGCGGACGCAACCCCGGAAGGGCCTGAACTCGAGCATTTGGGTAGCACATACAGCTACTCCTACCAACGCCTCACCGCCTGAGGCGTAATGTACCCCGCACATCCGAATCTCGGCGTGCGGGGTATGGGTGGGAACCCCTATCAGCCATCCAGTGGACTCCCGCCTGGGCTATAGGAAACCCCCGCCTCGAGGCGGGGGGTGGGGCGTTGTGGCTTTGGGCTCAGGGCAGTTGGTAGATGCGGCCTGGATTGGGGGCAGCGGCCCCCGAGGATCCGACCCATATCTTGCCACCGGAGTCCACCGCGAGGCTGGTGATGTTGCCGGATAGGCCGTTCAGGGTGGTGGGGTTGGTGGTCGGGAGGCTGGTCGCGCTTAGGGCCACCGACAGGATGTTGTTGGTGCTGGCGTTGGACTGGGCCACCAGCAGGTTCGACCCCGAGACGGCCAGATCAACCGGGCCGACCAGGCTTGCCCCAGAGAGGGTGCGGATGGTGACGCCAGCCGGCAGGGTGGCGGGGGGGGTCGGGGCCAGGTCAACCACCTGGGGATCCTGGCTGGTCGGGAGGTTGGGGCAGGCCAGGCTGGTGACGCGGTGTAGGCGTGCATTGGCCCCGGTGCCGCTGCCGATCCAGATGGCCCCGCCAGCGCCCGGCTCGATGACGATGGTGCGGGCACCCGCCGCCGGGCCGTCGTGGTAGATCACGCCGGGGGTGCCGACGGTACCCGGTGCGGTCGGGCGGGTGGTGGAGGCGGCGGACTGGTCGGCGGCGGAGTAGCAGACCAGGCGACCCGCCGGCGTTCCGCTCACGTCGCCGCGCCAACTCCGGGCGTTACCGGTCGGGTCTACGACCCAGAGGTTGCCGCTGGCGTCTACCGCCATATCGGTCGGGGCGGTTAGCGAGCGGTCGGAGGTCGAGGGCGTGGGGTTGAAGAAGCCGTTGGTGATGACGAACTGCTCGTCGGCGAAGTTATTCGACACGGCAGTGGTGCGGGGGTAACGGCTGATGGGGGTTTGGAAGTCGGCGCGGGCGTCGCGGCGGAGCTGATAGAACACCCCGCTGGCGTTAAAGGCAATCTCTACCAGAGGGGTCGGGTCGGCGACGGTGCCTTGGACGACCTGGAAGCTTGGAACGGCTACCGGAGCGCTGCCGGCCCCACTGATGTCCGACGGCTCGAGGTAGAGTCGCCCGCTGATGTCGGTGGCGATGCTGGCGTTGCCGCTGGCGTACAGACGCCCCGCGCCACCCGTGCCGGCAGGCATGAAGGCCAAGCTGCCAATCCCTAGCGGGCTCGTGAAGGTCTTTGCGGGGTTAACCGCGCCGCCCGTCACGGGGGCCTGCGCCACGTAGGTCACGGTCACGCTGGCGGGGGTGGCCGCAGCAACCACGATGTTGGCGCTGGGGGTTATGTTGACCGTGTACCCGTTGGGGGCCGGGGCTACGACGGTGTAGGTTCCCTCGGGGAAGGTCTGGGCCGCGGCAGGTCCGACGGCGGTGATGGCGGTGCCGACCGTGGTGCTGCTGCTGTTCGTGAGGGTCACGTTGATGCTGGGGTCGGCTGCCGTCGTGTTGGCGGTCTTGTCCACCGCGACCGTGATGGTGATTGTGCCGGTAGGGGTGGTTGTGCCGGTCGGGCCGCATGACGAGACGATGAACGCCAAGGTACACACGAAGGGAATGAGCATGGTTCTCAGCATACTTCTCCTTTCAACATTTATGAGTCTAAATCACAAAACTGAAAATGCCCCCTGTAGAAAAACCCCAAGCACTTAACGCTTGGGGTTACAGACCGGAACGTGCACTTACCTTTAGTTAAGGATGTGCTCAAACATTAGAAGCGGATCTGCTGCACCACGTCGCTCTTACCCAGGATCAGCATCGAGGCGATGGTGATCGCCGACAAGATGATCAGCACCAGTGCGAAGCCGATGAAGCGGAGGTCGTCGCCTTCGCCGCCGCGCTCCATATTGGCTGGCCTGAGGGCCACATACAACAGCCAGGTAACCACAATCGCGCCAACGGTGAAGAGTAAAGCCCAGATCACGTATTTCCTCCTCGAGGGGGGCCTGACGGCAGTCCCCGGGTATGGTCTAACCCCATAATACCCAATTTTCAGCGGGGCGTATCGGAGCTTCCAAAGGGTGTTAACGCATAGGGGGTTTGCTCACCCCCTTTCTCAGAAATCCTGTTACCCTGAGAACAGCGGGGGTGAGTGTGAGCGGAATTGTACTGGCATTGGGCGGCGGGGGCGTGCGCGGTGGGGCCCACACCGCAGTCCTGGACGTGTTGCGCGAGCGCCAGGTTCCGGTGGCCGGGTTGGCCGGCAGCTCGGCGGGGGCGCTGGCGGCGGCGGGGTTTGCCGTCGGGCTGCACGTGCGCCACACCGACGTGAACGAGTGGCTAAAAGACCCCGAAATCGACCGCCTCCTCAAGAACAACACCCTCAACCAGGTCATCCGCATGGTGGAGTTCGTGCGCAGGCCCTACCTGGCCGAGGGCGCCAAGATCCGCCAGGGCTACCGCGAGGTCTTCGGCGCTCAGCGCATCGAGGACGCCCCGGTTCCCCTGATCATCCAGGCCACCGACTTCAACACCGGCGAGCTGGTACTGTTGCGGGCCGGACCGGTGGCCGAGGCGCTGGCCGCCAGCAGCGCCGTGCCCAGCGTCTTCCCCCCGGTGCAGTGGCACGGGCGCACCCTGGTCGATGGCGACGTCGCCGAGAAGGTCCCGGTCACGGCCGCCCGCTCACTGGGGCTGGGGCCGGTGGTGGCGGTCGACATCTCCAACGCCCTGGTGCCCTCAGACCCCAAGTCGGCCTTCGAGGCCGCCATGCAGGCCGGCGAGGCCAGCCGACGCCGCCTGCTGGCCCTGGCGCTGGCCCAGGCCGACCTGACCCTCTCGATGGCCTTCGACCCACCCATAGACACCTTCGACCACGCCAAGGCCGAGCAGGCCTACGAGATGGGGCGCAAGCGGGCCGAGGCTGCGCTGCCCGCCATTGAGCGGCTCCTGGATAAACCGGGGAGCCTCGAGCCTTGGTGGTCTCGGTTCTTACAGCCGAGCCGCCAGCCGCGCAAACGCCACCCCAAGCCAGGCCAGCCCGAAAACCCCAAGCCCGAGGCCCCAGCCCACAAGGCCCAGCCGCAAGGCAAACAGGGCTAGCACCCCGAACAGCAGCACCGCGAAGCTGTCGCTGAAGGCCGCCTGCAAGATGGCGGTCTTTTGGCCTTGGCGCAGAGACCGGGCCTTGCTGCTCTCGATCCAGGCTAGGCCGCCGAGCCCCAACCCAAGCAACACCAGCAGGTCCCAGGGCCAGAACCCCTGGATCCGGGGAACCGCTAGGGAGAACAGCCCGGTGTTGAGCAGGTGAACCGCCCCCATTCCCAGAAACAGCCACGCCAGCCCCCGCAGCCGCTGGGCCTTGGGCGCGTCTTCAACCAAACTCTGAATATCGGCCATCATAAGCAGCAGTAGTGTACCGGAGCGCCGCGAGCGGAATTAGGGCGGGCGCTAAGGCGGTGTCTCGAGGGTCGGCTGCTCCGGCCGCCAACTCAAGACGCCCCGACCCCCGGCCGCCCCCTCAGGCTGGGATTCAACGGCAAGTCCAGTTGCTGCATCCCGGCGACGTAAACCCCCCAGGCCTCGGCGGCCAGCGGGGTTTCCAGCAAGCGCTGCAGAACCGCCTCGTCGGTCGGCTCGAGCCGCAGGGCCTTCAGCCACAGCTCCGGTCGATCCTGCTCGAGCCAGCGCCCGCGTTTTCGGGCTTGGTGTGCCTCCCGGAACGCCTCGAGGTCGGGGTGATCCAGGCCCGGCAGGGGGGCATCCAGGCTGTCGTCCTCGAGCACATCCAGCCACAGCTCTGGCACCTCGACTAGCTTGTATGGCTTGAGGAAGTACCCCGCCGCCCGGCCGGGGCGGCCCGGCTCGAGGGCGTTCAGCAGTTCCGACCACAGCACCCGGAACTCGCCGTCCGAGACCCCCAAGGCCTCAATCAAGCCGTCCTTGCTCCAGTCTCGAGCGATTAACAGCGCCAGCAACAGCCGGGTTTTCTCGCGCTTGAACCTGACCTCTTGTCCGTCCACGCGCAGCCGCAACCCGCCTACGGCCTCGAGCTCCACCCTAACCCCAGGGTGAAAGGGCAGGTCCAGCGCTCCGGCCTCCCACAGCAGCCTGCGGGTGCGCTGGACCGGCCAGGCAAAAAGGGTGGGGTTTTGCAGAAAGGGGTAGTTTTGCAGCAGCGCACGACTGCCCGCTGGGTAGTCCCGGGCCAAGGCCTCGAGGAACTGGTCGGCGACCACCAGCGGAGGCAGGGCGAAGCCTTGACCGCGCCGAAGGTGGGTTGTCGCCACCACCAGGGTCATGAAGGCCTCCACCCAGGCGTCGCCGGCCTCTCTCGAGACCCGCACCATTTCGGCGTAGGCCTTGGCGTCGCCCAGCGCGGCCAGCCCCCCCAGCGCCTCCTGCCGCAGCCGGGACGGGCCGCCCTCGGCCAGCGCCAGCGCCCGCGTGTAAGCCGCCCCTGCCTCGACCCAGCGGTTGCGGGCCAGCAGCGCGTGACCCAGCCGCGACTCCGCCAGCGCCACCACGAAGGGGCTCCCCAGCGTCTCGCCCTCGCGCCGGCCCCGGATCGCGGCCTGCTCGGCGGCCTGTGCGTCCCCCGCGACCGCCTCGAGCAGCGAACGCAGCAGCGTCCCCTCGCGGTGGTTCTGCGGGGCCCGTCCCAGGCTGGAGGTTTCGGCCTGGCGTAGCGCCTCCAAGGCCTGTTCGGGCTGCCCGCTCCGCAGCCAGACCCGTGGCCCCCCCAAGCCCAGCGCTGCTGCCTCGAGGGCCTGACCTGCGTTGAGCAGGTTTTCCGCCCAGAGCTGTCGCGCCTCCTCGGGGAAGCGGGCCTTGGCCAGCTCGAGATAGCCCTGGGCCTTGGCGGGCTCCACGGTATCGAGGAACAGCCGCGAGAGCCCCAGCAGCGCCTGCTCCTGCCCGGCCTCGAGCGCCCGCCGATAGACCCGCTCGGCTTCGGCGTAGCGCCCGGCCTGCCGCAGCCCCTCGGCCTGCAAGTAGACCAGCCCAGGCCGGGCACTGAGCATGGCCTCGGGCAGCCGCTCGAGCATCGCCAGCACGGTGTAGGTTAGGCCCTGCTCGAGCCAGGCTGCGCTGCGCCCCAGCACCAAATCCGCCGCGTGCCCCAGCCGCCCGGCCTCAAGCAGGTAACCCGCCGCGCGCACCTCCTCGCCGCGCCCCAGCGCCGCATCGGCGGCCCTGGACAAGAGCTGGCGCACCTCGGAGGGCTCGAGCAGGCTCATCAGGGCTTGGCGCACCAGCGGGTGGAAGCGGATCCGCCCGCCCACCTTCTCCAGCAACAGGTCGGCGGCGTGGGCGGAGAGCAACTCCGCCTCCACGCCCCCCAGCCACTCGGACTCTTCCGGCCCCAGCTCGCCCAGCACGCTGGCCCTGGCCGCCGCCTGGAGTACCGCCTCGGGCAGGCTCGGGACCAGATAGGCCAGCAGCCCGGCCGGATCGGGGTGGGCGTAGAAGGCCTCCTCGGGCTTGGCCCCGCGCCGCATGGCCCGCAGCAGCAGCCGCAGCCCCAGCGGCCAGCCCCGCACCAGGCTGTGGGCCTGCTCGACCTCGAAGGCCGCCAGTTCGGGCGCGACCGCCTGGGCCAGCTGCAGCGCCTCGCCCGCGTCGAAGGCCAGCTCGCCCTCGCCCAGCACCCGCCCCAGCACCTCCCAGGGCGCGGCCCGCCTCGAGAGCACCGCCACGCTCAGTTTGGGCACCTGGCTCAGCGTCCGCAACAGCCCAACCGCCTCGCGGCTGGCGGCCCGCTGGGCCTCGTCGAGCACCAGCAGGTGGGCGGAGGTGCCCGAGAGCGCCTCGAGTAGCGCTTCGCCTGCAGCCGCCCAGGCGCCGCGCTCGAGGGCCGCCCGGGCGGGCCCCAGGCGTTCGCCCAGGCGCGGGGCGTAGGCCTCGAGCAGGTGCCAGCCCAGCACCACCGGGTCGGAGCAGTCCTCGCCCAGGGTCAGCCAGACCCCTGGCAGGCCCGAGAGCAGCGTGGATTTGCCGTATCCCGCCCCCGCCGCCAGCACCAGCACCGGGCTGGTGGCGAACCCCTGGCGCAGCACCTCGAGCGGCCGCTTGCGTTCCACCTCCCGCGCGGTACGCGGCGGGAGCAGGCGGCTTTTGGGGACCTGATAGGGCACATCCGTATTCTATTGATCCACCCGAGGTTTGCTTGAGGACATCCGCCCTCGTTTACTAAACAACCGTGGCGGCGCTCGAGCCCGGTGCCCTGAACCCTGGCCTGGGCGTCCTGGTCGATGTGGGCTCGAGGCAAATTGGACTGTAGCTGCCATGAACCCGCTCTTCTCCCTGGTGCCCAACCCCCTAGCCCTGGGCGTCCTGGTCTCCGGCATCGCGTACGTGCTGGGCAAGTTTATCTACACCATCTAGGCCTTTCTCTACATCACCGAGGGCCCCAGGCAGCTCCTGGACTTCTGCAACCCCCAGGAGGGCATCGGGACCGACCGGACCTTCGAAGTCGGGGTCCTGCTCGAGAGCCCTTCGCACGTGGTGTTCCGGCCGCTCTGGCGCGAGGAGTACAAGGCCTGCGACCGGCGGAAGCTCGAGGAAGTCTGGCGCCTTCCCAACGAGACCCTCAAGGCGGTCTTTTGCGAGAAGCCGAAGTGAACAGGGGTTGAGTCTTCGAAGGATGAGCGATTCGGCATACGACCTAGAGATGGAAAATGGCAGAGACTCGAGAACCTACCTCTGATATCATCAAGGAAAGGACTGGCCCAATAATGTTTTCCGCCTGTATGGCTCGACTGGTTTTTCTATTGGCAGGTATACGGTTAAACTTACTTTTGTCAAGTGAGTTCACTGAGGCTAACTGTAAGGAGTGGGGCTTAAATGTTTCTGATGCCCTGCAGTCTCACCAGGTACTCGAGAAGGTTGCCCCAATTTTGGGCCGCTTAGAAAAAGAACCTGAATTTGCCCTGGAGTATCTACGATGGAGCTTTGTCTCACAGGGAATAATTGCTTTCACATCAGGAGTAGAATTTTTTCTCCAGGATATCGTAAAGCTTTGTTTAATTCGAAACAGTAATCTTAGAAGAAAGGGTTTTGCAGATCTCTCAATCTCAGCACTTGATCTAGAGGAAATGCCAACTCTTGATGAAGTGAAGTTGAAATACATCGAGATTCTTGCAAATCAACACACCTCTGGTAAGTTGTTTTCGCACAAATACAAAAAAAGTAAACAGTTCCTTGGAATCAGAGATACGAATATTGATGAAAGTCTCTGCGCCTCACTTGACTCTATTTGGGAAGTTCGCAATCAAATTGCACACGAAAATCAGGCTGCTATGGCAGAGCTAAAAATCAAACTCGGGAACGGGCTTATCAAGTATAGCGGGTCACTAAACAAGTCCCAGTATCAGCAGTTCACGATACATATGTGCACCGTGTTTGATGATGCTGTAGTTCACCTAGAGGAGTTGGACAAAAGGTCGCTAGAAATTTGGCCCGCAAAAGACTTTCTAAGAATCTAGATGATGACTCAACGTTTGCCGCGCCTCGATTGCTATTCATCTGTGTAACAAGTTTGTAACAGCCGACCTGTAGCCTAATTCCCAACCACAGGTTAGCCATATGCCCTACCTCCGAGGCCTAGGGGTTTATCTCCCCATTCCCCGCATGTCCAGCGCCGAGATCGCCGCGGCGAGCGGGCTGCCGGAGTGGGTGGTGCGCGACAAGCTGGGCATTCACCAGAAGCCGGTGCCCGGCCCCGACGACCACCCTGCCCGCATGGGGGGCTGGGCTGCCGAGGGTGCCCTGAAGGACGCTGCCCTCGAGCCCGCCGACCTCGACGTGGTGATCAGCATCACCGACGAACACAAGGACTACCCGGTCTGGACCAGCGCCCCCCTGATCGCCCAGATGGTGGGGGCAGACCGCGCTTGGTGCTTCGACCTCAACCAGAAGTGTGCCAGCTTCGTGACGGCGCTGGCGGTGGCGGAGGGGCTGTTCGCCAGCCGCCCCGAGGTGCGGCACGTCCTGGTGGCGGGCGGCTACCGCAACGGCGACCTGATCGACTTTAGCGACGAGGCGGTGCGCTTTATGTACGACCTCGCGGCCGGCGGCGGCGCAGCGGTGCTGAGCCGCCAGGGCGGCGGGCTGCGGCTGCTCTCGAGCCGGCTCAAGACCGACCCCGTGCTCGCCAACACCGTTCGGGTTCCGGTGGGTGGCACCGTGGCCCCCCTCGATGGCTCCAATGCCCAGCAGTACCGGCTGCGGGTGGCCGAGCCCGAGCTGATGAAGACCCGGCTCGAGCAGGTCTCGATGCCGGGCTTCATGGAGGTGATCGTGGGGGCGCTGGCTCAGGCTGGCTACGCCCCCGCCGACCTCGACTTCCTGGCCCTACTGCACATGAAGCCCTCGGCCCATAAGGCGGTGCTGGACGGCCTGGGTCTCTCGGAGTCGCAGACCATCTACCTGAGCGAGTACGGCCATCTGGGCCAGCTCGACCCCATCCTCTCGCTCAAGCTGGCCGGGCAGTCGGGCCAGATCGGGCCGGGCAGTTTGGTGGCACTGGCGGCGGCGGGGGTGGGGTACCACTGGGGCGCGGCGGTGCTGCGGTGGGAGGAAGCATGAAAGCCCGAAACCCGATCCCCTTTGCCGCCCTGGGTGTTAGCGGTGGGCTGGGTTTGGGGGTTTTTGTCGCTCGAGGCATGCCCAAAGGGAGGCTTTTTGACCGCCCGGCGATTCGGGTTGTAGGGAGACGCGGCGAGCCCCCCTTGGGGCGTTCACTAAGCGCTAAGAAGGTCCAAGATCGGTTGTTGCAGCCATCAAGGGGACTGGGGGGGTTCAGCTTTGACCTTCCATGTCGCTGGAGGGCCAACCGTGTTTAACCCCAACTGGCTCGAGCGCCTTGCCGCCGCCCACCCCGAGCGGCCGGCGGTGTACTGGCGCGGGGCCTGGGTGACTTACGGCGAACTGTACCGCCGGGCGGTGCGGGCGGCGGAGTCGCTGGCGGGGCTGGGGGTGGGCAGGGGAGACCGGGTGGGGGTGCTGAGCCAGAACCATCTGGGTTACCTCGAGCTGTACTTCGCCGCGCCCCTGCTGGGCTTCGTCCCCACCCTGTTCAACCACCGCCTGAGCCAGGCCGAGCTTAGCGGGCTGCTCGAGTACACCCGCCCCACAGTCCTGTTCTTCGGCGAAGACTTCCCCGACCTCGCCCACCTGCTGCACCCCACCTCCCACCCCCTCTCCGCCCTGCAAACCCTCCCCCCTGCCCCCCTGCCGCCCTTCCGGCCCAGCCTCGAGGACACCGCCCTGATCCTCTTCACGGGCGGCACCACCGGGCTCCCCAAGGGGGCCATGCTGCCATACCGCCAACTGCTGCTCAACGCGGTGCAGACCTGCATGAGCTGGGGCCTGCGACCCGAAGACCGCTACGTCGTCTCGACCCCCATGTTCCATGCCGCGCTCAACGCGCTGTGCACGCCGCTGCTCTACCTGGGCGGCTCGGTCTTGATCCAGGAGCGGTTCGAGCCCGCGGAGTACTTGCGCTGGGTGCGGGAGCACGAGGCTGGCCTGCTGTTCCTGGTGCCCACCATGTACCAGATGCTGGCCAACCACCCCGGTTTTTCGGAGGCGGACTTCTCCTCGGTGCGCTGGGCTATCTCGGGCGGCGCGCCCTGCCCGGCCCCGGTGCGGGAGGCCTTCAGCGCCAAGGGCGTCCGCTTCAAGCAGGGCTACGGCCTGACCGAGGCGGGGGTGAATTGCTTCACCCTCGAGCCCGGCGAGGCCCAGCACCACCCCGAGTCGGTGGGCCGCCCGATGCCGCACCTGTGGGCCAAGCTGGTAGACGACCAGGGCCAGGAGAGCGAACTCGAGGGCGAACTCTGGCTGTGTGGGGCGGTGCTGATGTCGGGCTACTTTGAAAAACCCGAAGACAGCGGCAAAGCCCTGGTGGAGCACGACGGGCGCACCTGGCTGCGTACCGGTGACCTGGCCCGGCGCGACGCGGCGGGGCGCTACTACATCGTGGGGCGGGCCAAGGAGATGTTCATCTCCGGCGGCGAGAACGTCTACCCGGTGGAGGTCGAGCGGGCCTTGTACGACCACCCTGCCGTGGCCGAGTGCGCGGTGCTGGGGGTGCCGGACGGCAAGTGGGGCGAGGTCGGGCTGGCGGCGGTGGTGCTCAAGGCCCAGGCCAGCGAGGAGGACTTACGTACCTTCCTCAAGGCCCGGCTGGCAGGCTATAAGGTGCCCAAGCACTACCGCTTTATGCCCGACCTTCCCAAGAGCGGCGCCGGCAAAATCCTCAAGACCGAGCTGGCCGCGGGCTTTGCCCAAGCGGGAGGTACCCATGCCTAGGGTGGCGGTGAATGGCACCGAGCTGTTTTATGAGCTGACGGCGGAGCGGACGCAATACCTTGCGTCCCCCCACGAACCCGTGCTGGTACTCGCCAACGGCATCTTCCAGCGCCTTGAAGCCTGGGAGCCGCTGCTGCCCCGACTGCAAGGCTTCACCGTCTTGCGCTACGACATGCGCGGCCAGGGCCGCAGCGCGGTGCCCGAGGGGGCCTACACCCCCGAGCTGCACGCCGCCGACCTCGAGGCGCTGCTGGCCACCCTCCACATCCCCCGCTATCACCTGCTGGGCCTCTCCAACGGGGGCATCGTGGCGCAGGTACACGCGGCCCGGCGGCCGGCAGGCTTGCATCGACTGATCCTGCTGTGCACCACCCCGCGCCTCGACCCGCTGATCCGGGCCAAGGTGGAGAGCTGGCAACTGGCCCTCGAGCTGGGCCAGACCCAGGGGCGCTTGCGGGTCGCGCTGCCGTGGATATGGGGCCGGGCCTTCCTCGAGGCCCACCCCGAGGTCGCTTCGGCCCAATCCCTCGATCAGATGCTTGTCGCCGCCCCCACCGCGCAGGCCCAGAACAATCTGATGGCGGGTTTTTTTGCGCTCGAGGACTTGCGTCCCCGGCTCGCCCAGGTGAGTGTTCCCACCCTGGTGCTTTCGGGCGAGGAAGATTTACTCTTTCCGCCGCGCTACAGCCAGGAGATTGCCGAGGCCATTCCGGGGGCGGTGCATCACGTGCTGCCCGAACTGGGTCACGTCGCGGCGGTGGAAAACACCCCGCTGCTGGCGCAGGAAATCAACGCCTTTCTGGAGGTGAAAGCGTGAAGTACAAGGTAGGCGATGTCGGCTCTTACAGCCAGACCATCACCGAGGCCAACATCGCCCAGTTCATCGGGGCGGTGGGGGACACCAACCCCATCCACGTGGATGCGGAGTACGCCAAGAAGACCCGATTCGGCCAGCGCATCGCGCAGGGGATTCTGGTGGCGGGGCTGATTTCCACCGTCATCGGCACCCGGCTGCCGGGCGTCGGGGCGGTCTACCTGGGCCAGAGCCTCAAGTTTTTGAAGCCCGCCTACATCGGCGACACCATCACCGCCGCCGTCACCGTCAAGGCGATCCGGCCCGACAAACCCATCCTGACCCTCGAGACCGTTTGCACCAACCAGCGTGGCGAGCGGGTCGTCGAGGGCGAGGCCACAGTGCTGTACGAGGAGCCCGCGTGAAGTCTGTTCGGCTGGCTCACCCCCAATCCCCCGGCCCTTTTCCTCCTCGAGGGGGGAAAAGGATTGCTGAGCGTTATCTCCACAGGAGGCAAGCATGAAGAAAGTTCTGGTTTTAGGCGCAGTGCTTTTGGGGTTGGGGTTCTCCCTGGCCCAGTCGGTTAAGGTCGGGGTGATTCTGCCCCTGACCAGCGTGGCGGGCAAGGCCGCCCTCAACGGCATCCAGCTCGCGGCGGATGAACTCGCTGCGGCGGGCAAGGTCAAGCTCGAGCTGGTGGTGGTGGACGACGGCAACGCCGCCGACAAGGCCATCCCGGCCCTGGTCAAGCTGCTCACCGTGGACCGGGTGGACATCGTGATCGGCGGCCTGGGCTCTGGCCCCACCCTGGGCATGGCCGGCCCCATCAAGCAGTACAAGCCGCTCTTCCTGGCGGTCGGGGCGGCCAGCTCGCTGGTCGAGAACGCCATGGAGGGCTACGAGGACTTCTTCCACTTCCACCCCTGGGACTACCACAACGTCACCGCCGCGATGGACTTCTTCAAGTACCTGCAAGGCCAGGGGGCCAAAAAGGTCGCCATCCTCTACGAGGACGGCCCCTTCGGCTCGGCTGGGATGCCCGCCTACCGCCAACTCCTGACCCAGGCCGGCTTCACCGTGCAGGCCGAGCCCTTCAAGACCAACTCCGGCAATTTCACCGCCACCCTGACCCGCTTCAAGAGCTTTGCCCCCGACATCCTCTACTGGATCGGCTACGACTGGGACGCCCTCCCCATCGCCACCCAGGTGCGGCAGGTGGGCCTGGACCCCAAGATCATCTACGGCGCGCCCCCGGCCTGGCCGCTGGGCTTCGACAAGAACAATCTGTCCAACGATATCGCGGGCATGAGCGCCTGGCTCCCCTCGGTCGGTAACCGCGCCTCGCAGCGCTTCGTGGCCGCCTACAAGAAGAAGTTCGGCGAGATCACCGAGGAGTACATGGCCCCGATGGGCTATACCGCCGTCCGGGCACTCGGTGCGGCGATCGAGGCCGCGGGGAGCGCCGACAAGGGCCGCATCTCCGACGCGCTGGCCAAGGTCAGGCTGGACACTCCCTTTGGCTCCCTGGCCTTCAAGCCCTCCGATACCGGCAAGACCAAGAACCAGGGCTTCAACGCCTCGATCTGGTTTCAGTTCCAGTACCTCAACGGCAGCCGCCGACCGGTCTTCCCCGCAGGCGTGGCCGGAAGGCCGCTGCGGTACCCGGGAAACTACTGAGGAGCGGTGTGTTGAAGGTTGACGGTTGAACCTCGAGCGAGGAATCCGGTTGGCCGTTGGCTGCCAGAAGCCAAAAGCTGACCGCCAAGTGTCTCCATAGTGAAATTGCGAAATGGCTCCTCGGGATATCCGCAGGGGATTGCGCTAGGCAGCTGCTTGCTGCGTCCAGCGGTTTCGCAAACCTACCCTGGCGCAACTCAGTTGCCAAATCGCCTCGAGTCCTTCAACCCTCAACCTTCAACCATCAACTCGCTATGGAACTCTTCCTTCAAACCCTAATCAACGGCCTGCTGGTCGCGGGTGTGTACGCGCTCGTGGCCAGCGGGTTGGCGCTCGCGGTGGGGGTGGTGGGGATCGTTAATTTCGCCCACGGCGAGTTTCTGATGGTGGGGGCTTTTGTCTCCTACCTGATGTTCACGTTTGCGGGCCTCGACCCGGTGATCTCGCTGGGGCTGGCGGCGCTGGTGGCCTTTGTGGTGGGGGCCGTGAGCTACTACGGGCTGATCCGGCCCATCCTGAACGCCCCCGAGCTCAACCAAATGCTCCTCACCTTCGGGCTGTCCATCGCGCTGCAAAATCTGGCCCTGTTGATGTTTGGGGGCGATACCCGGGTGGTCAGCCCGCCCTACCAGGCCGCGACGGTGAGCTTCGGAGGGCTGTCCTTTGGGCTGGTGCCCCTGGTCTCGTTTTTGCTCTCGGCGGGGCTGCTCTCTGGCCTGTACTGGTTTTTGGGGCGCACCCGGCTGGGCTTTGCGGTGCGGGCGGTTTCGCAGAACCGGCTGGCCCCCGGGCTCTTGGGGATCGAGAAAGAGCAGATTTACCTTTTGGCTTTCGGGCTTTCCGCCGCGCTGGCGGGCGTCGCGGGGGTAATGCTTTCGGTCACCCTCAACGCCTCACCCACGGTGGGGGCCGCCTACACCCTCAAGGCCTTCGCCATCATCGTGATGGCGGGCCTGGGCAACCTGCGCGGGGTGATTCCGGCGGCGATCATCCTGGCGCTGGCGGAGGCCTTTGTGAGCACCTACATCCCCGGCGGTGGGGGATGGGTGGAGGCGGTGTTTTTTCTGGTCATCTTTGCGGCCCTGACCTGGCGCTCCTGGAGGGTGCGATGAAGCGCGCCTCGAGATTGAGCGGCTCCGGCATCACCATCGGCGTAATCCTGCTGGTCTCGCTCGTCTTGCCCTTCTTGCCCCTGGGCCGCTGGGAGGCCTTCGCGCTGGACACCGCGCAGTTCGCCTTCCTGATCTCGGCGCTGGCCCTGTCGTGGGATTTGCTGGCCCGCACCGGGCAGCTCTCGCTGGCGCACGGGGCCTTCTTCGGGCTGGGGGCCTACGCCGCCGCTGTCGCCTCCCCGGCGCTGGGCACGATTCCCGCGCTGCTGGTGGGCGTGCTGGTGGCGGCCCTCTCGAGCCTCCTGCTGGGCCTGGCCACCCTGCGCCTGCATGGGATGTACTTCGCCATCGCGACCCTGGCCTTCAGCGAGGTGATGCGGACCTTCGTGCTCAAGGCCAGCTTTACCGGCGGCTCCATTGGGATGATCGTGCCCCCGGCCTTCGGGGGGAGCCTGCCGCTGGGCAGCTACTATCTGGCGGTGCTAACCCTGTCGTTGGCGGTGGGGGCCAGCCTCTGGGTGGCCCGCAGCCGGCTCAGCTACGGCATGGCGGCCACCCGCCAAGGCGAGGCCGTGGCGAGGGTGCTGGGCGTGCCGGTGGTGCGGGTTAAGCTGATCGCTTTCTTGATCTCGAGTTCACTCGCGGGCCTGGCGGGCGGGGTCTACGGGATGAAAACCCTCTTCCTCTCGCCCTACGACGCCTTCAGCCTGGGGCGGGCGGTGGAGGCCCTGGTGATTCCCATCTTCGGCGGGCTCTACACCACGCTGGGGCCGCTCTTGGGTGGGATCATCCTGGTGGGCCTCGAGACCTACTTGCGCCTGGTCGTCAAGGACGGCTATCTGGTGGTCTACGGGGTGATCCTGATCCTCACCATCCTCTTCCTGCCCAAGGGCCTGATGGGCCTGCTGACCAAGCGGGGCGGCCATGCTTAAGCTCACCGGCCTGACCAAGCGCTTCGGCGGGGTGACGGCGGCCAACGCGGTCAGCTTCGAGGTGCAAGAGGGCGAGATCTTCGCGGTGATCGGCCCCAACGGCGCGGGGAAGAGTACCTTGCTGAACCTAATCTCCGGCCTGCTTGGGCCCGACTCGGGCAGCGTCCACTTCCTGGGCCAAGACATCACCCATAGGGCCCCCGAGGTGCGGGCCTGGCTGGGCCTGGGCCGGGCCTTCCAGATCGTCCAGCCCTTCCACGAGATGACCGTGCGCGAGAACCTGCTGGTCGGGGCCATCTACGGCAAGCCGGGCACGCCCCTCGAGCAGGCCCGCCAGGTCGTGCAGAACGCCCTCACCCTCACCGGCCTGCTGCCCAAAGCCGAGGTGCTGGCGGGCGACCTCTCGCTCCTCGAGGACAAACGTCTGGAGATGGCTCGAGCCCTCTGCACCCAGCCCAAGCTGCTTCTCCTCGACGAGGTGATGGCTGGCCTGCGCCCTGCCGAGGCCATGGAGGCCGTGGAGCTGGTCAAGCGCGTCCGGGCCAGCGGCGTGACCGTGCTCTTCATCGAGCACCTGATGCCGGTGGTGCGGGCCTTGGCCGACCGGGTGGTGGTGATGGACTATGGCACCGTGATCGCCGAGGGCAGGTACGAGGCCGTTGCCGCCAACCCGAAGGTGCGCGAGGCCTATTTGGGGAGGTCAGCGTGAGTGGGAACCGCGAGAAAAGGGAAAAGAGAAGAGGAAAGGTCAACCCCAAGGCCTTTGACTTCTCCCGCCTCCTGCCTCCTGTCTCCCTTCTCGCCACTCGAGGTCGCCCATGAAGTTGACGGTCACCGACCTCACCGCCGGGTACGCCAAGGCCCAGGTGCTGTTCGGGCTGGGTCTCGAGGTGGCGCAGGGCGAGATGGTGGCGCTGCTGGGGGCCAACGGGGCGGGGAAGACCACCGCGCTGCGCACCGTATCGGGCCTAATCCGGCCCTGGGGCGGGGCGGTGGCGCTGGACGGGCAGAGCCTGGCTGGGGTCTCGGCGGCCCGGCGGGCGGCGCTGGGGCTGGGGCACGTGCCCGAGGGGCGGCAGCTCTTCGGGCTGATGAGCGTGGAGGAGAACCTGCTGCTGGGGGCGGCCTTCCTGGCCTGGGGGAGCAAGGCTCAGAACCTCGAGCGGGTCTATGCGATGTTCCCCCGGCTGGCCGAGCGCCGCCCGCAACTCGCAGGCACCCTCTCGGGCGGCGAGCAGCAGATGCTGGCCATCGGGCGGGCCCTGATGGGCAACCCCAAGATTCTGATGGTGGACGAGCCCAGCCTGGGGCTCTCGCCCAAGCTGGCCGAGGAGGTGCTGGCCACGCTGGCCCAGGTGAAGACGGAGGGCGTCGGGGTCTTGCTGGTCGAGCAGAACGTGGCACTGAGCCTCGAGGTTGCCGACCGGGGCTATGTGGTCGAGCACGGCAAGGTGGTGTTGCAAGGGACGGCCAAGGAACTTGCAAACAATGAGGGTGTACAGAAGGCCTATCTGGCGCTGTGAGTTGTCCAAAGTCGCGCAGGGCTTTTGGCGGTTAGCTGTTGGCCCAGACGGGTCGCCTGTTGCTAACCGCCAGCAAGGAGGAGCACATGAGTAGCATTCCCACACTCCCCGGCATCCAGTCTTCAATGGTTCAGACCCAGCGGCTCAACACGCATGTCTTGAGCAGCGGCGCAGAGGGCGGCGAGCCGGTCTTGTTGATCCACGGCAACGCCTCCTCGGCGACCTTCTGGGAGGAGACCATGCTGGCGCTGCCCGCCGGGTATCGCGCCATCGCGCCCGACCTGCGCGGCTACGGCGACACCGAGGACAAGCTGGTGGACGCGACCAGGGGCTACAACGACTGGGTCGACGACCTGCTCTCGCTGATGGACACACTGGGGATTGAGCGCTTTCACGTTGCCGGGCACTCGCTGGGCGGCGGGGTGATTTATAGCCTGATCGCGGCGGCCGCGCCCAGGGTCCGCACCGTCACCCTCTTCGCCCCGGCCTCGCCCTACGGCTTCGGGGGTACCAAGGGCTTGGACGGCAGGCCCTGCCAGCCTGACTTCGCGGGTTCGGGCGGGGGCATCGTCAACCCCGAGTTCGCCCGCCTCATCAGCGAGGGGTACCGCGGCAGCGAGCACCAGGCCTCGCCCCGCACGGTGATGAATAGCTTCTACTGGAAGCCCCCGTTCAAGGCCGCTCGAGAAGAAGAGTTGCTCTCAGGCGTTCTGTCCGAGAAAATTGGCCCCGACAAATACCCCGGCGATCTCACGCCCTCGGAGAACTGGCCCAACGTGGCCCCCGGCGTGCTCGGCCCCGCTAACGCCATCTCGCCCAAATATGTGGGCGATACCGTGAAGAGGTTTCTTGCGGCCAAGCCCAAACCACCCATCCTGTGGGTGCGCGGCGCGGACGACCAGATCGTTGGCGATGCCAGTTTCTTCGACATGGGCACGCTGGGCGCGTTCGGGCTGGTTCCCGGCTGGCCGGGGGCCGAGGTCTACCCCTCGCAGCCGATGGTGGGCCAGACCCGGGCGGTGCTCGAGCAGTACGCCAACTTCAAAGAGCACGTGCTCCCCGACACCGGCCACTCTCCCCAGATCGAGAAGCCTGAGGTTGTGGACCCGCTGTTCCACGCCCACCTGAAGCAGGGGTAGCGGTACACTCCACCCAGCCCATTTTGTTGCTGTGGCGGCTTCTAGAAAAAGACTATTGCCCCTCGAGCCACTCCCACAGCCGGCGGTCGGTGAAGTCGTCCACCAGCAGAAAGACCCCGCCGGCCTCGAGCTTGGCTGGGTCGTGGCCGGAGCTGATGCCCACGCAGCGGATTCCGGCGGCCACAGCGGCGCGTACACCCGAGGGCGAGTCCTCGAAGGCCACGGTCTCCTCGGCGCCCACACCCAGCAGCTTTAGCGCGGTTAGGTAGGGCAGGGGATCGGGCTTGCCCACCCCAAGGTCGTCGCTCAAGATCACCGGGTCGAACTCGAGGCCCAGAGCTTCTAGTACGTGCTCGGCGTTGATGCGGGGGGCATTGGATACCAGGGCCTGCCGCAGGCCGCGCCCCTCGGCCCATGCCACGAGCCGCTCGACCCCGGTGATGGGCTCGAGGCGGTGTGCCAGCTCGCGGAAGCGGGCCTCCTTGCCGTCGATGAAGGCCTGGGCTTCCTTGAGGCCGAGTTGGGGCAGCACCCTGCCGACGATCTCGAGGTTCACGCCCCCGCTGATCTGGGTTTGGTAGAAGTGGTGGTCGGCCTGAATGCCGTGGCGGGCCAGTGCCTCGATCCAGGCCTGTTCGTGCAGCCGGTCGGTGTCGGCCAGGGTTCCGTCGAGGTCGAAGAGCAGGGCTTTAAGCGTCACCGGGCGATTCTAACGCAGCAGGGCCACCGCACGCCTTGGCCCTGCCGAAGGTGCCACGTGGAAATTGGGTCCGACTACAGCCACGAACAGTTGCCCACGCCTGACGGGGGTTATCGGGTGGATTTCGGCAGCGGGGCCTGGTTGCTTCTCGAGGCCATGGAAGCGGGGCATCAGCCCATCCTGTTGGGCTGCGGTATTGACAACCTTGGTATACCGCCCTTAGTCTAGCCCTCGAGATGAACCTTAGCTCCAAAAAAACAACCTGCCGGGGGGCTAGTCTGAACTAGTCCGCGCTGCTGCGTACCCCGGCCCGCAATCAACCTGCGGGCGGTTTTTTTTGCCTGAAGTGGGAACGTCGAGAGTCTAGAGCCCAGAGCCAAAGCCAAATCGCTCAGCGCCAAACTATCCAAGGGTCATTTATGCGAACCGAACCGGCAGGCCAATCCAGGCGCATCGAAATTGTGGACACCACCTTCCGCGATGGACAGCAGTCGCCGCTGCTGTTCGACACCGAGAAGTACCGTTTCAGCCTCGAGGAGAAGAAGCTCCTGCTCTCGGGCCTGATCGAGCTGGGCGTGACCCACTTCGAGTTCTTCTCGCCGGTGGTGGGGATGGCCGAGGAGCAGGACGTGCGTGAGCTGATTGCGCATGCCCGGAGCAGCTATTCCAAGGGGTTTCTTTTCCTGGCCCACTGCCGCTGCCACCCGGGGGACATTGAACGGGCGCTCGAGGTGGGCTGCAACGGCCTTAACTTGTATCTGGGGGTCTCCACGCTGGCCCAGGAACACAACGCCCAGAAGGGTCTCGAGGAGTCCATCGCGCTGGTTTCCGAGGTGATTCAGGCCACCCGGGAGCGCTACCCCGACCTATACATCCGCTTCAGCGCCGAGGACGCCTTCCGCACCACGCGGGACGACATGTTGCGCCTCTACGACGCCATCTACCCCTACGTAAACACCTTTGGGATGCCCGACACCGTGGGGCTGGCCGAGCCCGAGGACGTGAGCGAGGTGGTCTGCCTGCTGCGCAAGCGATATCCGAGGGCAGGGCTGGAGTGCCACTTCCACAACGACCGGGGCCTGGCCCTGGCCAACGTCAATGCCGCCGTGCGGGCCGGAGCGACCTATGTGGACGCCAGCATCTGGGGCCTAGCCGAGCGCTCGGGGATTTCCTCGGTGACGGGCGTCTTGTTCAACCTCTCCAAGCGCTTCCCCGAACTTAGCACTCAGTACAACCTGAGCCAGTGCTACCCGCTCAACGTCCTGATGGCCTCGATCCTGGGCACGCTGGTGCCCTACACCGAGCCGGTCTCGCTCACCAACCGCACCCACACCGCCGGAGTTCACCAAAAGGCCGTGTTGAACGAGAAGAAAGTCTACGAAGCCCACAGCCTGCAAAACTTCGGGGTGGACAAAAACCAACTCCTGCTGGGGCCGCTGTCGGGCTGGAACCTGATTTACTACTACCTCAAAGAGGTGGAGGCCCTCGAGATCACCCGCGACCAAGCCAAACAAATCGCCGCCGAGTTCAAGAACCGCACCCACGAGATCGGGCGCTTGAAGACCCCCGAGGCGCTGCTCTTGGAGTTGGCCGCCGCCCACGGCATCGTCAAACACCTGCTGCCCGAGGAAGTGCCCACGGCAAGGCTCGAGAACCTGGATTGAGGGCGTATGTCAGAGCCTTTGATACTCTTCCACCGTCATGCCGATGTCTTTAAGAATCTTGCGGAAGGTTCCCATTGGCAGTTCGCCGCTGTGGAAAGGGATGACTGTAGTTCGCCCGTCGGGGTGTTGGTAAAAGCGGTGTGCGCCCTTGGCCTTGCGCTCGACAAATCCCAGGCGCAACAGTGCTCGCGCCAGTTCGCTGGGTCTAGGCGGCATTCACGACAACCTTTTGGGTCTGAATGTCGGCGGGGAATGGCTTTCCGTCTTCTTTCAACACTTCCAGCACCAGCTCGAGGGCCTCTGTGGCATTTTGCACGGCCTCCTCGGGCGAGTTCCCCCACGAGTGCGCCCCGTGCACGGCTGGGAACTCCGCCAGCCACTTTCCAGGGTCTTCGGGGTCTTCATAGACGAATACGGTGTACTGCTGCATGGCGCAATTATAGCCGAGGTACTCGATGAAGATTTACCACTACTCGGTGTTCGCCGCCTCGCCGGGCGGGGGCAAGCAGTTTGCCATTGTAGAGGGTGTGGATGACCCTGTGGATATGCAGCGGATCGCGGCCTCGAGCGGCCAGCCGTTGACGGGGTTCATCCTGAATGCAGACTCGAGCACCGCCGAGGTAAGGTTCTTCTCCCCGACCAAGGAGAAGGGCTCGAGCGACTCGGGCGCGTTGGTTGTAGGCGAGCATTTGCGCCGTGCCGGGGTGATTGGAGACCGTTTGGTTGTGAATGCGGGCGGGGAGGAGCTCGAGGTATTCGCTCGTGGTGGCAATTGGTGGAGTAACCAAGGTTCCACATTTCAGCGACCATTCGACTTTGCTGCCGATGCGCTACTCGAGGCGTTGGGGTTGGACGAGATAGATCTGGAGCAGGTTGTGCTGGCGGGAAGTACAAGACTAAACATCGTCGTTCCTATTGCTTTCCACAATGATCAGCTCGAGGAAGACACTATTCTAGACTCTATTTCACCCGATTTTGGGGCCATCGCGAAAATAAACCAAGAATCTAAAACCAACGGAGTCATCGTCTGTAGTGGTCTAGAGCCTATAGCTGGAGAGTGGGTCACTAGGCTGAGATTCTTTGCCCCGGCAAAAGGCATCCCCGAAGACAATGCTGGCAGTTTCACCGTTGCTAGTTTGTGCGGATACTTTGCTGGGAAGGGTTATCAGGGCAGACAACAAATCACCTTCTTCCAAGGCAGTGGCAAAGGGGGTAAGTTCTCTAGGTTATACAGTCAGTTTGAAGCAGACGATCATGTAGCTAAGAAAAACCAAGTTGGCGGCAAAGTCGAACTCCTCGAGGTGACAACATGGGCCTAACTTTAGCCGAGAAAATCCTCTCCAAGCGGGCCGGGCGTGAGGCCAGGGCCGGGGAACTCGTGGTGGTAGAAGTAGATCAGGTGATGGTGGTGGACTCGATCGCGGGGAGTTTTTTTAAGAGGCTCGAGCAACTCGAGGCCACCCCCAAGTACCCCGAGAAGGTGGCCATCGTGATCGACCACGTGGCCCCCGCCGCCAACGTGGAGGTCGCCAAGGCGCAGAAGGAGATTCGGGAGTGGGGCAACCGCTACGGCTGCCCGGTCTTTGATGTGGGGCGGGGGATTTGCCACCAGGTGTTGGTCGAGGAGCGGTTGGCGCTGCCGGGGGGCATCGTGCTGGGCTCGGACTCGCACTCCACCACCTACGGCGGCATCGGCTGCTTCGGCTCGGGAATGGGGGCTACCGACATCGCACTGGCTGCCGCCTCCGGGCGCACCTGGCTGCGGGTGCCGGAGACGGTCAAAGTGACCTTCAAGGGGTGGCTGAACTCGTCGGTGAGTGCGAAGGACGCGGCCCTCGAGATGATCCGCGTCCTCACCGCCGACGGTGCGACCTACATGAGCATCGAGATGCACTTGGTGGATGGTGCGGAAACCCTCACCCGCAGCCAGCGCCTGACTTTGGCAAACCTCACGGTCGAGGCTGGGGCCAAGTGCGGGCTGGTGGTGCCCAGCGGCGAGATAAATGAGCTTTACGACGTGCCCGACTGGCTCTACCCCGACGAGGGCGCGGTTTACGTACGCGAGGTCGAGATAGATTTGGCGACGCTCACCCCTCGAGTTTCTGTTCCCTTCTACGTGGACAACGTGGAGGAGGTCAGCAGCATCGTCGGAAAAAAGGTAGACCAAGTATTCGTGGGAACCTGCACTAACGGGCGGCTGGACGATTTGCATGAAGTCGCGGCGATTTTGAAAGGCCGGAGGGTGGCGACGGGTGTGCGGATGCTGGTGATCCCGGCTTCGTCGCAGGTGCTGGAAGACGCGACCAGGGATGGCACGCTGCTCACCCTGCTGCAAGCGGGCGCTACGCTGGGCACGCCCGGCTGCGGACCGTGCATGGGCCGACACCAGGGCGTGTTGGCCCCCGGTGAGGTCTGCGTCAGTACCTCCAACCGCAACTTTAAAGGGCGGATGGGCGCGGCCGATGCGGAGATTTATCTGGCTAGCCCCCGAGTCGCCGCCGCGACGGCGGTGGCGGGCTATATCACCACACCCGAGAACTTGGAGGCCCGGGCATGAGCGGGAATCTGAGGTTCAGCAACCCCGAGACCATGCCCAAGCCGGTTGGCTACACCCAGGTGGTGGAGGCCAGGGGCGGGCGAATGGTGTTCATCGCCGGGCAGGTCGCGCTGGACCGGGACGGTCAGGTGGTGGGGGAGGGCGACCTCGAGGCCCAGGTGCGGCAGACCTTCCTTAACTTGAGGGCGGCGCTCGAGGCAGTGGGGCTGAACTTCGGCCACGTGGTCAAGCTCGGAATATACGTGACCGACGTTTCGCAATTGCCCCTCATTCGCCGGGTGCGCAATGAGTTCGTGAACCTCGAGAACCCACCAGCCAGTACCTTGGTTCAGGTATCCGCGCTCTTCCGTCCCGAGTTTTTGTTCGAGGCCGACGCCATCGCGGTGGCCCCCGAGTGAACCGATCCATGCAACCGCCCGCCTACGCCGCCTTAGAACCCTTCCTGGATCACTGGGACGGGGTGCGCATGGTCACGCTTAAGCTGCTTCACGGCTTTAGCGCCGAAGACCTGCTGCGCACGCCGTGGCAGGGCTCGAAGACGGTGGGGGAGATGTTCCACCACATCGGCGCACACCAGTTCTACGCGGCCAGGGGGCTGTTCAAAAACCAGTGGGAGCCTGCGGGCACCCTCGAGGAGAGCCCCGACGCCGACTGGGAATTGCACAAGCACCTGACCGTCTACAAGCTCGAGACACTGGCCCACTGGCTCCAGAGCGTGCAGACTCGAGTGCGCCAATGGGCTGAGGACGTGAGTGCAGACCGACTCTGGGAGTTCGCCCAGGACAATCCCTGGCACGAAGGTATGCGCGGCTGGCTGCTGCTGCAACATGCCTATCAGGACGAGATACACCACCGGGGCCAGCTCTTCGTATTCGCCCGCCAACTCGGCCATATCCCGCCCGACGTGTTCGCGGTGGATCACCCCGAATACTGGGACTCGAGGAAGTGGAAATGAGAGGTCGGATAAGTGTCTCCATAGCTGGAATGCGATATGTCGCCCGCCAGCTCCCGCAGATAAGTGCGTCAGGCACGTATTTGCCGAAGCCGCCGATTCTGCATTTCTACCTTAGCGTAACTTAGAAGGCAGTGAACGGCAGAAAGAGCTCAAAGCTAACCGCTAGTCGCTAAGCGCCAAAGGAACCCATGCGAACCAACCCCCTCAAAACCGCCCTCAGAGCCAACCAGCCCAACTACGGAGCCTGGCTCAGCATTCCGAGCCTCGAGACCGCCCGGGCCGCCGCCCGGCTCGGCTTCGACTGGCTGCTGGTGGACTGCGAGCACACCGCCCAGAACCCCGTCCTTATGGCCCAGATGGTGGGGGCCATCGGCGACTCCGGCGACTCGGTGCCCCTGGTGCGGGTGCCCTCCAAGCGCGCCGAGGAGTGGTTCAAGTGGGCGCTGGACTCGGGGGCCTGGGGGGTGATCGTGCCCTATGTGAACACGCCCGAGGAGGCCCGTCAGGCGGTGGACTGGTGTAAGTACCCGCCGCAGGGGCGGCGCAGCCACGGCGGCTACTTCGCCTCCAGGAGTTTCGGGGCTTCGCCCACCGAGTACTTTCACGCCGCCAACGATCAGGTCGTGGTTGTTGTCCAGATCGAGACCGTGCAGGCGCTGGAGAACCTCGAGGCCATCGCCGCCGTCCCCGGCCTGGACGCGCTGTTTGTAGGGCCGAACGACCTGCACCTGAGCATGGGTTTCCCGCCCAGCAGCGAGGGCGAGGAGCCGGAGTTTGTGGCGGCCTTGGAGCGCGTAAAGGCCGCCGCCAGGGCGAACGGCCTGGGGGTAGGCATCTATACCAGCGGCGGAAAAGCCGCCGCCAGGCGGGCCGCGGAGGGCTTCGGGATGGTGGTGGCGGCCAGCGATCTTGGCGTGATGGCCCACGGCCTACAGACCGGTCTGAACGCGGCGAAAGGGGTGTAGCCCGATGGCGAGAGTTTGGAAGTTCGGCGACTCGATCAACACCGACGACATTCTGCCGGGGAAGTACGCCCCGTTCATGGTTGGCGAGGACAAGTTCCACACCTACGCCTTTGCCCACTTCCGCCCGGATTTTGCCCCAGGCTACCGGCCGGGGGACTTGATCGTGGCCGGGAAAAACACCGGCTTGGGCTCGTCCCGCGAGTACGCCCCGGAAGCGCTGCGGAAGCTGGGCGTGCGGGCCGTATTGGCCAAGAGCTACGCGCGGATTTTCTACCGTAACCTGGTCAACCTGGGGATCATGCCCTTCGAGTCGGGCGAGGTGGTGGACGCGCTGAACGACGGCGACGAGGTGGGACTCGAGTTCGAGCAGGGCATCTTGAGAAGGGGCACACAGACCTTCCGGCTCATGCCCCCGCCCGAGTTCTTGCTCGAGGCACTCAAGGAGGGCAGCATCCTGGAGTACTACCGAAAACACGGGCGGTTCCCGGGCGAGGCGGCGGGGTAAAATGGCGGCAGTAGAGGCTCCTATGGACGAGATCGAAATCACCTGTGTCGTTTGCTGTCAGCCTATGTATGTGGCCGCCTCCGATTACGACCAGTTGGCCGAGGGCGATGTGATCGAGTGTGAGAACTGCAACGCGGTGCTCGAGGTCGTCACCCTGGAGCCGCTGGAACTGCTGGCCGTCGAGGGCGGTGAGGCCATGTTCAGCGCCGACTGCCCTCGCTGCGGCGCGGCCAACGAGGTCGACGAGGCCGACGAGGAGGTCGAGTGCGCGGAGTGCGGACACCGTTTCAAACCCGACTGGACGGAAGTCAAGGACGACTACAACGACGAAGACTGGCGGAATTAGGCTGATTGCGGACGGCAGGCGACAGACGCCCAAGACCCGAAGCGTAGCGAATAAAACCAACTGCAAGGGAGAAACACCAAAATGGCAAAAGTAGCGTTTGAAAACCCTGTAACCGGCGCGACCATCGAACTCGAGAACCCCGAGCTGGGCGAGATCGTGGTGGACGAGGAGACCGGCATGGAGTTTGAGGTGGTGAGCCTCGAGCCCCCCAAGCTGGCCGACGCCCCCGAGGAAGCGGAGGACTGGGGAGAGTAAGAGATAGAGGGAGGATGGAAGCGGGAGAGAGGGGAGGTTTTTCCTTTGACTCCCTCCCCCCTTCTCCCTCGAAAACTGCGGCAATCCCCGCAGCCTCCTCCACAACGCCATGCTCGCAATTCTTTACGACCGCATCCGCCCCGACGAGGAAATGCTGTTTAAAGCAGCCGATGGTCTGGGGATCCCGTTCAAGAAAATCTATGCCAAGCAGCTTCGGATGAAGCTGGGCGAGTGCCCGCCCGAACTCGAGGGCGTCTCCTGCGCCGTCGAGCGGCTGGTCTCGCAGAGTAAGGGCCTGGCGGTGAGCCGCTATCTGGGCTCGCTGGGCATCCCCGTGGTCAACGAGGCTCCGGTGATCGAGGTCTGCGGCGACAAGTGGGCCACCTCCTGCGCCCTCGAGAAGGCCGGGGTGCCACAACCCACCACCGCACTGGCCACCGAGTCGGAGAAGGCCCTCGAGTCCATAGAGCAGATGGGCTACCCGGTGGTGATGAAGCCGGTGGTGGGGAGTTGGGGCCGCCTGCTCTCGCTGATCCGTGACCGCGATGCCGCCGAGACTGTGGTCGAGCACAAGGAGGTGCTGGGTGGCTACCAGCACCAGCTTTACTACATGCAGGAGCTGGTGGACAAAGGCGGGCGGGACATCCGGGCCTTCGTGGTGGGCGACACCTGCATCGGGGCGATTTATCGCAGCTCCGAGCACTGGATCACCAACACCGCCCGCGGCGGCAAGGCCAGCAAGTGCGAGGTCACGCCTGAGCTGGCCGGGATCGCCGTGCGTGCTGCGCATGCGGTCGGCGGTGGCGTGGTTGCCATCGACCTCTTCGAGTCGCCTAAGGGGCTGCTGGTCAACGAGGTCAACCACACCATGGAGTTCAAGAACTCGGTCTCGACGACGGGCGTGGACATCCCGGCGAAGATCCTCGAGTACACCTGGAGCATTCGCAGGGGATGAAGCACCTCCGGGTGTTCTGTAGTTACGCCTACTGGCCCACCTGGTTGCGCTCCGAGACGGAAGAGATTTCACACAACATCGACCCCGCCGAACTACCCCTCAGTGTCCAGACCCTCGAGCGGCTGCTAGAGTGGGATAGGGCCTTTCAGGCTACTTACAACGACGGCTACCCGGCGGAGGCGCTCCCGCTGGTCGGAATGACCCCGGCTCAGTTCGAGCTGGAGGGCCGGGAGTTGGCAGGGCTGATTAAGGACGAGTTGGGGCCGACATACGTCGTGTCCGATTAGCTTGCGCCGGGGTCTTTGCTCGGTTGCACTACAGTGACAGCGGTTCCCACGAATACCACACACCCATAGACTCGGATGTGCGGGGTACATTACGCCCGCTTCAGCGCATCACCGCGTGAGGCGTAATGGTGGGAACCGCTGTGAGAGCAGCTTACCGACGCAATGCCCTAACGGGCTGCTGGGCGGCACTTCGCAGCTCAATGGCGGAGATACCTAAACCGCCGAACACTGTGGAAACGTGCCCCGGTGGAAGCGTGCGCACCCGTCCATCCGTGCGGTTCCATAGGCCCATATCTCAACCTCGGAAACACTCGGCGCGCCCCAGGCCTTCCCCGGCACCCTGCTGCCGGAGTCTAAGCTGCCGCCCACGGCCTGTTCTCGAGTAAATTGGGCCATGCCCAAGCCTCGAGCCCGCAACCTCGGCCTCCCCTTCGAGGGCACTCCCGGCCCTCTCAACGCCATCACCGACGTGCCCGGCGTGGAGGTCGGCCACGCCACCGTGATCCAGGGTGAGGGGCCGCTGGTGGTGGGACAGGGGCCGGTGCGCACCGGCGTGACTGCCGTCCTGCCCGGCGGCAAGAGTTCCTACCGGCGCTCCTTCCCGGCCGGCTTTTTCTCGCTCAATGGCAACGGCGAGATGACCGGCGTACACTGGATCGAGGAGGCCGGGCTGCTGACCGGGCCGGTGCTCAGCACCAACACCCACAGCGTGGGGGCGGTGCATCAGGCCACCATCGAGTGGGGGCTGGCCAACGGCTTCGGTGAGGCCTTCAGCCTTCCGGTGGTGGCCGAGACCTACGACGGCTTTCTGAACGACATCAACGGCTTCCACGTCCGGCGTGAGCACGTTTGGGCAGCCCTCGACGGGGCCTCGAGCGGCCCCGTGGCCGAGGGCAACGTGGGCGGGGGCACGGGGATGCGAGTCTCGGGCTTCAAGGGTGGCATCGGGACGGCCTCGAGGCGGCTCGAGCGGCCCTACCCCGGGGGGGAGTTCGGGCTCGAGGGGCACACCCTGGGGGTGCTGGTGCAGGCCAACTATGGGGCCAGGGGCGACCTCACGATCTGCGGCGTGCCAGTGGGGCCGGAGTTCCCGGATTTGCTTCCCGAGGCTCCCGACCTCAAGGACGGCTCGATCATCATCGTGGTCGCCACCGATGCGCCGCTACTGCCCCACCAGCTTAAGCGGGTGGCCCGGCGGGCCGCGATGGGGCTGGCCCGCACCGGCTCGGTGGCTTACAACGGCTCGGGCGACCTCTTTCTGGCGTTCAGCACGGTCGAGCCCCTAGCTGCGGACGGTCTGCGCCTATGGAGGGCCGTGCCGGAAGGGCAGATGGACGCGCTGTTCAAGGCCGCGGTGCAGGCCACCGAGGAGGCGGTCGTTAACGCTTTAATGGCCGCCGAGACCATGATCGGCCTCAACGGGCGGGTCGTCCACGCGCTTCCCCACGACCGGTTGCTGGCGTTGATGCGGAGGTACAACCGGGCGTAAGCGCCAGAGTGAACCTGCGAGACCAGTGGGGGCAACAGTTGCGTTCCTGGCGCAATAATCTACGGGCGTTTAGGGGTTAACTATCCAGACAATTACAGCGCTTCGTAAGTTGCTTTCCCGCAACGCCCCACCGCGTTTTCGGGGCGGGGCACAGACTTTGGTGCCAAGGTTGCCGTGTAGGGCTTGAAGTCAGAAAAAAGCCCAAGCGAATTTACGCTTGGGCGCTACCTACCGGTAGCTCAGAGCGGTTCCCACATATACTCCCTACAGCAACGTTGTAGGGAGTACATTACCTGCCGCCGCATGGGAGGTAATGGTGGGAAACGCGATCAGTTTCCCCGCTTGGGCGGGTAGTCCCCGTCGCCGTAGCGGATGAAGGCCGGGATGTCGAAGTTGCCCACGTCCACGTTGGCGGCGGGGTAGTCGATCACCGGAGTGCGGAGGCCGCCGGGCTTGACCGAGACCGAGCTCTCGTTGAAGCCGCTGGCGATCAGGATCACCCGCATCTCGTCCTGGGCACGGGGGTCGTAGTTGAGGCCGTAGAGCACGTCTACGTCTTCCATGCCGGTGGCCTCGCGGATGTGCTCGACCACGCTGCTGGCCTCCATCAGGCTGATATTCTCGTCGCCAACTACATTGACCAGAAGCTTGCGCGCGCCGTCTATCGAGCGATCGAGCAGGGGGCTCTGGATGGCGGACTGGGCGGCCTCGAGTACCTTGTTCTCGCCCCGGCCCGCCCCGATGCCCATCAGAACCTGGCCCGCCCCGGTGAGGAGGGTGCGCACGTCGGCAAAGTCGAGGTTGATCTGGCCAGGCAGGTTGATCACGTCGGTGATGCCCTTGACGCCGTGGTAGAGCACACGGTCGGCGATCACGAAGGCGTCCTTGGCGGTCACCTTCTTGTCCAGCGAGTTGAGCAGCCGGTCGTTGGAGACCACCACCATCGCGTCCACCTGCTCACGCAGCCGCTTGATGCCCTCCTCGGCGGAGCGCAGGCGGCGCGGGCCTTCCCAGGTGAAGGGGCGCGTGACCACGCCCACCGTCAGGGCGCCCATCTCCTTGGCGATCTGGGCCACCACCGGAGCACTGCCTGTCCCCGTCCCGCCCCCCATCCCGGCGGTGATGAAGACCATGTCCGCGCCCTCGAGGTACTCGCTGATCAGCTCCTCGGCCTCCTGGGCGGCCTTCTCGCCGATCTCGGGGTTGGCCCCCGCGCCCAGGCCGCGGGTCAGTTTATCGCCCAGTTGAATGCGAACGTCGGCCAGGCTGCTGGTCAGGACCTGCGCGTCGGTGTTACCGGCCACAAACTCCACGCCGGAAAGGCCTGACTCGATCATGCGGTTAACCGCGTTGTTACCCGCACCGCCTAAGCCGATTACTTTGATTTGAACGTCCCCCATGCCGTCACTCCTCGCCCCAGATAGCCTATCCCGGGCACAGTTAGAAAAAGTTCTTGAACATTCCCTTGATCCGCTCCCACAGCCCGCTGGCCGCCTCGCCCGCGCGCTCGGTGTTGAGCGCCACCACGGGGCGGGGCGGGGTGCCCGGGTTGGTGTTGTGCCTGACCCTGGGGGCACGGCTCCCGCGGCCCTGGGCCTGGTGGGCCGAGAGCATCGCTGCGTGGCGTACCAGGCCCACGGCAGTCGCGTGCGTTGGGGATGCTACCACGTCGGTCAGGCCCTGTACACCAATGGGCTTGCCCATCCGAACCGGAAGGTTGAACTGTTTGCGGGCCAACTCCTCGAAGCCCCGGATCATGGCAGTGCCGCCGGTCACGATAACTTTACCCACGGTGATCTCGAGCGGCCCCAGGGCCTCGTCTACGCTCTGCCGGGCCAGGTGCAGGATCTCGCGCAGGCGCGGGCGGATGATGCGGGCCAGCTCGGCGGCCTGGTAGGTGGTGCCTTCGGGCGACAGCTCGAGCACCAACTCGGGGTCGGCCAGCTCGGGCAGCGCAGCCCCGTACTTCTTGGATACCCGTTCGGCCTCCTCGACCGGGATTTGCAGCAGCTTGGCGATGTCCTGGGCCACGTGGTCGCCGCCCAACGGGATAACGGCGGAGTGCGCGAGTCGGCTTTGGCGGAAGACCGCCACGTCGGTGGTACCGCCGCCCACATCCACCAGCATCACCGTCATGGAGGCCTCCTCGGCGGCCAGCGTGGCCAGGCCCGAGGCGTACGACTGGAGCACCAGTCCTTCGATGCTGAGGCCCGCGTCCTCTACCGCCTTGCGCAGGTTGGTCAGGGGGCCTTTGGAGCCCGCGACGAGGTGGACGTCCACCTCTAGCCTCACCCCCGCCATCCCCACCGGGTCGCGGATGCCCTCCTGGCCGTCCACCTTGTAGTCGAGGGGCAAGGCGTGGATCAGCTCAAAGTCGCCCTCGAAGGGGTAGGCCTTGGCCTGCTCGATGGCCCGCTCGACGTCCAGGGTAGCGATCTGCTGGCCGCGCCGGATGGCCGCCAGGCCGTGGCTGGTGACGCTCTTGACGTGCGCCCCGGCCACCCCCACGTAGGCCCGCTCGGCCTTGACGCCCGCCACCCGCTCGGCCTGGAAGACGGCCTGGCGGATGGCCTCGGAGGTGCGCTCGAGGTTAGTGACCACGCCCCGGCGCATCCCCTGCGAGGGCACGGTCCCCTCGCCGATAATGTCGAGGATACCGTCCGACGACAGCTCGCCGATGACAGCAGTCACTTTAGTGGTTCCCACATCTAGGCCGACGATGATCATTGGCGAACGCTCACCCCCCACGAATACACATTAATCGAGGCGGGCATGGCTGGCTTGGGATCGGTTCCAGCGGTGCTCGCGACCTGTGTTTCACGACTTGTTATTCTCGGCTTTTTTGCCCAATCTTGCAACTGCTTGACACTCTGCCCCCACACTGTAAAGGTTGGCGTTACAACGCGGTATCCCGAGCGGTCGTAGCCGATGCGCTCGGCCTGGGGGAACAGCCGGATCAGGGCCAGCAGGTCGTCCAGCGGGCGTTCTCCGGTGCCTTGCAGCAGGGGCCTCTGCGGCGGTGCGCCGGGCAGCAATTTTCCGTCTGCGCTGAGCCCCATCCGCTGCCCCCCTACCACGATGTTGGCCACCGAGGTGCGCTCGCGCAGCACGATACGGGCCTGGGCGATCGCGGGGCGCTCGAGGCGGGACTCAACCACCCACGGGTTGGCCTCGAGCGGTCTCAGCTTGTGAACCCACGTCCACAGCCAAGGGGTGTCGCGCTCGATGCCAGTGATCCGCCTCACCTGCGCGGCAGACAGCTGCTGATTCCCCACCACCTCGACCTTTTCGATGGGGAAGAGCACGTAGGAGGCGATCCCCAGGGTGGAGAGGAAAAGGAAAGCAAGGACGAGTCTTACTGCCATGCGGGCCTCCTGGGGAGCGGCGAGCCGGATAGTCGGCGGGCGGGCGGAGCTTGCGCTGGGCGGCAGCCCGCGGGGGCGGTCGACGGACAACCGGGAACCGGGAACAAGCAAGGGGCGGAAGGCCGGCTTAATCCCTGCCCCCTGACTACTGCCTCTGCGGGCTGTTCCGCTCTTCTATTCCCTCTTACCTCTCTCGTCATCTCCACCTCCGCCCTCGCTGCCCCGTCCTCAGTTGTGCCCCGCCCTGGGAAACGAATCATTGCGAGACTAGCCAAAAGCCGTGGAAAAGTTGTAGACGGGGGCTCGAGAAAAGGCCCCATACTCACCGCCTCCGTTTGGGCCCACAGTCGGACCGACCGGCCGCCCCCCACGCCCGGGCAACAGAGGGCGGGCACCCGAAGCCATACCGCTCACTGCTAATTGCGCTTGGCTCATGGCTGTATCTCCCCCCAAATCTCCCACTCCACTTCCAGCGGCAGCAGGCCCTGCACCTTGCGGATTAGCGCATACATCTCGGCGGCGGTCGCGCCACCGAGGTTGACCAGAAAGTTGCCGTGCTCGTGGCTGATCATGGCCCTGCCGACGGTCGTTCCCTTCAGGCCACTCACGTCAATGAGTCGGCCCGCCGAGTCGCCCTGCGGGTTCTTGAAGGCGCAGCCCGCCGACTTCTTTTTGGGCTGGCCCTTTCTCGCGGCGTCCACCAGCGCGATCTTGGCCCGCACGGCCTCTTCGCCCCTGGGGGTCAGCCTGAGCTTGACCCGGGTCACAATGGCCCCCGCGGGCAGCTCGGAGTGGCGGTAGCGGAAGCCCAGCTCGGAGGGCGCGTACTGCCTGAGCTCGCCGCCCACGAACAGCTCGACCGCCTCGAGCGCGTCGGCCATCTCGCCGTGGCGCGTCCCGGCATTCATCTTGACCGCTCCGCCGACCTGCGCGGGCACTCCGTGCAGCCCCTCGAGGCCGCTCAGCCCCAGCTTCGCTGAGGCCTGCAACAGGGTAGGCACCAGCGCCGCTGCCCCCACCCAGCCGCTCAAGTCTTTGTTCCAGGAAGCGAACTCGCCCCCCAGCCGGATCACCCGCTCCCTCACGCCGGCGTCTGCCACCAGCAGGTTCGAGCCGTTGCCCAGCACTCGGTAAGGGGCCTTGGTGGCCTCCCGCAAGTCCGCCGCCGTCTCCACCGTCCACACCTCGGCCTCGCCCCCCACGCCAATTGTGGTGAGCTTGGACAGGGGGAGTCGTCGGACGTTCATGCCGTCTCCTTGCCCGCCAACTGCCGCCCGAGCTGCGAGACGCTGCCTGCGCCGATGGTCAGGATCAGGTCGCCGGTCTGGGCGGTGGCGCGGAGGTGGGCCAGGGTCTCGTCCCAGGTGGCGTGTCGGGCCGGGTGTCCGGTCTGGTGGAGGTGATCGACGATATTGGTGACGATCTGACGGCTGGTGAGCTTGAGGGGCTTTTCGCTCGAGGCGTACACGTCGAGGATCAGTACCTCGTCGGCCTGCTCGAGGGCTTCGGCGTAGAGCGGCCACTCCTGCTCGCTGCGCCCGTAGCGGTGGGGTTGGAACACCGCGCGCACCTTGAGGCCGGTGTTGCGGGCGGCCTTGAGCAGCGCGAACAGCTTGGCGCCGTTATGGGCGTAGTCGTCCACCACCACCGCCCCGTTGAGTTCCCCGACCTTTTCGAAGCGTCTTCCGGCACCCGTGTACCGGGCCAGCCCGGCCTGGACCTCGGCGAACGAGAGCCCCGCGACGAGCGCGGCGGCGGCGGCGGCCAGGGCGTTCTCGACGTTGTGCTCGCCGGGAACCTGTAGCGCGATCTGGCCCAGGTTCTGGCCGTGCCAGAAGAGGTCGAAGCGGCTGTCGAAGGGGCGCAGCTCGAGGTTGTTGGCCTGGCACTCGCCCACCCCGATTCCGAAGCCCACGCGGTCGGTCCCGCGGGTCAGCTGCTCGAGCAGTGCCCACCGTTTCGCGGCGTTGTACACGACCGTACCGGCCCTCGAGGCGAACGACCCGACTGCGTCTTGTAGCGCCTGATAGGAGGTGTGGTAGTTGGGGCGCGGCTTGCCGTCGGGGGACACGTGGTCGGCCTCGAGGTTGGTGACGACTGCGACGTCGAGCTGCAGGAACTGAAACAGCGGGTCGGACTCGTCGACCTCGGCAATGCGGAAGGGGCCGCTGCCAGGCCGGGCGTTGCCGCCGATCAGGCCGAGTTCCGCGCCCAGCAGCACGGTGGGGTCTGTGGGCAGGAAGATGCTGGCCAGCATGGCCGAGGTGCTTGACTTGCCGTGCGAGCCGGTCACGCCTAGGCTGTAGCCCCTCGAGAGGATCTCCGCCACCACCTCGATGCGGCGCCGCACCGGCAGGCCCAGCAGGCGGGCCTGGGCCAGTTCGGGGTTGGCGTCGGGAATGCCGGTGGAGGCCACCAGCACGTCCACGCCCTCGAGGTGTTCGGGGCTATGCCCCTCCATCACCCGGATGCCCTCGTACTCGAGCTCTCGAGTGAGCGGACTTAAGGTTTGATCACAGCCGCTGACGCGATGTCCGTCGTGCCTGAGAATGCGGGCCAGGCCGGACTGGCCGATGCCCCCGATGCCCATCAAATGGTAGTGCCTCACGTCATCACCTCCAGCACCACCTGGGCCAGCCGCCGGGCGGCCCCTGCGGGCGACAACCCCGCAAGTCTATCCCGCATGACGGCTCTTGTGGAGGGGTCGAGCAGGGCATTAAGTTCATCATGAAAGCGCGACCAGTCGCCCAGCATTCGCGCCGCGCCCGCGGCGGCGTAGAAGCCCACATTGGCCCGCTGCGCCCCGCTGTCGAGGTCGGCGCTCAGCGGCACGCCCAGCACCGGGACGCTGTGATAGGCGGCCTCGGCCAGGGTGCCCGCGCCGCCCCTGGTGATGGCGAACTCCGCTGCGCTCCAGGCCAGCACGGTGTCCACATAGCCCCGAATCTGGTAGTGCGGCCTGGCCTTGGGCTGAAGTTCCCCCTCCCACCGCCGGCCGCACTGGTGCAGCACCTGCCAGCCCTGCTCCAGGAGCGGGTACAGCCGCTCGGGCAGGCGGTCGTTGAGCTCCTTGGAGCCTTGGCTGCCGCCCATCACGAAGACGGCCGGGCGTGCGGGATCGAGGCCCAGCTGTTGCTTAGCCCCGGCCTTGTCCGCCCGCTGTTCGCGCACCGGATACCCGACCACCTGGGTCTTGGCCATCAGTGCACCCGTGTCTATTGGAGTGGAGAGCAGGACTTTTCGGGCCTGCCGGGCCAGCACCTTGCTGGCGATGCCCAGCTTGGCGTTCTGCTCGTGAACCACCGTCGGCACGCCCGCCAGTGCCCCCATGAAGGCTGCCGGAAAGCCCGCGTACCCGCCCATGCTCAGGATGGCCCGGGGCTGGAGTTCGCGCACCGCCTTCCACCCGTGCCACAGCCCCGAGACCAGCTTTAGCCCCTCGCCGGGGCGTAGGGCCTCCCTCGAGAACTTCCCCGCCGGAATAATCCGGTGCGGCAGCCCCGAATCCGGCAAGGCCCGCTCCTCAATTCCCCCCCGGGCCCCCACATATGTCACCGGTTGGCCCAGCTCTATCAGGGCTCGAGCCGCCGCGAGGCCCGGATAAAAGTGGCCCCCGGTGCCGCCGCCGGTGACGATCACCACCGGCCCTCCTCTCCGGGGGCGAGGAAAGAGAGGTCGGCAACATGAACCCTGTGGGTTCTCTTTGCCGCTTGCCCCTTCCCCCTTCCGCTGCTCTTCATCCCTGGACTCCCCTCGCCGCCTTGCGCCCAGCCCCCGCTTCCTCGTCCTCCCCGCCTGCGAACGCCTCGCGGGAGAGCGCGTGCAGGAGGCCCAGCGCGATGGCCGAGACCAGCATGGCGCTGCCGCCGTAGCTGACAAAAGGCAGGGGCGAGCCCGAGACCGGCAGGAAGCCGATCACCACGCCGATGTTTATGGCGGCCTGGAGCACTAGGTAGCCCATCAGCCCCACCGCCATCACCGACTTGGAGCCCTGAAGGCGGGCGGCGATCTGCAGGCTGCGGGCTAGGATCATGGCGAAGCCGAAGATCACCATCAGCCCGGCCAGCCAGCCGCCCGCCCACACAATCGAGGCAAAGATCATGTCGTTGTGGCCCTCGGGCAGGCGGTGCGGCATGGTCGCGCCCGCTCCCTGCCCGAACACCCCGGCCTTGAGCATCAGCTTCTGGCCCTGGGCGATCTGGTAGAAGGCGTCGCGCATCTGCTGCACGATCTGCTGGCTGATGGCCGGGTGGGCCTGGAGGCTCGCCACCATGGTGGCAGTGCTGGTCAGGTCTATCTTCTCCGAGACCTGGGGATCGACGCGGCCGATTTTCTTGAAGATGTCGCGGTTGATCTGGAGGAAGTGCAGCAGTTGGGAGCGCTCTTCTGGGCTGACTGAGGACAGCTGGTTAAACTGGATCCTGCGCAGGATCTGCTCGTAGTCGGCGAAGTCGCCGCGCTGGTAGGAGAGCCAGTTCTCGAAGCGGTCGCGCACGTACTGGAAGCGGTCGAGATACAACCCCGAGAAGCTCAGCGCGATCACCCAGGCCGCCACCCCGATGGCCAGCAGCCGCCGCCACGGCACCCCGATCACCACCAGCATGAAGCCCGCCAGCAACAGGATGAAAAGCCCGGTGTCGAAATCCGGCTCGATGATCACCAGGCCCGCCGCCACGCTGATCGCGATGATGGGGCCGAGTACGGGGTAGTCGGTGGGCTTGTTGTGGAAGAAGGCCGCTAGGTAGAGCACCACTGTCAGCTTGGCCAGCTCGGAGGGCTGGAAGTCGAAGGGAATCCCCGGGATGTCGATCCAGCGCCGCACCCCTGCAGGCCCCTCGCCGATGAACAGCACCAGCACCAGCAGCGCCAGCGTGAGTACGAACAGCGCCCGCGCCCCCCGCACTACCCAGTCGGGCCTGACCCTCGAGACCACGAACATCACCGCCAGCGCAATCCCGATGCGCAGCAGGTGGATGAACAGGTGTTCGCGGTCGCCGCTGAACTCCGGCATCGAGTCCGAGGCCGCAATCCCCAGCGCGGAGAGGGCGTAGAGGAGAAATTGGGAGAGGAGGAGTATGGGGTCCATTTATGTTCCCTCGTGGTGAAAATCCGTACCGCAGGAAGGGGCAAGGGGCGAGGAGGACAGAGCAGGTAACCCCACCCATCTTGCGGTCCCTTCCTCTCTCCCTGCCCTTGCCTCGCCCGTATGTGGCTTCATGGCTTCCCTCCCGCCGCCTTGACCACCTCGCGGAAGACCTTGGAGCGGTCTTTGTAGTCCTTGAACTGGTCGAACGAGGTGGCCAGCGGGGCCAGCAGTACGCTGCCGCCCTCGAGTCTTGCCTTCGCGATTTCCACGACTTGCTCGAGGGCTTTCCGCCCGTCCTTCTCGGCAATCTCGACGATTTCGCTGAGGCCCCCGAACGGCTCGGCCAGCTTGGCCCCGTCTCGGCCGATGGCGAAAATGAGCCCCACCTTTTGCGCCACCAGCGCCCTTAGCTCCTCGGCTGGCGCGCCCTTGTCTACGCCGCCCAGGATCCATCCCACCGGGGCGGGGGCGGCCTCGAGGGCCATCCGCACCGCGTCGATGCGGGTCGCGATGGAGTCGTCAATAAAGCTCAGGCCGCCGATCTTGGCGAAGAGTTCGTAGCGGGCCTCGGGGTGGGGCGCAGTCTTCCAGTGTGGCCGAAGGTCGAAGGTCTCGGGTCTCAGGTCGAGAGCCCGCTGTGGCTGCTCGCGCCGGACGATTTCGGCGTAGGCGATTGCGGCTTGTTCTGCCGCCCGCAGGTTGGTTTCTCTGGGGTTGTCGGCCGGCTCAAAGGGGTGGAGTTTGGCGGGGTTGCCGCGGATGCCTGCGACGATCCTCGAGTCTCTCGCGTTGTAGACCAGCGCGTCTTCGGCGGTGAGGTTCTTGATCAGGTTGAACTTGGCGGCGTGGTAGGCCTCCAGCGACCCGTGCCGGTCCAGGTGATCCACCCCCAGCATCAGCAACACTGCGACCCTCGGTCGGAAGCTGACCACGCGCTCGAGCTGGAAACTGCTCAGCTCGGTAGAGACTACCTCGGCCTCGTCCACCACGCTGGCCAGCGGCGGGTCTATGTTGCCCCCCACGGCGGCGGCGAAGCCAAGTGCCTTAAGGAAGTGCGCGGTGAAGAGGGTGCAACTGGTCTTGCCTGCGGTGCCGGTGATGCCGATGATGGGGGTTTTGGAGCTGCGGTACACCAGCTCGGCCTCACCGATGACTTCCGCGCCAGCTGCCCTGAGTCTAAGCAGGTTGGGGTGGTCGATGGGCACGCCGGGGGCGGCGATGACCTGACGGTAGCTGCCGGACAAATCGGTGTCGGGCTGGAAACCCAGCGACTGAGCCTTGGCCGCCTCTTCCGCAAGAAGGCGGTCGTCGTAGAAGTGCGCGGTGACGGCGTGCTGCTTGAGATATCCCAGCACCCCGAGGCCGCTGCGGCCCAGCCCGTACACCAGAATTCCGTTCACTGTGTACCTCCCCACAGGCTCACGGCAAGCGCTGTGCAGAGGGCAGTGATGACGGTGAAGCGAAACACCACCTTGGCCTCCGACCAGCCGGAAGCCTCGAAGTGGTGGTGGATGGGGGCGATCTTGAACAGGCGCTTGCCGGTGCGGCGGAAGTACGAGACCTGGATGATCACGGAGAGCATCTCGACGACCGGAATCAGCGCGACCAGGGGCAAGAACCACATCTTCCCCTCGAGGATGAACAGCCCTGCCACCAGGGCCCCGATCGCCATGCTGCCCACGTCCCCCATGAAGACGGTGGCCTTGTGCGAGTTGTACCAGAGGAAGCCCATCAGCGAGCCGATCATCACCTGCGGCAGCACCATGCCGGCGAAGGGGATCAGCATCACCACCGTCACCGTGCCCAAGAGCCCGTCCACTCCGTCGGTGAAGTTAAAGGCGTTGCAGGCCGCGATGATCACCAGGGTGAAGATCGCCATGTCCAGAATCGGGTAAGGGGTGTACTTGACCTGCGAGCTGGCCCAGACCGAAAACACCAGGCTCATCAGGGTTTGGACGACCAGTCGTTCCCTGGCCCTGAGCGGACGTTTTAGCGTGCCCGCCAGGTCGTCGGCCAGCCCCAGCAGCCCGAAGCCCAGCACCAGCAGCCACAGGCCCGCGTAATCGCCCCCGCCCGCTAGGAAGAACACGATGGCCGCCGCAAGCAGGAACGGAGCCCCGCCCATGTGGGCCGTGCCCTGCTTGGCCAGGTGGGTCTGCAGCCCGTCGGTCCGAACGTTCTTGCCCAGCCGCAGCGAGTGCATCAGGGTGATCCATACCCCCACCAGGAACCAGCTCAGCACGGCGGCGGCCACAAGATTTCTCATTGCGTACCTCCGGGCGATGGGCGAAGGGAGTGAGACGAGGAAAGGGGAGAGGAAAGGGGAGAGGAAAGGGAAGTCAAAGGCAAACCCCGCAGCGGCGCGGCCGCAAGCGGCAAGACGGGTGGAGTCGTGCGGACGGCCGCGAAGCTCGGCGGGAGCGTATTCCTGGTCCCCGCAACTTCTACGAGCCTTAAGTCTAGCGAAATCGTCACCAGCCGCCCGTCGCGCAGCGAGTACAGACGGGTGCCGTCGCTCTCGAGCCCGCTAAACACCCCGTCCACCGACCCCAACCGTAGCCCGTCTGGGTTCAGCCGCACGATGCCCTGGGCGGACGCCACGTACACGTCTCCCTGCACCACCGCGGCCGTCGCGGGGCGCGGCAGCGGGAAGCGTAGGCCGTCCGAGACCCGCACGCCCTCGCGCCCGAAGGCATAGACGGCTTGGTCGCTGGCGGCCATCAGGCCGAACGAACCTTCCACCACCCGGCGGCGCTCGAGGTTCACCCCGTCGTTGTCCAGCCAGTAGATGCCCTGGCGGGTGTTCAGCGCGTCCCGGGCCGGGTAGCTTAAGAGGCCCTGGCCCGGCACGAACAGCCCGTTCTCGAGGCCCACCAGCGGCAGCGGCTTGGCCTTGATGTAGCGCGGAATCCCCGGCAGCTGCACGCTGCTCTCCACCACCCCCCGGCGGTAGATCAGGAGTTGGAACGGATACCCCGCGTACAGCACCTCCCCGTTCCGGGCCAGCGCCGCGGGGGCCGAAGGCAGCGTCACGTTCAGCCCAAACGCCCGCACCTGACGCCCCTCGAGCACCCCACCCTCGACCAAAACGGGCACAGAAGGCGTGGCGGCGGTGGGTTGGGCTTGGGGAGCGCAACCGCCCAGAATCGAGGAGAGAGGAAAGAGGAAAGAGGAAAGAGAAAGCCAGGAGAGTGTTGTTCTCCCCATGCCCCCGTCCCCCCTTCTGCGCCTCATTGCTCCTCCCCCAACATCCCTAGCAGCTTCTCCATCCCCACCGACCGGCTCGCTTTGAGGTATACAAGGTCGCCCTTTTTCACCACTTCGCGCAGCTTGGCGGCGGCCTGCTCGAGGGTCTCGAGGGCGTAGCCCCCGGCGATCTCCTGCTGGGCCTTGGCGTAAGGGCCGACGAAGACCAGGTTTGGGCTGACCTCGGCGGCCAGGCGGGCGGCCTCGAGGTGGTGCTCCTCGGCCTCGCTCCCCAGCTCGGCCATGCGGCCCAGCACCAGCCACTTGTTGGCGGGTTGGGTCTTGAGGTACTCCATTCCGCTCCAGAAGGAGAGCGGGTTGGAGTTGTAGGCGTCGTTGATGAAGTGGATGCCGCCCAGCTCGAGCTTCTGCATCCGGCCCGAGGGCAGCTTGAGGTTGGCGAGGCGCTCGATGGTGTCGGAGACCGACTTGCCCAGCATCTCGGCGGTGGCGAGGGCGGCGGTCGCGCCCAACACCGGGCCGATGCCGGGGTAGGGGAGGTAGACGGCCTTGCGCGAGTCTGAGTAGGTGAAGCGGGCGTCATTAAGCGTGAATTTGACCTGACGGGCCTGGAAGTCGCCCACCTCGAGGCCGTAAGTCTTGAGGCCGCTCATGGGGGCGTGCTTGGCGGCCTGCACGCTGGCCAGCTTGAGCGGGCTGACCCACAGCAGCCAGCTCTCCTCTCGGATCACGTTGTCGAGGTTGCCCAGCCCATCCAGGTGCTCGACCCCGATGGCGGTCATGACCCCGATGGCGGGCTTGGCCAGGTAGGTCAGTTCGGCCATCTCTAGCTGCCGGTCTATGCCCAGTTCCACCACCGCGCCCTCGACCTCGGGGTTGAGGTGCCAGAAGAAGCGGGTCAGGCCCGGCGCGTTGTTGAGGTTGCCCTCTGGCGCGGGCCAGCCGAGCCCCTGGGCGATGCACTCCTTGGTGGTGGTCTTGCCCGAGCTGCCCCCCACCGCCAACACCGTCCCGATGAACCCGTCGCGCAGTGCCCGCCCCAGCGCCAGTAAGGCTTGCTCGGGACGCTGCACCTGGATCGCGCCGGGGTGTGCGCCGTCGGTGATGACGAAGGGGGCGCCTTTCTCGAACGAACTCGGCCCGAACTCCCGCCCGTGGACCCGCGCCCCCGGCAGGGCGATGAAGGCGGTGCCCTCGCCGACTTTTCTCGAGTCCCAGTGGATGTCGGTGGCGGGCAGTGCGCCTTTGTGTACCTTCCCGCCGGTGAGGGAGGCTACCCACTCGGGGGAGATGACTCGCCCGCTCGTGTGGGGGGTGGGGAATAGGATGCTCATTCGCTCGGTCTTTCCTGTGCAGGCCCGCGTTGGGCGTGGTGCGTTTGGGTCTTCCGTTCTTCCAAGCTCGAGACTCTACTGCAAAAGAAGGTGGTCTTTCTGAGGGCCGTCCACTCGAGTCGCTTAACCGTTGTCGTTGTGGGGTGCGGCTCTTGGACGGGGAAGGCGTTGTGGCGCGGCGGGAAGGCTGCGGCGCTTTGCCTGGGCGACCCGAAGCTGCGCCTCAAGGGGTTCCCCTCTGCGCAACGCCCGTGGCGAAAGCGGTTAGGGGAATTGGGGTTTGGGGGGAGCGCTCGAGGCTGTTCACGTTTTACCTGCTCAACCAGCGATCCCATCACTGCTTCTTGTCCTTCTTCTCTTCTTTCTGCACCACCGGCGGCAACCCCCACTGCGCGAACAGGCCTGCCGCGACCTCCCGGAAGACGGGCGCGGAGACCATCGAGCCGTGGATGTTGAGGCCGCCGCCCTTGGGGTGAAAGAGAGTTACAAGGACGGTGACCCTGGGCTTGTCGGAAGGGATGAAACCGGCGAAAGAGGCCGCGAAGACCTCGGAGCTGTAGCGCCCGTTCACCACCACCTGGGCGGTGCCGGTCTTGCCGCCGACCAGGTACCCCGGCACCTTGGCCCGCTCGGCCACGCCGTCGGTTAGGGCGCGGCGGACGGACTGGGCCACCTCGGGGCGGAAGACCCGCTCGGCCTTGGAGACCTGGCCCTCGAGCAGCACCGGCTGCTGGTACACGCCGTCGTTGGCGAGGGCGTTGTAGGCCGCCAGCATGTGCAGCGGCGTAACCAGGAAGCCCTGGCCGAAGGCGGCGTTGGCGGTCTCGAGCGGCCCCCAGCGCTTTACCGGGCGCACCAGAGGAGCCCCCACGCTCACGGCGGGCATGGGCTTGGGGTCGGTGAAGTGGAGTTTCCTGAAGAACTCGTAGATGGTGTCGTTGGGGACACGCTCGGCGAGGCGCGTGATGCCGACGTTGGAGGAGTACTTGAGCACCTCGGCCAGGGTCAGGTTGGGTGGGTGGCGCACGATGTCGTTGATGGTGCGGCCCGCAATCACGCGGAACATGGGGGCTTCCACCCGGCTCTCTATTTTGACCACCCCCGCCTCCATCAGGATGGCGGCGGTGAGGGACTTCTGGGTGGAGCCGGGCTCGATGGCCTGGGTGAAGGCGTGGTTGCGCCAGGAAATGTCCTTGCTGATGTCGCCCCGCGCGGCGGTGGGGTCGAACCGCGGGCCGTTGGCAACTGCCAGCAGCCGGCCGGTCTTGGCTTCCATCACCAGCGCAACGCCCCACTCGGACTTGCTGCCCTCCATCGCCCGCCACAGGGCGCGCTCGGCAAGGGCCTGGATGTTGGCGTCGAGGGTCAGCCGGACGCTGCCGCCGGCCTTGAGGGTCTCCTCAAGGTCGCGCTCGAGGCCCGCCAGCCCGCTGCCGTTGGCCCGCTCGCCGAAGCCCAGCAGCTGGCTGGCCGACAGGCCCATCGGGTGTACCCGTACTTCGTCGGTGGTGGACAGCGCCAGCGGGGTTCCGTCGCTGGCCCGGATGGCCCCGCGCATGGGGGGAATGTCCAGATAGGCCACGCTGGCCCGGCTGAGCAGCGCGGGGGCGTTGTTATAGAGCGTGTACAGACCGTACCCCATCCCCACCACGAACATGCTCATAGCGATGAAGACCACCCAGCTTCGGTGCAGGCTGGCCTGGAGTACCTGGGCTTGTGGGTGGGTCTTGGTCTCGCGCTGGGCCATCAGGGGGCCGTCCTTTGCCAGTTGGCCAGGCTCATCGGAACGTAACCGTTGCGCTCGGCCCATTCGCGCAGGGCCAGCGGGGAGAGCAGGTCGTAGCGCTGGAGGGTTAACCGGGTGGCCGTGCGGGCAAGCTCGGCCTCGCGCTTCTGCAGCCCCTCGAGCTGCCACTGCCGCTGCTGGTTGTAATACCCGAAGGCCGTCAGCACCACCATCAGGCCCAAATACACCACCGCCCACCGCACCACGATCTTCACGCACTCCCCCCTTTGCCCCCGCCGTACTTGTCCCGGTGCTGCCCCGCGCCGGTCTTGTGCTCCACCCGCCGCGCCACCCGCAGCTTCGCGCTGCGGGCACGCGGGTTGTGTTCCTGTTCTTGCGCCGTAGGCTCTACGGGCTTCTTGCCCACCGCCTCGAGGTGCCGGCTGTCGCGGATGAAGTGCTTGACAATCCGGTCTTCGAGCGAGTGAAAGCTGATGACCGCCAAGCGCCCCTCGGCCCGGAGCACCCGTTCGGCAGCGGACAGCAGGCCCTCGAGCGCACCGAGTTCGTCGTTGACGAAGATGCGCAGGGCCTGGAAGGTTTTACGGGCGGGGTGTCCTGCTTCGCGGAAGCCGGTGGCCTTCCGAACGATCTCTGCAAGCTGGGTTGTGCTCTCAATCGGGCGTGCGTTCACAATGAATTGAGCGACTCGGTAGCTGCGCGGCTCCTCGCCGTACCGACGAAGTATATCGGAAAGCGTTTCCAGGTCAAACGTGTTCACCACGTCAGAGGCGTCTAAATCCTCGGTGCCCTGCTTGGGGGCCATCCGCATGTCCAGCGGCCCCTCGAGGCGGTAGCTGAAGCCGCGCTCGGCGTCGTCGAAATGGTAGCTGGAAACCCCCAGGTCGGCTAGGATGCCGTCGACGTGCCCGATGCCGAGGCCGGAGAGCCCGGCCTCGAGGTCGCGAAAGTTGGACTGAACCAGGATGAGGCCGGGCAGGTTCAGCGCCCGCGCCCGCGCGATGGCCTGGGGGTCGTGGTCGAAGGCGATCACCTGGCCGCCGCGCTCGAGGATTCCCCGCGTGTGCCCCGCGCCGCCGAGGGTCGCGTCCACATAGAGGCCACCGGGGCGGACGGCGAGGGCCTCGAGGGACTCCTCCAGGAGAACGGAGGTGTGGGAGAGGTCTTGGCTCATGCGGCCCCCTGTTTCGGCCCCTCGCCCGCAGCCCCGGTGCCTCTCTGAAGGCGCTGGGCAACGGTGTGGGAGAGGAGAGAAGCGCATTCCCCCTGCCTCTCGCAAGCGCCGTGCGCCTCGAGCGAGGGGAGTTGGGGAGAGGGACGCATACATAAACCTATCCAATCAGGCCGCGCAGGGCCTCGGGGGTGGAAGGGTTGTCCACAAATTTGGTGATGTTCTCCCACCACCGCGCCTCGCTCCACAGCTCGAGGCGGGTGGGGGCACCCACCACCACCACGTCGTTCACGTCCTCAACGCCGGCGAACTTGCGCAGGGGCGGGGGGACGCTGATGCGCGAGGCGTTGTCCATCTGGGTCTTGTAGGCCCCCGAGTAGAGGAAGCGCACCAGCTCTTGGGCGGGGCGGTCAATCAGGGGGACGTTTTGCAATTGCTTTTCGATGTTGCTCCAGGCCAGCAGCGGGTACATGTAGAGGCAGCCCTCGAGGCCACGGGTGATCACCACGCCGTCTTCGATGAAGGCGCGAAAGCCCTGAGGGACGACCACACGTCCCTTGTCATCGAGGCTATACTGGTACTCACCGAACGGCATTTTCCTCGTCCCCTAGAGCCTTTCTTCGACACGAACCGGCAGAAATGGCGCCCTATCCCACATAAACGGCTGTTACAACCCATAACTTACCACAAAACTACCCCTTTCTACCACTGTGTCCCACCTTCACCCCACCTTCACCCCACCGTCACTTTTGCGGGTGGGTGGGAGGTTTGGGCTGGTTGAGGGGCCTGGAGGTAAAGCGTAACGGGTGTGTTACTCCACGCTATTTGGCGGAGCGGAATCAGCGGAACGAAGCGGAATAAGGCCCTGGAAAGACCGCACAGGACTGGAATAAACCTGCTTTTTACCGCGCGCGGGCGGATTTTGGGCCATCTCACGCTATTTGTCGCAAAGCCCGTTTTTAAACCACGCTATTTGTCGCAAACTCCCACGCTATTTGTCATTAATAGAGGATTCTGTTAAACATGAGGGGCACACGCGTCATACAAAGACCACTCATAAACATAGATTAAGGCGGGTGTTACGTCGTAGCCCTAGCTGGCGGGGAAAAAAGATGCCCCGGGTGGGGCAGAGGTGGGGCCAGAGTGGGGGATCAGCGGTAGAAGAGGCGGCGTTTGCGTCGGAACTCGCGCTGGAGCTTCCAGCTTGCCGGATGGAAACCCTTGGCCAGCAGCTTGGCCATCAGGGCCTGGTCGTGCTGACGCTGCCGTTCGTGGTCTATCTCGGTTTCGTGCCAAGCGAACATGCTCATACCCTCTCGTAAATCTCCCGGAAGATGTCAGGCTTGCAGGGGTAGAACTCACCCCGGCTGCCCCGGATGATGAAGTCGCCCAGCTCGGCCCACACGGCCCCTGCCGGCGTCAGCACGCGGGCCCGGAGCGGCCGGTGGGCGATGTCCATCATGAACCTGAGGTCGGTCCAGCGCTCGAGGGCGCTGCCCGAGTCCAGGTCGGCGAACTGCATGGCCTCGACCACCACGGGCTTTTTGCGGTACTGGAAGGGTCTCACGTGCCGTCCTTGGGGGTGGCCTGGGGGTGGTATCGGCGCTCGAGCCAGAGGGCCTTTCGGGCCAGGGCGCGGAGTTCAGCGGGGTCCTCGGGGCAGCGAAGGTGCAGCCAATGCTGCACCAGGGCCTCGTACTGCTCAAACACCGAGAGGTCGGGCGTGACCCCTACCCCTCCACCGGAAAACCCAGCTGCTCCAAGACCTTGTTGGCCACGCGGCTTCCGTAGCCGGGCTTCTCTTCCAGCAGGGCCTTCCAGTCGGCCTTCTGGTCTGGGCTGATCAGCACCAGCGAGAAGTCGGCGCTGGCCTCGGTGAGCGCGGTGCGCATGCGCTTCATGCAAAGGTCGATCTCGGGGGTGCGGGGCTTGCGGAAGTAGAACTCCCGGCCCTCCGGGGCCTCGAAGACGTAGTAGGCGGGGGTCGTGGGGGTGTCGCTCATAATAACCTCGTCTGGGGCTGAAAAAAGGGCGCGACGGGTGGCCGCGCCCTATCCGGTGGGGCTCACTCGCCCGCGAAGGGCTCCTGGTCGCCGGAGCGCACGTTGAGGTACTTGATGCCCAGCGGGACGGTCATCTCGTCGCCGTCTTCCTGGACGTTTTCGAAGTCGCGCTCGAAGAACACGACCCCCTCGAGCACGTCGGTGAAGGGCGAGCCGTTGCCCTTGTCGCCGGTGACGGTGATCTCGAACGGGTCCAGGCCGTACAGGCCTTTCTCCTGCACCTGGGGGGAGGCCAGCAGCGCGTCGTACTCCTCGCGCAGCAGCCGCACCACGCCGTCCTTGCCCCCGTAGCGCCCGCGCCGCCAGCCCCGGGGCTTGCGGCCCTTGCCGTAGACCGGCTCCACGGCCATCTCGTCGCCGTACTCGATGGCCTTGTAGTCCACCAAGGTCTGCCCGAGCAGCTTGGTGGTGATGTGGCCCCAGTCGTAGTAGTGGTTATTTACGAAGACTCCGCTCACGCTTCAACTCCTTAGCCCAGGAACGGGTTCTCGTAGGCGAACTCGGTCTCGATCTCGCGGGCGTAGCCGTTGGGCGTGATGCGAACCTTGAGCCGCAGCTTGCTGTCGGAGAGGATGTTCTGCCCCGGGACCAGGGCCACCCGCGCCGCGCTGACCTCCCGGTCGCGCACCATCGCTTTGAGCGGTGCGTTGGCCCGCGCCACGATGGATTGGGTGCTGGCCTCCAGCTCCAGAGGGTCGAGGTTGCCCTGCACGTCCTCGAGCAGCGCCTCGCGCACCAGCCGCTTGGCCTTGTTCATGACGCGCCGGTTGGGGGCGATGGTGTAGTCGGAGGTGAGGGGTGCGGCCATACGGTCTTCCTCGACGTAGAGGCCGCTGCGCCCCTCCATCGTGACCACCGTGGTGAACCCGGCCTCGTCCAGGCTCTTGGCGTGACCGTTGTTGAACTTGCTCACCTTGCGGTTTTGCGCGTCCAGTACGAAGGGGGCCGCACAGACCACGCCGGGCAGCGCCCCCAGGCGGCGGTAGGACGCCTTGACGTGTACGGGGTTGCGGGAGACCCGCGCCATGATGCGGCTGGCCAGGCTCTGCACCTCAACCCGGCCCGAGAGGGTGTCCACCACCTCGCCGTAGGCGGCGATGATCTGCACCTTGATCGAGCTGAAGGCGGCCTTGGCGGCGATCTGGGCGGTGACCCAGGCGTCGGGGTCGGAGCCGGGCGCCGTGGTCTCGCAGACGAAGTACACGTACTTGAATGCGGCCTCGGCCTCGGCGGCGAGGGCGTCCAGCGCGGCCCACATGGCGGCCCCGGAGCCGCCGACGACCTGGACGTACTCGAACACCCGCCCCGATCCCAGCGCGGCCCGTATCGCGGCCTGGGCGGTCGCCACGCTGGGCAGCGGCTCGGAGACCTCGAACCTGTAGAGGCTGCCCGCCACGTAGGCCCCCGCCGCGAAGTTGGCCGTGAGGCCGGAGTCGGGGATGGCGTAGGTCGCCGCCAGGGCGATCTCCTGCGAGTAGGTATCGCCGCCGTCCAGGCTGAAGGCGAACGCCCCCACCCCCAGGGCGCCGGCGCGGGTGATCCGGATCACCGCGCTGAAGCGGTCGGTGGCGCTGCCGGTGAGGGTGACCGCGGGGCCGGCCGGGTTGGCCCCGTCGGGGGTGACGGCGGCGGGGGTGCCCACGCCGGCGGGCACCGCGTGAACCACGCCGCCGCCCAGCGCCAGCTGGTCCACCACCGCGCGGGCCAGCGGCCCCACGCCCAGGACGCTGCGGGCGTCGTCGGGGTCGGCGAAGCTGAGCACCTGATTGGCGACGCCGCCGCTGGAGACGCCGACCAGCGCCCGCGCGCCGTCCCCGCCGGGGGCCGCGATGCCCAGGCCCCCGTCGAGTTCGGTCGGGTAAACTCCTGCCAGACGGCTCATTTGTCACCACCCTTCTCGGCCCTCTTGGGGGCCACACCGCTGATCGGGAGCTTGAGGGTGCGCTCGACGGCGCTCTCGTACTCCCTGCGGCTGACCAGCTTCTGGGCGGGCCAGCCCTCGGCGGCCTTGGTGGCCGCCAGCGCCCAGCCGGGGGTGCCCAGCTCGGCGGCGTGCTGCTCGATCGTTGCCTGTTCGCTCATGTCTACCTCGGGTGCGGGCGGGGCCTTGGCCTCGTCGGAGCTGTCGGGATTGCGCTTACTCATCGGGGTTGCCTCCCACCACTTCCTCGTGCAACTCGACCGAGACCGGCACCCAGGCGTTGTCGCGGCTGAGGGCGATCTCCACCGGGATGTTGACCCGCACGCCGTTGCGCATCTGGAGAACGCTCTCGCCGTCGTCGATCTGGAAGCTGAAGGTGATGCCGTCCTCGGGCGCGCGCATGTGCAGGCCGCTGTTGCCGGTGTCTATGTGCGGGTGGTCGAACAGCCAGGTCAGCAGCCCTCCCAACAGCCTGAGCAACTCGGCCTGGTCGGGGGCGAACAGCTCGAGCTGCATCTGGCCCCGGCCCTGGTACAGGATGCGGGTGGTCTGGCCGCCCTCGATGCGGGCCCGGGACCCGTCGCGCTGAAGGCTGCCGCTGACGGGGTAGAGGTAAGCGGCCCAGCCGACCGGGAACTCCTGGGCGCTGCGCACTTCCTGCTGGATGTAGCGCTCGAGCAGCCCGCAGTGCACCAGGCCCCGGGTGATGTGCAAGCGGGCGGAATCCATCATGGCGACAGCTCCCGCGCGAGGATGCGCCGGATCTCGGCGCGGTCGGCCTCGCTGACGCCGAGGTAGGGCCGGGCCGGGATCTGGACCTTGCGGCCCCGCCCCGCCATGCCGCCGAGCTGATGGATGCGGGCGTAGCGCACGTTGGTGCCGACCGCGACGCGGGTGCCGTCGCGCCGGTGGGAGATGGAGTTGCGCAGCCGGGCCGACTGGATCAGAATCTTGCGCCCCAACATCCGGCGCTCGGCCGGTTTGCGGATGCGCCCGGACTTGGTGAAGTCCCTAGCGCGGGGCGCTACGGTGGAGGCTGCCAGGGGCTGCCAGGGCGTACCGTCAGGGGCCTGCTGCGCGTCGAAGCGCTGTACGGTTGACGAGACCAGTGCCTCGCCGGCCTGCGCGGCGACGCGGTTCAGGCGGGGCGTGGAAAGCCGTCTGGCCGCGCCCTTGAGCCTGTTGAGGTCCCCCGTGATTCGGACGCCCATAGCCCCAGTCCTAGCCCTCTTCGCGCTCCGGCCAGTGCCAGGTGCCCGGCTTTTTCTCCCCCTCGTCCTGGAGGATCGAGGTCTGGAAGAACATGCCGGTGGGGTTGATGACCATCAGCGCCACGCTGGTCTCGTTGTAGACCTGCGTCACTACGGCGGCCCGGTGCTCCGGCTTGTACTCCCCGCCGGGGGTGCCGTAGGCCACGTAGTGCACGATGCGCCCTACCGAAGGCTTGGGCATTACGCCACCACCTCCTTGAGGGCCTTGCCGGGGCGGAAGACCGCGACCCGCTTGGCGGGCACCTGCACGACCTCCTTGGTGGAGGGGTTGACGGCGGCGCGGGCCTTGCGCTGGGCGGTCTTGAAGGTGCCGAATCCCACGATGCTGACCTCGCCCCCGTCCCTGAGGGTGGTCTCCACGGTGAGGGCGAGGGCTTTGAGGGCGGCGTCGGCCTGGCGCTGGGTCAGGCCGCTGCGGGCGGCGACTTGCTTGACAAGGTCGGTCTGCTTCATGGGGCCTCCTAGACCAGCTCGAACTCGAGGTGGACGTTGAGAGCGGGGAGAGTGGCCAGCGCCGGGCCGACCAGCACGACCGCGAGCGGGCCGCCCGAGAACGGGCCGCCCAGCGCGTGGTTGATGGGGAGAAAGCTGGAACGGTCGGCGCCGGTGACGTAGGGGGTCTGGCTCGGCGGGATGTCGACGGGGCGGAAGGTCTGGGTCCCGATGAATCCCACCTCGAGGGTGTACCCGGCGGGGATGTCCCAGGTGCCGCGATGCAGCCTCAGCGGGCTCTGGCACGACAGTATGGCGAGCACCGCGACCCCGTTGGCGTCGGTCTGGGGCTGGCGAGGCACCTGCACGTCGAGCACCACCCGGTCGTTGACCAGGTGGACGCTGTCCAGCAGGCGCTGCAGGGCCTCGCGGATCTGCGCGGCCTCCAGCGGCTCGTTGTTGTCGTCCAGCGGGAGGGCCTCGAGCGCGGGCCAGATAGCCGCGATCTGGGCGGGGGTCAGGGTCTGAGGCACCTAGAACCCCCCCAGCTTGTCGCGGCTGAAGACCCGCTCGGCGGCGGTGACCTTGGCGGCCTGGCCCGCGACGGGCAGGGCGGCATCGTCGCCGCCCTGGCCCCCGCCGGAGGCGGTCAGGGTGGCCTTGCCGCTGGCGATGTCGCGCAGCCAGGCCACGGCGTTGCGGTAGTCGGTCTGGACCACCTCGTCGGCGGTCCCGGGGCGGATGCCCCGGCGCTTGAACAGGCGGTAGACGGCGATGTCGGTTGTGGCGGTTTTGAGGGCCTCCGGGACATCTGCGAGGGGGAGGGCGTACTTGAGGGCGACGTAGGAGTTGACCTCGGACTCGGCCTGTACAAGGGCCTTGCCGATCCGGGCCTCACCCGCCTCGGTGATGGTGCGCTCGCGTTCGTCGTCCACGAGGTACACCAGCACGTCTTCAGCGACCGCCCCTTTTATGTCCTCCAGTGTCGCGTACACCCTTCCCCCCACCTTTCATCCACCGCCCAGATCGGACATATCGACCCTCCCCACCGCCGTCAGGCTGTCGCCCCTAGGGGGCGCGGCGGTCAGGGGTTGGTGGTACCGTCCGAGCCGTAGGCGAGCTGCCAGAAGCCGAATCCAGCCGCCTTGCGGTCGTCGTACCCGTAGACGTACTCCCGCTTGTGGAACACGTTGGGGTCGTCGGGGTTGTCCAGCGCCACGAACTCGGGGGCCTTGCGCTGCTGGTAGATCAGCGGCTTGACCGGGAAGGTGCTGTCCAGCAGGAACCAGGCGTCGTCGGATACGCCCGCCATCTCGGGCAGCACCATGATCCGGGCCGCCCCGAGGTTGACGTTGTCCTCGCCCCCGTTGACCTTCTCGGCCCCCACGACCCGGCGGGCTGTGGCCCGGTACTTGGGGGAGACGACCAGCAGGGGGGCCTGCTGGCCCTCGCCCATGAACACCCTTAGGCTCTGGTCGGCAGCGTTCTTGAGGCCCTGCATCTGGGCCAGGGCCTCCTCGAAGCTCGAGGCCGCCAACTTCTTGCTGCCGATGTTGGAAGCAACCACGCCCTTTTTGACGGGGTGGTTGCCTGCAAAGAACGACTTCCCGTCCCAGCACTTAATGCCGAATCCACCGATCAGCAGGTCGAAGATGATCTCGTCCGGGCTGTAGGCCACCGCCGAGCCCAGGGCGCTGAACATGGGCGAGTAGACCCCGAGGTTGTCGTCCTCGATGTGATCGCGCTTGACCGACACGGTCAGCTCGAAAGGCTTGTTGCGGACGGTATACTCGGCCTCGGAGAGGTTTTGGAGCACGCGGTCCCCCACCCACTCCCTCATCCCCGGGATATCTTTGAGCCACCCGTAGGTGTTCTCGGCGGTGCTGCTGGGGGCCATCATGGCGACCATCGGCCAGCGGGGGGTGGCCTGCTGCTGGCCCAGCGCCGCGAGGGTGCGGAAGCTGCGGCGCAGGATGTTCAGGGTTGCGGAGTTGATCTGCACGTTAATCCTCCAGGGGCGCTCAGGCCAGGAATCCGGTGGCGACCCAGACGCCGTCCGCGTCTACCGCGACGACCTTGCCGGCCACCGAGCGGGTGTTGGCGCCGCTGGTCTTGGCCACGGTCTGGTCGTCTACGATGAAGCAGTCGTTGCCCACGTCGGCCGAGGTGATCAGGTCTCCGGCGGCGGAGTTCTCCCACTTGTATATGCCGGGCTCGATGTCGGCGGCGATGGCCCCGTTGGCCCCGCCGGCGTTGTCGTAGGTCTGGGGGAACATCCCCAGCGCCACCAGGCCCACGGCGGTGCTGCCGGGCGCGGCGAAGCCGGCGGCGTCGCGCACCGCGATGGTGCCCTGGAAGCACGTTACGTTGGCCTTGACGGGGTGGGAGAGCAGCCTGCCCTCCCGCCTCACGGTGTCCCTGGGTTCGGTGGCGGCGGCCATATCAATTACCTCCGTGCTGTGCGATCTGCTCGGCGCTCAGGCCGAGCAGCCTGTAGGCCGCGGCCTCGTCGTCGGTGAGCTGCGCGGCCCGGGCGCCGCCCGGCTTGATGGGCTCGGTGGGCACCCGCTTGGGCAGGCCCTCGATCACGGCGCGGGTGCCCTCGAGGTCGAGGCGGGCCAGGCGCTCGTAGCGGGCCCGGTCGGGCTCCAGGATGCGGCCGTCCTCGACGGCGGCACCCACGAGCTGGGCCACGGCGTCGGCCTGGCGCTGCTGGCGGTCCTGGGTGAGCTGCTCGCGCAGGGTGCGCAGCTCCTCGGCCAGGCCCTCGTTGGCGGCCAGGCTGATGACGCGCCGGCGGGTCTCGGCGGTGAGCTCGGCGCTCTGGAGTTCCAGGGCCCCCATCACCAGCTCGCCGAGCTGGGCGCGGGCCTGGAGGGTGGCCAGGGCGGCCTGCACCTCGGCGTCGGTGGCGGTCTCGGGCAGGCCGAGCATCTGTCGTAGGTTCATGCTTTCCTCCTGGGCGGTGAGCCCGATGCGGCGCTGGTGGAAGGTGCCGGGGCGGTTGGTGACGGCGTGGGAGTGGTAGCCCAGCACGCGGCCGGTGGCCTCGTCGTAGAGCAGCACCGGCGAGACGAAGTTGTAGGCCCCCCCGGCCATCTTCTCGCGGCCCAGGTCGGTCCACTCGACCAGGCCGTAGACGAAGCCGTCCACGACCTCCACGCCGTAGACGAAGCCGTAGGCCGGGGCCTCCGCGGCCTCGCCCTCCTCGAGGGCCACCGTGGAGTGGTTGAGGTCCAGCACCCAGGGCACGCCCTTGTCGGCCAGCTGGCGGCGCACGGCGGCCAGGCTCTCCTCGTCGAAGACGAAGCGGACCCGGTTGCCCGTGAACTCCCCGAAGGGGTGCAGCGGCACGCGGTCGGGCAGCGCCGACCCGGCCAGCAGGGCGATGCGCGAGGTGAGGCCGAGGAAGCGGAGCATCAAAGGGCCTTGGATGCGGGCTTGAGCGCCACCTCGTAGGTGGCGACGGAGAGCGCGAAGGTGTTGATGACGCACTGCACGATCTGGCTGGCGTCGCCGAGGTTAAGGTAGCTGCCGGCCAAGACTGCCGCGACCGAGAGCAGCGCCGCGACCAGCTTGGGGTACTGCGCCACCCAGGGGATGCGCTTGAGCAGCGAGACCACCACGGTGATGACCGGGCCGTAGACCAGGCACAGGTCCACCCCGCCCCCCGCGTCGTGCGCGGCCTGCGCGAGGGCCATGCCCACCGCCAGCACCAGCACCAAAAACCACAACAGCCTGTTGGATATTGACCGTGCCACACAGCCTCCGGGAAGCCAAACGAAGCCCCCCGAGGCGGACCTCGGGGGGCACGGATGGCTAGGTTATACGGAGTATACAGGGTTTCGGCGGGGCGGCGCAAGAAAGCCCGAGGGCTACGCCTCCTCGAGGTCCTCGACCTCCCCCGCGTTGTAGACGACCCGCCCGATGATTTCGGCCACCATGTCGGCGGTGATGATGGGCGGGGCGGAGTTGGTGTAGAGGGCATTGGTGGACATTAACCGCTTGCCGAACTTGTCCACTTTGAGCGCCTTGCAGACGTAGGAGTCGTCGGCCAACCGCGCAACCACGGCCTGGCCGCTCTTGCCCTTGTCGAGCTTGTTGACCGCCACCAGGTCACCCGAGCAGATCGGCCGGCGGCCGGCGCACATCGAGTCGCCCAGCACCCGGTAGCCCTCGAGCACGCGGCCCTTGGCCACGTCCGGGGGCACGTACATCACCCCGTCCCGTATGGGCACCGCCTGCCCCGGCCCGGCCCCCACCACGCCCACGATTGGAACGGCGACCGCGCCCTGGACTTGTGACGCAGCCTCGAGGGGCGAAAAGATGTCGGAGCCGGGAGCGTTGGGCTCAAGCCGAAAGATCAGTTCTTGTATCGGACGGTTAAGGAAGATCGCCAAAGCCACAAGCGTGTCTATCGAAGGCTTGACCCACGTCCCTTTTGGGGAGACCCGCCCCCGCACCAAGTGATAAATGGTGCCCCTTGAGATGCCCGACCTCCGCGAGAACTCCTCCAGCGACTCGATGCCCTGGAGCTGCATGGCCTCGTATATCCAGTCGTTGAAAGGGCCGTTCAGGTCGGCAGGTTTACGCTTTGCTAGTATCAATTGCAAAGCGTTGACATCTGTAGCCTTCATATGTAGCATGGTAACAGTGCTCCATATGTTGCCAAGGGGGATTCGAACATGAGGGAGAAGCTCGAGGAGTTAATGTCACGCCACGGCGACGGTATCAGGGAGGCTGCCCGCAAGAGCGACCTGTCTGAGTCGGCGATACAGCTTATATTGAGCGGCAAGCGCGGGAAGCAGCCCAGCTTCAGGCTTATCGAGAAGATCGCTAGGGGCTACGGCGTCAGCCTCGATTTTTTTTCGAGCGAAACGCCACATATGGAGCCAACAGCTTAGGACAAACGAGCCATGACCTCACCGCGATTCGTCACCATCGCCCAAGCTGCCGCACAACTGCGCGTATCCGAGAAAACCGTGGACCGGGCCATCAAGCGCCCCGGGGTCGTCTCAGAGGTCTTTGAGGAGCCGCAGCCACAGGGGGGCAAGTTGAAGCGCCGATACGTTGAACTGAACAGCCTGGCCTCGAGCCTGGGATTGGAAAGCCGTATATCCCACTCGGATAACTCGGGAAATGTCCCTACGGGCGATGTCCCTACGGGTGATTTCTCATCTTCACCGCAGGGACACAAAAATGATGAGAATGTCCCCACGGGTGGCGTACCTGTCCCTGCGGTGGGAACCGCGACGGGGACGCTGAAACCCGAAAGCACCGATCTTAATGTTGGTTCGGGCGTTGTCCAACCCGTGGGGACACTCAGGCCCCACCATGAGAACCCCGAAACCGGGGTTAGCACCCCCTCTAAACCCTCACCAAACTCTAACCCGGAATCACCGGAAAATGAGAGCCAAACATTAAGAAACCCGGACGCGATCCCGGCCGAGCACCTGGCCCGAGCCCGGGAGGTGCTCGAGTGGCTGCGCCCCCTGGCGGCCGAGCTGGCCCAGGCCCCGGCCGGAGAGCGCACCCGGCGCCTCGAGGCCACTGCCGGGCGCCACGGGGTGAGCGTGCGAAGCATCCAGCGCTGGCTGGACCGGCTGTCCGAGCACGAGCTGGCCCGCAAGCGGCGGGAGGACGCGGGCAAGAGCCGCCTGCCCGAGCACCTCGAGGGCATCCTCAAGACCCTCTGGCTGATGCACCCCCGCTACAGCGCGGCCCGCATACGCCGGGTCATCGAGCTGAACGACCCCGACATCCTCTTATATAGGCCCTACCCCCGCGCCACCCAGCCCAGCACCCTATCGGTCAACACCATCTGGCGCTTCCGCCAGCGCCTCGAGCAGTCGCCGGAGTGGGGCTACGTGCTGTCCACCCCCAAGGACCAGCGTGAGTTCGGGCGCATCTGGGCCGGCGAGGTGCTGACCGAGCGGGCCAACCAGCTCTGGATGGTGGACATGACCCGCTGCGACACCCTGCTGTACGACCCGGCGGGCGACGGGGTGTTCAGGATGCGGGTCCACGCCACCATAGACGTTTTCAGCGGCGCGGTCCCGGCCTTCGTGTTCAGCCGGGACGAGGACCAGCGGCAGACCGACCGGATGCTGATGCTGGCCCTGCTGCGCAAGCCGGAGCCGTGGGCGGACCGCTGGGACGTGTGGGGGCGGCCCGAGACCCTCTACTGGGACAACGGCAAGGTCTACCGCTCGGAGAAGAGCGACCAGATACTGGCGAGCCTGCGCATCCGCACGACCCACTCCCGCCCCTACGTGAGCCACAGCCGGGGCAACATCGAGCGGTTCTTCGGGCAGCTTCACCAGCAGTTCGAGGCCGGTCTGCCGGGGTACGCCGGGCCGGACACCACCGAGCGCGACCACAAGCACATCGCCCGGCTGCTGCACAACACCCGGGAGTGGATCGCCAAGGGCAGCCCGGCGCCCGACCCGCTGGCGAGGGGGGAGCGGCTGTTGACCGAGGAGGAGTTCAAGCACAAGGCCCTGCTCTTGCTGACCACGGACTACCACCGGCAGCTCCAGGGCAAGACCGGGGCCACCCGCGCCGAGCTGTTCGCCCGCACCGCCCCCCGCGAGAGCCGCCTCGAGTACGACTTCGGCGACCTGGCCCTGGTGTTCAGCCGCCGCGAGCGCCGCACCGTGCGCGGCAACGGCACGGTGAGCATCCGAAGCCGCACCTGGGGCATGGCGGACGGCACCCTGGCCCGCTACCAGGGCCGCGAGCTGGTATTCCTGGTCAACGACCTGATGCCCGCCGCCGCCGTGACCGCCGCCCTGCCCCAGGGCGACCAGTTGCGGGTGCTAGGCCCCTGCGTCCCCATCGAGTTCGGGGCCCTGTCCGACGAGGCCCGCGCCTACCGCAAGGCCGCCCGGGCCCAGATCAAGACCATCGAGGCCGAGGCCGAGGAGATACGCCGGCAGTTCGTGGACCCGAGCTGGCGGATGGACGCGGTGCTCGAGCGCAAGGCGGGCCTCCCCGCCCCGACCCCCGAGCTGACCCTCGCCAACCCCGCCCCACGGCTCCAACCCGACCCCAGCGCTGCGGAGCGCTCGGAGCTGGAGGCCCTCGCCGCCGAACTCGAGGCGGAGGGCATCCGGCTCGACTCCGACGTGAGCGACTGGTTTGAACAAGGCAAAAACGGCGCGTAGCCCTGACAAGCCGCGCCGCTTTTAGCAGACACCCAGGAGGTTTTATGGCAAACGGCAAGACGACGCGGGCCCCCGAGGCCCCCCCACTCTACACCGACCCGGCCCAGATCGAGGAGGCGGTCCAGCACCTCCTCGAGCAGGACCTGGCGGACGTGGACCTGAGCGACCCCACCGAGGGCTTCGTGCCCACGGCCAGCAGCAAGGTCATCATCAGCCGCCTGCGCGACGCGGTGGAGGGCGGCTTCGGGTTCGCCCTGGTGACCGGCCCGGCGGGGTGCAGCAAGACCCTCACCACCCGGTACTTCATCGATAACTTGCGCCGCCGCTCCCCCGAGCTGAACAGCCAGTGGCTCAAGTGCCACCCCATCTTCGACCAGAACGCCCTGCTCGAGGCCCTGGCGGTGGTGAACGTGATCAGCCGCACTCGGAAGTTTCGGGATCTGCTGCGCTCGGTCGAGAGCCAGATGCGCACCCGGCGGCTGGTCATGGTGCTGGACGAGGCCCAGAACATGCCCCGCGAGGCCCTCGAGGTACTCAAGTACCTGGGCGACGAGACCGGGGCGACCTTCATTCTGGTCTGCACGGAGGACTACCAGGGCAACATCCGCCGGTACCGCGACATCGAGAGCCGGATCGGGGTGGTGGCGGAGGCCGCCCCTACCCCGCTGCGGGAGCTGGCCGAACTGGAGCTGGTGTCCGGGTTCGGCGGCGAGGCGGTGGAGACCATCCACAAGCTGACCGGGGGCGTGCTGCGCGACGTGTTCCGCCTGGTTCGCCAAGTGGACCTGTTCATCGCCAACAACAAGCGGCTGGCCCGGGGCAGCCTGACCCCCAAGACCGTCCGGCTGGTGGCGACCAAGATCAACCTGGAAGGGGGCCGCGAGTGAGCCTCCAGCGCGTCATCCGGGGCCTGTTCGCCGAGGCCCAGCGCACCGGCAAGCGGGCCCACCAGCGCCTCAACTCCGGGCTGCACCTGCGGGCCGGGATCGTGGTCAAGGAGGGCCGGACCTTCGAGGTGCTGCACCTGACCCGCCCGGATCACCCCAAGGGGCCCTCCACCACCGAGGCGCACACCTGCGCCAAGCACGCGGGCTGGGGTGAGCGGTACGGCTTCCGGGCCGACCCCCAGTCCCAGACCATCAGCATCTGGCGGGAGGTCAAGGCCCGCAGGGGGGGCGACCGTGCTGCCGCTGTCTGACCCCCTGTTCCACGTCGAGAAGCTCCAGGGCGGGCGGTTCGTGCGCCAGGCCGAGCGGCTCGACTTCGCCACCGCCGACCGGATGGCCCGGAACCTGGCCGAGGTCGAGACCGAGATGTCCATCGTGCGCAACACCCGCACCGGCATCCTGACCAGCGCCTACCGGCGCACCGAGACGGGGCTGGTGGCGCTGTGAGCCGCTTACGAGAGCTGCTGATTGACCTGCTGACCGGCGCGGCCGCCGCGCTGGTGCTGATTCTCATCGTCCGGATTGGGGGTTAACCGTGATCTGCAACGCACGCGGCTGGAACGCCTGGGGGAGCTGATGGGGCGCAAGCGAGCTTCCCTGGAGGTGGCGGGGGAGAGCATCCCCCGCCTGGAGGACATCGCCACCCTGCTGTACGTGGCCACACCCGAGGGCGACTGGCCCGTCAAGCCCTCCAACTACATACGCGGCGACCTGCCCTGGCTGACGGAGGGCGCCGTGGTCTCCGTGAAGAACCTGGACCCCACCAGCGGGGAGATGGGCGCGACCCACACCCTCCAGGTGGCCCAGGTGCTCACGGAGGTCCAGCTCCACCAGGGCAAGTACGGGCAGGTGCTCCGGAAGGTGCTGCTGGTCGACGCCCTGGGGGACGACGAGCTGTCCGACAGGTTCATGGGGAGGCGCTGAGTGCCAAAGCCTAGACGGACCGACTTCAACGGCCCGCTCGCGGCCGAGATACGCGCCGCAATGGCCGATCGGGGATGGACCAAGCTCGAGCAGTTCGCTGACGCCCACGGCATCGGGCGCACCACGGTCTACAACCTCGTGTTCGGACGTACCAACCCGGGCGGCACCCGCGCCAACCCTTCGGCCAAAACGTTGGCCGCCCTGTCGGCGGCCCTAAACCGCCCCGCCGAGGAACTGCTCGACAAGCTCCAGCTCGGGGCCGGGAGGAAGGCATGATGACCTATCGCGTTTACTTAGCCGACAACATTGACGAACTCGAGAGGAAGGTCAACGCGGCCCTGGGCCAGGGCTGGGTGCCGCGCGGAGGCGTAGCCGTCGCCTGCCTGGTGATCGGCACGCATCACTACTGCCAGGCCATGACCAAGGTCGATTACACCCCCCAGGAGATCGAGAAGCTGCTCGAGGCCGATAGCAAGGCCGAGCGCCACCCGAGGTTCGTGACGCCCGCCCAGTCCGGGCTGACCGTGGGCTGGATCGAGGACCTATGAGCGCAGACATCGCCATGAAGCAGGTCGAGACCGTCGTCTCGCAGTGGAACGAGGGCAAGATGGACGCCCTCCACGCCAAGCGCATCATCAACCGCCTGACCGGGCCCTACGCCGATTGGCTGTTCTCCGCCGAGGCCGACGACGCCCAGCAGGCGGAGCCGACCCAAGAGGAGGCCCCGCCCGCCGAGGGCGGGGAGGGGGGCCCCGCCGGGGAGGCCCGTAGCTGCGAGGAGTGCGGCGCCGAGTTCACGCCCCGCCGCAAGGACTCCAGGTACTGCAGCCCCACCTGCGCTAAGCGCGCCTCGAACCGCAGGCGCTACGCGAAGGGCGGTGAGGCCCAGTGACCACCGCCGAGCTGATGCGGCTCCACGCCGACGCCAACCTCGAGTACCTCCGGGCCGCGCCGCTCCGGCGCGAGTACCTCCTCGGCCGCCTGCACGGTTTCGAGGAGGTCATCCTGTCCGCCCCGGACCTCAACCCGACCCACCTCGCCGCGCTGGACGTGCGCCGCCGCAACCGCCAGGCGGCGCTGCGGGGCGGGGACCTGGCCGCCGCCCTCCAGCGGGCGACCGGCCGCACCTTCAAGGAGACCGCATGACCCCCGACTTCGCAAACGAGCGCAGGGCCCGGCTGCTGGCCATCCCCGGCCAGCTCGCCAACATCAACAAGCAGCTGGTGGCCATGCGGGCCGAGCGCGACGGCAAGAAAAAGGAGCTGGAGCGCCGCGAGACCTACGTGCGGCAGGGCAGCCGGATGCGCGACAGCTACAAGCAGCTCAAATCAGAGGCCGAGCGATCGGACTACCTCAAGGTGCAGGTCTACGAGGACATCGAGTACGAGGGCATCCAGGAGCGCCTCGAGCAGATCTCGGTGCAGATCGACAAGCTGACCTTCGAGAAGGACTCGCTCGAGCACGAGCGCAAGGCCCTTTACGCGGCCCTGACCAGCTACGCCGCCGAGACCCTCGAGGGGGCGCTGGCCCGGCTCGAGAAGGCCCTGGGGATGAGCCGCGAGGCCCTGGGCGGGAGGCACCTGTCATGAAACGGACCCTCAAGGAGATCTCGGCGCAGATCGCCAAGGCCCTGGCCCCCAAGCTGGAGGTCCTGAAGACCGGACCCGGCCGACCCGTGAACGTCTACGTCGAGCACGACGAGTCGTGCCCGCTCGCCAGGCCCGGGCTGGACCTCTGCACCTGCGACCCCTACATCCACGTCGGGCTCCAGCGCTGGCGGCTCTCCGACCTCCAGGGCGGGAAGGGGCTGCGGGCATGAGCACCTCGGAGACCGTCAACGAGGCCATCCTGGCCGGCCAGGCCGAGCTGCTCGAGCACCCCCTGGTCAAGCCCCGCTGCCTGCGCGTCGCCTTCTACCTGAGCACCGACCTGGAAGACCGCCCCCAGTGGGTCGCCAAGTTCGTCAGCCGGGGCATCGCGGTGGACTGGATCGGCCTAGGCGCGAGCCCCAAAAAGGCCTGGAGTCTCTCCGCGCCGACGTGCTCGAGACGGGGGTGATTTGAGTGGGCGACGTGCGGATCGCGGGCAAGGACATGGTGCTGATGGAGGAGAAGCACACCCCCCTGTTCATGGTCTTCGCCCGCAGCCTGTTAGGCGTCGAGCTGCACGTCATCAGCGACGACCAGGCGGAGGCGGAGGCCGAGGCCCTGGAACTCTCCCTCAACGCCCCCGAGCGCAAGTTCATCGTGGCCCGCGTGTTCGCCCTCAAGGGCTTCGTGGAGGGCGAGCCCTTGCCCGGAGAGGAGACGCTGTGACCCCCGCCGAGGCCCGCCGCTGGATGCGCGAGCGCTACCGGCTCTACGCGGGGGAGGCCGCCCCGATGGCCGACCCGCGCGAGCGCCCCCCGCCGGGCCCGCGCCACCTGACCGAAAAGTCCGCGACCGCAGCCATGATCCGCCGCAAGTTCGCCAAGGAGCCAAAGGATGAGCAGCCTTAACCCCAACCCCGACCCCACCGACCTCGACACCATCCTCAAGGAGATCGAGCCCGTCCCCGCCCACAAGGTGCTGGCCTACAGCCTGTTCGAGCAGGCCCGCCAGGCCGCCGCCCTGGGGCGCGAGTTGGAGGCCACCGGCTCGTGCGACCCCAACGACCTTCGGCTGTTGACCCGCCGGGCCGCCGCCAACCAACAGGCCGCCCGGCTGCTGTTTCCCCTCGAGGGCGGCCCCGAGGAGGCACGGGCCCGGGAACTGCTGGGCAATCTATGGCAGGCCAAGGGAACGGTGGTGCAGTGAGGTGGGCCGCCTCTGCCACCACAGCGGTAAGCGCAAGCGGACCTACCTCGAGGCCGCTACGCTGGCCGCCCGCCTCACCGCCGGGGGCAGCCCCCGCTACCCCTACAAGTGTCCGTGGTGCTGGGAGTACCACCTCACCAAAGTCCCGCAGGGGGGAGCCGTGCCAACCGGCCACGGCCTAGCCGCCGCACGCCTCCAGCAGGCGGCCCCCAACAACGTGGCCGAGGCCCTGCGCGCGGTCCGAGACGCCCAGGGAGACGAGGTGGTGCTCCGGGCGCCGGGCCAAATCGTGAAGCTCCGGCTGGGCTTCGAGCTGGACGGCGAGCGCCAGACCGTGGCGGTGCTGGAGATGTGGCTCTACGGCCTGGGTTACTGGCAGCCGGTGGCCGACGCCACGTTGCACAAGGTGCTCGAGCGCCACGGGCCCTACAGCTGGGAGGTAATGCGTGAGTCAGACGGTTAACCTCCGCGACCTGACCCCGATGCTGTCCCGGCCGGAGGCCTGGTGGTTCTGGGGTCGGGACTGGGAGGTCTTCAGCATCGGACAGTACCTCGAGGCCCGCAAGCCCGGCCGGGTGGACCACCGGGTCCGGCTCGAGCCCTACGAGACCTTCGACACCGCCCTTTTGCGCCTCAGGGACCACGTCCTGGAGGCTTACCCCGGGGAGGGGCGCGATGTTGCGACAGCGGACTAGTCTGCGGGCACTCAGTGCCCGGACGGCGGGCGGCCGGCAGATCTTCCTCGCCGACCTGCCCATGCCGTTCTGGTACGCCTGCGACGAGGTCTCGCAGCGGCACCGGGCGGCCAGCTGGTTCGACCTGCTCCACGAGTTGCGCGACCAGCGGCTCGAGGCCAAGCACGGCATCCGGGTCGACGACCAACTGGCACGGGCGCTGTGGGACGAGTACCTGCGGCAGATGCGGGACGAAGGACGGGGAGGTGCCGCGTGAGCGACCCGAAGCTGGATCTGGCCCGTGAGGTGTTCAAGCTGCTGTCGGCGACCTCGGAGGGCTACGACCGCAAGGCTTTGGCCGCCGCCCTGGGTGTGGAGGACCGCGAGATGCGGGAGGCGGTGGAGCGCTGCGCCAAGCTGTGCAGCGAGCCGAGCAAGCCCGGCGCCCTCCCCTGGGTGGTGGGCTTCGACCCCATGACCGAGCGGTACCACGCGGCCAACAGCCCGGAGCAGGCCGCCCGGATCATCTCCTACTCGTTCAGCTACGTCCGGGCGGGCCTGGAGAAGGCCAGGGCTTACGTGAAGGCGTATCGGGTCCGCTGGCCCCAGGCCGAGGTGCCTCAGGCCGTGCAGCAGGGCCTGTTCGACGCCGACGAGATCGAGCGGGACGTGAGGAGGTACTCGAGGTGAGCAGAAAGACGCCTCCTGAGTGGCCCCTGCCCGTCGGGACCAGGGTCCACAACCTAGCCACATTCCTGGATGGGGTAATCACCGCCCACGGCCTGCTCGGGCCGTTCGCGGCCTACCAGGTGACCACGTCCGCCGGTACGAAGCACACCGTGACCGCAGACTTCGTGTTCGCCTGGGGCGACGGTCCGGGGAGCCTCGAGCTGAGCCCGGGGGAGCGGTGGGCCCTGAGCGCCGGGCGGATCGCCGAGGGGCACGTCAAGGAGGTCTGCGGCAAGACATACGTCCTGCGGGACGGGCGGTTTGAAGGAGGCTCGAGGTGATTGACGGTCAAGACCTACAGAGGGTCAAGGATGCGCTGTTCGTCTTCGGTGAGGGGACGCACATCGCCTGGCCCGAGTTCTGCGCCACCATCCCGTACCCCAGCGTTCAGATCGCGCACTGGCTGGGCATCATGGTTCGCCTCAAGTTGATCCGCCTTGAGGTCGTGCGTGCGGATGTGACGAACGGGTTCCGGTACTGGAAGGAGGACAAGTGACCTTGCACGAGTTCCTACAAACCGCCGACCAGTGGCACGAGCTGAAGGACCCCGAAGCACGTGCCCAGGCATTCAACGCGGGCTACGACAACATCTTCTTTCAAAAATATCTAAGAAATCCCTACCAGGAAGGCTCAACACTACACAAATGGTTCTACGCGGGCGAAGACATGGCAATCACGTTGTGGCATCGGATTGACGGGAAGGTGATGCGGCGATGACTGCCCTCGAGCTGTTCGGCCAGCTCCCCGAGTACCCCGACCAGCTCCGGGTCAGGGACAAGAACGGCAACGAGGTGCTGCTGAGCCTGCACCCCACGCCGCTGCACAAGCGCCCTCGGCTCCGAACCGAGCGGAACAACCGCGTAGGGTTCGCCAGCCTCGAGGGCGGGAAGCGCAACGAGGCGATCGGGCTGCTGGCCCTCCTCGAGCCCTACACCCTGATCGGCCGGGAGCGCGAGCGCATCCAGGCCGACGAGATGGCGAGGAAACACGTATGAGACTCCTGACCCTGACCCTGCTGGCGGGGCTGCTGGGCTGTGCGGCGCAGCCCCAGCCCTCCGCCCTGCCCCCCCAGGCCCCTCCGCCCCTGGTCATCCCGATCCCGGCCCCGCCCGACCCGGTGACTCCCGCCCCGCCCCCGCCCCCGGCCGTCGAGTGGGGAAGCGCCACCTTCACCGCCCGGATGCTGCCCCAGTGGTATTCCTACAAGACCCCCTCGGTCTACTACTTCCTGATGTGGCGGCAGCCGGACGGCTCTTGGCGCCCGGCGTATACGTACGTGGAGGGCCTGGGCGTCGGGTTCGTCGGGCCGATGACCGAGGCCAGGCCCACCGTCACCGTGCGGCTGCCCGCAGGGGAGTACCGCGCCCTGTTCGGCTACGACCGCTGCGCCTACGCCTACCACCGCAACGAGCCCTGGCAGGCCCTCTTCTCCGTCGCACCGGACCGCAGCCCGGCACTCGAGTCCACGCTGATCTGGGAGCAGCTGCCCTGCGCGGGGGGTGCCCGGTGAGCCCGCAGATTCGCCACACGCTGGTCGCCGCCCTTGGGCTGGCCTACCTCGGCACGCTGGTGATGAGCGCCGGGCACCTGGCGGCCTGGTTCGACCTGACCCGGGGCGGCCTCCCGGTCTGGTTCAGCCTCGGCCTGGCGGTGGGCCTGGAGCTGCTGGCCTTCACCCTCTCGCTGGCCTCGACCCTCGAGCCCCGCCTTCGCTGGTCCTTCTGGGGCGGGCTGTTCTTCCTCGGGCTGGTCTGGGCGGGCAACTTGCTGGCAATGAACCGGGTGGCCGACCTGGCGCTGTGGGAGGTGCTACTCCAGTCCATGTTCGCCCTCGGCCCGCTGGTGGCCGGCAAAGCCATCGGCGAGCTGCTGCGGTGGTCCGGCAGTCCAGCCCAGCCCGCCGCCGACCGGCCCGCCCCCGTCCAGGCGGAACAGCCGGGTGCTCCGACAGTCCAGCCCGTTCCGAACAGCGTACCGACCCAGACCATCAACGTGACCACGGTGGTCCAGCAGTCCGCCCCGGCCCAGTCCGCGCCGGAGCTGGAGCCCCGGGCCGAGCAACTGCTGGCCCAGCTCTCGGACCGGCCGGTCGGGCTGAGCGAGCTGGCCCGCCTCACCGCGATCCCCAAGACCACCGTGGTCCGCATGCTCGGCAACCTCATCGAACTGGGGCTGGTCGGGCGGGACGGCGTGGCCTACGTGCGCGTCCGGGGGAGGGCCGATGATTAGCCTAACCAAGGAGCCCGGCCCCATCGCCATCGCCCTGGACGACGAGGCGGGCGTGACGTGCGGGGAGCTGCTGGTCAGGCCCTGCCAGGGCCGGGTCAGGGTGGCCCTGGTGGTCCTGGGGGAGCAGTCCGACGAGTGGCTGCTGGAGCCCGGCCAGGCCGCCAATGCCCCGGCCCTGCTGGAGGCCGCCGCCGACCACGGGGCCCCGGTCTGGTACGACCTGGCCCTGGAGCCCGCCCAGGCCCGCGAACTGGCCCGGGCCATCCGGCACACCGCCGCGCTGGTCCGCCGGGGGTGGGCGTGAGGCGGGCCGCGCTGGTCGCCCTGATCCTGGGCCTCCTGGGCTTCGTGCTTGCCGGCATGTGGCTGGAACACTGGGCGGCCAACCGCATACCGGACTCGGCGCACCTGATCGGGGTGCGCGGCACGCTCGAGGTCTGGCGGGTCTGCGGCGAGCGGTACGCGGACCGGGGCTGGTGCGTCGAGGTCTACCGGCCCGCCGGGTCGGACTGGGGGCGCCCGTGAAGGCCAAGGTAAAGCGCCTGAACCGGTCCAAGTGGAACAAGTTCGCGGAACGGTACGGCCTGGAGCCCCTGCCCGTCCCGCCCAAGGGCTCCCTGCCCGACCCGCTTTGGCGCAAGGTGCTGGCCCATAACATCGCGGCCGCGGTCCACCAGCACCAGTCGGGCCGGATCACCGTGGATCAGCTCGTGGATCAGGTGACCAAGGACTGCCTGCGGACTAGGAAGCTCGAGCGCCTCCTGTTCGTGAACCGCTGGCACGAGGAGCGGAAGGCGGGTCCGGCGTGAGCCTCTCGGCGGAACAGGTCCGGGCCGACGCCGCGCTGTACGCGACGTGGCGGCTGGCCCAGCGCCGTACCAACTGGGTGCGGGTTCTGGGCGGCCACAACCCACACCGGCCCAGCTACGTCGATGTGTACACCCCGGCCGGGCAGTACCTGGGCCGCATCTGGAGCAAGGACCTCGAGCACATGGTCGCAGATCTGAGCCCGTTCCAGCGCGAGGAACTTCAGGCCGCCACCGAGGCGGTGCGATACCGCCGGGTCTGGCGGGCCAGGGGCGACCTCGAGGTGAGCCCCGCCCTGCGCGACGTGGCGCTGCTGCTCGGCGGCCTTGTGCGCGAGGCTAAGCGCGAGCTGGGCGAGGCGGAGCGCGAGGTGGCGGCGGGGAGTTAACCCACGCTATTTGTCACAAATCACCTCGCACCCGCCGAAATGTTGTACTATTCGCATAACCTAGCCCCTGCTCACCCGAGCGGGGGCTTTGACTTGGGGCGAGATGAATGACCTGGAACGCTCACTACTCGAGGACTTGCTGGACGAGCTGGCGGAACAGGCCGCGCCCGAGCGCGAGGGGGCGATCAGGCGCATGCGCGAGAAGTTGGCGGCCATAAAGATTCTGCAGATGGTGCCCCAGCGCCGCCAGCCCTGGTACTACAGCGCCGAGTTCTGGAAGACCGCGCTGATTGTGGTGGGCATCGTTGCCGCGCTGCTGGGGGTTAAGATCCCGGCAATTCCCACCCCGTGAGGAGACCATGTCCAAGCTAGGAGCCAACCGCATAAAAATCCTTCGGGGCGAAGTGCTGTACGCGCTGTTCCTGTTCGCGATGGGGCAGGACGACAAGCCCCTGTACCCCGACAACCCCTGGAGGCTGCCGGAGCGGTCGCTCAAGCTCACCCTCGAGGGGCTGCATCAGCTCCCCAACGACGACGAACTCGAGGGCGTCGTGCGCTACCTGTCGGCGCCGGGCAAGGAGTACCTGGCCGTGCAGTGGAGCAACGACGGCAGGGGCGGGTTCGACTGGGCCGAGATCACCGCCAAGGGCGTCGACTTGTGCAACGGCGACCTGGCCGACGTGGGCGTGACCCTCCTGCGGAGGTCGAAGTGACGCCGGAGGACGCCCGGGCGATCCGCGAGGAGCTGACCGCACTGCGGCTGGCAGCCCAGGCCAACACCAAGAAAATCGAGGACCGCTTCGAGGCCCTCGAGCAGCTAATCACCCAGCACCAGCGCCGCCCCGGCTGGCGGCTGTACGGCCTGATGGCCGTGGCGATGGTGGTGGGCTGGGTCCTGCCCCACTAGGAGCCCCGTGGCCCTATACGTACAGTCCACCCGCTGCAAGGTCTGCCTCTCGCCGCTGCGCGAGCAGGTGGACGCCATGCTGCTGGGCGAGACCCGGCGCCCGGACGGGATGCCCTACCGCGTCGAGGACATCGTGGAGTGGGCCGCCGACAAGGGGGAGCAGCTCAGCGCCGGCGGGCTGTCGCGCCACCGTACCAACCACCTCATGCCCGCCCTGGGGGCGGCGCTCGAGGCCCAGCAGGTGATGGAGGCCATCAGCAAGAGCACCGGCAAGCAAATGAGCCTGCAGGTGGCTTTCACCAACGTGCTGATACACAAACTCTTGCGCTACCTCGAGGACTTCGACGCCAAGGAAGTGGACCCCAAGCAGGTCGCCAAGCTGCTGGAGACCGGGGTCAAGGCGGTGCAGGCCAGCTTGCAGCTCGAGAAGGCCGAGCGGGTCTTCACCAAGGAGACCGCCGAGAAGGTCTCGGACGGCCTGCGCAAGAGGGGCCTCTCCGCCGAGGCCATAGCCGAGATCGAGCGCGAGGTGCTGGGGTTCGTACGATGAGCCGCAAGAGGCCCTATTTCATGGGCTACCAGCAGGCGTGGCTGCGCGACCAGTCGCGCATGAAGATCGCCAAGAAGAGCCGACGCATCGGCTGGACGTACGTCCAGGCGTACGAGGACATGCTCGACGCGGCCCGCGCCAAGGACGCGATGGACGTGTGGTTCAGCTCGGCCGACCTGAGCGCCGCCAGGGAGTACATCCGCTACGTCGAGATGTGGGCCAAGCTCTACAACAAGGCAGCCGAGTACCTGGGCGAGGTGGTGATCAGCGAGGCCGACGACATCAAGGCCTTGACCATCGAGTTCGCCACCGGAAAGCGCTGCTACGCGCTGTCTTCCAACCCTAAAGCGTTCAGGTCTAAGGGCGGAAAAGTGGTGCTTGACGAGTTCGCCCTCCACGAGGACCAGGATGCGCTGATGCAGGCCGCCGGACCGACCATCACCTGGGGCTACCCGATCCGGATTTTTTCCTCGCCCAAGGGCCGCCAGAACCGCTTCTACCGCATGTGCGAGGCCGCAAAGAAGGCGGGCAGCCGCTGGAGCTACCACGAGGTCAATATCGAGGAGGCCATAGCGGACGGGCTTTTGGAGCGCATCCTCAAGCTGGACAGGCCGGCCACTGACGAGGAGATCCAGAACTTCCTCGCCGAGTGCCGCGAGACCGTACTGGACGAGGAGGCGTACCTCGAGGAGTACATGTGTCAAGAGCAGGACGGCACCGAGGTGTGGATTCCTAACGGCCTGCTGGACTCGGCCGAGGACCCCCAGCTACCCAAGCCGGTGGTGATTGAGGGCAAGAGCGTCAATCACATCCCGCACGAGCAGTACTCGGCCGACGAGTGGCAGCTCGAGCTGGGCGGGGGGCGGCACTTCTTAGGAGTGGACATCGGCCGCTACCGCGACATCACGGTGATGTGGCTGCTGGAGGAGGTCGGCACGCGGCTGGTCACCCGCATGGTGCTGGAGCTGCATAAGATGCGCTTCCGCCATCAATACGCCCACCTGTCGCGGCTGCTGGCCCACCGGCAGATACGGGCTTGCGCCATCGACCGCACCGGCATCGGGGCGCAGCTCGCCGAGGACGCTGCGGCCGACTTCGGGGAGTGGCGCGTCGAGGGGGTCCACTACACCCAGGACATCAAGCAGGACATGAGCGTTGACCTGAAGAACAGCCTCGAGGACGGGCAGATACGGATGCCCAGCAGCGAGGTTATCAAGGCCGATATCCGCCAGATCAAGAAAAAGGTCGTCGGCGATCGGGTCTACTTCATGGGCGAGCGCACCAAGCAGGGCCACGCGGACCGCTACTGGGCGCTCGCCCTGAGCCGGAGGGCCTACAAGTTGCCCCTGGGCCCGACGGAATACACCACCGTGGTAACCGGGCGATTCGGCGGCGACCGAGGCCTGATCTTCTGATCACGTGTACAATTCAGGAGCAGCCATGTTCCCCACTCCCTGGCACTGGCACACGCCCCACCCGACAAACGACTGGCCCGCAGCGACGTGGGCCGGGTGGGGGCCAGGAACCCCGGCCGCACGCGGCGCCCCGAGCTGCGCCACAACGGTGCGGTTACCCTACGCTCGAGACCGACCTCCGCCGTACGGCGTGGGCTGCACGCCGTGACGGCCGCAGGGAAGCGGCCATACTGACTGAGAACAGAGGGGGGCCACCAGGCCCCCCTTCCGCTTTGCGACAAATAGCGTGGGTGAACTCAGCGGGTGTTGGCCTCGAGGATGGTGACCACGCGGGTCTTCAGGTCGTACTCGCACAGGTAGTCTGTGCGGACCATCGCCCCGAAAGAGTTCTGGGAGTCCACCCACGACCTCACGCGGTAGCCCGTGCCGTACTTCCAGACCTTGGGGTACTCCGTCCAGCCCGGAAACTTGGCGGTGCGCGGGGCCTTGAGGTTGTCCTGAATGAGTCTCTGGCACGCGGTGATGACCTCGGCGCTGCTGACCTCGGGCGGCGCGGGCTTGGGCTTGGGGGCCGGCGTCGCGGCCCTCGCGGCTTCGGCCTCCGCCCGCCTGCCCTCCTCCCGCAGCTCCGCCTGCCAGGCGGGCGAGAAGTACGGGCTGGCCAGCAGGGCGACCAGGGAGGGCACGACCCAGCGCGCCTTCTGCCCGCGTTTGCGGAAGACGCCCCACCAGAATCCAACGAGGCCGCCCAACATCAGGACTGCGGTCAATCCACTAAGCTCCGCGTTCATGACCAAAGGTTAACACCCTGGCGTTGAACCCGCGTTGCATTCGTCACGGCTTGCGAGAAATACGCCAATAACATAAATTGAGTTCATGATTATACCCAAGGCCGCTCACTTCGTGACCATCACCGCAGTTGGCCAGAAGGAGATCGAGCAGGCGGACACCGAGATCACCCGGTGGTGCCTCGAGTGGGGCGTCCCGACCACGCTGCAGGTCGGATTCAGCCTGGTGGGGGGCCGCACCACGATCCAGCTGCCGGTGGCGCTGCCCGCGAAGGCGGTGGAGAACCTGGCGGCCGCGCTGCGGGAGTGCTTCCCGGCGAGCGAGGTGCGCACGCACCTGGAGCAGGACATGTGGCGGGTGCCGTTGGTGCGCATGGGGGACGGCGTCAAGCCGGTGCCGACACCGCAGACCCAGGAGTTCGCGGAGATCTGGCCCGGCGACCTGCCGGAGCGCGACGAGGACCCCGGGCCGCCCCCCAACCCCCGGGCCTGACCCCGCAACCCGCCGAAATGCCGTATACTCCTACTAACCTAGCCCCCGCTCACCCGAGCGGGGGCCTTTTCTTATGCCGATCCTCGACCAGTGGGGCAACCCCATCTCCTCCCGGCCTCCCCAAAGCGAGGCCCCGAGCCCGGTCGTGGGGCTCCAGCAGCGCTTCTACAGCTACCCCGGCAGCCGCCTGACCCCCGAGAGGCTTACCCGCATCCTGCGGGAGGCCGACGACGGCGACCTCGAGCTACAGGCCGAGCTGTTCGCCGAGATGGAGGAGCGCGACGGCAAGCTGTTCCAGCTGCTGCAGGACCGCAAGTTGGCGGTCATCGGGGTGGAGTGGCAGGTCGAGCCCGCCGACTCCAGCGCCGAGGCCAAGCGGATCGCCGAGGCCTTCGAGGAGACCTTGAAGCGGCTCAACCCCAACGGGCTAATGCTCGAGCTGCTCGACGCGATAGGGCAGGGCGTCGGCATGGTGGGGATGGCCTGGCGGCGAGACGACGGGCTGTGGTGGCCGGCCCAGACCGAGCAGATCGAGGCCAAGCACCTGCGCTACGACTTCGACCTCAAGCGCTTCAAGGTGCGGACGCAGGACCAGCCCAACGGGATGCTGCCGGAGTTCGGGCGGGTCATCCAGCACCGCTTCAAGGCCCGCTCGGGCCTGCCCACGCGGGCGGGCCTGATGCGCACCAACTGCTGGTGGTACCTGTTCAAACACTATTCGGTCAAGGACTGGGTGGTCTACGCCGAGGTCTACGGGCAGCCCTACCGCCTGGGCAAGTACGACCCCGCCACGGGCCAGGGCGAGAAGGACGCGCTCGAGCGGGCCGTACGGGGTCTCGGCACCGACGCGGCGGGGATCATCAGCAAGGACACCGAGATCGAGATCATCGAGACCGCCCGCAGCGGCAACAGCTCGGAGGTTTTCGACAGCCTGATCGAGCTGGCCAACCGCGAGATGACCCTGGCGGTCCTGGGCCAGACCCTCACCAGCGGCGAGGGCAAGCACGGCACCAACGCCCTGGGCAACGTCCACCAGAAGACCCGCACCGACCTGCTCGAGGCCGACGTGCTGGCACTGGGCGCCACCCTCAGCCGCGACCTGGCGCTGGCCTGGACGGTGTTCAACTTCGGCACCGACAAGGCCCGGCTGGCCCCCCGCGTGGTGGGGCTGGTCGAAGAGGCCGAAGACCTGAAGGCCAAGAGCGAGACGCTGAAGAACCTGCAGGACATCGGGATGCGGATCTCCAAGAGCTGGGCGCACCGCAAGTTCGCGGTCCCCGAGCCCGAGACCGACGATGACGTGCTGCTCCCCCCGGCGCCGCCCAAGCCTGCCCAGAACCCGCCGCAGCCCCCGCCAGGGGGTCAGGCCACCCCCCGCGCTGCCAACACCCGCCTGGCGGCCCTGGAGCGCCTGGAGGAGGTCATCCCACCCGGGGTCATGAACGGGCAGCAGTTCGTGCTCGAGCTGATAGGCGGCGCGACTTCGGCGGGCCAGGAGGCTGTCAGTCCGGCCCTGCAGCTGATCCTGCGCGAGGTGGAGGCCAGCCGCAGCCCGGAGGATCTCCGCCGCCGCCTGATCGAGCTGTTCCCGGAGTTGGAGGTCGGCCGGCTGCGGCAGGTCGTCGAGGCCGGCTGGCTGCTCTCCGAGCTGGCCGGGATGCTGGCCCAGCGGGAGGACATGAGGTGAGCCTGCCGCCGGTCAACCAAATCCCCGAGATGCCGATGGTGGTGGTGCGGGGCGAGGCCTTGGTGCTCGGCAAGGTCCGCATGACCAACGCGGCCCGCGAGACCCTCGCCTACCCCGGCCACTCCGCGACCCTGGAGGTCTGGAGCAGCCCGGGTGGGGGCGCCCCGGCCGGGCTGCTCTACACCGCCGCCCCGGGCGAGTGTGTACTGGACACCGATACCGGGATCATCGCCGTCCACGTCCCCGGCTCCAAGACCGCACTGTGGGCCTTCACCCGGGCCCGGGGCGTGCTGAAGCGGCTGGGGCCCGGCGCGGCGTCCCGCACCCTCCTGCGCTTGCTCCTGGAGGTCCAGCCCCCCCGAGGTGTGCGGTGAGCGACTTGGTGCTGGAGGTCGCCGTCGAGGAACTGGTGCTCGAGGTGGAGGCCGCCGGGGTGAGCGTGGTTTACACGGTGTACTACGCGGACGGCGAGTCGGGAAACGCGGCCCTGGAGTGGGCCACCAACGAATGGTAAAGGAGCCATATGAGCCTTAAGTTTCACCAAGTCACGGCATTGCCCGGCACCCTAGAGCCGGACAGCTTCTACTACGTGCTGGCCGCCGGGGGCAACACCTACGTCGAGGCGTACATCACCGACAACTCGGGCAACCCCAAGGCCATCGGCAACACCGCCCGCACCAACGCCCTGATCGCCGCCCAGATATCGGCCCTAAACCAGGTCTACAACGTCGCGAACATCGCGGCCCGCAACGCCCTGGCCGCCAGCCTGGGCAGCAACGCACTGGTCCTGGTGACGGACGCCACGGGCGACGCCACGGTCGCCAGCGGCGCAGCCATGTATTTCTGGAACGACTCCGGGGAAACCTGGACCAAGGTGGCGGAGTACGAGAGCATGGACGTGGTGGTGCAGTGGGCCAACATCACGGGCAAGCCGACCTCCACCCCGGCCCAGATCGACTCGGCGGTGGCGAACGCCCACACCCACTCCAACAAGTCGACGTTGGATAAGCTCACGGACCCCGGCGGCAGCCTGCTCTACAACGGTAACGCCATCTCGAGCGACTGGTCAACGAATGACTGGTAGGGGGCGACATGCCCCAAGTTCGTCACCATAAGGTCGTTTCTGCGCTGCCCGGCACGTTGGCGCCGGACAGCATCTACTACGTGCGGGTCGGGACGCGCACCAAGGTCTACGTCACCAACGGCCTGGGCCAGATCGTGGCCTACCCCGCCGAGGGGCAGCAGTCCAAGTGGTTGCAACTGGTACCGGACAGCGGCAACACCTACTGGATCGGCTCCGACACCAGCCCGACCGCGCTCGAGCCGGACTCCATCCTGGTGGCCGAGGGCGGAGTACTGCTGGCGCTGGATTACGCGGCAGCCGCCCCAGGGGCCGACGAGTACACGCTCAATGCCGCACAGACAAAGATTACGTTCGGCTCCGCACTGCTCGACGCGGCCCGCACCAAGGTCAAGGGGGTAAAGTTCTGATGAAACTGCGAAACGTCGCCATCGGCGCGGGAGTGGCCTTGCTGGTGCTGCTCGCCGTCCAAATCCAGAGCGCCCAGGGACAGACCACGGGCACGATCAATGGCAGCCGTATCCTCACAAACACCGTCCCGCTCGACCGCACCACGGGGGTGGCGCAGAACCGCATCGCCTGCCGAATCACCACCAGCACCGGCAGCCTCGAGCAGTGCACCGCCGCCCAGGCCAAGACACTGCTGGCCGTTGCGATCGCGGACGTGGGCGGGCTGCAGGCGGCGCTGGACGGCAAGGCCAACTCGAGCCATACCCACACCGCCTCGCAGATCAGCGACAGTACCGCCGCCGGCCGGGCTCTGCTGACGGCCGCCGACGCACCCGCCCAGCGCACAGCGCTCGGCCTGGGCGGGCTGGCAACGTTAAATGCGATCGGCTCTACCGAGATTACCAACGGGGCAGTGGCGACCGCCGACCTGGCGGACGGGGCGGTCACAGCTGCCAAGCTGGCCCCAGCGGTGGGAGCCGATGGACAGGTGCTGAAACTCGCCTCAGGCGCGTTGACCTGGGGGACCGACAACACCGGGGGCGGGGGCTCTACTGGATACACCGGGGCCAACTTCCCGTTCGGTCGGAGCCTGGGCCTAGGCTTTAACACGAACACCATGCTGCAAAGTACCGATTTGAATACCCGGGTGCAGATTTGCAACACGGACGGCACTATCCCGCAGCTGCTCATGCCAGCCAGCCCGGCGGCCGGGGACATGATTCTGGTCTACCGCCCGAGGTGCTCCAGTTTGGGGAATATAAACATCCGCGACAACAGCAATAGCACAACCATTGCCACCATCAACAACAACAACGCGGCGCTGCTTTTGCGCTTTGACACGAGTTGGGCGGTTGTGGCGTCGGACAACAATCAGTTCACGAGCTTCGCCAACCTGGCCGGCTTGGGTGCCTCAATCACCCGCACATTTTGCTTGGACTGCGCGAGCGTGGACGGCTTAGGGACGGTCGTCATCCGCGTGGGCAACCGCTGGATGGATGAGCGTTTCCGCGTGACCGCGACGACCAGCATGCCGGATTATTTCTTAGCGTGGAGTAGAACCAGTAAACCCAACCAAGAGAGCACCAGCAACCCCTTCTGGATCGCGTGTGACCAACGGCTGTGGGCGCTCTCAACAACGTACACGTGCTTCACCCAGGCCGTCTCGGGCACGGGTGCGGGGGGCGTCGGTGCGGACTCGCCCTCCAACGCCACCATCATCGGTGCCGCCGCCCTATCCACGGGCACTACCGCGACGGGCCGCGCCGGCTGGTACAGCCAGTCGTCGGCATCTCAGTTCATGCGGGTGCCAGCACTGGCGTACCTCAGGGTTGAGGGACTACGCCTCAGCGCACTGTGCAACGGGACCGAAACCTGCCAGATCCGCATAGGGTTCTCGAGCCAGGCCCCCGGCGCGGCGGACTCCGGGGCTCTGGTCATGGCCTACTGGGACCACAACCTCACGGGCTGGCGCTTACAGCAGGCAAATGGGGGATCTCTAGACACAAACACCTCCATCATTCCGCCCGTGGCCACGCCCAGCTCGCAGACACTTGAGCTGTTGCTAGACAACACGTCAACAACAGCGGTCAGCCGGATGTGGATCGACGGCTCGCCGCAGGGCTCGAGCAGTGCGCAGGTGCCCCTCATTTCCAACAACTCACGCATCGGCGTCTACATAGAGATAAGGAAAACTGTCGGGACCACGGCCCGAATCCTGAACGTTTCCCGCGTGTACTACGCGATATGGGCGGGCCAGCACCCAGCGTCCTGAGCGTCTATGCCCTGGAGCGTCGACCCAAATCCCGTAGACCCCGCCGAGGCCATAGCGTGGTTCAGGGCGCGGCTGCCGCTCACCGACCCCCAGTTCCGCGCCCTCGAGGCCGAGGCCAGGGCGCGGGCCTTCTTCGTCAGCGGCCTGACCCGGCTCGAGCTGGTGCAGCAGGTCTTCGACCGCCTGGACAGCGCCCTGGCCAAGGGCGACACCCTCGAGGAGTTCAAGGCCGGGCTGCCCGCCGCGCTGCAAGGCGCTTGGGGCACGGGCTCGGCCCACCGCCTGGGCCTGATCTTCGACACCAACCTGCAAAGCGCTTATGGTGCGGGCCGCTGGAAGAGCGCGGACGCGGTGCGGGAGAGCCGCCCCTTCTGGGGCCTGGCGGTGGTGCTGGACGGGCGCACCAGCAAGATTTGCCTGAACCTCCGGGGCGTGATCCGCCCCGCCGACGACCCCTTCTGGGACACCCACGTGCCCCCGCTGCACTACCGCTGTCGCACCGCCCTCGTCACCTACTCCCGCGAGCAGGCCGAGGCCAGGGGCGTCACCCCCACCCCGCCGCTGCAACCGCCCCTCGAGGGCTTCGGCGCTCCCCCAGGGCGGCAGGCCTGGAGCCCAGATGAGGCCGACTACCACCCCCAACTGTGGGCGGCCTACCAGCAACTCCGCCCCACCCCCGCTGCGGTCGAAGAGGAAAAGCCCAAGGAGGGCGTGCAGTTCTACGTCCTCGAGTCCAAAATCCCCAAGAAAGACCAGGCCGAGGTGCTGCGGGGCATCAACACGGCGGGCCTGATCGAGTGGATGAAGACGCGCCCAGTCGCGGAGATTAACCTGGGGACGATCAGGCGGCCAAACGCCAACGGCATGTTCACCCGCTGGCCCGCGACCGGCAAGACCCGCATAGATGTGCGCTCGACGCGTAAGCCGGAGACCTACGGGGCCACGTTCGAGCCGGGCAAGTCCTGGAGCGTATCGAGCTGCGGCACAGACAAGCTCGACGCGATGAAGCGCACCCTGGTGCACGAGCTGGGACACCACCTCTGGTACAGCGACGAGGCCAAGGTCGCGCCCATCGTCCGGGCGGCCTTCGCCAAGGCCACGCCGATCACCGAGTACGCCAAGGCCAACGCCCATGAATACTTCTCCGAGACCTTCGCCGCCTACGCCTTTCACCGGGGCGTTTTGAGGCAGTTCGACCCCGAGGGCTATGCTATGATTGAAGAGGTAAAGAAAGTGCTAGGAATACCATGACCGCGACCCTCACCTATCAGGGCATTCTTCGGGAGGCCGAGCGCCTCCAGGACGCGGGCTTGTTGACCAAAGCCAGGTTTGAGCAACTTGAGACTGCCCTGACCGAGGCCACCGCAGAGATGCCCGAGCACCAGCGGGGCGATGTGCTCGAGGCGCTGTATGTCTTTGCCGCCCCGGACTGGTTCGTTTAGTCGGCCTTGCGACAGATAGCGTGGGGTAGCCCCACGACCCGCCGAAACCCTGTATACTCCGTATAACCTAGCCCCCGCTCACCCGAGCGGGGGCTTTCGGTTTGGAGCCGCCATGCAGACGATCGCAAAAATCGCACTCGAGGCCGTGCAGGGAAAGCGGCGGGGATTCCCGCTCATACCTGGGCGCTGCCTCCACCTCGCTTTCGAGGCGCTGGCCCAGGCCACCAACACCAACCGGTGGGTGCTGTACGACCGCGTGCTGGACAGGACCGGGGTGGACGCCGACCGGTCCCGCTGGGCGACGGACGCCGAGCGCGGAATTGACCGCCTGAACTGGGAGGTCTCCAAGGTCGACTTCGATCCCAGGCGCGCGGACCACCGCGCCCAGTTGCTCAAGCTGCTAAAGCCGGGGGACTTCGTGTTCAGCAGCCGGGCCGGCGACGAGGCCCCGACCAGCCCCCGCACCGCGCCGGACGTGGAGGGCCACGTCGGCGTCTATGTGGGCGTCGTCGAGGGCATTCCCTGCGTGGCCGAGAACACCCGGGCCGCAAGGGGTCAGCGGTTCAGGGGCGCCGGGGCCATGCGGCTCACCCCGCTGGCCGACTGGGACACCGTCACAACGATCGGGCGTGTGCCTGCGGGGTGGCGACCCTGATGGAGGGGCTGTTCAAGCTCCAGGTGCTGGTCGAGCTGGCGGACCGGCTGTCCGGGCCGATGGGCCGGATCGTCAGCGGCCTGGGCGGCATGGAGCAGATGGCCGACCGGGCCGACGAGGCGCTCAACCGCCTCCAGGCCGGCGCCTCGATCGCGGCGGTGGGGCTGGCCCTGGCCGCACCCCTGGCCGGCGCGACCGCGCAGGCCGTCGCCTTCGAGGCCGCCTTCAGCGACGTGCGCAAGGTGGTGGACTTCCCCACCCCCCAGGGCCCGGCCATCCTGCAGAAGCAGATCCGCGACCTCAGCCGCGAGATCCCCCTCACCGTCACCCAGCTCACCGAGATAGCGGCGGCGGGCGGGCAGGCCGGCATCCCGCTGCAGGACCTGGCCAAGTTCATCGAGAACACCGCCAAGGTCTCCACCGCGCTGGACATCAACGCCGGGCAGGCCGGGGACACCATCGCCCAGCTGGCGGTCATCTTCAAGGGCACCCAGCCCGAGGTGCTGCTGATGGCCGACGCCGTCAACGCCCTTTCCAACACCACCGCCGCCAAGGCCCCCGACATCCTGGAGACCCTCCGCCGTGTGGGCTCGGTGGGCGCGCCGCTGGGCATGACCGCCCAGCAGATATCCGCATTCAGCGCCGCCCTGCTCTCCACGGGCCGCGCCCCCGAGGTCGTGTCCAGCGGCCTTAACGCCCTGATCAACCGGCTCTCGATGGCCACCATCCAGGCCAAGCCCTTCCAGAAGGGGCTCGCCGCCATCGGCTACACCGCCGAGGGCATGGAGGCCCTGGTCCGCAAGGACGCCACCGGGGCCGTGCTGGGCTTCCTCGACACCCTCAAGCAGGCCCCCAACGCCCGCACCGCCATCGGCCAGATGTTCGGGATGGAGTACGCCGACGACGTGCTCGCCCTGATGAACGTGTTGCCCGAGGTGAAGACCAACCTGGGGCTGGTGGGGCAGCAGACCAACTACGCCGGCTCCATCCAGGCCGAATACGCCAAACGCCTCGAGACCGCCGACGCCAGGCTCAAGATCTTCCGCAACTCCCTACAGAACCTCGGCATCACCATAGGCAACTACGTCTTACCCCCGTTCACCAAGGTGCTGGACGCGGGGACGCGCTTCGTCAAGTGGCTCGACTCCGCCGCCCAGGCCAACCCGGCGTTGACCCAGACCGTGCTGGCGGTGGTCGCGGGGCTGGCCCTGCTGGCGGTCGGGGCCGGGGGCTTGGTGGCGGCGCTGGGCGTGCTGGGTTTCGCCGGCGCTCAGGCCCGCATCGGTTTGGCGGTGCTGAGGGACGCGGCCAGCGCGGCCGCCCTGGGGCTCTACGACGCGGCCGGCCGGGCGGACGCCTTCGCCGCCCGGGTCGCGGCGGCCGGCGGCGTCCTGCCGTTCCTGCGCGGGCAGCTCCTAGCCGCGACGGGGGCGGCGAGGGCCTTCACGGCGGCTCTGCTTGCCAACCCCGTCGTCATGATCGCCGCCGCTGTGATCGGCCTGGGGGCGGCATTCGTCTGGGCCTGGAACAACGTGGACGCCTTCAGGGTCAACGTGCTGGCGGCGCTGCTGCCCCTGCGGACGGCCTGGTTCGAGTTCATGGCGGCGATCTCCCAGCTCGGCGCGGCGTTGGGGCCGGTGGGGGCCTGGTTCCAGTCGCTTATCCCGGCGGCGATGGGGCCCCTCGAGGCCATCGCGTACGGCTTCGGCTTCATGGTGGGCGCCCTCCTCACGCTGGGCACCAAGGTCTTCGCCCGGCTGGGGGCGGCCGTGCTCCAGGGCCTCACCGGGGTGGTCAACGTCGTGCGGGGCTTCGTCAACGTGGTGGTGGGCCTGTTCCGGGGCGACCTGGACCTGGCCCGCAGGGGCGCTCAGCAGGTCTGGACGGGCATCCAGCAGATCCTCAGCGTGCCGCTGCGGCTGCTCGCGCCCAACTGGGAGGCCTTGCGGGGGGCGCTCCACGCGGCCTGGGAGTGGGTCAAGAACTTCGCCCACAACATGTACCTGGCCGGCGTCAACCTGGTCCAGGGCCTGATCAACGGCATCGCCAGCAAGGTGGGGGGCGTGGTGGAGGCGGTGAAGCGGGTCACCGGGCTGGCCAACACCACCGTGACCACCGAGACCGATCAGAGGAGCCCCTCGAGGCTGTGGCGGCACTACGGCGCGATGCTGCCGGCCGGCCTGGCCCTTGGGGTTCTGGGCGGCGCACCGGCCCTCGCCAGGGCGGTAGAGGCCCTACCCCTGACCCCGCCCGCCCGGGCCGCCGCCCTGCCCGGGTCACCCGCCCCCTTCCCGGCGGCGCCTGCCGCCCCCCGGCCCGCCGCCCCGGCCCGGCCCCCCGCAGTGGCCACGGCGGCCCCCCGGTTCTTCGCGCCCCTCGAGCAGACCGTCTCGGCAAGGCTGGAGCCCTTCGCCCCCCCGGCCCTCTCGGTCGTGCCCGACCTGCGCGGGTTCGCCCTGGGCGCCACCCGGCCCCCGGCCCGGCCGGCCCTCGAGGCGCCGGCCCTGCCCGCCCTGCCCGC
>JANRLD010000114.1:0-2011 GCA_033762915.1 Meiothermus sp. | reverse complement strand
AGTGGTTGATTTTGCAGGTACCTTCTACCTTTGCCCGGTACGCCGAGTTGACTGAGGCCCTCGAGGCCGCCCCTGCCTGGTGATTTCACCGTCGCGGAGTTCTCTTCGCTGGCGCAAGCGCTCGGCCTCAGGGGACTCCTGCTTATGGGGTGTTTTCGGGAAGGCCGGTGAAGCCGGGAACCTGCTAAGTTGCGCCATAGTGAGATTGCAGGACTTCAGCACAGCCGCATCAGCGAGCGGCTTGTGAGCGCAATTGCCCGATCTATCGGCGAGTGCGGATGCTGCAATTCCACTATGGAGATACTTAAACCCGATTCGCCGCGCGGACGAAGCAGGGGGCACGCCTCGAGTGCCGGTGCGGACTCAAGGTTTAGCCTTCAGCCTTCGACCTCCGACCTTCGACCTCCGACCTTTTACCGGTTAAACACCCAGCGCCGACTGTTAATCCCGTCCGAGAGCACCACCTCGAGCTGGCCCCCCGCAGGCAGGTCGGAGGTCTCGAGACGCCCCTCGCCGCCCGTCAGGTTCAAAGCTAGAGAGGTGCGCTGCGGCCCTAAATGCGCCACTGCAGCGTAGGGGAACACCGAGGGGCTCCAGTAGAGCTGGGCAAAGCCACCCGACTCGCTCAGGCGCAGGCCGGGGTCGTCGGTACTCATAGGGCGCAGGCCCAACTGCCGGCTGAACAATGGGAGGCTGCCGCGTGCGATCTCGAGGCCCGTCACCTCGCCGGCGTCCGGAAGCGTGAAACTGAAGTGCTCCTCTGGCGCGCCGCCGAAGGCCACCCCGGCCCCGTGTGGCGCGGCCACCACGCTGGTGGAGAAGCTGACCTCGCGAGGGCCGCTGGCGGTCTGGAGGCGCAGGCGGTACGGTCCGGACTGGGGCGGGCTCACCGGGGCCTGGAGGCGCATCAGGGGCTCGAGGCTGACCTGCCCGCCGCGAATGCTGCCCCGAACCAGCAGAGCCGTCGAGCTGGTCTGCGCCATCAGGACGCGGGCGGCGGTGGGGGGGTTGTTCTCGAGGTAGCGCTGCACGGCCTCGTAGGTGTAGTCGGAGGTCCACTGCGAGTTGCAGTAGCTCATCACGTCGAACACGGTGTTGGGATTAATCAGGTTGAGCGCGGTGTTGCCGAAGCTGTAGCCCCAGGTGCCCAGGCCGGCGCCCGTATAGGGGTAGGCGCCGTCCAGCCCATCGGTGGCCCCGCAGGGCGCGTGCCAGCGGTTGAAGTTGTGGCCCAGCTCGTGGGCCATCACCCAGGCCGAGGAGTCGTTGGAGTAGTTGCTGGTCGCGTTCCGATCCCAGCCCGCCCCCACCGGCCAGTTGATATAGCCGATCCCGATGATGCCCGAGGAGTAGCCGGTCTGTATGAAGCCGTAATAGTAGTGGTCGGGGCCGCGCCCATCGGTGGAATGCAGCGTGCGAAGCTCGTTAAGGAGTCGGCTCCAATCGCTGCCGTTGCGGAGGTTGCCGCTGAAGCTGTAGGCGGCGGCGCGGGTGGTGGTCTGAACCCCGCTGATCGGGAAGATGTCGGTGAGGAAGGGGCCGAAGTTGGGGATCGAAGGGGTGCGGACAGTGTTGCTGGCACCGGTATCGGTGTAGCGGATGGGGATGCTGGTCAGGTAGAGCACCGTCCCCACCGTCATGATACTGGGGGTGAGGGTGCGGCTGTTGTTGGCCTCGTTGCTCTCGGCGACGGCGTTGGTGGGGTCGGCTTGGAGGCGCACCTCAAGGCCGCTCCCCACCCAGCTGGCGGGCAGGGTGCCCCAGAAGGTCTGGCTTAGGTCGCCGGGGCTGACGCTGGTGGGGAGGGTGGCCGGGCCGGTCAGGGCCACGTTTCCCTGGAAGGCGCCGCCGCGCCAAACCTGCGCGCTCAGGCCGGCCGAGACCCCGCTGCGGTCGGCCACCACGGACACCCGCAGCAAGGCCTGTTTGCCCGAGACCAGCTTGAGGTTCTCCTTAAGGATGGTCTGCCCCCACTCGGCCTGGCTGATGCGGATGTCCGGGCCGGCTGGGG
>JANRLD010000113.1:0-51715 GCA_033762915.1 Meiothermus sp. | reverse complement strand
CCGGTTTTCCCCCACTTCGGGGCAGGTCGCCTACGTGTTACTCACCCGTCCGCCGCTATGTATTGCTACATCGCGCGACTTGCATGTCTTAGGCATACCGCCAGCGTTCACCCTGAGCCAGGATCAAACTCTCCATGAGTGCTCGCCCTTGCGGGACGAGTGAAGAAGTTTTTAGGCTTCAGATCTCGTTTATAACGTCCGAGAAAACGACGTGTACATCGTGATTTCTGCTGATCTTTCTTTGTCAAGATTCGTGCGTTCCTTTCGGAGGCGCAACGAGAAGTGTATATGGGAGTTCGAGAACTGTCAAGCCCCAATAGCAACTCGAGAACTGCAGACCACAAGACGTGCGTTTGGGGCGCAGAAATCTTCATCACCGAATGCGGCTCGAGACCGCCCCTTATGTGGGTGCTACTGCCTGTTCGTCGTCTCAAGCCGGAAGGTCGTTGGTGGGCTGGAGATGAAACCATCGATGAGCCCCGTTCGGGACGCGCATTTTCGCCAATGTTGGCTCGGGCTGTTGCGATTCTGTTGCGGTGGCGTTCTAGAGTGTGGATGCAGGAAAAAACATCGGTGTAGGAGGCAAACGCATGAAGACTAGCCGGACTATAGCCATTGGTATCGCAGTTGTGATGTTGGGTGTTCTGGGGGCGGGACAGGCGGCCTCGAGGACCGGTTCGATATGCATCCTCTCGCCCAATGTGGTGAAGGCGGGCGGGTTCTTAGGCGCGACGGGTCTAACCCACATCGCTGCTCTGCCCAGCGAGTGCCGCCCGATTAGGCGGTAGGCCAGAGTACCGGCCATAAGCCGTAGCGTCGTCTGTTTGGGGAGAGCGCATGAAGAAACTCGGCAAGCTTTGGATCGTGGCGGTGATCGGTTTGGTGGTGGGTGTTCTTGGGGGAGCCTTGGCCGAAAGCTCCCAGAACGGCAGAACATTTCAGGATAGGTCGTATGTGTTCGAGGTAGCCCCACGTCCACGATAACAAAGTGGCGTGCCAAGGTTTTTTGCTGCGTTCATGTGGTGTTGGCTTCTTGAAGTTTGAAGGGCAGGGCAAAAAGGAGGCAGGATATGAAAAAGCTCGGAAAAGTAGTGGCGATTTTATTGGCCGGATTAATGCTTACCGGCACGTTGGTGAGCGCGAACAACAACTTCTCTAATCGAAGCCAGAAGCCTACGCTTATTACTCCTTCGTCGGGCGGTCTCTCTGTCGGGGCTGTTGTTCCCTAGGTGGTCTTGAGGGTGAAAAAACTTTCGTGACTCTATAAACGACCAATTACCCTCGAGTTTGTTGCGTCCGGGTTGCGGTCATCTCATACGATCAGTGTGCGCCAGACAATCGGGCCAGGGGGGTGGAAGGGTATGAAGAACATCATTCGATTCGTGGTGACCTTGGGCATGGGGGCTTTGTTAATGGGCGGGCTGGGCGGCTGCTACGACAACGCAGCCACCTTCTGCAAGAAGAACCCCGACCAGTGCATCAAACCCAGGTAGGTTCGCGGCCATTGGTGGTGTTGGGGCTAGATGTCTTTGGATTCGGAGCCACCTAGCCAATGCATATTTGGGAGGTAAGTATGAAGAAAGGCGATGGGTTTGTTGCTCATGGGTGCGGGGTGTAATGGCGGCGTAGACCCTGACATCATACTGAAAACTTGTCGAGCCAATAACTCCTGTGTGGGTACTTGGCCGACTCGCTAAGCGTCGTGGTCGGCCGCCCTCGAGCCTTTCCTACACCGCCCCCCGCAGCCGGGCGATGTGCTCGGCGATCTCGAGCTTGAGGGCGTGATCGCCCACCTGGCCCACCGACTCCAGGGCTTCCTCGAGGTAGTCCAGGGCCGCCTCGGCCTGGCCGCGGCTCTCGGCCAGCAGGCCCAGGCTTTTGAGCGCCGTGACCGCGCCCCAGCGGTTGTCCACGGTGCGGAAGTAGCGCCAGTTGGCCCGGATTAGCGCCTCGGCCTCTTCGGCCCTGCCCTGCTGCAAGAGGGTCTCGGCCTTGACCGAGCGCAGCCAACTGGTCTGCACCCCGTCGCCCACCCGCCCGGCCAGCGCGAGGGCTTCCTCGAGCCGCCCCAGCGCGGCCTGGGGTTGGCCCTGGGAGCGCTCGAGGCCAGCCCTAAAGCCCTCGAGCTGCACCCTGGCCCAGTCTGAGTCGTCGTCCGGCCCGTCGCGCAGGGCCTGCAAAGACTGTGCAAACAGCGCTTCAGCCCGGTCGGGGCGGCCGGTGGCGGCGTACCAGGAGCCCAGGCAGGCCGCCAGCACCACGGGGACGGCACCCGTCGCCCGGTGCCGCTGGAAGCGCTCGAGTTCCTCGTGCATCCGCGCCTCGCCCTCGGCGGGCTGGCCCAGCAGGATTTGCACCCAGCCATACGCGCCCGCCAGGTGGGCCTGGGTCAGGGGGCTGGCCCAGGCTCGAGCCGCAGCAGGCGCGTAGAGTTCGGCCCCCAAGGTGAGGCGGCCGGTGTGGGTCATGTAGGCGCTGAGGGTGAAGGTGGCCGCCTCGAGCAGTTCGCCGTCGCCGTCCTCGACCGCCCACAGCCAAGCGCGGGATACGGGCTCGAGTTCGCGCCCGATGGCGGCGATGGCCTCCTGCTGCCCCGGCCCCAGCAGGGCACGGTGCTGGCGGCCCAGCAGCCCCAGGTAGTGCCGCTTGTAGCGCCGTCGGGCGGCCTCGCCCTCGCCCGGCTCCAGCAGCGTTCGGGCATGCAGGGTCAGCAGGGCGTGGATCTGAAAGCGCCCGCCGCCGGTGGGCTCGAGCAGCCCCCGTCCCACCAGCCGGCGCACCGTGGGCTTGGGGTCGGGGGTCTCCCACAGCGCGGCCAGGGCCTCCAGGTCGAAGCTGCCGGGCTTGGGCATAAACAGGCTGAGCAGGGCGAAGCGCCGCCGGTCGGCGGGTTCCAAGCCGTCGGTGCTCTGGCGCAGCAGGGCCGCCACTGTGGGCAGGGTTTGCGGCCCCCCCTCGAGCCCATCCAGCCGGTCCAGGGGGGCCTCGGCCTCGAGCAGTCCCGCGCCCTGCCGCAGCTCGTCGAGCAGCTGTGCCGTGTCGCCGCCCAGCCGGGCCTCGGTCTCCAAGAGCCGCCCCGCCACCCGCAGCGCCAGCGGAAGGCCCCCCAGGTCGCTCACCAGTTGCCTCGAGGCCTCGGGGTGCTGCTGCACAGTCTGGGGGCTGACGGCCTCGAGCAGCCTCAGGCCGTCGTCGGGCTCGAGGGGGCTGAGCCGGTAGAGGTCGCGCGCAGCTGGGGCCAAGGCCAGCGCCACCGGGTCGGAGCGGGTGGTGAGGACGGTCGCGCAGTGCGGCCCCCCGACCAGGAAGGGGGCCGCGTCCCCCGCCCGCCACACGTCGTCGACGATCAGGAGCATCCGCCGCCCGCGCAGGGCTGCGCCGATCTGGCGGCTCAGGAGGGCGGGGGTCGGGTTGGGCGGGGTGGTGAGGCGGAGCGCGTCGGCCCACAGCAGCAGCTCGGCCAGCTTGTTGGGGCTCTGGCCCAGCGTGGCCCACAGCACGCCGTCCGGAAAGTCCCCGGCGATGGTGGGGTCGTGGGCCAGGGTGGCGCTGAGGGTGCTCTTGCCCACCCCCGGCCAGCCCTCGACCACCGTGAGCGCGCGCCGCTCGCCCCCGGCGCTCAGGCGTTGCCGCAGGTTGTAAAGGTCGCCCTCCCGGCCCACCAGCAGCGGCGGCAACGGGGGCGTCAGCGCCACCAGGCCGCCGGGGGCGGAGGGGATTTCCTCGCGGCTGCGGATGCTCTGATAGAGGCGGGTGGTCTCCTCCTCGGGCGGGGTGGCTAGCCCGGCCTCGAGCAGCCGCGCAAAGGCCTGGTACTGCTGTAGGGCCTCGGCCCGCTGCCCGTTCTCGTACAGGACGCGCATCAGCAGGCGGTGGGCGGGCTCGTGCAGCGGCTCGTGCTCGACCCACCGGCGCAGGTAGCGCAACGACTTTTCGCGCTCGAGGGGGGCGAAATACAGGCTCAGGGCGCGCAGCAGTTTGGCCTGGGACTGGCTCAGCCACTCGCGCTGCAGGCTCAGCCAGTGGTTGAACTCCGGCGCGTCGTCCAGCCCGAAGCCCTCGAGCAGGTGGCCCCGGTAGATCCCCACGGCCTCTTGCATGGTCTCGAGGCAGGCCGGGCAGGGCGTCTCGGGTGGGTGGTCGTGCTGGCGCAGCGCCTCGAGGAGTTCGCCGAAGCGGCCCGCATCGCTCCATACCCATCCTTCGTCCGCCCCGACGCTCTGCCGGTCCACGCTCAGCCAGGGTCCGGGGGCCAGCCTGGTCAGGGCGGGCAGGGTGGCCCGCAGGGCAGCTCGCGCCTCGTCCGGGCCGAGGCGCGGCCACAGCAGCTCGGTCAGCTTTTCGCGGCTGTGGGCCTTGGGGTTCAGCAGCAGGTAGGTCGCCAGCGCCACCGCCTTGCGCCGCTCGAGGTGGCAGGGCTGGCCCCGGTACTCGGCCCTGGGTGTGCCCAAGAGGAACCAGCGGAGGTCGGCCACGGACGTCCTTTGCGGCGGCCTGTCCGGCCAGGGGCGGGGAGCTTGTTAGGCCAATTCCCGTTCGGGCCAAGCGCCGTCTGCGCCTAGGATACTCGAGCCCGGCGTCCCGGGCCGAACGCGACGGTCCAAGCGCGGGGCAATCGGCGGGTCGGCGGGCCGGGGGAGGCCCCCGGCAGTGGGCTCGACAGTCTGTCGGCCCCGAACTGGGCTACACTAGGGGGGTGAGGCTGGTTCTGGTTCCCACCCCGATAGGCAACCTCGAGGACATCACCCTGCGGGCCGTGCGCGCGCTGAAGGAGGCCGAGGTGGTGGCCTGCGAGGACACCCGCCGCACCGGCATCCTGCTGAAGCACCTGGGCATCTCCAAGCCGATGGTGCGGCTCGACCAGCACACAGTGGGCAACGCCAAGCACCTGCTGGAGGGGCGCGACCACGTGGCCTACTGCACCGACGCCGGGACCCCCGGTATCTCCGACCCTGGGGCCGAGCTGGTGGCGCTGGCGGTGCGCGAGGGCTGGGGCGTGGAGGTGCTGCCCGGCCCCACCGCCCTTGTCCCGGCCCTGGTGGCCTCCGGTTTCCCTACCGCCCGCTTCAGCTTCGAGGGCTTCCTGCCCCAGAAGGCCTCCGAGCGCAAGGAGCGCCTCGAGCAGGTCGCCGCCGGCCGCACGGTGGTGATCTACGAGGCCCCCCACCGTCTGACCGACACCCTGAAGGACCTAGTGCGCTTCTACGGAACCGAGCACCCGGTCTGCGTGGCTCGAGAGCTGACCAAGCTGCACGAGGAGTTGTGGCGCGGCACCCTGGCCGGGGCGCTCGAGCACTTCAAGGAGCCCAGGGGCGAGTTTGTGCTGGTGCTGGGTCCGAGGGAGCCGAGGGCCGAGGGCCGGGAGCCGAGGGCCAGTGTCACGGCGATGCTCGAGGGCTTCAAGGCCCAGGGCCTGAAGGGCAAAGAGCTGGTCAAGGCCCTGAACGACGCGGGCCTCCCGCGCAACCAGGCCTACGAGATGGTGCACGGGAAGAAGCCCCAGGCCGAAAGCTGAGGGCCTGAGAGCGGTTCCCACGAACACTCTCTACAGCGGTTTTTGCTGTAGGGAGTAGATTGCCCGCCGCCGCGAGGGAAGTAAAGGTGGGAAAGGCGATGAGGCCAGGTCCCAGACCCGCCCCCTTTCGCCGGGGGCACTTGCTTTGGGCAGTCCGCCTCTCCTGTACTTATCCCCGAACTCTCAATACAATAGCCCCAGCTTTGGCTTTCGACTCTTAAAGCTCGACTCTAAGCGGGGTTCTTCAATGAAGCGAATTGGTGTCTTTACCAGCGGGGGCGACGCCCCCGGCATGAATGCGGCGGTGCGGGCGGTGGTGCGCACCAGCAAGGCGATGGGCCTCGAGGTAGTGGGCATCCGGCGCGGCTACCAGGGGATGATCGAGGAGGACTTCACCCCGCTGCGCCCCCGCGACATGGCCAACACCCTCCAGCGCGGCGGCACGGTGCTGCTCACCGCCCGCTCGAAGGAGTTCATGACCCCCGAGGGCCGCGCCAAGGCCGCCGATAACCTGCGCAAGGCCGGCATCGAGGGCGTGGTGGCCATCGGGGGCAACGGCACCTACACCGGCGCCATGAAGCTGATCGCCGAGCACCACATCCCCATGGTGGGGGCCCCGGGCACCATCGACAACGACCTCTACGGCACCGACTTCACCATCGGCTTCGACACCGCCGTCAACACCGCCCTCGACGCCATCGACCGCATCCGCGACACCGCCGCCAGCCACGAGCGGGTCTTCTTCATCGAGGTGATGGGGCGGCACGCGGGCTTTATCGCCCTCGAGGTGGGGATCGGGGGTGGGGCCGAGATCATCGTGATCCCCGAGGTGCCCACCAGCGCCGACGTCTGCGCCGAGATCATCACCGCTTCAGGCCAGAAGGGGAAGCGCTCGAGCATCGTGGTGGTGGCCGAGGGCGGCTACGAGGGCGGGGCAGTGGCGCTGGCGCGGGACGTAGAGGCCTGCAACGGCATCGAGGGCCGCGTGACCATCCTGGGCCACATCCAGCGCGGTGGCAGCCCCACCGCTGCCGACCGGGTGCTGGCCAGCCGCCTGGGCTCGGGCTGTGTGGAGGCCCTGCTCTCCGGGGCCAGCGGCGTGGCGATTGGTCAGGTCAACGACGAAATCCGCCTGACCCCCTTCAAGGAAGCCATCGAACGCCGCAAGGACATCAACCGCAAGAAGTACGAAATGGCGAAGGTGCTGGCGCTGTAGGCCAGCGGCGACGCCGCGCTCATGGATCGAGTTGGCACGTGTTCTGTGGCGCGGCCGGCCTCGAGGTGTGGTGCGCGGGCCCACCTGGTATTTATCGGCCCATAAGCCGCAACACCGCTGCCTCGCCCACCGCGCCCGCACGCCCGCCCAGCCCGCCCACGCAGATGGCCGCTGCCGCAGAGGCAAAACGGGCGGCGTGTTGGGGGTCGCCGGTCTTGGCGTAGGCGAAGAGGAAGCTCGAGCAAAAGGTGTCCCCCGCACCCGTCACGTCCACCACCTCGACGCTGTGGGCGGGAACTTGAATCTGCCCCGCTTGGCTATACACGACACAGCCTTTTTCAGCAAAAGTCACTACTACCAACTCGGTTCCATACGAGAGCAAATCGGCCGCCGCCTGGGCCTCACTGCGGCCTTTTCGATAGCTGTTAAAGCCAATCTCGTTGAAGAAGGCAATGTCTATTTGCTGGTAGTAGGCTTCGTCCTCGCTGGGCAGGTAGCCCACGTCGAGGTCGTAGACCAGCTTGGCCCCGCCAGTGCGGATGCGGGCCAGAATTTGGTCGTTGGTCAGGTTGCCGCAGGTAAGGCGCAGGGTGTCGCTGCGGGTCGAGTAGACGTACCTGGCCCCCGCCAGAACCTCGAGCTGCTCCAGGCTGATCTCGAGGCGCTCGATGTTCATCTCGGGATAGAACACCGTGTGCTCGCCCTCGGCCAACACAATGAGGCACTTGGAGTCGGGCAGGGCATCGTCGAAGAGCATTAGGCTGGTGTCCACACCGCTTTGCTCGAGGTTTTCCAGCAGCCTCTGGCTCACCGCGCCCCGGTTCAAAATACCCATGAAGCGCACCGGTTCGCCCAGGGCCGCGAACACACAGGCCGCATTGGCGATCATCCCGCCAAACTGCGGTTGCAGTGGCCTTACCGCCACCTTGTCTTTGATGGCGGGCCAGTACGGCGCCTGGTAGTATTCGTCCAGCGAAACATCCCCGATAAACACGCTATAGGGTCGCATTGGGGGTATTGTCCGATGGTCCCAGGGCAATGTCTATGCGATAGTCTGGAAAACGAACATGCCCCATCCATTCTTGCCGCTGTTCCCGCACCCCAAGCCCGTCGTGGGTGTGTTGCACTTGAAGGGCGATACGGCCCTCGAGAGGCTCGCTCGAGCCAAAGAGGAGATCGAGGTTTACTACTCCGGCGGCGTGGACGCGGTGCTGGTCGAAGACTACTTCGGCAGCATCAACGATGCGGAGCGGGTGCTGCAGCATTTGCAGGAGGCGCACGGGGGGCGCATCTACGGGGTCAACATCCTCGACAACTTTCACCGCAGCTACGAGTTGGCGGTGCTGTACGGCGCACGCTTTATGCAGGTCGACTCGGTAGCGGGGCACTTGCCCCCGGAGCTAGACCGTGCCTTTGCCGCGATGGTGGCGGGCTACCGCGCACTGGGCAAGGTGAGCGTGCTGGGTGGGGTGCGCTTCAAGTATCAGCCGGTGCTCTCGGGGCGCAGCCTCGAGGAAGACTTGCATTTGGGGATGGCCCGGTGCGATGCGGTAGTGGTGACGGGCGAGGGTACGGGGATGGAAACCGACCTCGAGAAGATTCGTGAGTTCCGCGCGGTGCTGGGCGAGTTCCCGCTGATTGTTGGGGCGGGGGTGACGCTCGAGAACTGTGGCGAGCAACTGGCGCTGACCAATGGCGCGATTGTCGGCAGCTATTTCAAAGACAACCACCGGGATACGGGCCATGTGGACGCTGACCACGTGCGGCAGTTGATGAGTGAGGTTAGTAAGTTGCGTTGATTTTCTAGAACAATGAAGTTGGCTGTACATCAAAAACCTAGCTCGAAGCTCTTGCTAAAATATAGGATGAACCGATGAGTGACGATAAAAATTATACTAAAAATAAGATGGTCGTAGCTGATAACCCCATACGAAAACCCGAAGAAGATTTGTTGGGTAGGAATACTTATGCGCAGTCTTTTGCTCGTCATGTTCTTGCGCTTGACGTGACTGATGGTGCAGTAGTGGGTGTACTTGGCGCTTGGGGCTCAGGAAAGACATCTTTTGTGAACTTAGCTCGTGCTGAGTTTGAGAAAGCTGGTATTCCTGTGGTGGATTTCAATCCTTGGATGTTTAGCGGTGCCGAGCAGTTGATTGAGAAATTCTTTATTGAAGTTTCTGCTCAACTGAAGAATAAGAAAGACTTTGCCGAAATTGCCAAGAACTTAGCGGAGTACGGTGAAATTTTCTCTGATCTTAAATGGTTGCCCGTTGTAGGTCCTTGGATTGAACGAGTTTCAGAAACGTCTAAAGCGCTAAAAAGCTTCATTGAGCGACGCAAAGGCGGGATAGGAGGGCAACGCCAAAAGCTGACACAGACGTTGAACGCCTTACATCAACCTATTGTTGTTGTACTTGATGACATAGATCGTCTTTCTAGTGCAGAAATCAGAGATATATTCAAAGTTGTACGCCTAACAGCAAGTTTTCCAAAAGTGATATACATCCTCGCTTTTGATCGTACTCGAGTTGAGCAAGCACTAAGCGATGACGGAGTTCCCGGTCGTGCATATCTTGAGAAAATTCTTCAGGTTGCAATAGATATTCCTGCTATTCCTTCACAAGTAATGCATTCCCAAATTCTTGAGGCCATTGATAAATCCCTTCAAGGGATTGATAAACCCGGTGTGTTTAACCAAGATATCTGGCCCGATTTGTTTTTTGAAGTGATACGCCCTCTAATACGTAATATGCGGGATGTTCGGAGGTATGCTGCAGCGATTCACGGGACAGTTAGCTCTCTTGGCGGCCAGATTGCTCTTGCAGATGTATTGGCTCTCGAGGCAATTCGCGTTTTTTTGCCAGACGTGTACAGCAAACTCCACAACTCTATGGCAGGACTAACCACAGTTTTTTCCTACGGATATGGAATTCGCTCGGAGTCGCCCGAATTCAAAGATGCTATTGATAAACTAATCGAAGCAGCAGGGGAACACTCAGAAGTTGTACGTTCAATGATCAAACACCTTTTCTTGGCAGCAAGGCGGCATATTGGGGATAGTTCCTATGGAGAGGAGTGGAAGAAAAATTGGCTTAGCGAACGTCGAGTTGCTCACGAACATGTTTTAACCTTGTATCTTGAACATGTCGCTGGTGAAGGGTTTAAGGCATTCGCGGAGGCTGAACACGCATTCAGGATCATGGAGGATTTAGAAGCGTTCAACAGCTATCTAAACTCCTTGAAGATTGAGCGGCTGGAAGACGTGATTGCAGCTCTAGAAACTTTTGAGGACAAGTTCACTCCAAAGCATGTTATTCCAGGAGTTATTGCTTTACTCAATATACGTCCGATCCTTCCTGAACGACCTAGGGGCATGTTTGGATTTGACACGTCATTAGTAGTAGGGCGTGTTACATACCGACTTATTCGATCTCTAAAAGATCCAAGTTTAGTTGAAGAGTCTGTTAGGAAGATACTACCCCAAGTTACCTTACTTTCTGCGAAGCTAGAGCTGATTAACCAAATAGGTTATAGGAAAGATATTGGGCTCAAGTTAGTAACAGAAGATGCAGCATCAGAATTTGAAAAAGCTTGGCGAGCTGAGGTTCGAGCCACATTGAAAGAAAATTTTGAGTCTGAGCATGATCTTTTACGGGTACTGATCTTAGCGAGAGAAACTGCTGAAGATGAGCCAGCGTTTGAGCTACCTGATGATCCGGGGTTTACACTGACGATTCTTCAATCTGCTCGTAATGAAGTCAGAAGTCAGAGCATGGGTAGTCGAACAGTTCACCGACTTCCACGACTTGAATGGGATTCTTTGATCAAAATATTCGGTGATGAAGGCGAGCTTAGGGAACGCATCAATCGCCTGAGGGAAACCATGCCTAAGGATGATAATGAGGTGCTGAAATTGGCTGAAAAATACCTTGGGGGTTGGAGACCCAAAGAATTTGACAATGAGTAGGAGATTCTGCAATACAGTTGATATGACTACAAAATCACTTGATTGACTAATCAGTCATTTTATTGTACAGTCATTGCTAAGGTGGTGCAATGACCAAGGACTCGTATCAGCAAAAACGCGAAGACCTGCGCCGGGAGCAAATTTTGGCGGCGGCTATACAGGTCTTTTCGGAGCGGGGTTTTCAGGTGGCCAAAATGCAAGAAGTCGCCAATGCGGCGGGTATCTCCAACGGCACGGTGTACAACTATTTCCGCTCCAAGGATGAACTGCTGCTAGCCCTGCTCGCTCAACTCGCCGAGCGGGAGCAGCGGGCCGAGCAGATGGAGCAGATCAAGGCGGGCGACCTCGAGACCGTCATGGTTGCCCAGTTGCAGCGGCGCTTCAAGGCCCTACAAGCCCAAAAGGAACTCTGGCGGGTGGTGCTGCCCGAACTCATTACCAATCCGGCGCTGCGCGAGCGGGGCTTTCAGGAAATCTTTGGCCCCATCTTCGAGTTGGGGGAGAACACCTTTGTTGGGATGGCGGGTGCGGGCAAGCTGCGCGACCTCGAGGCTTCCCACATGATCCGGGCGATGGCCGGCAGCGTACTGGGGGTCTTCGTGCTGAGCCTGCTGGGCGACGAGACCACCGACCTCGAGTCCGATGCCATTCTGACTCTGCTGGGCCAGACCTTCGCCGCCGCCTTCGCCGGAGGTAACAAGCCCAAAAAATAGCCGCCCGACAACAGAACGTTCCCAAAGGTGCGCTCGAGTCTCGAGACGCTATGGTGTTGGCTTTTGTCCTTCGATCTTCGACTTTCAACTCTCGACAGTTTTCCCTAGGAGGTTCCAGTGCGTACCGCAATCATCGCTTTAGGCAGTCAGGGAGATGTGCAGCCCTACGTGGCTTTGGGTAAGGGTTTGCTGGATGCCGGGCATCGGGTTCGGCTGATCACCCACGAGAACTATGCGGGTTTGGTTGAGGGGCAGGGTCTCGAGTTCTGGCCCGTGCAAGGCAATGTCCAAGAAATCACCGAGTCGCCTGAACTAAAGGCGTTGATCGAAAAAGGCAACTTTATCGCCATCCAACGCTTCGCCGCTAAGGCCTCCCAGGAGGCCGCCCTGAGCTGGGCTTCCGAGGGGCTACGGGCTTGCGAAGATATGGACGTGCTGGTGGCAGGCGTGGGCGGGCTATACGTGGCGCTGGGGCTGGCCGAGAAGCTCAACCTTCCGCTGATTCAGGCCTATGTCTTCCCTTTCACTCCTACCTCAGCGTTCGCCGGGATTTTGTTCCCGCGCTGGGCGGGCAGACTGGGCGGGGCAGTCAACCGCCTAACCCATCAGCTCGTGCGGCAGGCCCTGTGGCAGACCAGCCGGACGGGCGACAATGCCGTGCGCGAGCAGGTCTTGGGGTTGCCCAAAGCGCCCTTCCTGGGGCCGTACAACTCGCCCGTCTTGGGGCGCCACCCGGCTATTTACGGTTTTAGCCCATCGGTAATTCCCAAGCCCGCCGACTGGCAAAGCGCCGAGGTGACCGGCTACTGGTTTTTAGAGGCCGCCCCCAACTGGACACCGCCCAAAGCGCTTGTGGATTTCCTCGAGGCAGGCCCGCCGCCCGTTTACGTCGGCTTCGGCAGCATGGCCCACCGCGACCCCGAAGCCACTGCCGAGTTGGTGCTGGAAGCACTCCGGCCCACCCGCCAGCGGGCGGTGATGCAATCGGGCTGGGGCGGGCTGAAAAAAGCCGACTTACCCGAGCACGTGTTCGCCCTCGAGTCGGCCCCGCATACCTGGCTTTTTCCACGTATGGCGGCGGTTGTTCATCACGGCGGGGCGGGCACCACGGCGGCGGGCTTGCGGGCCGGGGTGCCCTCGGTGATCGTGCCTTTCTTTGGCGACCAGCCCTACTGGGGCGAAGTGGTGGCGGGAATCGGGGCCGGGCCGCGTCCCATCCCGCGCAAGCGACTGAGCAGCGAGGGGCTTGCCAGGGCCATCAGCGAGACCCTGAACAACCCGCAGATGCGACAGAAGGCCGCACAACTGGGGCAGCAGATACGTGCCGAGGATGGGCTGGGGAAGGCGGTTAGGTTGATCGAGAGCTATTCGGCACGGGTGTAGTTGAGGGGGGAAGATGATAAAAGTATCGAATCTCAATTATTGCTATTCGGGCGGGCAGAAATGGGCGCTCGAGAACCTCAACTTTAGCGTCGAACCAGGTGAAATCTTTGGTTTTCTTGGCCCTAGCGGGGCGGGGAAAAGTACCACCCAGAAGATCCTGATTGGGCTGCTTAGAGGTTTCGAGGGTGAGGTAAGCGTACTGGGGAAGCCCCTACAAAGCTGGTCATCGGACTATTACCGGCAGATCGGGGTCTCGTTCGAATTGCCCAACCACTACCTGAAACTGACGGCGCTCGAGAACCTGCAATACTTCCGCACCCTCTACGCAGACAAGACCGATGATCCCATGAAGGTGCTCGAGTGGGTCGGGCTGGCCGAGGATGCCCGCAAGCGGGTCTCGGACTTCTCGAAGGGGATGCGGATTCGGCTGAACTTGGCTCGAGCACTTCTGCACCGTCCCAAGTTGCTCTTTCTCGACGAGCCGACCTCGGGCCTCGACCCGGTGAACTCCAGGCGTGTCAAGGAAATCATCCACCAGAAGCAGCAGGAAGGCACTACGGTCTTCCTCACCACCCACAATATGGCCTTCGCCGACGAAGTCTGCGACCGCGTAGCCTTCATGGTGGACGGCAAGATTGCGCTGATAGACCGCCCGTCTGAACTCAAACTGCGCTACGGCGAGCGCACGCTCAAGGTCGAAGTCGGGAACGGGGAAGAGGTCAAGGTGCACAACTTCTCGCTTGACAATTTGGCCGATAACCCCTCCTTTCTAGCCCTGCTAAAATCGTCCCATTTGCGCACCGTCCACAGCCAAGAGAGTACCCTCGAGAGCATCTTTATCCGCGTGACCGGGAAGACCCTCGAGGCGGCCTGAGCCGGAGTCTTATGAAACGTCTGTGGTCAACCCTTGGGCTCGACTTCCGCCAGCAGTGGCGCAACGGCTTCTATAGCGCCGCCCTGTTCGTGACGGCCTTCTGGCTGTTGGGCCTTCACCTCACCCCCCTTAAGGGCGCGGAGCCCGCCGTCTTCGTGCCGCTCTTCGTCGGCCTGAACGCCCTACTGACCGCCTTCTACTTCGTCGCGGCGCAGGTGCTCCTCGAGAAGGGTGAGGGGACCCTGGCCGGCCTGAGCGTCACGCCGCTGCGGCGCGGGGAGTATCTGGCCGCCAAGGTGCTCTCGCTGGCGGCGGTCACGCTGCTCGAGGGGCTGCTGGTGCTCCTATCGGCCTTCGGGCCGCCGCACAGCCTGCCCCTGCTGCTGCTGGGGATGCTGGTCACCAGCGCCCTCTACACCCTGGTCGGCTTCTGGCTGACCTCGCGCTACGAGAGCCTGAACGAACTGCTGATGCCCTCGGTGCTGGCGACTTTGTTCCTGCTGCTGCCGCTGCTGGGGGTGCTCGGCGTCCCCTGGTTCTGGCTGGCCTGGCACCCCCTAACGCCCGCGCTGATCCTGGCGCAGGCCGGGGCGGGGCCGCTGCCGGGGGGGTGGGTGCTCTACGGCCTGGCGGGTGCGGCGGTTTGGGTCTGGCTGTGGCTATGGCTGGCTCGAGGCGCCTTCGACCGATTCGTGCGGCCCGGGGCCGCGGGGGAGGGCTGAGATGCTGGGCATCTACTGGGGTCTGCTGGGGGCCGACCTGCGCAACATCGCTCGAGACCCCCTGCTGCTCTATATCCCGTTAATCCCGCTGCTGATGGCGGCCGCGCTGCGCCTGGGTCTGCCGGCGGGGAGTGAGGCCCTTGAGCGCCTGGGCTTCGACCTGCGGCCCTACTACCCGCTCGTCGCCGCCCTCTTCTTGTACATAGTGCCCGCGCTGGTGAGCCTGATGGTGGGCTTCCTGCTCTTGGACGAGAAGGACGAGCGCACGGTGCTGGCCCTGCTGGTCTCGCCGCTGCTGCTGAGCCACTTCCTGATCTACCGCGCCGCCCTCCCGACCGTGCTGGGCACGGCGGTCACGCTGCTGACCTTCCCGCTCACCGGCCTGGCCCGGGTCGGGTGGCCTGAGCTGCTGCTGGTCTGCCTCCTGGCCGCGCTCACCGGGCCGGTGAACGCCTTGTTCCTGGCGGCCTTCGTGGCCAACAAGGTGGCCGGGCTGAACGTGCTGAAGTTCGTCAATCTGATCATGGTGCTGCCCGTCGTGGCCTTCCTGCTGCCGATGCCTGCGCAGCTGTGGGCCGGGCTGGTGCCGCACTATTGGGGCATGAAGGTCTTCGTGGAGGCGGTGGAGGGAAAGCCCTATGGGGTCTACGCACTGGTCGCGGCGCTGTATTCTCTTCTACTCATCGCCCTGCTGCTGCGGCAGTTCCGGCGCTCGGTGCATGTCTAGGCTCGAGCCTCCGCTGCTACACTAGAGCCATGAAGCGTCTCTGGGCCTCGGTGCTGGTGCTCGGCTTTGCCTTTGCGGGCGACCTGTCCGTGCTGCGCTGGCTGGGGTTCTCGCCGGACGGGCGCTATCTGGCCTTTCAGCGCTCCTGGACGCAGGACGGGAGTGGTTTTCTGGTCAGCGACCTTACGGTGGTGGACGTGCTGGGAAATCGGTTCGTGCGCGCCCCATTTACCGAACGCTTCACCGAAGTCGAGCCGAACCCCGGCAACGTCAGCTTGCCCGACATCGAGCGCCGGGTCTTCACCCGTGCCTCACCGCTGCTGCGGCAGACTCGAGTGAGCGGCCAAAACCTGGGCCAGCGCGTGCTGTACCGCCCGCTCGACACCGGCGGCGTGATCCCCACCGCCGTGCAGCCCGATGCGGCGGGGAGCGAGTTTTTGTTCCAGTACAGGGGGCAGAGCTACCGGGTGCGCCTCGAGCTGACCCAGGCCCGCCACACCTGCACCTACGCCGAGCCCGACCAGGCGGTGCGGGGCCTGAGGCTGCTATTGATCTCGAGGCATACCAGGGTGCTTCAGCGCGACCTGCAAATGCCCCCGGCCCGCAACTGCGTCTTCGGGTATCGCGTGGAGCAGGTCTATGTGTACAACAACCTCGTCGCGGTTGTCCTGCTGTACCTCTCGCCCGGCTTCGAAGGCCCCAACGTGATGCACATGGTGGTGACGGGAAGGCTGTAGCGCCGGGCTGGAAACGGGAGTTGCCGGGCTGGCTCTCGAGCTATGGCCTGTGAGCGTCAGCGTGCTGGCCGCGCTACAACCGCCGGAGGCCAAGGCTGCCATCGGGGGCGGAGGGCTCCTCGTTCAAAAAACTGTCAACACGGGGTTGGTCTCGAGGCGATAATGGGATGACAGCGCTTTCTTCGGCCCTGAGCTGGGTTGGGATGGATGGGTGCTCCTTGAGCTTTTTGTGGATACCATACAGCGGTTTTTGCTGTAGGGAGTACTTTACCTGCCGCCTCGAGGGAGGTAAGGGTGGCAAATGCGATAGGTGCATAGATTTCTGGCACAACATATAACTCAGGTGTGCCCCCAGACTCGAGAACAACAGCTTGTTCCTCAAACCAAAGGCAGGCTAACCCGAACCACCGTGCCGCTTGCCGTTGAACCAACGCTGATGGCTCCCTTGTGCTGCCGAATGATGTTGTTGCTGATACTCAGCCCCAGCCCTGCACCCTTGCCGGGAGGTTTGGTGCTAAAGAAGGGGTCGAAGACTTTCCCCCGGATTTCTGCTGAGATGCCCGGCCCGCTGTCGGTAATCTCAACCACCACAATTTCGTGCTCGAGCACCGTCCGCAGTGTTAGGGTGCCTGAATCTTCCATCGCGTCTAGGGCATTGCCAATCAGGTTGCTCCAAACCTGATTAAGTTCGCCCCCAAAGGCCATAATGCGGGGCAGATTGGGGTCGTAGAGGCGCTGGATGGTGACGCTATCCAGACGGTGGTGGTGGAGGGTTAAGGTATCTTCTAAACCTTGGTGGATATCCACCTCTTGTTTGGGGCTTTGATCCATGTAGGTGTAGCGCTTGACCGCCCCTACCAGTTCGGAGATGCGCTGGGTGCTGAGGGCGATCTCTTGGGCCAGCAGGCGGGTGCGCAGGTGTGCCTCAAGCCAGCCTACCGCCGTTGTCAAAACTTCATCAGGCAGTTGCAGGGCCTCCAGCCAAGCGGGGCTGACCCCAGCTTCGGCCAAAGTTGGGGCAATTTCCCAAGCCTGGTCCATACCTTGGTCTTCCAACCAGTCGCTTAGGTTTTGCTCGAGTTCGCTTTGCTCAAAAGCACTCAGGATGCGGGGGTGTAAGCGCTCAACCTGTTGGCACAGTTGGTCGAATTGCTCTGGCTCGAGCTGCCGGGCCATAACACGGGAATGACGCTCCAAAGCGGCCGCAGTTTCAACAAACTGGGCAGCAGCCCGGTTTGCAGCGGCGGCAGGGTTGTTGAGTTCGTGGGCCAGCCCGGCAGCCAGTTTGCCCAGCGAGAGCAGTTTTTCTTCGCGCAAATTGAGTTGGGTAATAGATCGCACACGATCGGTCATGACTCCGATCAGCTTGGCATCCAAGGCCGGGATGGTGGCCAGCATGGCGGGAAAAACATCCCGGTGGATATTGAGACTGCGCACAGGCAGGGCCGCTCTCCCGCTGCCGTTGTAGCGCACCATGCGCGAGTGGGGCAGCGCTCCCACCACCTCCCCGGCGCGGGTGATGTAGATGGCATGGCTCGAGTTGGCCCAGTAGAACTCCACCTCGCCCTGCAACAAGATGTACAACCATTCAGGCGCGTCGCCATCCCGAATAAAGACTTCCCCAGCCTGGTACTCGGCTTCCTGACCATGCGCAATCAGCCACTCGAGATCGCTATCGCTGAGTTCAGCCAGCACCGCTACGGTGCGCAGTTGGTCGGAGGTAATCATAGGGTCGCTCCCTTCAAAGGTTGCCTGTATCCCGTTTCACTCAGACCAGCTTGTGTGCGATCATCCCCTCGGCCATCGCTACCACGCTCTCCTCGAGCGCTCGCGGCTGCCAGCCCAGCTCTGCTCGGATGCGCCCGGTGTCGAAGCTGTACTCCTTGCCCAGCTCGCCCAGGGTCAACCGCACGGTTTTGTCGGTGAGCGCCACCAGCCGCACCACCCAGTCGGGGAACTCGAGGGTCGAGATGCGGTAGCCCTTGGGGGCCAGGTGGCGCTGCAAGATCCGGGCGATCTCGAGGAAGCGGTGTCCCCCCTCGACGGCGATAAAGCGCCCGCCCGCGGCCTTGGGGGCGGTCATGGCGGCGAGGTGGGCGGCGGCCACGTCGCGCACGTCCACCGTGAAGAGGGTGGTGCGCGAGACCCCCGGCACCTCGCGGCGCATCAGCTTGCGGATGTACTCCCTCGAGGTCGGGTAGTGCCCGTCCAGCGACGGCCCCAGGATCAGCCCGGGCGCGATGACGCTAAGCTCGAGGCCGCCCTCCTTGGCGTAGGCCCAGGCGGCCTGCTCGGCCAGGGTTTTGCTCTTGGGGTAGGGCTGGATAGGGCCCTCGAGGTTGGTCCAGTCGCGCTCGTCGAAGACCCTTTTCGCCTCGGCGTGCCCGTTCATGACGGCGGCGATGGAGGAGGTCAGCACCACCCGCCGCACGCCCGCCTGCTTCGCCGCCCTCAGCACCCGCAGGGTTCCCTCCCGGGCGGGAACGATCAGCTCGTTCTCGTCGGCGGGGATGGTCAGAGGGAAGGGCGAGGCCACGTGGAGCACGTAGGCGCAGCCTTGGGCGGCCTGGTCCCAGCCCTGGTCGCTGTGCAGATCGGCCTGGACGAACTCCAGGCCGTCTCCCGCGTCGCCCAGGGCTTTGCGGAGTGCGGGCGCCCTGTCCAGCGAGCGCAGGGTTCCGCGCACGCCGTAGCCCTGCTCTAACAACTGCCGGGCGCAGTGCAGGGCCACAAACCCGCTGGCCCCGGTGACGAGTACGGTGGTCTGAGGCATGCGCCAGCATACTCCGGGTGCGGCTCAAGCGGGCGCTTCGATCTGCACCCGGTGGTGGCTGGTTGGGGGCGGAGAGAGGGATCGCTCGAGACCCTGATGTAGCGTTGCTGTTGTGGCCGAAACCTGGTCTCCCGGCGCCTACCTTATTAGCACCTCGCCCTCAATCTCCACCGGGATGTCGAAGGGCAGTTCGGCCAGCCCGACCGCACTGCGGGCGTGGGCGCCGGCCTCGGGGCCGTAGAGCTCGAGGATCAAGTCGGAGAAGCCGTTGATCACCGCCGGCAGACGGTTAAACCCCGGGGCCGCGTTCACCATCCCGAACACCCGGCCCCAGGCCACCACCCGGTCCAGGTCGCCCAGGGCCCGCTTCAGGCTGCCCAGCATGGCCAGCCCGGTCAGGCGGGCGGCGAAGTAGCCCTGCTCGGGGGTGACTTCCCGCCCCACCTTGCCCAGCGGCCGGGCCAGTGTGCCGTCGGGGTTCAGCGGCCCGTGGCCGGAGATGATGGCCCGGTCGCCCAGGACGCGAACGAAGGCGAAGGGCAGCACGGTGCCGGGCGGTGGCTTGACCGACTCGGGGAGCACCAGGCCGAGGGCGGAGAGGCGTTGTTCGACGTTCATACGGACCTCGAGAGCTTCACCCAGCATACCCCTCGAGGCTCACGGCCCGGCCTGGGTAAGCTCGAGGATCTGATCCACAGTCTGCTCGACGGTGAGGTTGCTCGAGTCCACCACCAGCCAGCCGGTTTTGGGGTGCTGCTGGATTTCGTCGAACAGATACCGCACACCTTGCTCGAGATACTTCTTGAAGCTGCCCTCGCCGGGATTGCGGGTGTAAAGGCGCTGGAGGGTGGCCTCGAGGCTGGGCAGCAGCAATATCTTGGGGGTGGCGGGGCCGAGCACGCTCTGGTAACCCATGTCTGGCCCTTGTGGCATCCAGAAGTCGTCAATCGCCACCGCGAAGCCCGCTTGGGCGTAGTGTCGGGCCATGTAGGATGCCGTCTCCCGCGCCAGGCGAAACTGGGTGAAGGTTTCTTCGGTCATGTCAAAACCCGGCTCTTTCAAACCCGCCACCACCATGTGCCGCAGGTGGTCCACCGGGATGTGCAGACCGAGTTTAAAGCGCGAGGCCAGCGCCCTCGAGACGGTGCTCTTGCCGCAGGCGGGGGTACCCATCACCAGGAATATGGGGGCCATTGGGCACATCTTATCGTGTGAGGCGGGCGCGAGGCGGCCAGGGTGCCCGCCCGCAAAACGCCGGATCTTTGCGCCGTGCGTAAAGGCCTCGAGCCTCAACCCCTCAAACCACGTCCCAAACCAGTGGAAAATGGCGTAGGCCGCGAAACATCGGTTGGGTGCGCCAGGTCAGTTGGTCTTCGGGGACGCCGAGCCGCAGGTTGGGAAGGTTTTGCAGCAAGGCGTTCAGCGCAATTTCGCCCTCGAGCCGGGCCAGTGGCGCCCCGAGGCAGTAGTGCATCCCGTGCCCGAAGGCCAACTGGCGTCTGGCGTTCCTCGAGAGGTCGAGCGTTTGCGGGTCGGCGAATTTCTCGGGGTCGTGGTTAGCCGCGCCCAGGATGCCCATCACCAGATCGCCCCGGCGAATTTGCTGTCCGCCGAGTTCGGTATCCCTGGCCGCCCAGCGCGAGAAAGACCGCTCGACCGGGCTGTCGTAGCGCAAAAATTCGTCCAGCGCCCCTGCCATCTGCTCGGGGTGTTGCTGCAAGGCAGCTCTGGCTTCGGGAAAACGCATCAACGCCAGAACGGCGTTGCCGATCAGGTTTACGGTAGTTTCGTGGCCAGCGATGATCAGCAGCACTGTGGTACTGAACAGCTCGGACTCGGAGAGTTGATCGCCCGTCTGGTGGGCCTGCAGCAGGGCCGAGACGAGGTCGTCCTGGGGGCTCGAGCGCCGCAGGGCAAACAGCTCCCGCAGATAGGCTACGAACTCCCCCACCAACTGAGCGGCTCTGGCTTGGGCTTCGGGTGTCAGGGCGGGACTTATCACCGCCTCTGACCACTTTTTGAAGTTCTCACGGTCCTGGCTGGGAATCCCCAACATTTCAGAGATCACGATGGTGGGCAGGTGAAAGGCATAGTCGCCGATCAGGTCCATTTGCCCCTGGGGCTTCACCGCCGCGATCAAGTCGCGGGCGATGGCCTCGACTCGAGGGCGCAGATCACGTACCCGATTGGGGGTGAAGGCCTGACTGACCAGGGTCCGCAGACGGCGGTGTTCGTCACCATCTTTATTGAGCATGTGGTTGAACAGCAACTCTTCGGTGGGGCTGCGCTGGGGCACCTTGTCGGCGGGCAGGGCGTTTCTGGGGTCGCGCACGAAGAGCCCGTCCTGGTGCAGGACGGTTTGCACATCCTCGTAGCGGGTCACGAACCAAATCCTGACCTTACCGTCAAGGCCGAGCTGTGAGAACACGGGGTCTTCGCGGCGCATCCGGGCAAACACAGCGTAGGGGTCGTTCTTGGTGGCCTGGCTGTACAAATCGTATTTGCGGTCGGCGGCTATGGAGGTGGGTTCGGACATCAATAACTCCTTTGGTGTATTGTCGCATTTCCCACCCATACTCCGCCCACGGTACGGAGTATGGTGCTTAGTACGGCAAAAACCGCCCTACCGGTTCGTGGGAACCGCTCTAAAGCTTCAAGTCGGTGGTGTGCGCAATTTCCAGCCCCCGAGCCCGGCCGCGGGATGTTGGAGTTAGGCCCGAACAGACCCCTCGAGCCGCTGCCTCAGTCCGCCACCCGGAGCACCAGCTTTCCCCGGACGTGCCGGCCCTCGAGCATCTGGTGGGCCTTGGGGGTCTCGTGCAGTCCCAGCACCGTGGATACCACCGGCCTGAGGTGGCCGGACGCCACCAGGGCCGCCAGCTCCCGCAGCACGCCGCCCGCCGGCGGAAAGGCGCCCACGAATTGCTGGCGCACCCCGTGCGCGTCGGCGGTTTCCTGGGAGGGGGCCTGGACTATGGACAGCAGAATGCCGCCGGGCTTGAGCACCCTCCAGGAGCGCTCCTGGGTCTGGCCGCCCACGGTGTCCAGCACGATGTCCACGCCCTGCACCACCTCCTCGAAGGGGGTGAGGTTGTAGTCCACTACTTCGTCCGCGCCCAGCTCGCGCACGAACTCGAGGTTGTGTGCCGAGGCCGTGCCAATCACCCTTGCGCCGCGCCACTTGGCCAGTTGGACCGCCAGGCTGCCCACCCCGCCCGCCGCCGCGTGGATCAGAACCGTGTGCCCCTCGCCGACGTTGGCGGCGTCTATCAGCATGCGCCAGGCGGTCAGTCCGGCGTGCGGGATGGCGGCGGCTTGCAGATGGTCGAGGGAGGGGGGCTTGGCGGCGACCTCGGAGGCCGCGACCGCCACGTACTCGGCGTAGGCTCCGTTGATGGCCGGGTTGGCCCGCGCCCAGACCTCCTCGCCCGCCGCCAACCCCTCCACCCCATCGCCGATCTCCTCGACCACACCTGAAATATCCAGGCCCAGCGTCAGGGGGAAGCTGTAGGGATACCAGCCGCTCATGTATCCGGCTCGAGCGGCGCAGTCGAAGGGGTTGGCGGCGGTGGCGTGGACGCGGATCAGTACCTCGCCCTCGGCGGGCGTGGGGCGGGGGGCGTCCTCGAGGATTAATTGGTCGGCTGCGCCATAGTTGTGGATGTGGACCGCCTTCATGGATGGCATAGGTGACTCCGATATGGGCGGGATAAGGTGTGAACAGGGCTGCGATAGGTTCGACGCGCGGGGCGATCCCGCGTTTACGCTGGTGCCTTAGCGCTCAGCGTCCCAGGCTGCTGGTCTGGGCGTTGCGCAGCACCAACTTGACCCCGGTGGCGTTGGGGGCCTCGGCGGTGAGGATGACGCTGGCCGAGACGCTGCTGGGGTCGTCCGGGCTGATGGCCCCGTCGCCCTTGAGGTCGTCCACCGCCACCACGGTGTAGCTGCCCAGCGGCAGGTCGGCGATGCTGAAGGGCACGTCGGTGCTCTTGACGTTGAGCTGCGCCGACTTGACTACCGTTCCGCTGCCGTCCAGCACGAACACGAAGGTCTTGACCTGGTTGATCTGGGGCGGGTTGCCGGGGCTGGCCGGGGCTGCCGTTCCCTGGAGCGCGGCCAGCGCCTTGGCAGCGTCCACCAGGCCCGCGCCGCAGTCGTCGGCGGTGAGGGGGCGTGGAGTCTCGGCCTGGCCCTGGCACTCGGCAGCGCTGAGCTTGCGCGCGGTGTTCTGAAGGAAGCCTCGAGCCTCAGTCACGGTCAGGTTGGGGCGCAGGCCTTTCATGATCGAGACCAGCCCGGCCACGTGCGGGGCCGCCATCGAGGTGCCGCTGAGCATGGCGTAGTTGAACTGTCCGGTCGCGTCGTTGCGGTAGGTGCTGAGGACCTCGGCGGGGAAGGTCTGGTTCCCCACATCGAAGGAGAGGGCCCCGTCGCCGCCGGGGGCCATCACGTCCAGCCCGGCGGTGCCCCAGTTGGAGTAGGCAGCCCGCTGGCCGTCGAGGCGGGTGGCCCCCACGCTGATAATGCCGGTGCAGTTGTTGGGGTTCTCGTTGGCGGCGTCCACGTTGTCGTTGCCCGCCGCCACGATGGCGATGGCCCCGGCGGCATTGACCTGGTTGAAGGCGTCCTGGTAGGCCGGTGGGCAGGGGCCGCTGCCGCCCAGGCTGAGGTTGAGCACGCTGGCGGGGTTGGGGTTGTTGGGCACGCCGGGCACGCTGACCCCCGCGGCCCACAGGATGCCGTTGATGATCCCGGCGGTGTCGCCCCGCCCGTCGTTGCCCAGCACCCGCACGTTAACCAGCCTGGCGTTCCAGTTGACCCCGGCCATCCCCACCCCGTTGTCGGTGGCGGCCGCCACCGTGCCTGCCACGTGGGTGCCGTGGTACCCGGCGGCATTAGGGAAGGGTGAGAAGGGGTTGGGGTCGTTGTCCACGAAGTCGTACCCGGGCAGGTTCTTGCCCACAAAGTCGGGGTGCTGGCGGGCGGGGTCGGCGTCGTCCCAGAGGATGCCCGAGTCGATCACCGCCACCACACTGCCCGCCGTGCCCTTGGAGATGTCCCAGGCGGCCTCGAGGTTCATGGCCCGGTAGTGCCACTGCCGGGCGTAGAGCGGGTCGTTGGGTACTGCGCGGGCGCTCATCAGGTCGTTGGTCTGCGCCCACTCCACGTCCGGCCTGGCCCGCAGGGTCTGTACCAGCTCGAGGGTCCTGGCCGCGCTCAGGCCCGCCGCGCGGTAGAGCTGGGTGCGCTCGAGGCCCAGCGCCCGAACGGCTTGCAGGCTCACCCCATCCACGCTGAGGCTCGAGACGCTTTGCACCGAGAGGTCGGAGCGCAGCTTGACGATCACCTCGCCGGGCACGAACTCGCCCGTCGCCACGCTGGCGGGCTTGGTCAGGCCGGGGCTGACCGTCCCTGAGATCGAGCCCCTCTGGCTGCCACCCGAGCCTCCGCAGGCCGCAAAAACCACCAACAAGACCGCCCCACCAATTAGCGAAATCCATCTGCTCATAGTCCCCCCTCGAGTCTCACCCGTGCTGCTCAAAAGCCTCTTCCGCCCTGCGCCGACCCCTCCGCGCTTCCTTTCAAGACCCGCCACAATGCCAGCCGGTCAGACCATCCCACCATCCCAGGCCCACCGCTTCCTTCCGCGTGGAGCCCCAGGCCAAGCTGAAACGAGCCCTCCAAGACTTTCCAAGGCGGATGAAGCCAGGATGAAACTCATCGCGTTTCCCACCCTTACCTCCCTCGCGGCGGCAGGTAATGTACTCCCTACAGCAAAAACCGCCCGCTTTAGCGCCGTAGAGAGTATGCGTGGGAACCGCTCTCAGGGAAAAATCGACTGGTCGGTAGCGGCGTTCCAACTTCCCACCTCCAAGAGCCGCACTCCCAGGTGTGCGGCCAGCCCCTTCGCGCCCGCCGCCATGGCCTGGGCGAACCGGACTTCCTCGCCAAAGCCCCAGACGCTGACGTGCACGAAGGTGTTGCCCTCCTCGTGCTCGAGGGTCCAGCGCACCAGCGCAGCCTCGGTGTGGGCCTCGAGCAGCACCAGCGGCCAGACCTCACAAACCCGCAGGGTTTCCTGGCCGTTGAGCCGGTAGACCGCCTCGAGGCCGTCAGCCCGGCCGGGGCGCAGCGCCTCGACTTCCCGGAACACCGGCCACCACCGGGGCCACAGCGTGGGGTCGGACAAGGCCCGCCAGACCGCGTCGAGCGCGGCCTGCACAACCCAGGTGCTCTCGAGGGTGCGCTGGGTTTCAAGTTGGTTTTTGAGAATCAAGGCAAACCTCCGTGCTCGGTGACGGTGCTCTGCTATTAAGCCGGTCGGCTCGGCTCGAGTCGGCTTCAACCCGACCCATCTGAACCGGAAGCCGGCGTTAGGAGTACTTCTGCTGGAGGCCGAAGGTTGGGCTGGCGGCGATCCCCCCAAGCCAGAGGGCGTAGGCGGGCAGAGCGCGCCTACGACGGTCCCGACAGCCGCCAGTAGCCCTCCACGCTCAGCCTCGGGATGTCCGGCCCCACCGGGCCTAAGTCCCAGAAATGGTCGTTGTAGTTGTTGACCCCTCGAGTGTCCCACACCCCCATCACCGCGTAAATCTCCTTGGCGGTCTGGATGCTGCTGGCGGTGTTGGCCCAGGCCTGGCGTAGGGAGAGTCTTTGCTCGAAGATGTACTGTCCCAGCAGCTTGCCTTCGCGGTTGTTGTCGTAGGTGGTGTTGGCGTAGGCCAGCAGCAGGTGCAAGCCGTTGAAGGCCTGGCCCCACTGCTGCCACCAGGGGATGCCGAACTCGACCTCCTGCAGCGGCCCGCAAGCCGCGATCACCAGCCACTCGAGGTCGCGCTCGCCCCAGCTGGCCTGCTCGGAGTACAAGAAGCGTCTCCTGCGCTCGGTGATGAAGCTGATGCCCAGACCATTGGCGTGGCCGGTGTAAAACCCCAGGTCTACGCTGTCAATCCCGAACTCGTCGGTGTCGCGGGCGAAGTCGCTCTGGTAGGCCAGCTGCTCGCCGAAGTTGAAGGCCACCTGCACCCCGGCCTTGGCGGCCTGGCCCAGAAAGCCGTTCACGTTGTCGCTGGAGTAAGGCAGGTTCTGCGAGATGCCCACCCAGGCCGCGCCCACGCTCTGGCTGGACAGGGCCTGGCCCCCAACCTGCGCGGCGGGTGCGGGGGCATTCACGGTGACGGCCTGGGTCGTCCAGGTGCTGATGCCGTCGGCGTCCGTCACCACCACGGACAGGGTCTCGCGGGTCACCGCCTCGCGGCTGGCCACGTTGTAGCGGATGCTATTGCCCCTCTCGGTGGGCGGAAGCGCGGTGGTAGCGGAAGCCCAGGCGTAGGTGTAGGGGGCACGTCCCCCGGACACGGTGGCCCTGCCCTCCACGGCCCGGCTGCCGTCGCTGGTCACGCTCAGCTTGACCTCTGGCGCCCCCGCGAAGGCGGGGATCAGCAGGCGGCGGATTTCGACGGTGGTGCCGTCGACGCTGAACTTCCCGGTGAACAGGTAGTGCGGGGCGATCTGGGTGACCGGCAGTTCGACAGGGGGAGCGTAGTAGATCAGCTCGGACTGGAGGCAGAGGTTGCCCGCCTGGGCCTGCACCTGGGCGCACTGTCCTTGCAAGGAGACCTGGGCCTCGTCCACCCCGAAGTACTCGGCGGCGGCCTTGCGCTGGGCCTGGGCCACAGAGAGCACGGCGGCCCTCGAGCCTTCCGCCAGCACCCGGTAGGCGTACTGCAACTGGGTTACGTTGCCCTGTCCGTCAAACACGACCTTGATGTCGGCCCCTGGCCCGCGTATGGGGTAGTTGTTGGGGGTGACGTTGTCGAAGTCCACGTGGGTGTCGAGCTGTACGTCGGCCACCGGCTCGCCCTTGGCGCTCACCGCCTGGAAGCGCGAGTGTCCGACCCGGATGGTGGCCCCCCTGGGGTTCAGCTCGGCTTTCTGCAGGGCCGAGAGGGCCTTGAGGCGGGCCTCTTCCGGGTCGAAGGGCTTGATGGCCCTGATGGCCTCGAAGTCGAAGCGCTCCTCCCGCACCGCGTTGCCCTCCTCGTCGGCCGGGCCTGCCCCCACCGGGATCATCGGCAGGCGCTGGAAGCGCTCCTTGTCGAGGTAGCGGATGCTGCCGTCGCCGGCGATGATGTTGGTATCGATCCCCAGGGCCTCGGCCAACAGGCGGGCCCTGGTAGGGTTGACCGGGTTTTCCACTATCACCAGAACCGGCAGCAACCCGATGATCTCGAAGGATAGGCGGGTGTTGCTGCCACAGCCGATCAGCAGAAGCAGGATCGAGAGGCCCAGGAGTCTCGAGGTTTTTCTCATCACGGCCCCCGTTTCAGAATGCCAGCGTGGCCTCGGACGTGCCGAAGGTGAAGGTCAGAACGCTGCCGGGAGGTAGGTCGGGGACGCTGGTAGCTTGTACGCTCAGGTGCACCTCGGCTCGGTTGATGCCGCCGGTGGTGATGACTTCTTGCAAGCGCCGCACCTCTTCGCCGCTCAACACATTGCCCACGAACACATCGGCGTTGACGATGCGGTAGGTGTTGGGGTCGGCGGCCTGCTGCTCGAGTTCGACCACCTTGTTAACGCTGAAGGTGGGGAGGGTCAGGCTGCGCTGGGCGTCACTAAGGGTCACCTTGATGTCCAGTTTGGTCAGGATGATGGTGCAGGGCAGGGGGGCGGCGCTGGTGGAGAGTCTGGTATCCGCCACGAAGCCGATCTTGAAGAGGGTCTGCGAGAGGCTGACCGAGATGGGGACGGAGGAAGTGTCCACGTCGGGGAAGCTGGTCTTGACGACCCCCAGGCCGGTGGCGGTGGCACTCGAGACCCCGGCCCCCGTTGCCCCGATCTCCACCCCCACCTGTTGGCCCGCCAGCCCCAGGGTGTTGGGCACTTTTTGGGGAGGGATCAGCGAGCTACAGCCGACCAGCGCGGCGGCGACGGTGAGGGAGAACAGTTGGGCCGGTATTCTCATGCGACCTCTCCTGTGAGGTTAATCGGTGCCCTCGAGTTCAGTCCAGGCTGAACTCGAGGGTTTTTGCGGGTTCTTCAGATGATAACCCTAGCGCTTGCCCATCACCAGTGTCCAGTAGTGCGTCCACTGGCTGTTGGCGTTGAAGCCGTAGCCGAGGCCGATCTCATTGGCATTGGGGCTCATCATGCCCTGGCAGTGCCCGCCCTGGCTGTTGCGCCAACTGTTGAACGCGCCTTGCGCATCGGCGTTACCAGCGGAGATGTTCTCGCCCTGCGGAGCTCCCGTATAGCCAGCGGCGATGACGCGCTGGCTGAAGGTGCTGCCGTTGAGGCCGGTGTGGTCGAAGTAGTTGTTGGTGGCCATGTCCTCGCTGTGCAAGCGGGCGGCAGTGTTGAGCTGATCCTGGAAGACTACCGGCGGCACGGCGGGCATGACCTCGGTCTGCACCACGCCGTTGACCAAACGCTGGCAGGTCTGCTGCTGCGACCTGAAGTTGTTGATCAGGGTCAGGAAGGGGGCGATGTCGGGGTTGGGGGCGGCGTTGATGGTGATGGTGGCGGAAGCCGTAAGCGCACCAGCGGTGGCGGTCACGGTGGCGGTGCCTGCGCCGCCGGTGGCGGGTGGTCTGTAGTTGACGGTAGCTCCGGTAGTAGCGGAAAGGCTGCCCGGCCCGGTCAGGCTCCAGTTGATGGTGGCGTTGGAGTTGAGGAGGGTGGCGGTGAGGCCGGTGGGTGTACCACCTACCTGGGTGGTCGCTGTGGCGGGCGAGACGGTGAGGGCTGGAGCGGAGGAGTTGATGGTGATAGTGGCGGTGGCGGTTCGTCCAGCGGCGGTGGCGGTCAGGGTTGCGGTAGCTGCGCCGCCGGTGGCAGGCGGGGTGTAGTTGATGCTGGCTCCGGTGGTGGCCGATAGACTGCCCGGCCCGGTCAGGCTCCAGTTGATGGTCGCGTTGGAGCTAACCAAGGTTGCGGTAAAGGGTATGGCGGCTCCCCCTTCGGTGACGGTGGCGGTGGTGGGGGAAACGCTCAGGCTAACCGGCGGGCCGACGGTGATGGTGGCCGAAGCGGTGAGGCCGGTGGTCGAGGTGACCGTCACAACGGCGGTTCCGCCGTTGCCGGTGGTGGGCGGGATATAGGTGAAGGTCTCGCCTACCCAGCTAAAGGTGCCGGGGCCGGTCATGGTCCAGGAGACCACCTGGTTGGTAGAGGAGGTGAGGATGACGTTGGGGCCGCCCACGGTGGTAAAGGCGGTGGTGGGCGTAACGCTAAAGGCCGGCACGGCGGCGTTGACGGTGATGGTGATGCACCGGCTGAGGGTGGCACTTACCGCCGCGCAGAGGGTGGCGGTCCCGGCGCCGCCGGTGGCGGGAGGGGTGTAGGTGGTGGTGGCCCCGGTAGTGTTGGAGATGCTGCCGGGCGAGGTGGGGCTCAGCGCCCAGCCGACGTTCTGGTTGGTGTTGGTGGTGGCGGTGAAGGTGATGGGGGTTCCACCCACGCTGGTGGTGGCCTGGGCCGGGGTGATGGTCAGGGTGGGGGTGGGCGCGGCGGCGTTGATGGTGATGGTGGCGGTGGCGGTGAGGAGGGCGCCCGCCCTGGCAGTCAGGATGGCGGTGCCCGCGCCGCCGGTGGTGGGCGGGGTGTAGCTGACGTTGGGACCGGTGGTGCCGGAGATGCTACCCGGCCCGGTGAGGGTCCAGGTTATGGGGCTGGTGGAGTTGGTCAGGGTGGCGGTGAAGGGGACGGCGGCCCCGCCCACGGTCACGGTGGTGGCGGTGGGGGAGACGCTGAGCGTGGCAGCAGGTGCCGGGGCGTTGGCCCTGGGGGTGGTCAGGATCAGGGTCCAGGAGATGACGTTGCCCGCGACGACGTTGTCCCACTGGCCCGACATCCCCGCGCCCATCACGGTGAAGTTGGGGCTCATCATGCTGGCGCAGGCTGCCGGGTCAGCCGCCCAGGCGTTGAAGGCGTCGCTGGGGTTGGCGGGGCCGGTGGTCTTTTTGCGGTGCTCGGCCACCGGGCCGGGGTCAAAGCCCCTGGCCCGCAGGCGCTCCTCGGTGCTGGCCCCGACGTGGCCTTCGCCCGCGACCCGGCCCATGTCCACGCTGTGGAACCAGGCTGTGTCGCCCACTGCCTCGACCCAGGTTAGGGCGGGGGCGGCGGGGAACTGCTGGTTGCCGCAGGCTCGAGCCTGGCTGCGGAAGCCATTAACCAGCCCCAGAACCTGAGCCTCCTCGGGATAAGGCACAAAGCGGGTGTTGTTTTCCGGCGCCGAGCCGCCACCGCAGGCCGCAATCAGCAGTATCACGATGGTCCACAAACCGTAAAGTCTAAACTGTCTCATACCACTCCCCTGTTAAGTCGTGTAATTCAAAACCCTGCTGCCTGTTCTATCTCTGCGCGATGGAGGTGAAGTTTGGATAGCTCCGAACGATTTTCAGCCCTGCTCAAGAAGTTGTTTTTCTCATCCCTCCTTGTTTGACGCGCAGAGTATTCCTCGCTCCGTCGCGCGAGCGTCGCTTGTGATTTCCATCACGCCCAGCTCGAGGGCCGCGAAGGGGAGAGGCTTGGCTGCAGACCTTAGTGAGGCCGGGGGCAAGGTGCTGAGCAGGTCGAAGGGTTGGGAAACGGGAATTGGTTTCATGGGGGTCATCATCCCGACCGCCACTTACTCACCGCTTACTCGTGCTTACTCGTCCTGGGAACGGGTCTTTTTGGGGATTAAGAGGGCTAAAAAGTCATGGAAAAGTCCATGCCCCGGCCCTGGTTAAGCGGTCTGGCAGAGGATTTGGGGGGCTTTGGGCCAGGGGGTTCTCGAGCTGTCGCGGCACGAAAACGGGGAGCCGCAGCACACGGCTCCCCCTCGCAACCGTCAGAGTTCCTGGCCGAACCGCCAGGGCTCTGGGATAAGGGCCTACCTGAATCTGAACACGGCGAGGCGGTCGGTGCCGTCGGAGAGCCGCACGTTGAGCTGGCGGCAGGTGCCTGCCCAGTCTTCCAGACATAGGTGTAGGTATCGCTGGCGGGGTCGTTGCTGAGTCTGCTGCCCACTCGCATTCCAACTATGGAGACATACTGGGCAGGGAATGCGTTTTTTGGGGTCAACAGGGACGGGTGGCGCGGAGGAATCCACGCCACAGCCCAGGTAAGGTTGTTAGGGGGCGAGGTCGGCGAGGGCTTTGGCTAGGGCATCCTCGAGGCGCTCGGTGTAGCCGGTTCGTTTGACCTGCTCGAACGATGTGCCCAGGGCTTCCTCGAGGGCCGCATACACCTTCTGGCGCTCGGGCCGGGGAGCGGCGAGGTCAACCTTGCCGATCTCCTGGTCCAGGCGCTCCACCACCCCCCAGGCCCAGGCGGCCTGCTCGGGCCGCCCGAGCTGCTGGGTCAGGCGGGCCAGGGTCTCGAAGCCGTCTTCCAGGCCGTGTCGCACCCCGGCCTTGCGGTAGTGGGTGAGGCTCTCCAAGAGCATCTGGCGGGTCTGGGGGTACTCGCCCCGCTCAAGGTGCAGCGCGGCCAAGTAGTGCGCCGAGATGGCGATGCCCCAGAAGTCGTCGAGTTCGCGGTTGATCGAGAGGCTCTGCTCGAAGAGCTGCCGGGCTTGGGGCCAGTCGGACTTGGCCTTGGCCAGGGTGCCCAGGTAGTTGAGCAGGTTGGACATCACACGCCGGTCGCCCAGGCTGCTGGAAATCTCCAGGCCCTGCCGGAAATGCTCCTCGGCGGCCTGGTTGTTGCCGAGCCGCTGGAGGGCAGTGCCCATGTTCATCAGGCCCAGGGCCTCGAGGGGCCGGTCGCCGATCTCGCGGGCGATCTTGAGGCTCTCGGCGCAGTAGTGCTCGACCCTGGCGTAGTCCTCCTGGTCGCGGGCGTTGACCCCCAGGTTGTTGAGCGCGACGGCTTCGCCGCGCCGGTGGCCCAGCTCGCGCCGCAGTGCCAGAGAGGTCTGGTAGTAGCGGTCGGACTGGGCGTACAGGCCGCAGGTGCGAGCCATGATGCCCGCTGCGTTGTGGGCATCGGCCCGCACCGCCGCCGAGACCTCCCCCGCCAAGGGCAAAGCCTCCTCGAGCCAGGCCAGCACCTCCTTGGCGTGGCCCTTCACCTGGAAGAAACGCCACAGGCTGGCGGCCAGCGCCAGACCCTGCTCGAGCCGGCCAGGGTTGCTCCAGGAGAGCACCGCACGCAGGTTCTCGTATTCGCTGGAGAGGTGGCGGTACCAGGCCGCCTGGTCGGGGCCGGAAAGCTTGGGCGCGATGGCCTGGGCCTGGCCGAGGTAGAAGTCCAGCACCCTGGCCTTGACCGCTTCGGCCAGACCTTGGCCCTCGAGCCGGGCGAAGCCAAACTGACGCACCGGCTCCAGCATCCGAAAACGCACCGCCCCCTCGCTCTGGTTGACGATCACCATCGAGCTGCGCTCGAGCCGGGCCAGCAGCTCCGTGGGGTCGCCCGGTTCCGGCCTGCCGCCGGGGTTCTCGGCTGCCACGGTCTCGGCCGCCACGGTCTCCGCCGCTTCGAAGGTCCACCCCCCGACAAACACCGAGAGCCGCACGAAGAGGTCCCGCTCGGCCTGGCCCAGCAGGTTGTAGCTCCACTCCAGGGCCGCCTCCAGGGTCTGGTGGTGACGCGTCTCGCCCCGCTTGCCCCGCGTCAGCAGGCTCAGGCTGTTGTCCAGGCGCGCGGCGATCTGCTCGAGCGTCAGCATCCCCACCCGCGCCGCCGCGAGCTCCAGGGCCAGCGGCAGCCCCTCCAGGCGGCGGCAGATCTGCACCACGCTGGGGGCGTTTTGGGAGGTCAGGGCGAACCTCGGGTTGTTCTGCCGGACCCGCTCGACCAGCAGCCGCACCGACTCGAGGCGGCCCAACTCCTCTAGGCCGAGGCCACCCTCGAGGCGGGGTACCTCCAGCAGCGGCATCGTCCAGGCGATCTCGCCCGCGATGGAGAGCGGCTCCCGGCTGGTGGACAGCAGTTGCAGTCCGGGCAGGGCGCGCAGCAGTTTCACCGCCGCCTCGGCGCACCCCTCGATCAGGTGCTCGCAGTTGTCCAGCACCAGCAGCGCCTTGCGCCCCTTGAGGTGCTCGACCAGGGTCTCGAAGGCGGGCTTGCTGGGGTTGCTGGCGCCGAGGGTCTGGGCGACGGTGGGCAGGATCAGCTTGGGGTCGTTGAGCGAGGTCAGCTCGATCCACCAGACCCCGCCGGGGTAGTTGGGCTGCAGCCTGGAGGCCAGCTCCAGGGCCAGGCGGGTCTTGCCCGAGCCTCCGGCCCCGGTGAGGGTCAGGCTGCGGGTAGCGCCCAGCAGCTGAAGAATTTCCTCCTGTTGCTCCTCCCGTCCGATCAGGGGGGTGAGCGCAGCGGGCACGTAGCCGCCGGTGGCCGGGTCCGCGCTGGCCTGGGGGAGGAGTTCGGGCAGGTCGGGCAGCTTCTGCAAGATCTCGTCATAGACCGCGCGGGTGGCCGGGTCGGGCTCCTCGCCCAGCTCCTGCACCAGGGCCTCGCGCAGGGTCTGGAACTGCTGCACTGCCTCCATGCGCCGCCCGCTCCTGGCGTAGATGCGCATCAGGGCCAGGTGGGCGGCCTCGTGGGTGCGCTCCTTGGCGACGGCCGCCTCGAGGTGGTGACAGGCCCGCGCCAGGCTGCCTTCGGCCTCGAGCAGGCCCGCCAGTTCCAGCAGGGCCTCGAGGTAGAGCGTCCGGGCCTCGTCGCGCTGGGGCTCGGTCCAGTCCTGGTAGACGTCCTCTGGCAGCAGGTCGCCGCTGTATAGCTCCACCGCCGCCTCGTAGGTCGAGACCTGGGGCGTACGCCGGGCCTGGGCCAGCAGACTTTTAAAGGAAATGTAGTCAACCTCGAGGTCTCCCCGCGCACACAGCACCACCGTGTCGTGCTCGAACACCAGAAAGCGCGGCCTGGCTCCCCGGTCGAGCTCGGGCTCGAGCAGGCGGCGGGCGTGGTGCAGGTTCTGGTGCAGGTTGTTCATGGCCGCCTTCTCCTCGAGGTCGGGCCACAAGGCCTCCAAGACCTGCTCGCGGTGCAGCCGACCCTGGGGCTGGAGCGCCAGCAGCTTAACCACGTCGCTGGCCTTCCTGCGGCGCCAGCCTTCGGCGCCCAGCGACACCGTCTCCACCGAGGTCTGGAAGGAGCCGAACAGCTGGATGCGGAGGGTTTGTGAGGGCATAGAGATTACAGTGCTTCGACACAGGACGTTGGCTGGGGCTCGGCTCATCGCGCCACGATTTTCGAAAGTGACCAAAAAAAGGATACAGCTTGTGGCCCTCGGCGTGAGACCCCCGTAAGTGCCGGATTGGGCCTGCGGGTCGGGCAGGAATGGCAACTGCCCGGGCGCACCGGGGCAATTCCCTGCAGACGTTTCGGGGCGGCATCCCGCCCTTCAGCCGCGCAGACCCTTAGGTCGTTTCGCAACCTGATTCCCGCAACACCGTACCCCGAAAGAGCGGCGGGGAACAAACTTCAGCCCCAAGGTTTTTGTAGAGCCTGAACCGAAACCCGCTGTAAGCTGCGGCCCGCCCTTCCCGCACCGTGCCGCCGATAAGAGCCGATAAGTGGTGAGTAAGTGAGCCTTGGCATCATGACCACTCAGGAGAGGGGCCTATGGACAAAGACCGGCGTCCGCCCAATCAACCGACCAGTTTCCTGATCCGCCTTCGAACCCAGCGTAAGGGCGGGGTTCGTTACCAGGTTCAACACATTCAGTCGGGGGAGGAGGTGGAGGGTGACACCCTCGAGGCGGTTATGGCCTGGCTGGAGCGGTTTCGGCAAGAACGGGGCGAGCCCTAACCCAACCTCCGCCCAGGGGAGAGTTTTTTACGCCAAGCTCTCCAGAAGCGCCTTCACCCGCCCAACCCGCTCCTGCAACTGCTGGGGCGAGTCCGCCGTTATGTTGACGTGCCCCACCTTGCGCCCCGCCCGTACCGCCTTGCCGTACCAGTGATGGTGGGCGCCCTCGATCTGCAAGACCTGTGTCGGGCTGGGCTGAACCCCGATCAGGTTGAGCATGGCGGCTTGTCCGCGCGCGCCGGTCGAACCCAGCGGCCAGCCCAGAACGGCCCGCAGATGGTTCTCGAACTGGCTGGTGCCGGCCCCGTTCTGCGTCCAGTGGCCGGAGTTGTGCACCCTAGGGGCGATCTCGTTGGCGACCAGCCGGGTCCCCGCCGGCGACCCGGCGCCGCCGACCACAAAGAACTCGATCGCCAAAACGCCCACGTACTCCAGCCGCTCCAGCAGCCGGGTTGCGTATCCGCAGGCCTCGGCGAAGAGTCCCTCGAGGCCCACCGGCCGGGCTTCCGACTGTCGCAGTATGCCGCCGCGGTGCCAGTTTTCGGTGAGCGGGTAGAAGGCGGTCTGCCCGCCCCGGCCCCGCGCCGCGATCAGCGAGACCTCGCGCTCGAAAGCGACGAAGGCCTCGAGGATCAAAGGCTGCCCGCCCAACTCCTCCCAGGCGCGCTCGGTCTCGCCGGGGCCGCCGATCAGCGCTTGCCCCTTGCCATCGTAGCCCAGCCTGCGGGTCTTGAGCACGGCAGGGTAGCCGGTGCGCTCGAGGCCCTCGAGCAGGTCGTTCTTGGTCAGCACCGCATGGAACAGCGGCACCGGGATCCCCAGGCCCTGCAAGAAGGTCTTCTCCACCACCCGATCCTGGGCCACCTCGAGGGCCAGCGGGGGCGGGAAAACCTCGGCTCCCTGCTGCCGCAAAAACTGCGCCGTCTCCAAGGGCACGTTCTCGAACTCGTAGGTGACCAGTCTGCAGCCTGCAGCAAAGGCCTGCAGCTTCTCCCAGTCGTTGTAGGCCCCCACTGTCAGGGGTGCGACCTGCCCTGCTACCGCGTCCGCCGCCGTGTCGTAGAAGTGGAACTCGAGGCCCATCTCGAGGCCCGCCAGCCCCATCATCCGCCCCAGTTGCCCCCCGCCCAGTATCCCGATTCGCACACGACAGTTTACGGGAAAGGCGCGAGGCGGGGAGCGGGAAGCTGCGGGCCAAAAGCGGCCAAGACTGGCCTGCCGCCCCCAAAGCGCAACGGCGAACTTACAGACTCACAGACTCATGGGCGGTCTGGTCGCTTCAGGTTTCCCCCACCCCGACCCGGCACAAGTACCCTGCGCTCCCTCAGGGCGAGACCGGATTTTACCGGGCAGCGCTCAACCCAGGCGCAGTTCGGGTAGCCCTGCTACCAGGTGTTCGTCGTGCGTGGCGACGATGGCGGCGGTTCCCAGGGCGGCGGCTGCCCCGAGCATCAGCCCCATCACCTTTTCAGCGTTGCGGCGGTCGAGGCTGCCGGTGGGCTCGTCGGCGATCAAGAGCTTGGGTCGGTTGTAGAGCGCCCTCGCCACCGCAACCCGCTGCCGCTCGCCGCCCGACAGGGCCTTGGGGAGCAGATGGGCGCGCCCCGACAGGCCCACCTGCTCGAGCAACTCCCGGCCCCAGTCGCTGTCCACCTTGTCGGCCAGGTAGCCGGGCACCAGGACGTTCTCGAGGGCGGTCAGCTCGGCCTGCAGGTAGTGGTGCTGGAAGACCAGCCCAGTGTAGGTCAGGCGCGCGCGCGCCAGGGTCTCCTCGCCCAGGCCGCGGATGGGGCGGCCCGACCAGTAGACCTCGCCTTTTTGCAGGGCCAGCAGCCCGGCCAGCAGGTGCAGTAGGGTGGTCTTGCCGCTGCCCGACGGCCCCAGAAAGACCCGTACCTCGCCCTGCCGGAGGCTAAAACTCAGATCTTGGAACAGCTCCACCTCGCCGTACCCGAAGCCCAGCCCCCGCACCTCGAGCACCGCAGAAGCCGTATCAGGGGCGTTCAAAAGCGGCTCCATAGTCTGGAATGGTAGCGTTAGCGTATTTACAGGTAGACATGCCGTGACTTAGAGTGTAACTGATGCTCGCCGACATTCAGGTTTTGACCAAGACTCCGCTATTCCAGAGTGTGCCACCGCAGGCCCTCGAGGTGGCGAAGGAGTCCTTCGTCACCCGCACCTATCCCGCAGGCAAGCAGATCTTCGAGGCAGGCGACATGGGGGCCGCCCTCTATGTTGTGCAGAGCGGCCAGGTGCGCATCTACCGCACCTACCTCGACGGGCGCGAGCGCATGTTTGCCTACCTGGGCCAGGGCGAGGTTTTCGGCGAGATGAGCCTCCTCGACGACCAGCCCCGCAGCGCCTCCGCTGAGACCACCGTGGACTCGACGCTGCTGGTGCTCTACCAGGACGCCTACTGGAGCCTGGTGCGCAAGTGGCCGGAAATCCTGCACAATCTGGCCACAATTCTGGCCCGTCGCCTGCGCGAGGCCGACCTCGAGCTCGAGGTCCTCAGCTTCGAGGAGGCCCGTGGCCGTGTAGCCTACGCCCTGACCAAGCTCCGCAAGCAGCGCTACGGTGACGGCATCAAGATGAAGCTCACCCATCAGGAACTGGCCCAGCTCTCCGGCACCAGCCGTGAGACGGTGACCCGCGTACTCCACGCCCTGCGCGAGGAGGAACTGGTCAAGGTCGGCTCGGGCTTCGTGGAGATTCTGGACTCAGCAGGGCTGGAAGAAGTACTCTTCGGACTGCGTTGAGCAGACGAGGGTCGAACATGGAGAGCCAAAGGCGGGGTTGCCCGCCTTTTTTCATTGTGCAGACGCTTAGTGCTGCTGAGCGCCCCAGTCGTAGGTGTAGGGCAGCAGCTCGCGGATGCCGACCCGCCTGACCTCGCCGTTGCCCTGCACCAGCACCTCGATATCGGGGAAGTAGTCGAAGAGGATCTGTCGGCAGCGCCCGCAGGGGGCCAGCACCCCGCGGCCCCGGTTCCCCACGGCCACAATCAGCTCGAGTGTTCCTGCGTTGTTGGCTGCCGCTACCGCCAGTGCGACCGGCTCGGCGCAGGGGCCGCCGGTGAAGTGGTAGAGGTTCACGCCGGTATACACCCGCCCCCGGTGGTCGCGGACCGCGGCGGCGACGGTGTGGCGCTCGCCCTCCAGCACGGCAGCGACCTGCTCGGCCTGCCGCAGCAGCTCGAGGTCCGCTCCGGAGATCATGACCGCGATTATACCGGTGGCCTCGAGCGGGTCGGTGTGTTGTAGAGTGTTCCGGCTTTTATGACCACGGTGCAGAAAGGTGTTGTCGCCGGAATCGTTGCCTCGGCCATCTGGGGCGGGATGTACGTGATCTCCAAGGTGGTTTTGGAGGTCATCCCGCCGCTCACGCTGGTCTCGGTGCGTATGTTCATCGCCTTCGTGGCGATTTTGGTCTACCTGGCCTTGCTGGGGCGGGACTGGCGGCTGCCCAGGGCAGCCTGGGGAACTGTGCTGGCGATGGGTTTGGTGGGCTACGCGCTCTCCATCAGCGCCCAGTTTATCGGCACCGACCTGGCGGGCGCGGCCCTGGGCTCACTCATCACCACCGCTGCGCCGCTGGTCACGGTGGCGCTGGCGGCGCTGCTGGGCCTCGAGAGGGTGCCCCTCACGGCTTGGGCCGGGCTTGGGGTGGCGATGCTGGGGGTCTGGGTGCTCTCCGGCAGCGGCGGTGCCAGCCTGGCGGGCATCCTGTGGCTGCTATTGGCCGCCGTCACCTGGGGTGTCTTGGGCCTGATCGGGGGGCAAGGGGTGCGCCGCTATGACCCGGCTTTGCTCACGGCCTGGGCCAGCTTGGTGGGCGGGGTGGTGCTGCTGGCCTTGGTGCCGGGCGAGCTGGCCCGCCAGCCGGTGGGGGAGATCGGCCTGGGGACGGTGCTGGGGGTGTTGTACCTGGGTGTCGTCTCCACCGCCGTGGCCTTCGCGCTGTGGGTGTACTCGGTGGCGCAAGCGGGCTCGGTGCTGAGCGGGCTGGCCTTCTTCGCCCAGCCGGCGGTGGGTGCTCTGCTGGGCTGGGCGCTGCTGGGCGAGCCGCTGGGGTGGTTATTTGTGCTGGGGGCCGCGCTGCTGTTCGCTGGGGCCTGGGTCGCGCGGCCGGCGCGCTGAGGGCAGAGGGTCGGGGGTCGCAGGTCGCGGGGCCGACCCTCTACAATCGGTGCAATGCGCCGCCTCTTGTTGGGCTTGCTCGTGCTGGCCGGTTCGGCCTTTGCCCAGACCTGTAAAGTTCAAACCCACGCTGCTGGCCCTGCTGCGGCGCTCAACCGCTACACGGTTTGCACGGTGGACCTGCGAACCAGCCGGCTCCGCCTGTTCTGGAAGGACGCTCGAGGCCAGCCCTACGGCTCCTTCAAGCAGGTCGCCGAGGACCTTCAGGCCGGGGGACAGCGCCTGCTCTTCGCCATGAACGCCGGGATGTTCCACGACGACCTGCGCCCGGTGGGGCTGTACCTCGAGCGCGGCCAGACCCTGCGCCGCCTGGTGCTCGGGGGCGGCCCCGGCAACTTCCACCTGAAGCCCAACGGGGTCTTCTACTGGGCCGGCAGCAGCGGCGGGGTGATGGAGTCGGGCGCGTTCGCCCGCCTGCGCCCCGCCGCCCAGTACGCCACCCAGTCCGGCCCCATGCTGGTGATCGGCGGGCGTATCCACCCCCGCTTTAACCCCCGGAGCGACTCGCTAAAAATCCGCAACGGCGTGGGCATGGTGAACGCCCACACCGCCGTCTTCGTGATCTCGGAAAACGCGGTCAACTTCTACGACTTCGCCCGCTTCTTCCGCGACGCCCTGCGGGCCCGCGACGCACTCTACCTCGATGGCTCGATCTCGTCTTTGTACGACCCCTCGAGCAACACCCACCACCGCCTCTTCGCACTCGGACCGATGGTGGGGGTGGTGCGGTGAGGGCGGCGAGGGGCAGGTAAAGGCAACAAAAAGAAGACCCCCGGTATTGCCGGGCGCCCATTTCTCAGCGCCCCGCTACGCCGTGCCCGCCATTGCAGGGGCCGAAAGGCGCGGCCCAACTGGGAAAAGAGCAGGCGACTCCGCAGCGTCCGGGGGTCGCCGTTGACGTTGCTGACCGCCGAACCCTTAAGGCCATGCCGGCGATCGGATGACCCTAAAGGGGTTGGCTGAGGTTATCGAAACCAACCCGGCCACACAACCTAAGCGACGGAAGCGGCACGGGCCCAACGGCCCGCAGGCCTTCCGGGGTGGCCTCTCCCGCTCTCCCGCCTTTACCCTACAGACCGAACCACGTAAACGGGTAGTAGCTAACCAACTCGTTCCTGAACGGCTCGACCAAGCGTACGTTGGCAGCGGGCGCGTCGGGCTTGGGCAGGGTGACGGTGGTGTTGAAGTCGCGGCCCGCGATCTGGCGCAGAATCTCCTGGGGGTTGAGGCTCGGGACGCCGTAGCCCAGCGCGGCGTAGACCTGGCCGCGCACCCAGGCGTACTCCTCCGCCGAGAAGCGTCCGCGGTTGACCGCCTCCACCTGGATCCGCTTGGCGTCCACGACCAGGGTGCCGGAGTCGGTGAACAGGTCTAGCGCGGTGCGGTAGTCGAGGCTGAGCTGCCCGACCTGCTGGTTGGCCAGCTGGTTCAGCCGGGCCTCGATCCGCTTGAAGCGCTCACCCAGCTGCCGCTTAACGCTCCGCTGCACCTGCACGAAGCGCTGCACCTGGGCCTGGGTGAGCTGCCGGCTGGCGGGTGCGGCGTAGGGCTGCTGGTTTTGCACCGTGCGATCCAGCGTGATCACCTGCTGGAACTGATTCACCAGCGACTGCGCGGGCCGCACGATGAACGTCCACGCTGCCCACCCCGCGATCCCCAGCGCCACCAGAAATCCGAAACACCCCAGCATTAGCCATCGTGCCATACGGTCAGGATGGCACACAACGGTTAGTGGAGAGTAGGGCGGGGGTTACGGGGCGGGGAACAGGAGAGGAAAGAGGAAGGCAAGACCGCTGGTTTCATGCCGTTGGGTTCTCTTTGCTCCTTCCCCGGTACCCTCTCTCGCCTCTGACCTTGCCTGCCCCGCCTACTTCACCTTCTTCCGCTCCAACTCCTCTGGCCCGCACGTCCCGTACGCCGGGGGGATGTGGACGGGGTAGTCGGGGTTGGCCTTGCGGTCGGGGAGGCGGACGTAGGTCTCGGAGAAGTAGGGCTTGGGCCAGTTGTCGCGCAGCTTGCACTTGATGACCTTGGCCGGGCGGCCCATCGCGATGGCGTGGGGCGGGACGTCCTTGGTGACCAGGGCCCCGGTGCCGATCATGGCGTCGTCGCCCACCACCACTCCGGCCAGCACGGTGCTGCGGGTGGTGATGCGCACGTCCGCACCGATTAGGGTCTGCTTAAGGGTCACGTCGGGTGAGGCCATCACGTGGTGGGTGTGGGAGTAGATGTCCACGTAGTCCGAGACCGAGGCCCGGTCGCCGATCACCAGCCCGCCGATGTCGTCGAGCAGGCAGTGGCGGTGAACCACCACGTCGTCGCCGACCTCGAGGTTGTACCCCACGCTAAACTCGACGTTCTGGAAGAACTTGGGGTTGCGGCCCACCCGCTTGAAGATGAACGGGGCCAGCGCCCGCCGAACCGCCACCCCCGAGTGTACCGACTGCCCCAGCGCGGTCAGGTCGAGGGTCTTCCAGAACCACAGCAGCGGCTTAACCTGGGCGAACCTGGCGGGGTCGGTGGCGGTGTAGTGCTCGGCCTCGAGGGTGGCGTTCTCGGGGTCGAGGGCCAGGGCGTTCAGGGGGGAAATCTCGGCCAGCTCGTCGTAGGCCCGGGCATACACGATGCGCGACAGTTCGTCGCGCACCAAATGGTTGCGGTTCACCGAGGCGTCGGACAGCCGCTCGGCCAGGCCGCCCAGCCACGTCTCGAGGGCTTTCTGCGGGGCGTCCGGGATGGATTTCGACATTAACCAGGCCATGGCTTCTCCAAAGAGTAGGCTAACGCTACCGCCACGCCGAGGTGTAAGGAAGCTCACGGATGGGAGCGGAGAAAAGCGAGCGGCAGGCGGCCAACCCCAACGCACAGGAAAGGGACGGCAAACTTCGGACGCCCGCGTTTCGCCTGGAGTGGGGCCTTTCCGCCGACCCCGGACCCCTATTCGGGCTTCGCTGATTAAGTAATGCCTAAATCCGGCGTTACGGGCCGGACATTGTGAGGGTTGTTTGCTAGAATTCACCTCACCGTGAATGCCGTTGTCGCCGACCTCGAGACCCAGCTATCCCAGAGCACCAGTCACCCCCAGCGGCTGGGGGTGCTGCACCGCCTATACCTGACCCTCTGTAAAACCGACCTGCTGCGTGCCCGCGAGGTGGCCCAGACTGCGGTGTTGGAGTTCTCGCCGCAGCTCGAGCCCCTCCAGAAGGCGGTGGCCTGGCTGGACTGGGGCGACTGCCACCTGCGCCTGGGCGAGCTGGAGCAGGCCAGGGAGATCATGAACGGGGCGCTGCGGCTCTCCCGCGGGGCCAGCTACGCCCTGGGGGAGGCCCAGGCCCTGGGTGCGCTGGCCCAAATCGCCCAGGCCCAGAACGACCTGCCGCAGGCCCTCGAGTACCGCCAGTCGGCCCTGGGCATCCTGGCCCAGATCAAGACCGGGCCGCTGGTGATCCACGACCCGCTCAGCTTCGGGATGCAGGTGCGCTCGCTCGAGGCCAGCCTGGTAGAGGGCATCGCCGCTGCCCAGGAGGCCTTCGGCAACTACCCCGAGGCCGCCAAGTACGCCCTGCGCGGCCTTAACCTGCGACGCGAGTTGGCCGACCACGCCGAGCAGTCGCAGGGCCTGACCCTGCTGGGGCGGCTCTACCTCGAGATGGGCGAGTACGGCGGGGCCATCCGGGTCTACGAGGAGAGCCTCGAGCTGGCCCAGCGGGGGGGCAACGCCAGCGCCGAGGCGGGGGCGCTGCTCAACCTGGGCACCGCCTACAGCCGCCTGGGCCGCCACGACCAGGCCCTGGTCCGCCAGCAGGAGGCCCTCAACCTGGCCCAGGCCCGCGGCTTGCAGGGCCTGCAGGCCAAGGCCTTGGAACAGCTGGGGCAGACCCAGGTGATCCTGGGTAACCCCACCCAGGCCCTGGAGTGGCTGCGGCGGGGCCGCCAGCTCTACCGGCAGCTCGGTAGCCGGGTGGGGGAGGGGCGGGTGCTGCTGCAACTGGGGCTGGCCCTCCAACAGCTGGGCGAGCTCTCAGAGGCCGTAGAGACCCTGCAACAGGCCCAGGGGGCCGCCGAGGGGCTGGGCCTGCGGCAGCTTAAGCTCGAAGCCCATCAGGCCCTCTCTAGGGTCTACGAGTCGGCCTTCAACCCCGCCGAGGCCCTGCGCCACCTCAGGATCGCGGTCGAACTCGAGCGCACCCAGTTTCAGGAGCGGCAGAGTGCCCAGACCTCCTCGCTGCTCTCCAGCTTCGCCCTCGAGCAGGCCCGGCAGCAGTCCGAGGACGCCAACCAGCGCAACCTCGAGCTGGCCGCCGTGATCGAGCAGCTCGAGCAGGCCAACGAGCGGCTGCGCGAGAGCGACGTGGACAAGTCGCGCCTGCTGGAAGAGCTCCGCAGCCGCAGCGCCGAGCTCGAGCGCTTGGCCCGCCAGGACAGCCTGACCCGCCTCAACAACCGCCGCTACCTCGAGGAGCACTTGGCCCGCGAGTTCGCTGCCAGCCGCCGCTACCGCTACCCGCTCACGGTGGCGCTGATGGATATAGATCACTTCAAGCAGATCAACGACCGCTTCTCCCACCCGGTCGGCGACGACGTGCTGCGGGTGGTGGCGGTGATCCTCGCGGCGGGCTGCCGGGGCACCGACTTCGCGGCCCGCTACGGCGGCGAGGAGTTCGCCCTGGTGCTCACCCAGACCGACCCGGCGGGGGCCTGGACTGCCTGCGAGCGCATCCGTCAGCAGATCGAGGGCTATGCCTGGGCCGACCTGCACCCCGGCCTCACGGTCACGGTCAGCTTCGGCCTCTGTGGCGACCCCGACCTGGCCCACCACGAGAAGCTCTTGGCCGTCGCCGACGCCGAGCTATATGCTGCCAAGCGGGCCGGTCGCAACCGCGTCCACCCACTGCCGCACTGATGTGCGGTGCGCCGGTGGCTTACGGCGGGTTTCAACCCTGCGAAAGCCCTGGGCCGGAATATGTCTATGCCCTCCGCCGCCTTTGCAAAGCCGCCCTGCCGGGCTCAACTCCAGCCCACTAGGGCATTTGGTTTTGCTAAGCGCCATCCGTGTCCGTGGCCCGCATTACGCGCCTTTTGGTCGTTTGTATCAGCGATTTCTGAGAAGAGAAGGTAACGTTAGAGTTATGCACGAACCGGTGGCGGTCTTTGTTTACGGCACCCTCAAACAGGGCGGGCGTAACTTTCCCGTCGCCCAACGGGCGGGTTGGGTGAAGGCGGTCGGCGGCTGGCTCGAGGGCTTCGACCTCTTCGACATGCCCCGCCAGTCCCAGCGACCCTACGCCTACCCTTCCATCGTCCCCGGTGTGGGCCGGGTCTTCGGCGAGATACAGTGGTTCCGCGACCTCGACCAAGCCTGCGTCTTGCTGGACGAACTCGAGGACGAGGGCGGGGAGTACTTCCGGGTCATCGCCACCGCCTACACTGGGGACTTGGAGGATCACGGCTGGGAAGTTCACGACCAGTACACGGTCTGGGTCTACGTCTACCGCAACCTACAAAGCGTCCTCGAGGCGGGCGGCATCGCCCAGCCCGAGGGGGTCTGGCAGGAGGAAGTGCTCGAGGGTTGAGGATTGTTTGTAGAACCGAGAGATTGTACATCTCTCGGTAGATGGACAAAAAAGGGGACTCGAGCGTTTGGCTCGAGCCCCCTTTCTAAATGGTTCAGAACAACTGGCGCGGGTCGAACTCTTCGGCCTCGGGTAGGCCCTCGGCTTGGCTGATGGCGGCGGCGACCAAGCGGTCGGCCTCGAGGGGGCCTACGATCTGGCAGGCGCACAGGTAGAGGATGTTGATGATGCCGCGCATCTGCGGCAGGCTCAGGTTGGCGGCCAGGGCCGGGGGGGCCAGCCCGGCGTCTACCCAGGGCTGCAGCACCGGCTGGACCAGGCTCTTGTGGGCGCTCTGGTTGGCGATGTCCAGGATCATCCGCTCGAACTGGGGTGCGGTCTCCTGGATGGCCTCTACCACCGCCGAAACCACCGTGCGGAAGACCTTGGCGTTGGGGGAGATCGAGTGGATGGTGCGGGCTACCCGCACCGGGGTGTACTCCTTATGCTTGGGCCGCCGCTGGAGCAGCTTGCCCAGGTCGAGGCCGAAGAAGCTGAAGTTGAAAAAGCCCCCGGGCTTCTCGGTCTCGGGCTTGCGCTTCTGGGCGTTGGGGAAGAGCGGGTTGTTCTGCTTGACGTCGATGCGCTTGAGCGAGATGGGGTCTACGTCGAGAATGGTGGCGTGCTTGGCGGCCCGCAGGCCGCGCAGGTCGGGGCCGTTGCCCGCCGCGACTTCGTCGGCCAGGGTGGGGCGAATGCCCATGTCGGCCTTGATGGCCGCCACCGATTCAGCGGGGGCCTCGGCCTCAAATTCTCGATTGATCACGCCCCCCACCGTCTGCAGGACCAGGTCGTTGGGGAACTTGGGCAACTCTTGGTAGCTCAGCTTCATGTGCTGCATCAGGGCGCGGGTCAGGGGGATGCGCTCGTCGGCCCCCAACAGCCCGGTGCGCATCACATACTCGGCAATGCGGGAGGCCAGGAAGTGCTCCTCGCGCACCAGGGGGTCGCAGAGCTCGAAGATGGTGTCTACTCGGGCCTTGTCCCCGACGATCTGGCTTAGCGCAGCATAAAGCACCCGCCTACGATGGTTCACTTGGTCAGGAACAATGACAGACATGGGTTCGTCCTCTACACCAAAGCACTACAGGCTGAGTACGCCTTTTTGCACAGTAGCACACCAAAAGCGACTGGGCTGTGACTGATCAGCACGCGGCCCTCGGCCCATTCTCGCCCCAAGAAAGTCGGTTTGCCGCTTCTCAGACGGGTTTCCCCTGAGTTTTTGTTTTGGCCGCTGGCGTTACAAAACCGAGGGCAGGCCCCTCTGGGGCCCGAATGGGTCAGGTTCCGAGGGTCTTGGCCCACACCCGACGGGCCGCTTGCAAGGCGTCCTCGAGCCGACCCACCAGACGCCGCCGGTACGCCGCGCCAACCCTCCCTCCGTCGGCCTCGAAGGCGTCCAGGTGTTCCAGGATGAAGCTGTAATCCCCCACCTGCCCGAAGCACTCCTGCAATTCCTTCACCGCCCCGGTGTCCAGCTCGAGCCACTCCCTTGCGTAGCGCAGACCGCGCAAGGCCCGGCGCAGGGCGTGCAGGCTTTCCAGGCTGCCCTCCCGCTCCCAGCCGGACTTGCGGCGCCCGACGCGCCGGGCGAACCGCTCGAGCCGTTTTGTGGCCGCCTGGGGTTCGAGCGCGGGCAGGTTGTCCAGGGCCTGCAACACGCCCTCCAGCCGCCCGCTGTCCAGCATCGGCACGAGCTGCCCTCGCGCCTCCTCGAGGCGCCCTTCGGCCCAGCCCCGAAACGCCTTGGGCAGGTCCGGGCTTCCCAGCAGCACCTCCAGGTCCCGCACCCCACCGGCCCCCCGTACCAACCAGGCCAGATCGGGCTCGAGGGTCTTGTAACCCCCCAGCTCGAGCCAGACCCGCAGCCGCCGTACCGCCACCCGCACCTGATGCACACCTTCGGGGTCGTTGCCCGAGCGGGCCAGCGGCAGATGCTGGCGCAGGTGCTCGAGCCAGGGGGTTAGGGGAATGCGCCGCATTGCAACCCAACGATAGCAGCCAGGCCCCTGAGAAAGGCGGTGGGGGAGAGGGACGTCACTCCAGAATCCGTCCGACCCGGGCCACCGGCCCGCCCTGAGGCCGCACCTTGATGCCATGCTGGGGGGTGGTCAGGACAGCCCAGCACCCCCATCGGTTAGCCTGCCGCTGGCCTGCTCGGCCTTGAGCACAGCGGCGACGGGGAGCCGAATGCGGAGATTCGAGCGGTTGTTGAGGCTCACGACGCCCCGTCGAGTTCGTGCAGTTTGCTCCAGATGGCCTCGAGCACCCCCTCGAGGTTCTCCGAGACCTCGCTGTTCCAGAAACGAATCTCGGCAATCCCCAGAGACTTCAAGGCTTGGGTGCGGGCCTGGTCGTAGGCTATTTGTTCAGGTTCGGCATGGCCGCCGCCATCCAATTCGATTGCCAGTTTCTTTTCGTGGCAGTAAAAATCCAAGATAAAATTGCCGTATTCCCCATTGGTCGCGGGGTTGGGTATCCCATGTTGACGGCGAAACTTGAAGCCCCCGAGTTGCCGCCCACGCAATAGTTTCCAAAGCCGTTCTTCGGAAAGGGTCTGCCCCCGACGCAAACCTCGACAAAGCTCGAGCAAATGCGGCGGAAGCACGGGAAGCTGCTTCATTGACCAAATTATAGAAGTCAAAGGCCCCTCACCCCCAGCCCCTCTCCCAGAAGGAGAGGGGTTCTAGCCTACAAAAGCCCTTCTCCCCCTGGGAGAAGGGTTGGGATGAGGGGCAGTGGACCCTGGGTGATGAAGTTGAGGTTGGCTCAAGGATTTGTCGTATCCACCACCAGCCGCATTAAACCGACTATTCAGCGAATCCGTTCGAGCGACAAGCAAAAGCTTCTTAAAGTGGAGGCTCGAGGAATGAGTTTAAGTGAATAGAATGCGCCAGAAATACATTCAACTGAAATTCAACGTTCGCAGAATATGATAGTTTTGTGCTCAAAGAAAAGCCGCAAAAGACAGCGAAACTACACCACAAAACAACATCAGGAAAGTACTTTCTTGGTGATTCAAAGTCACTTCTAAGTACTTCCTTAAAGTCAAAACTTAAGGGGAGAGTACAACTAATCCTTACCTCGCCTCCGTTTCCCCTGAACAACAAGAAGAGCTATGGCAATATGAATGGGGATAAATTTAAGTCATGGCTTACTTCTCTCGCACCGATGTTTGCAGATATTCTCACCCCAGATGGCTCAATAGTTATTGAAATGGGGAATGCCTGGGAACCGAATCGCCCCGTACAGTCATTACTGCATCTCGAGTCGTTGATTGGTTTTCTTAAGCACTCAACGGCTGATTTGCGTCTTTGTCAACAATTTGTTTGCTACAATCCCTCTCGGTTGCCTTCTCCTGCACAATGGGTGACAGTCAAGCGTATTCGCCTCACAGATAGTTATACCCATGTTTGGTGGATGGCAAAGTCGGATTTCCCTAAAGCTGATAACAGTAAGGTCTTGCGACCTTATAGCAAAAGCATGGAAAGGCTACTACAACGACAGTCATATAACTCAGGCAACCGACCTTCTGAACATAACATAAGCAAAACAGGTTTTCTTAAGGATCACGGTGGAAGCATCGCACACAACTTTTTTGAGATAACTCCAATCATTGAGGGTGATGAAGTTCGTTTGCCAAACGTTTTAAGGCTATCCAACACCGACTCCAATAGCTATTTCATGCGCCGCTGTCGTGAATTGGGTATTAAGCCACATCCAGCTCGAATGCAAATGGGTTTAGCTGCCTTCTTCATTGAACTATTGACTGATCCTGGCGATTTAGTTCTTGATCCGTTTGCCGGAAGTAACACAACTGGTTATACAGCGCAGTTACTAGGGCGTAACTGGATAGGTATTGATTTGAAAGAAGATTATGCGAGACAATCAGAAATTCGTTTGGAAGACCCCGCGCTAAACAAGGTAGGAGGTACGAAGTGAGTGGCTTTTTTACAGATACGATTACTAAGCTCGCCTCGGTAGATTTATTTGCTCGAGAAGATAATGGCAAGTTCAGTACAGGATTATTCGTAGGTCGCCCATTTTACATTGACTACGATCGCCTTTTTCTCTTGGTGGCTGATACTTGGAAACTCAAGGCGAAAGGTATTCCACAAGGTTCGTTTTTGTTAGCCTACTACGAAAACGAAGATGACGTTTCTGAAGCCCTTCTCTTGCGTGTTTTGAAACCTTGTAAGCTGCCGACAGACAACGATGTTATTAGCTCAATGATTGATTACTACAAGGATAATCTTCGTACCTCAGGTCAGCAAAGCCAGCTGGACAGCTTTACACGCTATGAGTTCAGTTTTTCGGGTCTCGAGTGCCGAGTGCTTGGCACGTTTTATCAAGACAGCAAAACCAGCAATCAGTTTGGAGCTGATGTCGAGAACTTTTATAGCGCTCACCACTACAGCGTTGTCAAACCCAATCCTGAAGTGTTGGAGGCAATTGTCAACTTTCGTGAGGGTAACATTAGCGGTAAGCCTAGCGATATAAAAATTGGGGCTGTGCGCTATAGTTCAAGCCGTCGCTTCCAAGAACAAGATACCAACGTCCCCGTTTATGTCCGACCTCAAGATTTTTTAGGTAAACGCACAGCATTATTCGGCATGACCCGAACTGGTAAATCTAACACAGTAAAAAAGATTATCGAAGCTACTGTCCGAATAAGCGAAAAGGCCCCTTACAATTTAGATCAAATGGGCGAGGGTACACCTGGAGCACTATTTGCCGAGGAGATTCTTGAGCCCTTTGCCAAGAATGGTATGCCCAAGTATCCAACAGGGCAGATCATTTTTGATATCAATGGGGAGTATGCAAACCCGAATATGCAAGACCAAGGCACAGCTATCTATGAGTTGTTCGAGGATACAACAACCCGCTACAGCGTCATAAAAAAAGATGGTTTTAGGGTTATGAAGGTCAATTTCTATACCGAGATAAACTCTGGATTCGAGCTTGTGCGATCACACCTAGCGGAAGAGACAGGCGACTACATTCGATCTTTTTTATCCATTGATTTAGAGAAGCCTGGCGACTACGATACTGACCATTCTGTTAAGAGTCGCTATGACCGAAAGGTGGCGGCATACCAATGTTGTCTGTACAAAGCCGGCCTACCCGTTCCTAAAGGAACCATCATCAAGTTTCAAGGCAAGAAAGAACTCAATCAGCTTCTCAAAGAGGACGGTAGTATTGATCCCTCCAAAGGAATCCCTTTGAGGGATGCAGCTGAATGGTTCAACACAGTCTGGCAGAACTACGACACTTTCCCTTTCCTAAAGGACTATAAGGCTAACAACGGTCATGAGTGGGCGGATGAAGACTTAAAGGCAATACTAGTTTTCTTGTCTCGAAGAAGAAGACCTAGTGGAAGTGCCGATGTTAGCGGCTATCTCAAGCTTCGTAGCTTGAAGGAACAACATACGGAGACAACTGGAAAACCGTTTGAGGAAGAAATCATAGAAAACTTGAAAGGTGGTGGTATTGTCATTGTCGATTTGTCACAAGGAAATCCGGATATTCAACGTTTGTACTCCGAGCGTATCTGTAGGCAAATTTTTGCCCATGCGATGAGTAGATTCATCAACAATACTCCCAACAATTTCATTCAATTCTACTTCGAGGAAGCTCATAATCTATTCCCCAAAAAAGATGATAAAGATCTCAGTCAAATCTATAACCGAATCGCAAAAGAAGGAGCCAAATTAAATCTGGGCATGATCTACGCGACACAAGAAGTAAGCTCGATTAGCTCAAATATCCTCAAAAACACCCAGAATTGGTTTGTTGCGCACCTCAATAATGAAGATGAGACTAGAGAGATTCGCAAATACTACGATTACGGCGACTTTGTAGAAGGATTGGTGCGGTTCAGTGCACAAAGCGATAAGGGTTTTGTGCGAATGAAGACATATTCGAATCCATTTGTTGTACCTGTCCAGATAGATCGTTTCCCCACGCCAACAGTGGAAGGTGTGTGATATGGCTTATCGCAGCAAGACTGGACGGCGGCCCGATGAAGCAGCCAGCAAATCGTCGCACAGCTATGTGATTAATGATCCTGTCGTGCAAAAGTTTCTAGGTCAATGCAAGACACCTAAAAGAGCTGAAGAGATCCAGCTTGACAAATTAACTCTACACGTGCCCCTTGAAATCTCTGAAGCACCTATCACCCATATTGTGGCCGTAGATGGCGGATATACGGAAGTAACCGTTCAAGCAGAGTTTCCCTCAGCTACGATGGCTTTCTTTCAGTTTGGAGCTCTGTTTTTTAGTGTCAAAGACTTGGAAAATCTTGACCACCAGCCCTTTATTGACCCTGACGACATTTCAAAACTCCGAAACATTCAACGACTGAAATTGGCAATACCTGTCAAGAATATTGCTTACGGTGGGGAGGCGACACTTACCCATTCAATTCGTCGTGCCCTGTACGAGTTTTGCTGTCACCAGCCGGACGAGCAGGAAACCTTTGCTGAGACTCTTCGTTGGCTCATCTTTGAAGAATTCGGTCAAGCCAAACCAACGTGGCTGCTGTCCTCTTGTCCTTACTGTGGTAAGGATGATCCAAAGGGCACTAACTTATTGCTCGAGCGCACCCAAATAACTCGCCAATACACTTTTATCTGCTCTAATTGCGGGAAAGATATCTATATAACTGACGTAATGCGGCTGCACGAAGCAATTGACGATGAGCTCGGTGCCGGCGGGATACTTGGCTATCTCACTACAACGCTTGAACAGCTTGTTTTAGCTCATTTGATACGGCTAGTGCTTAAGACCAAGCCTGATCTGATGAAGAAGTTTCTCTTCATCAAGGATGGGCCACTGGCTTTCTTCGGGCAAACTGCAAACTTACACAAACCCATGCGGGAATTGGTGGCCTTCCTATTGAAGCACCACAATATCTTTATGGCTGGTCTGGAAAAGAGCGGGGCTTTTGTCGATCATGCCCATGAAGTAGCCAAGAAACTGCCCAAGGGTATGGTTCTTTTGCTTGATAATGACTACATTTACAAGTACATCATCCCAGGCAGAGGCGATGAGGCGGAGCCCTACGGAAGGACAACTTACTATGGAAAAAAACTAATCTTCAAAACTACTCAGAGTCAAGTATATGTGGCCTCACTACCTTCTACTCATTTTCCAGGCAAGCCAGAACCCGCATCAGCAGACCAATACCCCAATTTACATATCGTGCTTTCTTATCTCGAGAAACTGCGGTGTGATATGTACGACAACTCCTTAATTCCTATAGCTTTAGCAAACAAGTTGGTATCCTTATCAAATCATCCTAGCGCGAAAATTCTGCAGCGATTCGCAATTGAAAGAATCGGATAAATCATCAACAAAAAAACACCCCACTTCGGTGGGGTGTTGTGAACTTTGGAGCGGGAGACGGGACTCGAACCCGCGACCCCAACCTTGGCAAGGTTGTGCTCTACCAACTGAGCTACTCCCGCAATTTACTCAGCGTGTTGTACACAACTGAGCTACTCCCGCATCTTGCTCAGCGTGTTGTACACA
>JANRLD010000112.1:0-13303 GCA_033762915.1 Meiothermus sp. | reverse complement strand
CGGTACTTCGCGGGAAACACCAAGTGGTATAGCAGCACGCTGACGTTGTGGCTCTTTCGGACACTGCGGCTCACCGCATCAGCTTATACACAGATGAACGCCGCAAGCGGCGGGGAATCGGACCCACCAAAGGAATTGAAGGGGGACAAGCAAGCAGTCTGCCACCTCCGCGTCGTGGGTGCTCAGAGCGGTTCCCACGCATACTCACTACGGCGCCAAAGCGGCCGGTTTTTGCTGTAGAGCGGTTGCCACGAACACTTGGAATGGCGGTTTATGCCGAACTGAGTGCCATACTCCGCACCTTGGAAGATTATGGGTGGGAAAGGCGATCCGACGTTTCTTGGCCTCCGAGGCGACAAAAGAACTCTGTACGCATGGGCGTGGTATTGACGTCTCGCGGGAGAAGTCTCAAGCGTGTTGGCCTTTGCCCCTGTGCTTACCTCCTCTCCGTCCTTTTGGCCACCTACCCTGCTAAACTGACCCCATGACCAACAACGTTCCGGTGTGGCAGCAGGCCGAGTGGGCAGGGTATCCAAGCCTCGAGGGCAACCTCGAAGCCGAGGTCTGTGTGGTCGGGCTGGGCGGCTCGGGGCTGGCGGCGATCCTCGAGTTGTTGAACCAGGGCAAACGCGTGATTGGCCTCGACGCAGGGAGCGTGGCGGGGCGGGCGGCTGGGCGGAACGGCGGGCTGCTGGGTGCAGGGCTAGCAAAGGGGTATCCCGACCTTATCTCGGCGATCGGGCGCGAGGGTGCGCGGGCTTGGTACCAGGCCACCCTCGAGCGTATACCCTTTATGAAGGAACAGGCCCCCGAAACCGTCAGCCTAAGCGGCATTGTTCGGATCATCAGCGAAGAAGGCGAGGAGGCCGACTGCGACCGGACGCGGGAAGCACTCGAGGCCGACGGTTTCCCCGTCGAACGCTACACAGGACCCGAAGGCAACGGACTGCTGTTTCCGGGAGGGGGTCAGACCAATCCCCTGGAGCGCTGCCGAGCGCTGGCGCGGCTGGCCAGCGCGGGCGGAGCTGTTTTGTTTGAGAATTCTCCAGTGGTAGGTCTGCTCGAAGACGGCGTGGCCACGACCAACGGCAAGGTTGTGTGTCCTAAGGTTGTCGTGGCGGTAGACGGGAAGCTCGATCACTTGCTCCCTGAACTTCGCGGAAAGGTGCGCACGCTGCGGCTTCAGATGCTCGCAACTGCCCCAACCGAGCTTCGTTTTCCTCGCCCGGTCAGTTCCCGCTGGGGCTATGAATACTGGCAGCAGACGGCGGACGGGCGCATCGCGATGGGCGGCTTCAGGGACCGGGGCGGCGAGGGCGAAAACACCCCCGAAGACCATCCCGCCGAGCCCGTGCAAGGACTGCTCGAGGCCAAGCTCCGCGAACTGGGCATCGCCGCGCCCGTCACCCACCGCTGGGCCGCCTCGGTCGGCTACACGCCTGACTACCTGCCCTTTTGCGGCCAGGTTCGCCCCAACGTCTGGGCCGTCGGGGGGTACTCGGGCACGGGGAACGTGGTTGGCTCAATTTGCGGCCAGGAGATCGCGCTGGAGGCGTTCGGGCATCGGTCGGGTTTGCTCGAGGCGCTACGGGTGGCAAAGATCGGGTAAACGTTAGCGGGCGGAACTCGGCTCGAGACCTAGCAGAAACGTTTGGCCAACCTGACGCAAATAATTCCAAAGGCGTGAGGAATGCTAGGGCGTTTAATGTGTGGTGCAGGCTTCGAGGTTAGCCTTTGGTAGGTAGTTCGGCTAGAGCGCAAAGAGCATAGCCTAGAACCCAACCCCTTAGCAGATGGTTCATGTTTCGATGCCCTCTACCCGTACAATGCCCTTTGGTGTCTGAACCGCTGCCCATCTTCGAAGCCCTGCCCGAACTGCGCGTAAAGCTGGCTCAACATCGGGTGGTGATCCTTCAAGCGCCGCCAGGGGCCGGCAAGTCTACGGTGTTGCCAGTCGAACTGCTAGGCGAAAATTGGCTCGAGGGGCAGTCGGTGGTAATGCTCGAACCCCGGCGGCTGGCGGCACGCACAGTGGCAGCGCGGATGGCTAGCCTTTTGGGTGAGGAGCTGGGGCAGACCGTGGGCTATCGGGTGCGTTTCGAAAGCCGGGTGAGCAGCCGGACCCGCCTCGAGGTCGTCACTGAGGGCATCTTGACCCGTCGCTTGCAGTCCGACCCGGGCCTTGAAGGTGTGGGGCTGGTGATCTTCGATGAGTTCCACGAGCGCAGCCTTAATGCCGACCTTGCCCTGGCGCTGTGCCTGGAGGTGCAGTCGGCACTGCGCGAAGATCTGAAGCTCCTGGTGATGTCGGCCACGCTGGACAGCGAAGGGCTGAGCGGGACCCTGGCTGCCTCGGCCGGCGAGGTTCCGGTAGTGACCGCGACCGGGCGGCAGTACCCCGTAGAGGTTCGATATCTCCCTCGAGACCTCGACACCCCACTGCCCGCTCTGGTGGCCGGAGCGGTCTCGAGGGCTTTGGCCGAGGAGCAGGGCGACATCCTGGTGTTTCTTCCGGGCGTCGGTGAAATTAGCCGGGTTCAGGAGCTGCTCGAGGCACGCCACCCCGGGCTCTACATTCTCCCGCTGTACGGCGAGCTGCCTCTGGAACAGCAACAGGCCGCCATCGTGCCCGACCCCGTCCGGCGCAAGGTCGTCCTCGCAACTTCGATAGCCGAGACCTCGCTGACCATCGAGGGCATCCGGGTGGTGGTGGACTCAGGCTGGTCGCGGATTCCCCGGTTCGACTCGCGCACCGGGCTGAGCCGCCTCGAGACCGTACGCGTCAGCGCCGACTCCGCCGAGCAGCGCTCAGGCCGCGCCGGACGCCTCGGCCCTGGCGTCTGCTACCGCCTATGGAGCCAGGCGACCCAGAGCCAGTTGGTCGCGCAAAGAAAGCCAGAAATCCTCGAGGCCGATCTCGCTCCGACCCTGATCGAGCTGGCCCAGTGGGGGGTAAGAGACGTGGGCCAGATGGCCTGGGTAACCCCGCCGCCGGTTGGAGCGGTGAGGCAAGGTTACGAACTGCTGGAGTCACTTGAGGCCGTGGAGTTGGGGGAGGGCCGGCCGCCGCGGCGAATAACCGAGCGCGGCAGACGCATGCTCGAGCTGCCCACGCACCCCCGCATCGCCCACCTGTTGATCGAGGCACAAGCCCTGGCTCCAGCCACACTTCAGCCTCCTACCTCTATAGAGCGGAGCAGAAAGACCGTTGGCGAGGCATCGGATTGGAAGGCGCTGGCGACGGACGTTGCGGCACTGCTCGAGGAGCGGGACCCGCTGCCCCGGAACTCGAGTGCCGACCTCACCCTGCGGGTTGAGGCGCTTCGCCGCTGGCAGGAGGATAAAACCCTGCTACACGGGGCTGACAGAAATGTGTTGAGCAGGAGCGAGCGTCTGGCAGCGGAGTGGCGCCGGCGGCTAAGGGTTGAGTGTGATAACGCACCGCCTGACCCGTTCCGGGTCGGACGTTTGCTGGCGCTGGCCTATCCCGACCGGGTGGCGCGTCTGCGCGAGGGTCAGGGGCTAAAGTACAAACTCTCGAGCGGGCGAGGGGTCCGGCTGAACGAGTACGACCCCCTTCAAGGACAGCCCTGGCTTGCCGTGGCCCACTTAGACGCGGGCGAGGCCGAAGGCCGGGTCTGGTTGGCCGCCCCGGCTCATCCGGACGACCTTGAGCCATTCGGAAAGACTGCCGAGGTTGTGGAGTGGAACCCGCAACTCGGAACATTGGTGGCTCAGAGAGAGTTTCGAATCGGCGAGATCGCCCTTCGCACCGAGCCGCTCAGGCAGGTGCCCGAAGAACTTCGGCTGCGAACCCTGTTGCGCGTAGTTCGATCGGAGGGTTTGGGTCTCTTTACTTGGTCGGAAGGGTTAAGGCAGTGGCAAGCGCGGGTGTTGTCTGTGCGCAGGTGGCGTGGCGAGGGTTGGCCCGACGTCACGGACATGCAGCTGCTCGAGAGCCTCGAGGACTGGTTGGGGCCGCATCTGACCCGCGTCAACCGTCGCCAAGACTTCACCACGCTTGACTTGGGCGCGATGCTCTCGGCCCTGCTGCCCTGGGAACTTGTTCGGCAACTCGATGAACTCGCCCCACTACGACTCCAGGTGCCCAGTGGCTCGATGGTACGGCTCGAGTATGCCCCCGACGGTTCCGCGCCGGTTCTGGCGGTCAAGCTACAGGAGCTGTTCGGACTTGCCGACACCCCCACGGTAAACGGCGGGCGAACCAAAGTCATGCTGCACCTGCTATCCCCCGCCCAGCGCCCAATCCAGGTCACCCAAGACCTGCGGAGTTTCTGGCAAAACACCTATCCCGAGGTTCGCAAGGAAATGCGCGGACGCTACAACAAACACCCCTGGCCCGAGGATCCATGGAACGCAACCGCGACGCGAAAAACCACCAGCGCACTGCGCCGCGAGGGCGGTTGAACATAGCGCTTTGAAAGATCAGCCCCAAACCGGACTGTACCTATCTCTGCGTGTGAGTGCGCCCAACGAAGAGTATCGTATTTAACAGGGCGTAAACTTCGCCGTCTCGATCCACCAAATTCGTCCGGGATACCCGGTTTATCGAGGCGTTATCTACGACGGTCCTAGCCCTGCCAAAACCACCTACTCGGTACGCAGAAAGCCGGGTTCACGGTTGCGCCTCGAGTTCAATCCCGTTCGCTCGAATCAGCAGGGCCACGGCTCGAGCGATCTCAAAGTACCCCCTGGCGTTGGGGTGAACGCCGTCCTCGCTCCACAGTTCGCCCCGAGCTTCGAGGCCCGAGGCCCGGAAATCGAAGAGGATGGCGCGGTGGCGCTCGGCGAGTTCAGTAATGATGGTGTTGGCGGTCTCGAGATTGCGCTTCACCCGCTCCCCGACCAAGGAAGGCAGCTCGAGCCTAGAGGTGAAGTCGGGCAAAACGGAGGTGAAAATCCGCGCCCCAGTGCTCTCAAAGGCTCCGAACATTAGGCCCATCTCGGCCTTGAGGCCTTCCGCACTGAACGGCCCCCGCAGGCAATCGTTGGCCCCGGTCACGATGCTGACCAGATCGGGCTCGAGTTTTAGGGCCCGTCCCATCTGCTGGCTGCGTACTTCCCCCGCCCGCTGGCCGCGCTCGGCCAGGTTGGTGTATTTCATGTCGGGGTTGGCGGTCTGCATCCACAGCGCGATCCAGTCTTGGGCCGAGTGCAGCTCGAGGCCATCTACGGTGTCCCCGATCCCCTCGGTAAAGCTGTCGCCCAGGGCCACAAAGTGTCGCTTCATTTGAGCCTCACTGAATATTGGCCATATCCGAGAAGCTTTTGGTGGGCATGCCAACGAAAATGTTTGGATTGGCCTCTTCAAGCAGCGCCACATTTATCACGACTTTCCGATACGACCACGCTCCTTCCCAGGCGAATCTACCGTTGTACCTGATGTGAAGCCATTCACCCGCTTTTACCACGAAGCTTCGGGGATAGTCGGTGCGGCTTGGTGCCCCAACCCGGTAGCCGTCGTAGCGGTAGGTTATCTCCGCCCCGTTTTCAGTCAACTGGACGCGGATGGCCTCCAGGGTTAGCGGTTTCTTCGGATGTGAAACCTCGGTTTTCTCGTGTTTCACAAAACCTTCCCACTCGTTGAAGGCCGCACGATGCTCGAGCAGCTTTCCTTCTCCTGGGTGCCCCAGAAACGGAATCTGCAACGCCTCGGGAACGGTGTTTCGTTTCGAAGCCGAATCGCCACCCCGGTGCTCCTTGGTCCAACTGGTTTTGATGATTTGAATGACGCTGAAGTGGTTCATGCCACGGGTCCTTCAATCCTGTCGAGTAAGCGCAATTTGCCCAGCATGCCAAACGGAATGTCGGCAGCACAGCCGAATCAGGGTGCTTACGGTCATATTTTTGCCATAACGCACGAAGGTTGCTCTGGCTTCCGGGCTTAAGGCTGCAGCCTGCTCGAGTTCGTAGGCCATCAGCGCCACGAGGCTTTCGGGTGGAGCGGGGAGTTTGAGTTTCTTGGCGATAATGGACCAGTACATGTGCTTGGTATCGCGGATGTGCTCCAAAAGCCGTTCGGCCCGCGATCCCGTATAACCCATCACGCTGCTGACGGATTCAAAAGGGTAGTAATTACTGTCGCGGACTAGCTCGAGGAGTTCGTCCATGATCGGCCCCCTCACTTCGATGAAGCTAACGTTACGATATAGGTGTCTGATGCCTCAACTAAACATTTAAACTTATACAAGTCCTTACAAACAGCTGCCCAAAATCAGTCAATTGGATTGTCTTGCGACTAAGTTCGATACCCCGCTTGCCTTCTAAAAATAGAGGGTCGTCAGCTAACACAATTGACTTGGACCACGACCGCAATCTGTCATACCTATCATCGTTCCCAAAGCGTGCATTTCTAATCTCCAATAGGCCCAATCTACATAAGTTATCAATGTAGGATGCACCCAAATTTGGGTGTTCACAACTGGCATCTTCAGCAATAAATGATTTATTTCTCTCAATCAAGGAGTATCCAACAGGCAAAGCTGAAGTGTTGTTAGTTACTCCCTCGCTAAACACATCTTGTCCAACAAGCAGTAAATCACAAATTGGCTGAGTGGCCATGCCAGATGAAGCAAGAAAATTCATTATCTTTGCTTCATCAGAGTTCATTTGTTTGATTACATCAACCAGTGCTGGATGAGCATCTGAAGCAGTATCAGAGTTCATAGCAGTTGCAAGTAAACTTGTGAACATTTCCCTTAGGTCATCTTCGTGAACCGTATAGGAAAGTGCTTGAAGAATTGGGCCAGTCACTGTTGGATTTGGGGGAATCAATTTCTCGAGCGGAATACTTTCCGTTTTTCTCTCAAGGGATTCAATAAATTGACTTTCCCATTGGTCAGCCTTGTAACCAATCAATTTCAATGGCAACATAATCATTCCCAACACGCCTCCCAGACTTTGACCTATCTGGCGAGCGCTTGGTTGTCCAACATCCCTGTAAATCTCCAGAATTAGTCCCGATTTTTCTTTGGGGTCTTCTGGCATAATCTAGTTCCTCAACGGCTTCCCAGTTTTCAATGTGTGGGCAATGCGCTCTTGGGTTTTCTTTGTTCCTAACAGCTTGAGGAAGCCCTCGCGCTCCAAGTCCAGGATGTCCTGCTCGGTGACCTCCCTGGCAGGCCCGTCCCCGCCGCACAGCACATAGGCGACCGCGTTGCCCACCACCGCATCGTGCTCGCTGGCTTGCTTAGCCTCTTGGAACTGCCACAGCGCATAGCGCAGGTTCCCAATGCCCTCGGCCCCAAGGGCGCGAATCTTCATCGGGGTTTGGGGTACAAAGTCAGGGGCCATGAACAACACCCGGCGCTTGGCATCGCCAATCAGGCGGTCACGGTTCATCGAGATGCCATCGGAAGGGCGCAGGAAGCCCATGTTGCGGGCCTCGAGGGCACTAGTGCTGGTCTGGGCCAGCATAATCATCTGGAAGGCCCGTTTGACCCCTTCGAACACGTCGGCCTCGGGGCCGTAGGCGGCAATTTCGTTGGTGAACCTAAAAAGCATTTCCTTGGTTCCGCCGCCACCGGGCAACAGCCCCACGCCCGCTTCCACCAAGCCCATGTAGAGCTCGGCACTGGCCTGAATCGCGCTGCTGTGCAGGCTAAACTCGCAACCACCGCCCAAGGTCAGGCCGAACGGCGCGGAAACCACGGGAAAGGGCGAACGGCGCAGGCGCATTGAGGTCTGCTGGAAACGGTGGGTGGCCAGTTGCATATCGTCCCAAGCACCCTCTTGCACCGCCATCAACACCAGCGCCAGGTTCGCGCCCGCCGAATAGGTGCGGGGGTCGTCGTGGGAAATCACCATGCCGTGGAAGCCGTTGGCCTCCACCCAGTCCAACGCTTTGTGCAAACCCGAAACCGGGCCTTCGCCCAGCGTCCCCATCTTGGCGCGGTTCTCGAACAGGGCCACGCCGTCGCCCAGGTTCAGCAGGGCGTATTCCTTGGACTCAAGCAGCACCTTCCCGCCTGTCCGTGCACCCGCCGCCGTGAGGTGGTCGGGGTCGTGGTGGATGGGGTGATACTGACCGTCGTAGCCAAGATAGGAGTCGCCCTTGTAAAAGCTGCCGTCGGCCTTCTCCAAGAGCGCAGGGATGCTAAGTCCCATATCTTTAAACCCAGCTTTGAGCGCGTCTAGCCCCACCGCGTCCATATTCTTGAAAGGGCCCTGCTCCCAGGCAAAACCCCACTCGAGGGCCTTGTCCACCGCCACGATGTCGTAGGCGATCTCTTGGGCTTTCTCGAGGGCGTAGTGGGCATTAATCAAGAAGTGCTTGCGGGCGAATGCGCCGTACTTGCCGCTCAGCTGGCCTACCTGGCGCAGCCGCTCGTTCAAGGGCAAATCCTTAATGGCCCCGATCTCGTCGGTGCGGAGCTTCTGCTGGGGCTTGTACTCTCCGCTCAAGTAGTCGTAGGTGAGGATGTCCTTGCCCACCTTCTGGTAGAAGCCCCCACCGGTCTTGTCGCCCAGCTTGTTCTGGGCGATTAGGCCCTCCACCCAGTCGGGCATCTTGAAATCTTCGCCAGTAGTGTGGGCGAGTTCGGTGGAGACCAGCTTGAGCACATCCAGGCCGGAGATGTCGCCGGTGCGGAAAGTGGCGCTCTTGGGGCGGCCCACCAATGGACCAGTCAGCGCGTCCACCTCGTCGATGGTCAGGCCCTCCTCCATCATCAGCCGTTGGGCCTGCACCATCCCGAACACGCCCAAGCGGTTGGCAATGAAACCCGGGGCATCCTTGCAGATCACGGTGCCCTTGCCCAGTATTCGCTCGCCAAATTTGCGCATGGCCTCCACGATGACCGGGTCGGTATCGGGAGTGGGGATGATCTCGAGCAGGTGCAGATAGCGCACCGGGGCGAAAAAGTGGGTGCCCAAGAAGCGGCGCTTGAAGCCGGCGGAGCGGCCCTCGAGCAAGGTTTTCATGGGGATGCCCGAGGTGTTCGACGAAACAACCGCGTTGGGGGCGGCGGCCTCGAGCCGTGCGAACAGCTCTTGCTTCGGCTCGACTTTCTCGATGATGACTTCTACGATCCAGTCGCAGTCCTTGAGCTTGGAGAGGTCATCGGTAGTGCCGATTTCGATCAGCGAAGCCCGGCCCTTATCCATGAAACTGGCGGGCTTGCTCTTAAGCTGGCGCTCTAGGCCCTTCTTGACATACTCGAGCTTGTCTTCCTTGCCCGGGATGTCCAGCATGACCACCGGAATCCCAGCTGAAGCGCTTAGCGCCGCAATCGCCCCGCCCATCGTGCCCGACCCCACCACACCGATTTTCTTGATTCGCATGTCGCCTCCAGACGTTAGAACCCGGGCGGGTGGCGGGTGGCGGGTAGCGGGTGGCTAACTGCCCTCGGCCATCAGCCGTCAGTTTTTTATACCGAGTCAAAGTTTATAACACCGCTTGGGTGAGCGTCTAGGGCTGGTGACTACTTTCGCAGCCAAACGGCTGGACCGGCCAAGTTGAAGCGAAACTTGACCGGAAGACTTACCCCGACATTAGCTTCCAGACCGTCGCTTACTGCCAGCTACCACCCCATGCTCCCCGGCCCGCCTTTGAATGGCCCCACGATGTCCCGGGTAATCCATCCGCCGTAGAAGCGGCCCGGTTGCGGCCCGGCCTGTTCTGAGTCCACAAAACCCTCGAGGGGGTCGAGGTAGAACGCCAGATGCCCGGCGATGGGGCGGAAGGCCGGGGTTGGCTCGAGGTAGCCCCAGGCCACGTTCACCAGGATTTTTCCCGCGGCCCGCAGCGACCAGTAGGAGGCCCCGCCCTTCCATTCACAAACCGAATGTCGGGCAGTAGGCTCCATCAACTCCATGCGGATGTCGGTCTGGGGGAGGTAGTAGACCGGGGGGTGACTGGTTTCGAGGACTCGGTAGGCCCGTGAACTATCGGCGATGGTCAGATCGCCCAGTTTGACCTGTATGCGCTTAGGGGTGGGCTCGAGCTTGGGGGGCCGGGGGTAGTCCCATACCGATTCCTGACCGGGGCCGGGCTTAAGGCGGTTCACAGCTCGAGTCTATCCGGCAAGCGCTCGGCTCGAGCGGATCACCCCACACTCAGAACGCTCCCAACCCCATGCTCACCCGGTCCTCCGCCCTTCTCACCCACAGGCCTTAGAATCTTAATGGTGAGGATTCCGTACCCTACGTACTTTGCTGGCCGCCCTATGGCCCGGGTAGTGGCGCTGTTCACCGCGCTCAACCTACTGACCGTGTTGATCTTCACGCTGTTGGTGCCCGCCCGACCCTTCGAAAGCGCGCCTCAGATGCCGCTGCAAAACCCCAACGAGGCCTTCTGGCGCATCGGCATCGCGCTGGGGATTTTTGCGGCGGTGCTACTGGCGATCCGGCCTGGACAGCGGCGGGCCTGGGAATTAGTGCTGATTGTGGCTTTCGGGGCGGGAGTGCTGGTCGCGGTGACCTTCTTCTATCTGCCCTTTCTTGCCCTCGGGCTGATCCCGGTAGTGGCGAGGTATTGGTTGCCGCTATGGGCGGTGCTTCTGCTGGTGCTGGGTCTGGTGGGCTTTTCTGGCTGGTGGGCCAGCCGCGAGCCCTGGCAAATCACCTTTGAAATCGTGACGTCGCCGGGGCCGCTGGGAACCGCCGCCTTTAGCACGGTGCCCACACCGGTCGAGTATCCCAATCTTGCATTGAGTTTCTTCGTGTTCATCGCCTTCGTGTTCGCGGGGTATGCCCTGTTTACCCTCGAGATGCTGGTGCGCAAGACGCGGGCCAGAGAGGAACTCGAGACCACCCGGCGCGAACTCGAGCAGGCCTCCCGCCAGGCCGGGGTGCTGGAGGAGCGCCAGCGACTTGCCCGCGAAATTCACGACACCCTGGCCCAAGACTTCGCCTCGGTGGTGGTTCAGCTCGAGGCGGCAGAGGCCGCCCAGAGCGCCGAACAGCCGCACATGCGTTACCTCGAGCAGGCCAGGGCAGTGGCCCGGGACGGCCTCTCGGAGGCGCGGCGAATGGTCTGGGCACTGCGCCCGGAAATCCTCGAAAACAGCTCGCTGGGCAGCGCCCTCGAGCGCTTCCTCAAACGATGGGGGGAGGAGAACCATGTTAAGGCCAGCCTAACCCTAACCGGAGACCCCAGTTTGCTGTCGCCCGAACTCGAGGTGGGGCTGCTGCGCATAACCCAGGAGGCCCTCTCCAACGTGCGCAAACATGCCCGGGCCAGGCAGGTCAACGTGACCCTGTCCTACCTCGACGACATGGTCTTGCTGGACATCCAGGATGACGGACTTGGGCTCCAGCCCCCCAGCTCTGGTAGCTTTGGCTTGCGCTCCATGCGAGAGCGGATCGAAGCGCTGGGCGGCAGCTTCGCGCTCGAGAGCGAGCCCGGCCAAGGTACTACAGTGGCGGTCGGACTACCCCTGAGCGTGCAGAGCCGACCCGACAACGGCAGCCGGTCGACTAAACTACACAAAAGCACCTGAACCTCTTTCCCATTTGTCCCTAGGAGGCCGAACACGCCTATGTATCCACAACCTCGAGGTTTCGAAAGGCCGATCTCTATGAACAACTTCACTATTCTGGTAGTCGACGACCATCCCGTGGTGCGGGCGGGCCTGGTGGGCCTGCTCTCCTCCGAGCCCGACTTTAGGGTGATCGGCGAGGCCGGCAACGGAGCCGAGGCCCTGGCTATGGTTGAGCAGCTTCTGCCCAACGTGGTCTTGATGGACTTGCGGATGCCCCAAATGGACGGGGTGAGCGCAATTCGGCAGATTCGCGGGAAGTTTCCTAAGGTGCAGGTGCTGGTACTCACCACCTACGACACCGACTCCGAGATCGTCCGGGCAATCGAGGCGGGTGCCACCGGATACCTCATGAAGGACGTGCCCCGGGAGGAACTGTTTCGGGCGGTGCGGCTATGCGCCAGGGGCGAGTCGGTGCTGGCTCCCCCCATCGCGGCCCGGCTGTTGGGCCGGATGCGCAACCCCGGTGAGGAAAATCTTTCGATGAGGGAGCTCGAGGTGCTGGGCCTGGTCGCCAAGGGCTACTCCAACAAGGAGGTCGCCCGCAGCCTAAAGATTTCCGAGGCTACCGTTAAAACCCACCTGCTACATGCCTTCGCCAAGCTCGGCGTTGACGACCGCACGGCAGCGGTAACGGTGGCCCTCGAGCGCGGAATCTTGCGCCTATAACGGGGAGGTCGGCGGACCTCGAGGGTCTGGTCGGATGTTCGATTCAGCCTCCATCTCGTACGGGAGTGTGGGTTGAACTACTTTTTCTATTGAGTCGCGAGACGGGTGTTCTCTTGAGAGAGTTTCTTGAGACACTCGGCTTGGGAACGCGTCGGCCAAACAACCAAGCGTATTTCGGCGCAAAGCGCGAACTTGACCGGCACGCCCTGATTGCGCTACCCTAACCTCCATGAGTCGCCATTTCCGAATGATGGAGGTCCCCCGACGTTAGCTTAGGGTTTGGCTGACGACGGGGCGCATGTTTGGTGCGCCCCTTGTTTTTTTGACCCTGCGGGGGCGAATCTTCTTTTTGGTCGAGACACCCTAACGCCACGAAAACAGTACACTAAAGCGTTTTTGAGGAGCCACCATGAGCAAAATCTTCTACGAAACCGCCGCGATTGACTACTCGAACGCGGCCCCCCACATCGGGCACGTCTACGAGAAAATCCTGGCCAACTTCCTGGCCCAGTTCCATCGCCTCGATGGCTATGAGACCAACTTCATTACCGGAACCGACGAGCACGGCGAGAAGATTGCCAAGGCTGCGAAGAACGCCGGGCAAGAGCCGCAGGCCTTTGTAGACTACGTATCCGAGAAGCTGTTCCAGCCCGCCTACCAGCGCCTGCACATCCGCTACGACGACTACATTCGCTCCACGTCGGCACGGCATAAAAAGTATGTGCAAGAAATTTTGCAAAAAGTGTACGCCTGTGGCGACATCTATTATGCCGAGTACGAGGGGCTGTACTCGGTGGGCTCAGAGCGTTTCGTGACCGAGAAGGAGCTGGTAAACGGCGTGTTGCCGGGCGACTCAGACCCGCCCGTCCTTCGCAAGGAGGCCAACTACTTCTTCAAGATGGAGAAGTATCGCCCCTGGCTGGTGCAGTACCTGCAGGACAACCCCGACCTCATTCAGCCGGTGGGATACCGCAACGAGGTGCTCGAGATGCTGAAGGAACCCATTGGGGACCTGTCTATCTCGAGGCCGGTCGATCGCATCCCTTGGGGCATCCCGATACCATGGGACGAGAAGCACGTGACCTATGTGTGGTTCGACGCGCTGTTGTGCTACGCCAGCAGCGTGGCCAGCC
>JANRLD010000111.1:0-25191 GCA_033762915.1 Meiothermus sp. | reverse complement strand
CGCCCCGCCCGCCCCGGCCCCCGAGGCCTCGGGCGTCCCCGCCGATAAGGGCAGTGTGACCATCCAGAACTGGCCCACCGGGCGGATCGGGGTGGTGCTGTTCGCCAGCAACTCTGTCCGGGGAAGCGAGTTCGCCCAGGGTCGGGTGAGCGCGGACGGGGTTCTGACCTACGACCTCAGCACGGTCAGCCTGGGTGCGGGGGGTACGACCCCAACCTTCGGCTCGGGGCCGGGGTGTTTGGGGTCGGTGACGGCCAGCCCCGCTGACTGGAAAACCACAGTCTTGCGGGTCATCCCGGCCTTCCTCGATGTCAGCACCGACCCCGGAGGGATGGCCAACGGCTTCGTCCAGCTCTGGTTCAGCCAAAACGCCCTCAACCCGTCCGCAATAAAGGTCGGCGACCAGCTAGTAGACGAGTGGGTGTATGCGGACCGCAAAACCCGGCTCTCGGGGCAGTTTGACTGCGCCAGCCCCAAGATCAAGGTAATGTTTAACGCAGACTTCGAGCCGGGCTGGAACTTCCGCATCAGCACCGTCAAGGCCGTGGAGAACGGGGCCATCACCGAGATCGAGACCACTGCCTCGAGGCGGGCACCCGCCAGCTACCGGCTGGTCTACCAGCCCCGCTGAGTTACCGCCCCGCCGCGCCCTGTTCGGCGCTGTTCAGCACCAGCTCCACCGCCCGATCCAGCATCACATCGCGCCCCTCGGCCAGGGCCCGCCAGTCGTCGGCCAGGGCGATGTCGGGCGTAACCTGGTCGGGGTAGGGGGTGCCGTCGCGGCGCTGGGCCTGGCTGGTGGTGACTTGGAGGCCCGAGCCGTCGCGCAGCCGTAGGATGATGGTGGCGGTGTTGCCCACCCCGGCGGTGGGAGAGCCGATCACCTTGAACTTGCCGCCCTCCTGAAGGTCGAAGGCGAAGTACTCGGCGCAGGAGGCGGTGCGGTCGTTGACCAGCACGATGGTGGGGCCGCGCCAGCGGGCGGCGGAGGGGAGGGTGAAGATCTCGTTGAGAGAGGAGCCGAAGCCGGTGTAGTAGGTGCCGGAGCGGAAGAGCTGATCGCTGGACTGGCCCGGCTGGCGCAGGCGGCGGTAGACCTCGTCCACGAAGGCCCCAGCCCCCACCAGGCACTCACTCAGCAGACCGCCGCCGTTGTTGCGCAGGTCTACGACAATGGCCTTAGCCCCGCTCTGCTGGGCCTGGAGCACCAGCTCGTGCACCCTCGGCCCCACCTGGCGGTAGCCGGTGAAGCTGGGAATGCGCAGCAGCGCCACCCCGTCGGGGCGGAGGCTGACGCTGGGGAGCTGTTGCAGCGATATCTGGCGGGGCAACACCCGCAGCTCGAGGCGCTCCTGCACCCGCTGCACGGACAGGGTCAGGGGCCTGCCCTGGCCGATCCGCTCGCGCAGGAAGGGCACCCGGTCGTCGGGGTTGGCGGGCAGGCTGTCGCCGTCAATCAGCAGGATGCGGTCGCCCCGGCGCAGCCCGGCCTCCTCGGCGGGGCTTCCAGAACTGACCTCGGCGATCAGCAGCCCGTCGAGGCCGTCCACAGTCTGGAGAATCACCCCCAACTGCGGGCGCTCGGAGGTGGTGCCGCGCATACGGGCCTGGAAGTCGTTGTACTCGGCGGGGGTCATGTAGCGGGTGTGGCGGTCGTTAAGCCCGGAGATCAGGGCGCGGATCACCGGGACGGCGGTCTCGCGGGGACAGTTGGCGTCTGCGCCGCAGGCCTGGGCGAGCTGCGGCTGGTACTGGTCGCGCAGCTGAGCGGGCCTGGCCGCCGAGAAACCACCATAGTTGTTGGAGAGGATCTGGATAACCTCGTTGAACAGGTCTTGGGCCGGGCTGGCCAGCGAAAGGCTCGAGGTCAGCAGCACCAGCACGGGGAGCAGCCGCTTGAATCTCATAAGTGGTTTTCGCATTGTACGGTGAAACCGGCGTAAGTCGGTGAGATGTAACGACCGCAGCTGGCAGGTCGCCAGCCGGCTAGAGCGCGACAGCCGATGATGGCCTATCGAGCCAGGTGCGTCCAGCACGCCAACGACAGGGCTCCAGGGCGGAGCGCTGCCCAAAAACGCCGGCAGACGCAGCACTAGGCGGTTTTTGCCGGGTTGTGGTACACTCGTAAGGCTTGTGTTTTGCCGCCCGGAGCCCTAAACGGCCAGAAAGCGGCTCACAAAGGGGAAAAACCCCGCATAGGAAGGGTGAGTCATGGAATACCGAGTCAAAGCCGAAGTGCGCGGGAGCGAGAAGGTCGGGGCCCTGCGCGACGCGGGCAAGCTGCCCGGCGTGGTCTACAACAAGAGCGAAAACACCAAGGTGGTGGTGGACCTCAAGGAGTTCAATAAGGTGTACCTGGCCGCCTCGATCCACCACATCATCACCCTCGAGATGGAGGGCGGCAAGACGGTGGACACCCTGGTGCGCCAGATCAACCTCGACAAGCGCAAGCGCCGCCCCGAGCACGTGGACTTCTACGCCGTCACCGACGAGCCCATCACCATGTACATCCCCTTCAAGCTGGTCGGCACCGCCCAGGGCGTGCGCGAGGGCGGGGTGCTGCAACTGGTCAACAACGACGTGCAGCTCAAGGTCAACCCCAAGGCCATGCCCGAGTTCATCCAGGTCGATGTGTCGGGCCTGCGGATCGGCGACAGCATCCACATGGACGAACTGACCCTGCCCGAAGGCGTCAAGCTGGCCATGAACGCCAAGGACGTGGTGGTGGCCATCGTGCCGCCCGAGGACGCCGAGAAGCTGGCCTCTGCCGCCGCGGCCCCCACTGAGGTCGAGGTCATCAAGAAGGGCAAGACCGAGGAAGAGAAGAAGTAAGCAAAACTGTCGAGGTTCGAGGGTCAAGGGTCGAGGGCCGACACCTTGGCCCTTTGACTTAGCTCTGGACTCTCGACCCTGGAAGCTGAACTATGTTCCTCATCGTCGGTCAGGGAAACCCCGGCCTCGAGTACGCCCGCACCAAGCACAACGTGGGGTGGTGGGTGCTGGACAGGCTGTCTTCGGACTTTAGGCAGAAGGGGAACTCGTTTGTCGCCCCGTTCTCGCTAAAAAAGCCCGACGGCGAACAGCTGGCGGGCTGGCTGATGAAGCCGTCGACCTTTTACAACCGTACGGGCGAGGCCGTTGGCCCGCTGGTGCGGTTTTATAAGATTCCCTCAGAGCGCATCCTGGTCATCCATGACGAGTTGGACCTGCCCGCCGGGCGGCTGCGCTTCAAGGCGGGGGGCTCCAACGCCGGCAACTACGGGCTGAACTCGATCGAGCAGCACCTGGGGAACCGCGACTTCCACCGCCTGCGCGTCGGCATCGGCAAGCCGCCCAGCCCCGAGGAGGGGGCGGGCTGGGTGCTCTCGGGCTTCCGGCCAGAGCTGGTGCCGGTGATGGACAGGGTGATCGAGACGGCGGCGGACGCGGTGCGGGCATGGGTCTTGCAGGGCCTGGACGCGGCGCAGAAGCAGTACAACCACACCCACATCCAGCCCCCCCTCGAGTGAGTCAGGCCGGTTTGCCGCCCTTCCTTTGGGCATACAATGTCGGGCGTGAGTTACCCGGTTTCTCGAGACTTTTTCACCGAACAAGGCATTGACGTTCTGACCCACACCGGCTACCAGCGCGAGGCCAGGGTGCGGGCCTTCCCATACCTGCAAGCCGTGTCCGAGCGCGTGCTGATCTACGACGGCGCGATGGGCACCGAGATCTTCAAGTACGACCTGAGCGACGAGGACTGGGGCGGGCCGCAGTACAACGGCTGCCCCGAGATGCTCAACCGCACCCGCCCGGACGTGATCGCCAGCATCCACCGGGCCTACTTCGAGGCGGGCGCAGACGTGGTGGAGACCAACACCTTCGGCTGCTTCCCGCATGTGCTGAGCGAGTACAACCTCGAGTGGGCGGCGGAGGACTTGGCGTATGAGGCGGCGAGGATCGCCGTAGGGGTAGCGGAGGAGGGGCAATCCCCCGCCCAGGGGCCTGTTGATAAGGCCAAACAGCGCTTTGTCGCGGGCTCGCTGGGGCCAGGGACGAAGCTGATTTCGCTGGGACAGATCGGGTGGGGCGAGCTGTTCGAGAGCTACAGGGTGGCGGCTCGAGGCCTGATCCGGGGCGGGGTTGACCTGCTGATCATCGAGACCTGCCAGGACATCTTGCAGGTGCGGTGCGCGGTGCTGGCCGGAAGGGCCGCCATGGCCGACCTGGGGCGCGAGGTCCCGCTGCAGGTCCAGGTGACCTTCGAGGCTACGGGAACCATGCTGGTGGGGACGGACGACGGTGCGGCGCTGACGGTGCTCGAGTCGCTCCCGGTGGACGTGATCGGCCTAAACTGCGCCACCGGCCCGGACCTGATGGACTCGCATATCCGCCACTTCTGCCAGAACACCACCCGCTTCACCGCCTGCCTCCCCAACGCTGGCCTGCCCCGCAACGAGGGTGGCCGGGCCGTGTTCGACCTGACTCCCGCCGAGCTGGCCCGCTGGCAGACCAAATTCGTCACCGAGTACGGCCTGAACGTGGTGGGCGGGTGCTGCGGGACAGGCCCGGAGCATATCCGGGAGTTGGCTGCGGCGATGCAGCCGAGGGAGAAGGCCGCAGGGAAAGAGGAGCGTCAGAGCCCAGCGCATACTGGCCTTCGCTCTTCGCTCTTCCCTCTCCCCTCTTCCCAGGTTGCCAGCCTCTACCAGTCCACCCCGCTTAAGCAAGATACCGGCATCCTGATCGTGGGGGAACGGACCAACGCCACGGGCTCGAAGAAGTTTCGGGAGCTGCTGTTCGCGGGGGACTTGGACGGCATGGACGCGCTGGCGGCGGAGCAGGTGGCCGAGGGGGCGCATGTGCTGGATGTGTCGGTGGCCTGGACGGGACGCGACGAGCGGGCCGACATGCGGCAGGTGATGCGGCGCTTTGCCACCTCGGTGCAGATCCCGATCATGGTCGACTCGACGCAGACCGACGTGATGCAAGAGGCCCTCGAGCACCTGGGGGGCCGGGCCATCCTGAACTCAGTGAACCTCGAGGACGGCCTGGGAAAGTTTGACAAGGTGGCCGGTCTGGCCAAGGAGCACGGCGCGGCGCTGGTGGCCCTGACCATCGACGAGGACAAGGAAGCGTCGATGGCAAAGACGGTGGAGCGCAAGGTCGAGATCGCGCTGCGGATGTACGAGCGGCTGACCCAGCTCCATGGGATTTCCGGCGACTCGATCCTCTTCGATCTGCTGACCTTCCCCATCACCCAGGGCGACGAGGACACCCGCAAGCTGGCGCTGTGGACGATTGAGGGGATCCGCCAGGTGCAGGCCAGGCTGCCCGAGGTGGGTTTCATTCTGGGCGTATCGAACGTGAGTTTTGGGATCGGGGCGGCGGCTCGAGTGGTGCTCAACTCGGTCTTCCTCGACGAGTGCATCAAGGCCGGTCTGACCGCGGCCATCCTAAACGCGGGCAAGATCGTCCCGATTAACCAGATTCCCCAGGAGCAGTACAAGCTGGCGCTGGACCTGATCTACGACCGCCGCGAGTTCAACCCCGACGGCTCCACCGCCTACGACCCGCTGTTCGCCTTCGTGGACTACTTCGCCAAGAACAAGGTCGAGAAGTCCGGCGCCGCCGACCCACTGGCGGGCCTGAGCATCGAGGAGCGGCTGCAAAAGCGCATCATCGAGGGGCGCAAGGTTGGGATCGAGGCCGACCTCGAGGCCGCCCTGCACACCTACTCGCCGGTGGAGGTGATTAACCAGGTTTTGCTCGAGGGCATGAAGGTGGTGGGCGACCTCTTCGGGGCGGGCAAGATGCAGCTTCCCTTCGTGCTCCAGTCCGCCGAGACCATGAAGGCGGCGGTGCGCTACCTCGAGCCCAAGATGGAGCGGCTCGAGGGGGTTCAGAAGGGCACCATGGTCATCGCCACCGTCAAGGGCGACGTGCACGACATCGGCAAGAATCTGGTAGACATCATCCTCTCCAACAACGGTTACAAGGTGGTCAACCTGGGCATCAAGCAGCCCATCGAGGACATCCTGAGCGCCGCCGAGGAGCACCGGCCCACGGCCATCGGGATGAGCGGGCTGCTGGTCAAGAGCACCGTGGTGATGAAGGAGAACCTCGAGCACATGCGCGCGCGCGGCCTGCGGGTGCCGGTGATCCTGGGCGGCGCGGCCCTCAACCGCCACTACGTCGAGAACGACCTGCGCCAGGCCTACTCGGGCTCGGTCTACTACGCCTCGGATGCTTTTGACGGCCTGCAGCTCATGGAGGAGATCGCCGGCCACGCGCCGCCCAAGCTGACCAGCCGCGAACAGTCCGGGCACAAGTACAAGACCGCCTACGAGATTCTTATGGAGAAGCTCGAGGCGGGCTCGGAGTACATTCCCTCCAATGTCTCCCCTGCCCCGCGCATTCCCCAGCCCCCCTTCTGGGGCAGGCGGGTGGTGCAGGCGAACGAACTGGAGCTGGGGGTGATCTCGAGGTACGTCAACAAGAACGCGCTCTTCCGGGGCCAGTGGGGCTTCCGCAAGGGCGACATGGACCAGGCCGAGTACGAGGCCTACCTCGAGCGCCTCCCCGAGCCAATGTTCGAGGACCTGCTCCTGCAGGCCATGGGCGAGGGTTGGCTGAACCCCGGCGTGGTCTACGGCTACTGGCCGGTAGCCTCGGACAAGAACGACCTGATCGTCTTCGAGCCCGACTCGGGCGCGGAGCTGTTGCGCTTCAACTTCCCGCGCCAGCAGCAGAACCGCCACCTCTGCATCTCCGACTTCTTCCGCCCGCGCCACGCCGAGCCGGTTGGCAATGAGCAAGACTGGATGCCCGGGGCCGCATGGGAAAATGGCGCTCGAGATGTCCTAGGCGCGCAGGTGGTCACGATGGGGCGCAGTGCCTCTGAACGCGCCGCCGAACTGTTCAAGCAGGATTTGTACCAGGACTACCTCTACTGGCACGGCTTCGCGGTCGAGATGGCCGAGGGGCTGGCCGAGTACTGGCACAAGCGCGTCCGCCAGCAGCTCGGCATTGCCCAGGACGACGCAACAACGATGAAAGAGCTGTTCCAACAGGGCTACCAGGGCAGCCGTTATAGCTTTGGGTATCCGGCCTGTCCCAGGCTCGAGGACCAGCGCTACTTGCAGCAAATCCTGGGCTGGCAGGACATCGGCCTCGAGCTGTCCGAGGAGTTCCAGCTCCACCCCGAGCAATCCACGAGCGCGATTGTGGTACATCACCCGGGCGCGAAGTACTTCAACCTATAAGCTTAAACCACTAACCCAAATCAGCTATAGGGCAATCCAAAAAATAAGCGAAACGAGGAGAAATCCCACCACGAACTTTGTAGTTATAAATAGAGTATCCCAGAATTTCATGCCCCGTCTCAAAGCAATAAGCAATTTCTCTTGTAAGTCTTCGGCAGAACCCCTCTTCATTGATTCGCCCTTCTCGTTGAATTCAAGGATCATCCCTGGGCCAGGTGACTTTGATACAAAATCGTGATAATTGGAGACTCTTCGCCTTTGAAGCCCGACAGCATTATAGAATAGCCATAAGGTTGCAAGAACGGGCAAAGACCAGAACATCAAGGTCCAAGTATCTTCAGAAGCTCGTTTCTCTAAAAGCCCTGCTAGAGAACTGCCTCCTGCCTTCCAAACTCTATCGATGTAAAAAACATTCGCTATCAAGACAAATCCAGATGCAGCGAAAAATTGATATTTCAAACTGTTTAGGAGTTTTAGTGGCGGGTGTTCGCCTGCATATGGATTGAAAAAACGTCGCTCATTGTGCGCGAAGTAAATCGCTTCTACATTTGAGAGAAATGCAATTGCCCTGACAGCCCAGTAATTTGCGTCCATCACATTGAGCACACCCCATGATGCAACAAAAATTGCAGCTGCAACTGCGATGGGGATTGGGAGTTCCCCCTTTTGTCCAAAACTAAGCAGAGCAACAGATCCTGCAACAGTTGCAATGGTCTGCCATCCAATTCCCAAATGACGGGTGAGATCAGCTATTGACATATTGTAATAATGCAGAATGAACTCGTGTCGTTGAGACCAATTAACTACTGGAGGACTTGCTTTACTCCCAAACTCGGTATTCTGCTCCATAAAATCTAGACTCCTCTTGATGTAGTGACAGTTAGTCTATTATGCTATCTACAAATCAAAAAGGGTTACACCCTATTTAATCTATGGCTATTCATAAGTTTGTTTCACATCGGATTGCATGGCAGATAGCCAAAGAGTTTGGCTGGCTCCCTGGCGCACGATACACCAATCTGAGGGATGTTCGTGCGGCTCCCAAACTAGGATTTTTAGATATAGACTGGAAAAACTACAGCTACTCCAAACACTTAGATGCTGCCTCAAAAACTAGACCTTTCATTACGGTTGCTCGCGATGTTGTTGACATTAGAGAGCTAGATCGAACTCTTGAAGAAGCAGAGGCTCTTCGCAAGTATTGTGAACATGTTGTTGTCGTTCCTAAAGATCCTCGACTCGCCGGTAAAATAGACACACTTATTCCTTTGCACTTCCTTATCGGATATAGTGTTCCAACGCGATATGGTGGCACAACAATTCATCCTAAGTACATTGATAGGCCGGTTCATTTGCTTGGAGGAAGACCAGACAGACAAAGAATCTTGGCGAACCAACTCTCTGTTTTTAGTATGGACTGCAACAGATTTACACTAGATGCAACTTTTGGTGATTACTTTGATGGACAACAATTCAGAAGCCATCCTATCGGAGGCTACACTCAGTGCCTCCGAGATTCTATAAAGCACATTACAAAAATATGGGATGACTATCCCCCACCAGACAGCTCTGTGAGGAAGAAAAATGCCATTTCGTGATTCTATCGATAAGATCATAACCACCTATTTAGCTGGAGTTACTGCATCCAGTTTTCAGTATAAAGGGATGCGTTTTCATCCCAAACGGATAAAGGTATCACCATTGATATTTCGTGACTATACCTGTCCAATTCAATGTGGTGGTTGTTGCCCTCGGTTTAGTCTTGACTACCTTCCGGACGACTCCTTGCCTTATCCAATGAAAGAAAGAAGTGTCGAATTTAACGGCAAAATGATCAACTTGCTATCTGATTTGCAAAATGACCACATGAATCACTTTTGTAGAAACCTAGACCTTGTTACTGGTCGCTGCGGTATCTACTCTGAGCGACCATTTACTTGTGACTTTGAACTAATTCGTTTCATTCACTATGAAAATGATGTTGTTCTGACACAGAAGTTATTTGGAAGAGGGTGGGCCATGAAGAGAGTTGATGGAAGTCGAGGCGCTCGTTGTGAGATGTTATCACCGAATGTAAAATCCATTGAAGAAGTTGTGCGAAAACTCAAACGCCTTGAGCAATGGGCTAACCACTTTAAGTTGTCAACAAGGTTACCTCAGATTATTGACTGGTGTAGTTCGGGTTCTCATGCTAAAGCATTACTCCTCCCTTAAGACAAAAACGTGTGCCAACTGCTTTTTGAAGACGCAATTGACTTCCCTAACATTGGCAAGAGCAACCCCAGGGAAACAAGTGTCTAGCTTTAAGTGCACCTAGACATGGATCCTACACGGGTCTACATATATGCACAGGGTAGGAAAGGCAAGATAAACTAACTCTGCCTCGAGGGCTTGATCAGTCTCAAGGCAATGTATTAGTGCGTGTTGTAAAGGCACGGCCTTAGCCGTAGAAACACCCAGAAAACCTATAGAACAGGCGTCGCATGGTCAATCTAGCCCAACTCTGCTATTCGTAATCGAGACTCGTCGCAGGGTAAGGCAAACACTTATTGACTTGGCAAATAATCTTTGCTATAGTTCGCCGCAACTGTAGCATATGGAACTTTCCGAGCTGATTATGGCGCGGCGGATGCAACTCCGCTTAACCCTCACCGAGCTTTCCAAGCGGACGGGGCTCTCGGTGCCGTTCTTGTCGCAGGTCGAGCGGGGCAGCAAGGGCCTCTCGCTCACCTCGCTCAAGAGCATCGCCGAGGGACTGGACGTGAGCATGAACTATTTCCTCGACACCCACGACCAGGACGAGCGGGTGCGCTCCATCGACGACCTGCACTTCTTCAGCATCGACGGCTCCAAGATCCGCTATGCCCGCCTGGGCTCGACCGCCAAGGATCGGCAGCTCGAGCCGCTCTTTGTGGTGATCCCGCCCCACCACGACAGCAAGGAGATCTCCAAGCACCACGGCGAGGAGTTCTTCTACATCCTCCAGGGGCGTCTCACTGTGCAGGTGGGCAAAAAGACTTACCGCCTGGGGCCGGGAAACACCATCCACTACAAGTCCGGGCTGCGCCACGGCTGGCGCAACGAGGGCGACGAGGAAGTCCGGCTGATCTCGGTCAACACCATACCGCTGCTGTGAGGAGACCTATGGAAGTGTTTAGGCTCAAGTACCCCAACGCCCCGCAGCAGGTCCTGTCGCTGCTCGAGCTACCCGCCGAGGAGCAGGCCGGCTTTCAGATGGGCACCGTTCGCCTGGGCAAGGGCGAGTGGGTGCCCCTCGAGGGCTACTCGGCGCACACCCAGCACGAGCTGTCGGTGATCCTGAGCGGCTCGCTCGAGGTGGAGTGCGCCGGCGAGCACTCGGTCGTCGGGGCGGGAGAAGTGGCCTGGATCCCGGCCGGTGAGCAGCACCGGGCCCGGGCAACCCAAGACACTGAGCTGATCTGGTTCTGGTTCGGCAAATCCTAGAAGGTGGCGAGGCAGGAGGGTTTATGAAGAAAGCGGCAGTTTGGTTAATGGCAGTCATGGTCGTGTTGGCGGGCTTCGGGCTGGCCCAGCAGCGGGTGCTGAGGCTGGACAACTCGGCCCCCGGCGAACTCGACCCCCACAAGGGCAACGACTACTCTGGCTCGATCCTGGCCTACAACATCTACGACACCTTGGTGATGCCCGACCCCCAGACGGGCGTTAAGCCGCACCTGGCCACCCGCTGGACGGCCAGCAACGGCGGGCGCACCTACACCTTCAACCTGCGCCCCAACGTGCGATTCCACGACGGCACGCTGGTCCAGGCCGACGACGTGGTGTTCAGCTTCGAGCGGGTCAAGGCGCTGGATCAGGGCTTCGCCTTCCTGTTCGCGGGATGGGTCACCTCGGTACAGGCGGTGAACTCGGCGACGGTGCGCTTTAACCTCTCGGGCGTCTACGCCCCCTTCCTCTCCACGCTGGTGCGGCTACCCATCGTTAACAAAGACCTGGTGCTTCGCAACAAGCGCGACGGACGCTTCGGCAACAACGGCGACTACGGTCAGGCCTTCCTCTCGAGCAACGACGCAGGCTCGGGCGCGTACCGGGTGGTCTCGCACAACCCTCAAGAACTGACGGTGCTGCAAAAGTTCCCCCAATACTTCCTGGGCTTCGCCCCCAAAGCCCCCGACGTGGTGCGCCAGCGCTACTCGGTTGAGTCCGCCACCATGCGCACGCTGATGGTGCGGCGTGAGCACGACATCTCGAGCCAGTGGCACCCGCAGGAGGTCTTCAAGGCCCTGGCCGGTCAGCAGGGCATCAACCTGATCACCGAAGGCGGCTCGGGCTCCTTGATGTTCAAACTCAACACCCAGCGCGCCCCCACCGACGACGTGAACTTCCGCAAGGCGATGGCGCTGGCCTTTGACTACGAGGCGCTCCGTAGCACCCTAAAAATCACCGACACCATCTCCAGCGGCAAGCCCGCTCGAGGCCCCCTGCCCGCAGGCGTCCCCAGCTACGACAGCTCGATCCCCTTCCCCAAGCGCGACGTGGCCGCCGCCAGGGCCGCGCTGGCCCGATCCAAGTACGCCAACCAACTCAGCAGCATCGTGATCGATATGGCCTGGGTGGCCGAAGTGCCCTCGGAAGAAAAAATGGCCCTGCTGTTCCAGCAGAACATGGCCGAGCTGGGCGTGAAGGTCAACATCACCAAGGTGCCCTGGGCCAGCCTGACTGAGCGCTTTGCCAAGGCCGAAACCACCCCCAACCTTTACCCGCTCTTCACCGGCCTCTCCTACCCCGACCCCGACGGCCTGCTCTACGTGATGTACTCCTCCAAAGCCGCCGGTACCTTCTGGTCGTCGAGCTGGCTCAAGGACGACCAGATCGACAAGATGCTCGACGAGGCCCGCACCACCGCCGACAACGCCAAGCGCATGGAGATGTACAAGCAGATCCAACGGCGCCTGGTTGACCTCCAGACCGACATCTTCGGCTACGACAACCTGGCTGTCTTCGCCAAGCAGGCCAACATCAAGGTCCCGACCCTCGAGGACGAGTCCAAGTCGGTCTCGACCACCGGGGCCAACTGGCTCTTCCGCCTGATGGAAATCGAGTAAGCCCCGTCGCGGGTGGCTCCAGACCTCCTCCCTCGAGCCACCCGATTTCTTCAACAACGATCTGTTTTTGGGTTTTTGTAGGGTCGGTCCCTTACGGTTGGCCAAATGCTGCGCACGATGGATAACGGATAGAGCAGCATCTCAAGCCCGACTCCATGCACTGGCCCTACAAAGCCCGAAGGTCGCGCCACAGTCAATGATCGAAAATCCGTGATCGTCGCTTCGTTTCGTGTTCAGGGCATCCAAGAGATCACCGGAGGTGGAGCACTGGTACTCGGTGATGTTTTGACCGGCACGCTTCGGGTCGGACTTAAGACCGTTCCGCTAAAGTTTTCCGACGGTAAGCTCCGAGCGCTTGAGATCAAAAGTCTGGATTTCGCTGATAGGCGATCAACCGGAGAGTTTTGGATAGTGCTGGGGTTTGAAGAGAAGAACAGTAAATCAGAGCTGGAGTGGGCTTTACCAAACAACACAGTCCTCGAGTTTGAAGAGTCCGAACCAATATGACCGCTTTTTTGTCCTACCTCGCCCGCCGGTTGCTCGCCGCTTTAGGCGTGCTGTTCGGTGTCTCGATCCTGATTTTTGTGCTGGCTCGAGTCATCCCCGGCGACCCCGCCCGCATCGCGCTGGGGCCAATGGCCTCGCAGGAGCAGGTGGAGAACCTGAGGGAAGAGCTTTACTTAGATCGGCCTCTGCCGCTGCAGTATGTGGAGTTTGTCCGCCGGTTGGCGCAGGGCGATCTGGGGATGTCGCTGTACACCCGGCGCGAGGTCACCACCGACCTTGCCGAGTTCTTCCCCGCCACCCTCGAGCTTGTCCTGGCGGGCGGACTGATTATGGTGCTGCTGGGCCTGCCGCTGGGCATCCTGGCAGCCTACTACCGCAACCGCTGGCCGGACAACCTGGCTCGAGTGCTCTCCCTGTTGGGCGTGGTGACCCCCAGCTTCGTGTGGGCGATTTTCCTGATCCTGCTGCTGGCCTACTGGGTGATACTGTTCCCGGTCGCGGGGCGCTTGGGCGATGCCTTTGTGCCGCCGCCCCGGGTGACCGGCATGGTGACAGTGGACGCGCTGCTGGCCGGGCAGTGGGCCACCTTCCGGGACGCCGTGCATCATATGGTGCTGCCCGCGTTTGCGCTGGCGATGGCGGGCCTGGGGCAGGCGGCGCGGCTCACACGGGCCAACATGCTCGACACCTACGGCAAGCCCTACATCGAGATGGCCCGGGCCTACGGCATCCGAGAGTCCACCATCGCCTTCAAGTACGCCCTGCGGCCCGCGATGATTCCCACCTTAACCATCTTGGGCCTCGACCTCGCCGCCATGCTGGGCGGAGCCTTCCTGGTCGAGGCGGTGTTCAACTGGCCGGGGATGGCGCGGTACGCGGTGCAGGCCATCCTCCGCAAAGACCTCAACGCCATCGTGGGCACAACCCTGATCATCGCTGCCTTCTTCCTGCTCATCAACATCCTCGTCGACCTGATCGTGGGCTACATCAACCCCCGCATCCGCTTCCGCCGGGAGGCCCGTTGATGGTGCAGGTGTTTCGCTCGAGGGCCTGGTTCCGCTTCTCGCGCAACCCGCTCTCGGTGATCGGGCTGGCCATCATCGCACTGGTGCTGCTGCTGGCGGTTTTCGCCCCGCTGGTCTCGCCGTATCCGGCCCACGTCGGGACGTTTACCAACTTCGGCGAGGCCTCCCAAGCCCCGTCCGGCAAGTACCTCTTGGGCACAGACACCATCGGGCGTGACATCCTGACCCGGATCATCTTCGGCTTTCGCGTTTCGCTGGCCCTGGGGGTGGTGGTGCTGCTGCTGGCGGTCCCCATAGGCGTCTTACTGGGGCTGTTGGCGGGCTACTTCGGGGGGCGGCTCGAGGCCGTCATCATGCGCATCACCGACGTGTTTTTGGCGGTTCCCCCGCTGGTTCTGGCGCTCGCGGTGCTGGGCTTCTTGCAGCCCAACCTTTTCAACGCCATGATGGCGGTCACGGTGATGTGGTGGCCCTGGTACACCCGTCTGGTCTACAACCTGACCCGCTCGGTGCGCACCGAGGGCTTTGTGACGGCGGCGGAGGTGATCGGGGCCAGCAAGGCCCACATCCTCTTCCGCGAGATCCTGCCCAACTGCGCGCCCTCCATCCTCACCAAGATGACCCTGGACATGGGCTTCGTGATCCTGATCGGCTCGAGCCTCTCCTTCCTGGGCCTGGGCGTACAGCCCCCTACCCCCGACCTGGGCACGATGGTGGCGGACGGGGCCAAGTACCTGCCCGACCAGTGGTGGATCTCGGTCTTTCCGGGGCTGGCGGTGCTTTTCTGCGTGCTGGGCTTCAACCTCCTGGGCGACGGCCTGCGCGACCTGCTGGACGTGGAGGTGTAGGGTGAAGCCGCTGCTGCGCGTATCCGACCTGCACCTGCGCTTCCGGCTGTTCGAGGGGGTCTCGCACGTGCTCAACGGGGTGAGCCTCGAGGTGGGCCGGGGCGAGCGGGTGGCGGTGGTGGGCGAGTCGGGCTGCGGCAAATCGGTCACACTGCGGCTGATCATGGGGCTGGTACAGCAGGACAACGCGCAGGTCGACGGCACGGTCGAGTTCGACGGCCTGGACATGCTGCGAAGCCCCGCGTCGAAACTGCGCGAGCTGCGCGGGCGGCGCATCTGCCCGATCTTCCAAGACCCCATGGCCTCCTTGAACCCGACGTTTACCATCCTCGACCAGATGACGGCGGTGATTCGCCGGGGCGACAAGGCCCGGGCCAAACAAGAAGTCTATGAGTTGGCCAAAAACGCCCTTAAACAAGTGGCCATCACCGACCCCGAGCGGGTGCTGGGGGCGTATCCCTTCCAGCTCTCAGGCGGTCTGAATCAGCGCGTCCTGATCGCGATGGCGCTGGTCAACCAGCCCGATCTGGTGCTGGCCGACGAGCCGGGCACGGCACTCGACGTGACGGTGCAGGAGCAGACCCTGCGGCTGATGAGAAAGCTCACCGAGGAGCTGAACTCGGCGGTGCTGCTCATCACCCACAACCTGGGCGTGGTGCGCGAATTCGCAGATCGGGTCTACGTGATGTATGCGGGGAGCGTGGTGGAGGAGGGCTCTACCCGGCAGATTTTTAGCAGCCCCAAGCACCCCTACACCCAGGCCCTGATGGCCTCGGTTCCCAAGCTGAGCGGCGGCCAGCTGCCTTTGGGCATAGACGGCTTCGTGCCCGACTACACCAAGCCGCCCCCGGGCTGCCGGTTTCATCCCCGCTGCGCCCAGGCTCGAGAGGCCTGCACACAGGCCCAGCCCTTGCGCGACCTCGGCGGCGGGCATAAGGCGGCCTGCGTGCTCTACGGGGAGGTCGGCCGTGCCTGAGCCGCTGCTTGAAGTGCGACAGCTCTCCAAGCACTACCCCACCCGCTCGGGCCTGGTGCGGGCACTCGACGGGGTGACGCTCGAGGTCTTCCCGGGCGAGACTCTGGCCGTGGTGGGCGAGTCGGGTTCGGGCAAGACCACGCTGGCCAACATGATCCTGGGGGCGGAAGGGGCGACGGGCGGCGAGCTAAAGTTCTCGGGCCAGCCGCTAACCGCAAACCGCTCGCTCGCGCTGCGCCGCCAGATTCAGTACGTGCAGCAGAACCCCATGACCACCCTCAACCCGCGCCGAACGATATTCCAGAGCATTCGGGTGCCCCTCCAGACCCACCGCGTCGGCTCGGCAGTCGAGCAGCGCAAGAGGGCGGCGGAGTTGCTCGAGGTGGTCGGGATGAGCGCCGATTACCTCGACCGCTTCCCCTCGGCCCTGTCGGGCGGGCAGCGGCAGCGGGTGGCGATCGCCAGGGCGCTCACGGTCGAGCCCAAGCTGCTGGTGCTCGACGAGCCAACCAGCGCCCTCGACGTGAGCGTACAGGCAAAAGTCCTGGCCCTGCTCGTCGAGTTGCAGGCCAAGTTCAAGCTGACCTACATCTTCATCACCCACGACCTCTCGGTGGTGCGCAACGTGGCCGGGCGGGTGGTGGTGATGTACCGGGGCAAGGCGGTGGAGCTAGGCCCAACCGCCGAACTCTTCCGCGACCCCGAGCACCCCTACACCCGGATGCTGATCTCCTCGATCCCGGTGGTCTCCGAAGAGGAGGAGGCCCTGAAGCCGCCCTGGCCCTGGGAGCGCAACCTTGCGCTCGACAGCGGCAAGACCTCGCAGGGCTGCCCCTTCGCCCCCCGCTGCCCCTTCGCCGAACAGGCCTGCTGGGACCAGGTTCCCGCCCCAGCCGCCGTGCGCGAAGGCCACCAGTCGGCCTGCCACATGGTCAGCGGGGTGATACCGAACAGGCTGGTGAACGGGTGAAGGCGCCGCAGATCGAAGACCCCAGACGCAGGGAGTTGCGGCCGTGCGTCCGAACGTGGCGAGGGGGCTGAACGCCAGACCCTCGGCAGCCAATCCAGGCCCAACCGCACAAGGCTTTTTGCCGCCCGCAGTACGCAACCAGAGAGGACAAACCATGATCCGAGAGAAGCTGCCCCAGGTACAGGAGTTCTTGCGCGAGCAAGGTATGGACGGCTGGCTGGTCTTCGACTTCCGGGGGACCAACCCCTTCGCCGTTAAGGTCTTCAACCACGGCGGCCACCTGCTCACGCGGCGCTGGTTTTTGTGGATACCCGCTCGAGGCAACCCCGAAGTTCTGGTCCACGACATCGAGTTCGGGTCGTTCCCCAGGGTGGGCTACGAGGTTCACAAGTACAACGGGCGAGAGGTGTTGCCCAAGGCCATCCGCGGCCTGATCGGCGAGGCCAAGACCGTGGCGATGGAGTATTCGCCGGGCGGCAACATTCCGTATGTGTCGAAGGTGGACGGCGGCACCATCGACCTGATGCGCTCGCTGGGCGTGAACGTGGTCAGTTCGGGCGATCTGTTACAGCTCTTTCTGGCCTGGACGCCCGAGCAACTCTCCAACCATCGCAGGTCCTCGGAAGTGCTCACCGCGTGTAAGGATGCGGCCCTGGTCAAGATCCGGGAGCACATCTCGAGCAACACCCCGCTCACCGAGTACCAGCTTCAACAGTTCATGAATGACTTCATCCAGGACCGGGGGATGCGCACCGAGCACGCGCCCATCATCGGCTTCGGGCCGGGGGGCGGCGACCCGCACTACGTGCCCTCGGCAACCCACTCGAAGACCCTCGAGAAGGGCGACGCCATCCTGATGGACTTGTGGGGCAAGGTTCCCGGCGACAACCCCTTCGGCGACATCACCTGGATGGCCTTTTACGGTACCCCTAGCGACCACTTCATGAAGGTCTACACCGCGGTGGTGGCCTCGAGGGACGCCGGGGTAGAGCTGCTGCAAAGCCGTCTGTCGTCCGGCCAACCGATTAAGGGCTACGAGGTCGACCTGGCGGTGCGGAAGGTGCTGATCGACGCGGGCTACGAGGCCAACCTCAAGCACCGCACCGGCCACAGCCTGGGCACCGTCAACACCCACGGCGAGGTTGCCCACTTCGACGGCTTCGAGACCTGGGATGAGCGCCTGGTGCTGCCCAACCTGGGCTTCACCATCGAGCCGGGGGTGTACTTCCCCGAGTTCGGCGTCCGCAGCGAGATTAACGTTTATAGCAAGCCCGACGGCATCGAGATCACCACCGCGGTTCAACGGGCACTGGATCTGGTATAGCGATGGAAGTGGTCCTCCTCGGTACAGGAGCCCCGCTTTGCCCTGGTCGGGCCGGGTTGGGCCTGTTGCTGCGGGCCGAGGGGCTGCCACCGCTGCTGCTAGACACCTGTGGGGGCCTCGAGCTGGCCGACCGGCTGTACCGGGTGGGCCAGCCCATCGAGGACTTGCGTCACGTGATCGTGACCCACTCGCACGGCGACCACATGGCGGGCGCGATGGCACTGGCTTTGGCTCGAGTGCCCTGCACCTACTACGGACTGCCCCACACCCTCTCCGCCGTCCAAGCCCTGATCCGCCTGACCTACGGCGAGTACGACCTTAACCCCCAGACCGGCTACACCCCCATCGAGGCGGGACAGGCCTACCGCATTGCGGGCTATGAGGTGGGATTTTTCGCCATGCCGCACCGCGTCCCCACGGTCGCGGTGCGGGTTCGGGCGGGGCACAGCGTGGTGGCCTATAGCGCGGACGGGCTGACCTGTGCGGCGCTGGCGGAGTGCGCCGGGGGGGCCGATCTGTTGGTGTGCGATGCGCTGTGCGCCAGCGGCGACCTCGAGCCGGCCCGTCTACAGTTCCTGATGCACCCGAACGCCCGGCAGGCCGCCGAACTCGCGCAGCAAGCCGGGGTTAAGGCGCTGGCCCTGGTGCATCTGGCTCGTTTCGCCAACCCCCAGCAGATGCTGAAAGAAGCCCGCCAGCACTACCCTGGCCCCGTCAGTATCCCCGACGACGGCCAGGTTTTCGTTCTTTGAGTGGAAACCGCCTTGAGGAGGGACGCATGAAGCAACCGACCATCCGAGCCGCGACCGATGTGGGGGGCACCTTCACCGACCTGGTGTACCTCCACACCGACCCCAAAACCGGGCAGCAGACCATCGTCACCGCCAAGTCCGACACCACCCCGCCCAACTTCGAGCAGGGGGTGATGCAGGTCATCAAGAAGGGCGGCCTCTCGCCCAAGGACATCGCCTTCATGGCCCACGGCACCACCGTGGTGATCAACGCCCTGACCGAGCGCAAGGGGGTCAAGACCGCCCTCATCACCACCGAGGGCTTCCGCGACTCCCTCGAGATCGCCCGCGGCAACCGCCCCGACTTCTTCAACCTCTTTTACCAGAAGCCGGTTCCCTTCGTGCCGCGCTACCTGCGCCGCGAGGTGCCCGGCCGGATGAGCCCGCAGGGCGAGGAGCGCCAGCCGCTGGACCTGGGCGGGCTGGGGGCCATACTCGAGGACTTCCGGCGGGAAGGCGTGCAGGCCGTGGCGATCTGCCTGCTGCACTCCTACGCCAACCCGGCCCACGAACAGGCCGTGCTGGGGCGGGTGCGCGAGCTGTGGCCGGGGGTCTCGGCGGTGGCCTCGCACCAGATCACCCGGGAGTGGCGCGAGTACGAGCGCACCAACACCGCGGTGCTCTCGGCCTACGTCCAGCCCACCGCCGAGCGCTACCTGACCCGGCTTTACGAGGGCGCCAGGCAGGAGGGCTTCGCCGGTCAGATGTACATCATGCAGTCCAACTGCGGGGTCGATTCGGTGGGCCAGACCAAGCAGATCCCCATCACCATGGTCGAGTCCGGCCCGGCCTCGGGCTTCTGGGGCGCGGCCGAGCTGGGCCGCCTGATCGGCGAGCCCAACGTGCTGGCCCTGGACATCGGCGGAACCACCGCCAAGTGCTCGCTGATCGAGGGCGGGCAGATCAAGATCATCTCCGACTACTGGATCGAGCGCAGCCAGAAGTCGGCCGGCTACCCCATCCAAGTGCCGGTGGTGGACCTGGTGGAGATCGGCAACGGCGGCGGCAGCATCGCCTGGGTCGATGACTTCGGCAAGCTGCACGTGGGGCCGCAGTCAGCGGGTGCGGTGCCCGGCCCGGCCGCCTACGGACGCGGCGGCACACAGGCCACCACCACCGACGCCAACCTGGCCCTGGGCCGCATCAATAAGGACTACTTCGTGGGCGGCGAGGTGCGGGCCGACATGAAGGCGGTCGACAAGGCGCTGGACGCGGTGGCCAAAAAGCTGAAGGTCTCGAGGGCAGAGGCCGCCCGGGGCATCGTCCGCATCGCCAACCACAACATGATCAACGCCCTCAAGCTGGTCTCGCTCAACCGGGGCCACGACCCCCGCGACTTCACCCTGGTGGCCTTCGGGGGCGGGGGCGGGATGCACGCGGTGGCGCTGGCCCAGGAGCTGGGCATCCGCAAGGTGGTAATCCCTAAGGCGGCGGATGTGTTCTCGGCCTGGGGGATGCTGATGAGCGACCTGCGGCGCGACTTCTTCGTGACCCGCCTGATCGGGCTGCGCCCCGAGAGCGCTGGGCGGATCGCCGAGCTGGTCAAGGAGGTCGAGACCAACGCCCTCAACCAGTTCAAGAGCGAGGGCATCGGGGCCAAGCAGGTACGCTTCGTGCGCTATGGCAAGTTCCGCTACGAGAACCAGGAGCACTCGGTAGAGGTGCAGCTCCCCGAGGGCAAGATCGGCCCCAAGACGGTGGCCCAGATCGCCGAGGACTTCCACGCCAGCTACGAGCGCGAGTACACCTACCGCCTCGAGGCCCCGGTGGAGTTCGTGGGCATCCACCTGGTGGCCTTCGCCGAGGTCGGCAAGCTCAAGCCCGCCAAGCAGCCCAAGACCGGGCGCAAGGTGGCGGCGGCCAAGAAGGGCACCCGCAGCGTGGACTTCGCCCTCGAGGGCGTCCACGCCGCCGAGATCTACGATGGCAGCCTGCTCGAGCCCGGCATGGCCTTCAAGGGCCCGGCGGTGGTCGAGACCAGTGGCACCACCGTGGTGATCCACCCGGGCAACGCGCTCAAGGTCGATGACTACGGCAACCTGCACATCAGCCTGGGGAAGCGTTGAAACACAGAGCGCAGAGGTTAGAGGTCGTGGAGCGGTGCGAGGCTCGAGCATATGTCCAGGTTTCGCGAGCCGGAACCAGCAAGCCGCTCTTTGGATGCTCGGCTCACCGCGACCTCTCCGGCCCTCGAATCGCTGTGACCATCAAGGGGCTGGAGGATTGGGTTTTCAAGCCTTCCCGCCCACCGCTGACCACCGCTGACCATCGCTGACCATCGCTGACCACCGCTGACCACCGACCACCAAAACCACAGGGGGACTGAACATGCCCACTCGAGCCAAACCAAAACCCACCACCAAAGCCAGAGCCACCAAGACCTCGAGCCAGACCGCTGCCAAACCCAAGCGGGCGGCCAAACCAGCCAGCAAGGCGGCCGGCACCACCTACGACCCCATCACCCTCGAGATCATCCAGAACTCGCTGCAGGCTATCTCCGACGAGATGTTCGCGGCCATGCGCAAGACCGCCATGAGCGCGATCATCTACGAGGTGCTCGACATGGGCACCGCCATCACCGACGCCGAGGGCAACCTGGCCTCATCGGGGGCAGGCATACCGGCCTTTGTGGGGGTGCTGGACAAGGCGGTGCAGAAGATCATCGAGCGCAACCCGGGCGACATCGGTCCCGGCGACGTGTTCGCCACCAACGACCCCTACTACGGCGGCGTGACCCACCTCAACGACATGGTGCTGGCCATGCCGGTCTTCGCCGGCGATGAACTGATCGCCTGGACAGCCAACATCGCCCACTGGAACGACGTGGGCGGGATGGTGCCGGGCTCGATCTCCAACGAGGCCACCCAGATCTTCCAGGAGGGCTTACGGGTGCCGGCGGTCAAGATCATCGAGGGCGGCAGGCCTATCAAGTCGGTGATCGAGATCCTCAAAACCAACAGCCGCCTGCCCGACTTTCTGCAGGGCGACCTCTGGGCGGGGATCGCAGCGGTGCGGGTGGGGAACCGGAGGCTCCTCGAGCTCGCCGACAAGTACGGCAAGGACACCTTCGTGACCGCCATGCGCGGCTTCATGGACTATGGCGAGCAGGTCTCGCTGAAGGCGCTCAAGAGCCTACCCAAGGGGCGGTTCAGCCTCGAGGAGGAGCAGGACAGCGGGGTGGTCTACAAGGTCACAGTCGAGATCAAGGACGACGAGTTCATCGTCGACCTGCGCGATAACCCCGACCAGGACGCCGGCCCCAACAACGCCTGCGCCGACGGGTCGATGATCGCGGCCCAGATGGTCTTCAAGAGCATCACCGACCCCTACAGCGTGGCCAACGGCGGCTCGTTCCGCCCGCTCAAGCTCCTGACCCGCAAGGGCTCGGTCTTTGATGCCAGCCACCCGGCCGCCTTCGCGGTCTACTACGAGGTCGAGGTCCGGCTCTACGACCTGATCTGGCGCTGCCTAGCCCCCCACCTCGGCGGGCTGCTGCCGGCGGGCAACTTCTCCTCGATCCTGGGCACCTTCATCGGCGGCCCGCACCCCGACACCGGGCGGTTCTTCACCATCGTGGAGCCGCAGATCGGCGGCTGGGGGGCCCACGCCGGCGGTGACGGCAACAGCGCTATCTTTAGCGGCTTCCACGGCGAGACCTACAACTGCCCCGTGGAGGTAGCCGAGACCCGCTACGGCCTTTACGTCGACCAGCTCCGCCTCAACGATGCGCCGGGCGGCGAAGGCGAGTTCCGCGGCGGCAAGGGCATCATCCTGGACTACCGGGTGCGCTCCGACGGCTGCTTCTTCACCTGCGCCTACACCCGCAACAAGCACAAGCCCTGGTCGCTTCGGGGGGGCCGGGAGGGCTCCGCGAACTACGCCGAGGTAATCCGCAAGGACGGCAGCCGCGAGATCTACGCCGTGGTCACCGCCCTCACCGTCAACAAGGACGATGTGATCCGCATCCACACCGCCAGCGGCGGCGGCTACGGCAGCCCCAAGAAGCGCCCCAAGGATAAGGTGCTGCAAGACCTCAAGAACGGCTTCGTGAGCGAGGAGCAGGCTCGAGCCGTCTACGGGGTCAAGCTCTGAGGCCCCGCCCTAAGGGGGAATGCACCCCCTCGCAGTGATATTGCGGCATTGGCCTTGACGACCTCGAGAGTACGCCGCTTGGGGACTGTTGCGTCGGGCGCTTCCGAGGCCCGAAGCGTCCCTGGCCCGCCAAAACAAAGGCGCAGCCCACCCTTCATCCCATGAAAACCTCCCTCGACCCCATCACCCTCGAGATCATCCAGAACTCGTTGCAGGCCATCTCCGACGAAATGTTCGCGGCCATGCGCAAGACCGCCATGAGCGCGATCATCTATGAGGTGCTCGACATGGGGACCGGCATCACCGACGGGGCGGGCCGGATGGCGACCTCGGGGGCGGGGATTCCGGGGTTCGTGGGGGTGCTGGACAAGGCGGTGCAGGGCATCATTCGGCTGCACCCCAGAAGCGAAATCCACCCCGGCGATGTCTTCGTCACCAACGACCCCTACTACGGCGGCGTGACCCACCTCAGCGATATCGTGCTGGTGATGCCGGTGTTCGCGGGCAAGAGGCTGATCGCATGGACGGCCAACATCGCCCACTGGAACGACATCGGGGGCATGGTGGCGGGATCGATGTCGAGCATCTCCACCGAGATTTTCCAGGAGGGGCTGCGGCTCCCGGCAGTCAAACTGATCGAGCGGGGTCGGCCCATTCGGGCGGTGCTGGAGATCATGAAGACCAACAGCCGCCTGCCCGACTACCTGCTGGGCGACATGTGGGCCGGAATCGCGGCGCTGCGGGTGGGGGAACGGCGGATTCTCGAGCTGGCCGGGAAGTACGGCGTGGGGACCTTCGAGGCGGCGCTCGAGCGCCACTTCGACTACGGCGAGCGGGTGGCGCTGGCTGCGCTCAAGACCCTGCCCAAGGGCCGCTTTAGCCTCGAGGAGGTGCAGGAGAACGGCGACACCTACAAGGTCACGGTGGAGATCACCGACACCACCTTCACCGTCGACCTGCGCGACAACCCTCCGCAAAACCCCGGCCCCTACAACATCTCCGGCGACGCCGCGCTGGTCTCGACCCAGATGTTCTTCAAGGCCATCACCGACAGCAGCCGGGGCGCCAACGCCGGACACCTCCGGCCCATCCGCCTGCACACCCGGCCCGGCACGGTCTTCCATGTCCGGGAGCCGGGCGCTGCCGGGTACGGCTTCGAGGTCTCGATGCGCCTCTACGACCTGCTGTGGCGCTGCCTGGCCCCGCACCTGGGGCCTCATCGTCTGCCCGCGGGCCACTTCGCCTCGATCTGCGGGACGGTGATCGGCGGGGTCAACCCCGACACCGGGCGCTACTTCACCATCGTGGAGCCGCAGATCGGCGGCTGGGGGGCCACCGCCGAGCGCGACGGCCTCAACGCCAACTACAGCAGCGCTCATGGCGAGACCCTGCGCTGCCCGGTGGAAGTCGCCGAGGCCCGCTACGGGCTCTATGTGGATCAGTTCAAGCTCAACGACGCGCCGGGCGGCGAGGGCGAGTTCTGCGGGGGCAAGGGCATCGTGCTCGACTACCGGGTGCGCTCCGACGGCTGCTTCCTCACGGTCTCCTACACCCGCAGCCGCTTCAAGCCCTGGGCGCTGGCCGGGGGGCGGGAGGGCTCGAGCAACCACGTCGAGATCATCCGGCGCGACGGCTCGAGGGAAACCTACGCCACCGTCACCGCCCTGCGGCTCAACAAAGACGATGTGATTCGAATTCACACCGCCAATGGCGGCGGCTATGGCGACCCCGCTAGGCGCTCGAGAGGGCGGGTGTTGGAAGACCTCAAGAACGGGTATGTCAGCGCGGAGGGGGCTCGAGCGGTCTTCGGGGTGGAGCCCTGAAGACGAACCAAACCGTTGACCGATTTATGTTTTTAGCGTAAAATCCTCGAAAGCGCGTGCGAGGAGAGCATTATGGCTAAGGCTGAAGCGAAGACTAAACAGACCGACTCGAGCGTTCAAGATTTCCTGGCCGCCGTCCCTGACCAGACGCGGCGCAAAGACGCGCTGGCGGTGCTCGAGCTGATGCGAGAAGTCACCGGCCTCGAGCCCAAAATGTGGGGCTCTAGCATTGTCGGCTTCGGCAGCTACCACTACAAGTACGCTTCCGGACACCAGGGCGACTCGCCACTGATCGGCTTCTCGCCGCGCAAACAGGACCTGACCCTCTACATCAACAGCGGCTTCGAGCGCCACGCCGAGCTGATGGAAAAGCTGGGGAAGTACAAGACCGGCAAGGTATGTTTGTACGTCAAGAAGCTTACAGACCTTGACCTCCCCACCCTGCGCGAGCTGGTGCGAGACTCCTTTGAGCACACCCGCCAAACTACCCAGTGCGAGGCCTGCTCG
>JANRLD010000110.1:0-45594 GCA_033762915.1 Meiothermus sp. | reverse complement strand
ACTACATCGAGACCTTCTACAACCGCACTCGACGGCACTCCACCCTCGGCTTTCTCTCCCCGCTCGACTTCGAGAACCAGAACCAGCACAATGCTAGGCAGGTGGCTTAACCTCGACTCGACAAAAACGGGGCAATATCATACCCTGACGACGACGAATTCAAGGCCGCCTCGGCGCTCAAACAATTGGTGAGTTCGCTGCGCGAAAGCCTGGGCGAAGCGGCAATCCAGACCACTGGCTCTGGCTACATGCTGGGAGCGGTAGTTTCGGACGCCGAAGCATTTTTGCATAGCGGTGACTTGTCCCTGTGGCGGGGAATGTACCTCGAGGGCCTCAGCCTCGAGAGCACCGTAGCAGATTCCTTGTATCTCTCGCTCAAGCTCAGGGCCGAAGCGGAGCTCATCACCGACCCCAAGGAGGCCGCCCGATTGGGGCGGATTCTGCTCGAGGCCGACCCCTATAGCCTCGACTACCTCCACCTCTGCCTCAGCGCCTACAAGGCTGCCGATAACTATAAGACCATCGGGCGGCTCTATGACCAGGCGCGGGAGCGGATGAAAGAAGTGGGAGAAGCCCTGCCGCCACAGTGGACGGAGTTTGTACAGCAGTACAGCTGACGCCAACCTGCGCTTTTTCCTCAAAACCTGACCCAAAGCTCACCAGACCTCCCCCAAGCTACTGGCAAAGGGAGGTTTCTTGTGCGAAGTGAATGGATTGGTTTTGTGGTGATGGTCTTGTTCACTCTTGAGCGGTTCCCACGAACACTCGGTACGGCGGTTTTTGCCAGACCGAGAGCACTACTCCGCCCACGGTACGGAGTAGAGGTGGGAAACGCGATTGGTGGCTCAAAGGGGGCCTTATGACTCGAGGTACCTACGCAAATAGGCGCCTCGCCTTCAAGCTGTGTGTCGGCTGTTTTCGTGCGCTGCCAGTAGCCTCGAGCGAACGCTTTTGCACCAATTGCGGGCAAGCCATGCTCAGCGCTTGTCCCAAGTGTTACAGCCCCATCTACTCCCCCGAAGCGCGGTTTTGCGGGAATTGTGGCCACAATCTGGCCCTCAAGCTAGAAGTCACCTAAGCAAGGAGGAAAACATGAAGACCTTTCGGCATGTGATTTGTTTCCTGCTGCTGGGCGCAGCTTGGTTTGGCACGGCTCAGGCTCAGGGCTTTAGCTTGAGTGTGGCGCTGGCAGCCATCCAGGGTTTGAACCAGAAACTCGAGGCCCGCCAAGCCCGCATTGCCCAGCTCGAGGCCACTTTGGCCAGATTCGAGGAACGACTCTCGAGGCTCGAGCAGAAATGACACCCCGCTTTGGCGCACAGAGAAAACGGATAAAGGAAATATTCATGCGCTCAACTTGGTTGTTGGTTCTACTGGTTTTGGCTGCTTGTGAGTACCAATCCCAGCCCAATCCCGATGAAGCGGTGCGACAGGCCTTCAATCTGATGAAACAGGCCCCCTATTACACCCAGAACTTTTCCGCCACAGACAGCTCGAGGGAGATCACGCGCTACACAGTGCGCTATCAATCACCCGACCGCTACCAGGTCCAAATGGAGGGTGGTCCCGAAGTGATTGTGATCGGTCAACAGGCCTGGGGTAACGACCCCGACCAAGGCTGGATAGCCCTTTCTCAACCCAACCCCGACCCCAAAACTCTGAGTGAGCCGATAAAGCCTGGGGAGTTAAGCGGTTTCAGGTTTACGGGTAAACAAAACGCCACCGGGTTCGATATTTACGTACTGGGCCAGGAGCAGAACCTGACGGTGTTTGTAAACCCCGCCACGGGTCGCCTGCAAGAGCTATTCATGGACGAAGAAGGTGGTTCGATCTCGATGACTGTGGAGTACCAAACCCCAGTCCGCATTCAAAGGCCCTGAAAGATAACCGGGAAGTAACCAGACCTACCTCACACTTACGGTCAGAAGGAGACCAATCTTTGTGGGAACTCGAGTGAGCGTCGCCTATCGGCTATGTCCCAAGTGCCTGAGGGGGGTTCCGCTGGCGGTAAACGAGCGCTTCTGCATCCAGTGCGGCACCCCCATGACCACCGCCTGCCCCCGCTGCCAGGCCCCCATCACCTCGCCCTACGCCCGGTTCTGTGGGGGTTGCGGTTTGGAATACCGCCAGCAGCACCGCCGCGTAACCCCCGGGTAACGCCTCGAAGGGTACGCTACGCCATCACAAAGGAGAAACATGCCGACCATCGGAGCAGGTTCCAAGGTTACTCTCAAGGGCACGCTGCTTTTACTCGCGGCGCTGGCCCTGCCGCTGGTGGGCTGCTCCAGCCCCGCCGCCCCGACCCAGGTTTTCGTAGACCCCTCGAGCGGGCAAGACACCCACCCCGGCACCCAGGAACGGCCCCTCAAGACCCTCAAGAAGGCCCTCGAGGCGGCGGTCGGGCCGGTCAGGACAGTTGTGCTGCTGGCGGGCACCTACGACGGGGCCAGCGGCGAGACCTGGGGCTACACCGTACCGGACGGCATCACCGTGAAGGCCAACTCGGCGGGGGTGATCTTGAGCGGCTTTGCCGGAAAGACCGGCCTGACCCTGAGCGGCGGGGCGGCCCTGAGTTTCCTCACCCTGAGGAACTTCGCGGTGGCGGTGCAGGCCGACGCGGGCACCCCGACCCTGACCGGGGTTACGTTCGCCGACAACACCCTGGGGCTAAAGCTCTCCGGCAGCGTCCGGGCCACCGTGTCCGAGGTGAGCTTCGGCGGAAAGCCCACCGACTCCGTCAGCAGCCTGACCCTCGAGGGGGAGGCCCAGGCCACCCTGAACACCCCCGTCTTCACGGACAGCACCGGGATTCTGGCCAAGGGCCGGTCGCGGCTGACCGTCAACGGCGGGACCCTCGAGCGCGTGGGGGTCTCCCGCAACATCTCCGACCCCAGCGTCGCGCCCGTCCTCAACGCCCTCACCCTCTGGGACAGCGCCACCGCCGCCCTGAACGGCCCCGCGGTGCGCAACTGCCTGAACGCCTTCAGCCTCAAAGACCCCGGCACCCGCCTCGAGCTAGTCGGGGGCACGGTCAGCGGCCCGGAATCCAGCAGCTGGTCGAGCGGTACGCTGATCATCGAGGTCACCCGCTTCGAGCAGGTCTATCTGGGGGTGGCCATCTTCGGCGGCTCGGTCAGCGTGAAGAACGCCCGCTTCACGCAGAGCCGGGCCTACGCCCTGCGGCTGGGCGGGGCAGCCCAGCTCAAGGTGCGCGGCAGCAGCTTCGACTCCAACGGGACCATCGCCAACGACCAGTCCGGTGGGGTGGTGGTGGACGGCGGCCTGGCCGACCTGGGCACCACCGCAGATCCCGGCGGCAACACCTTCGCCAACGGGCGGCCCAGCCTACTGGACCACGGCGGGAACCTGACCATCCACGCCACGGGCAACACCTGGGACGCCACCACTCAGGGCGCCGACAGCGCGGGCAAATACGCCGCAGGCACGGTAGTGGCTGGGCCGGCCAGCGGTTTCAACTTCCGGCTCAAGGCGGGCTCGAGCATCCGCTTATAGGAGCAACAGGAGAAGAGTATGTACAGAATCTTATGGGTAAGTCTGCTGATCGCGGGCCTGGCATTGGCCCAGGCCACCCTGCGACTGACCATCAACGGACAGGCCTCAAGCACGCCCGCTATAACCGTGAACGGTAAAGTCTACGTGCCCCTCGAGGCCCTGCAGAAAGCTGGGATGGGGGTAAGCCGCAGCGGGGCCAACCTGGGCCTGAGCTTCCAGCCCCCCCAGCCGGTCGCGGCGGGCGGGGCCAACCAGCGGGCCAGCCTCGAGGGCTGCCTGGGCGAGACCCTCTTCAACGGCATCTGGCGGGTCCGGGCCAGCAAGCTCGAGGCCATTGTGAAGGACGCAGGCACCCCCATCGAAACGGCGGGCTGGGGCATAACGGTAGAGTTCCGCAGCGCCGCCAAGAACATGGTGCAGCCGGTCTTCACCGGCCTAGCCGATCAGGGTATCCAGGTCGCCTTCGATGACGCCCAGACCCTGACCACCGACGTGCTGGACGTGCAAAAGCTCACCTACGCCAACCTGCCTCCAGGCGGGGCCATCACCCACCAGCTCAAGTTCTGGTACAAGTACGACACCCCCAAAGACCAGATCAAGACCCCCACCAAGCTGCTCCTGGAGATCAACACCAAGGGTTTTGAAAACACCATCCGGCAGAGCGGGGCCAGCTACACCACCCCCAGCCCCAGCCTGCGCATACGGCTGGACTGCCAGAAGTAGGGGACGTTTATCCGAACTTTTGGGCGTAGCTTGGGGGCATGGACACTGTTCAGCGCGAACTCCCCAGCGACCTGGAGATCGCCCGCAAACATCCGCCCCGGCCCATCGGGGCGGTGGCCTCGAGCCTCGGCATCCCCGCCGAGGCCCTGTTTCAGTACGGCCCCCACATGGCCAAGGTGATGGGCCCGCCGCCCGCGCCCAAAGGCCGGCTCATCCTGGTCACGGCGATGTCGCCCACCACCGCCGGGGAGGGCAAGACCACAGTGGCGATTGGGCTGGCTCAGGCCTTGGGGAAGTTGGGCAAGCAGGCCGCCGTGGCCCTGCGCGAACCCTCGCTGGGGCCGGTCTTCGGGGTCAAGGGCGGGGCCACCGGCGGCGGCTACGCCCAGGTGCTGCCGATGGAGGAGATCAACCTGCACTTCACCGGCGACTTCCACGCCGTCACCAGCGCGGTCAACCTGCTCTGCGCGATGACGGACAACCACCTCCAGCAGGGCAACGCACTGGGCCTCGACCCGCGCCGGATCGAGGTGCGCCGGGCGCTGGACATGAACGACCGTGCGCTGCGCAAGGTGATCGTAGGGCTGGGCGGCACCGGGCAGGGCGTGCCCCGGGAGACCGGCTTCGAGATTACCGTGGCCTCGGAGGTGATGGCGATCATGGCCCTGGCGACCGACCTGGCCGACCTGCGGGCGCGGCTGGGTCGGATTCGGGTGGGCCACACCTTCCAGGGGCGGCCGGTATCCGCCGGGGACATCGGAGCCGCCGGGGCGATGCTGGCCTTGCTGAAGCAGGCCTTCCGCCCCAACCTGGTACAAACCCTCGAGCATGGGCCGGCCTTCGTGCACATGGGGCCCTTCGCCAACATCGCCCACGGCACCAACTCGGTGGTCTCGACCCGGATGGCCCTGGGTTACGCCGACTACGTGGTGACCGAGGGCGGCTTCGGCTCTGACCTGGGGGCCGAGAAGTTCTTCAACCTGGTCTGCCGCGCAGCAGGCTTCGCGCCGGGGGCGGTGGTGCTGGTAGCCACCCTGCGGGCCCTGCGCTTCCACGGCGGGCAGGACGAGTACGCCAGGCCCGACCCGGCCGCCGCCCGCCGGGGCCTGGGCAACCTGGCCAAGCACGTCGAGAACGTCCGTCTGCACGGATACCAGCCGGTGCTGGCCTTCAACGGCTTCCCCTCCGACACGCCAGAGGAGCTGGAACTGGTGCGGGGGTTCGCCCGGGAGCAGGGCCTGCGGCTCTCCTTCACCCAGGTCCACGCCCGCGGCGGGGCCGGCGGGACCGAGCTGGCCGAGTTGGTGTTGCAAGCCCTCGAGGAGAAGCCCCACTTGCGCTTTGCCTACGAGTTGTCGGATTCGCTCGAAGCCAAAATTCAGACCATCGCCACCCAGGTCTATGGAGCCGCCAGGGTTGAATACAGCGACGCCGCCCGTAAAGCCCTCAAACGGACTGAAAAAGAAGGCTTCGGCCACCTGCCCATCGTGATCGCCAAGACCGCCAACTCCCTCTCCGACAACCCCAGGCTGCGCGGGCGACCCGAGGGCTTCACGGTGACCGTCACCGACCTACAGCCCCGGGCCGGGGCGGGCTTTGTGGTGGCCTACATGGGCGAGGTGATGACCATGCCCGGCCTGCCCAAAGAGCCTGCGGCCTTGCGGATTGATGTCGACGAGAGCGGGGAGATTCAGGGTTTGTTCTAGCCCTGGTTCATGCGAATTTTTTGGCCTGAGGGGTGGGTTTCTCGAGCATCAACACAACCCCCATTCCCATCATCCCCAAAGCAAACAGGGTGCGAAACACCAGAAAAATAGCCCTGGTCTCCTCACCGCTGGTGGCGATAAATCCAAGCCCACCCATGACCCCGGTAAACAGTATTAACCAGCCCCCATTGGATTGGCGCAAAGTTAACAGACCCCACCAGATTAAGCCCACCACCAAAAACAATAGGCCAGCAAAGACCAAGACAAACAAAGCCTCGGCCCACTCGGGCAAACCAGAAATAAAGCTGGTATGCCCAACCGCCAGCAGGATTCCCCCACCGCATAGCACTTTTAGGGCATTAATGCCCGGCGGGTGCAACCGGGAATAGTGGCGATAGATAGCTCCATAGCCCAGCATCAAGCACACCTGCCCCAGCACGATCAGCCCTGCATCCTTGCCCGAAATCACATCCGTCATCCATCCGCCCAGCCACAGGCGGCTCATCTCATCGAGCTTGTTGGCGATAAACAGCAGGTTGCCCAGCACAAAGGCCACCCCACCGAGCTTGATCAGCATGACCTACCTCCGGACGGGCACTTCCTTTATGGCCGAGCGCACCGCTTCTACCACCTCAGGGGTGATGGCGGGGAGGTGCTTCTCCTCGAGGGCATGTTTGGCGGCAGCCTCCAAAATCTCCTGCTCGGTCTCGGCTTCGATCACGTGCCCGCAGTCAAACCCCAAGTCTTTGCACTGAAGTTTTTTCATAGCTTCCTCCTTTGTGACAATCTCACTATGGCATAGCAGGGCGGAGCCTTAAAACACGGCCATACCCGCATTCGGGACGGCAATTTCTTACACCGTGCGATCTATCTTGTGCGAGAATTGTCAGTGGTGAACTGGGCTTTGAGCTGCTCGAGCTGGTTCACACCTAAACGGCTGCGCGGCTCTTCGATGAGCTGGCTCCACTTGTCCGAGACCTCTTTATTGCCCTGATACAGCCGCACTCCAGGCTCGCTCAGGAGTTCAATATCCACCAGCCTGCCCACATCCCTCCACCAATCCTTGAGGGCATCTTTATAGCGGGTACGCCCACTGCGGCAGTGCGTGGCGAGATAGCCACACTCCTCCAAGAACCGCAGCAAATCACAGGTCTGATGATGTCCCCAATACTGCCAGTAGGCCACCCGCCACGCCATCCAGAAGCACGGCCCGTGCAAATGACAAAAGGCCAGTGGGACGGTCTGCTTGTGGGCTTGGTTGATGCCCAGCAATCCCAACATAGCTGGTTCAAAGCGCACATAAAAGCCCAGAATATCAGCTTCCCGAAGCCTTTCGGGGGTGAGGGAGGCGAGTTGGACGACTTGGTGTGGGTTGCGGAACACCACTTGGGGCGGAATCAGCAGCGGTTGGGCAGGTCGCCCATCCACCCGTACCTGATGACCCGGTAGGTCGTGCAGCAAGGCCCGCACCACCTCGGCAGTGTGGAACCAATAGTAGCGGGCGTTGGCCTTCTTCCCGGCCTTGTAGCCCAGATAGCCCATTAAGTCCGACAACCCCACAAACAACGTCTCGCCACTGCGCCCTTCAGCCTCGGCAGTGGCGGCGAGGGCGGTTAGCATCATCAGCGTTTTCGCCCGGAGTTCGTGTTGCAGGGCGGTGATCTGTTGAAACTCTTGGATCGGCTGCCAAGCCACTTCTACGCTGGCCTCGGTTTTAACCCAGGGGTCGGTGGGCAGGGCAAAGTAGTTACCGGGAACAGGCCAGACCCGTATCAGACTCGTCAGGTAGCGGGCGCAGGCATAATTAGTGAGGTTGACGCTGATCTGCAGCATCGCCGATGGCGTGCGCAGGGCGAGCAGCAGTTGGTCGCTCAAATCCGCATGAACTATGGGCAAGAGGGCTCCGGCCAATCTGCCGAAGAACTGCGATTCGTCCGATGAGTGGGCAATCTGTTGTACAAAATCTCGCAGCGTACCCGCCCGATTGAGCGGGTTCCACAGCCGCTCAGCCAGGGCCTGCAGGGCTCGGTCACCTCGAGTCCGTTGATCCGGAAGTGCCGCGCGGTACCGCTTGAGCAGCTTGGGGTCAGCCGCCAACAGTTGCACCAGAAAAGCCCGAGCCAAACCGGCCACAAACGCCTCACGCTCGAGGGACACGACCCCGAACACCTTAGGTTTTGGCATGAGTTATTTTACGGCTTGGGCTGACCCAACTCGCGCTCGAGCTGTGCCTTAAACCAAGCCAACCCGGTCTGGTGGGCGGCGATGCCGTAGTCGGCAGTAGAAATCTGGTAGTGCGCGACCTCCTGCCACTCGGGGGGAATAGGCATCTCGTCTAGGCTGGCCTTGAGGGTTTGCATCTCAGCCAGCGAGGCCTCGATGGCGGCGACCAAAAAACGCAGGGTCTCGACCCGTTTTTCCCGCTCAACCAAACCCAGAAAATGGTAGCGGGCCAGCACGGTTTCCTCGAGCCGCCCGTTGGGAATCGGCGCGGTGAACTGTTCTAAAAAGAAGGCCCGACCCGCCTCGGTGATGCAATAGGTGATGCGGGCCCGGCCCTCGGTGCTGCGCTCGTGGACCTCGATCAGGCCTTGCTCCAGGAGCTTTTTCACCGTGACCTGAAGACTGCCCAGGCTCGAGCTGTAAAACAAACTGAGGGTGCGCGAGAACGCCAGCTTGAGGTCGTAGAGGCTATGCGGGAACAGCATCAGCAGGCCGAGAATGCAAAAGTCCACAGGACACCCAGTCCCAGTATAGCTTTTTTCGGACTCCTATATTACTATTAGCAATATGACGCACGAGGTTATGTGGATATGGGGTGGGTTGGCGGCCGGGATCGTGCTGGTAGCTGGGGGCCTGGCTTGGTCGTTGCTGAGCAGCCCCTTGACGGCGGGGCAGGCTCGGGATGCCCTGACCAAGCGCGTGCAGGCCTTACAGCGGAAATCACCCCGATTGGCTCAAACTCGGATGCTGGTCTTGAGTCCCAGCTTTTCGGGCGACTTCGGGGCGGCGGCGGAACAGCCTTTTCACGTGGCCAGCATGGGCAAGCTGTTCACCACCATGCTGATTACCCAACTGGTCGAGCAGGGCAAGCTAAGGTGGGACTCGAGGCTGGTGGAGCTGTTGCCGCCGGAGACGCTGGAGAACCTCTTCGTGGCAGGCAGGGTGGACTATCGGGATCAGGTGACGCTCGAGCATTTGCTGGCCCACACCTCGGGCATCGGTGACTACTTTGCTGGCCCGGTGCGGGGCGGCAAGCCGGTGGTGGAGCAGATAGCCCTCGAGCCGCAGAAAGTTTGGACACCGCAGGAATTGCTCGAGGTGACCCGAACAGGCCAGACGGCGCACTTTGCCCCAGGTAAGGGCTTCCTCTACTCGGACTCGGGCTTCGTCGTGCTGGGTCTGGTGGTCGAGGCGGTGTACGGTAAGCCGTTCGTGGAGGTGGTGCACCAGCGGATCTTTGGGCCGCTGGGCATGGATCACAGCTACTTCCCCTTTCGCACCCGGCCCGCCAGAGCCACGGCCCCGCTCAGCCCGGTCTGGGTGAACGGTACCGAGTTCAGCCACTCGCCCGCCCTCTCCGCCGACTGGGCCGGGGGCGGGGTGGCCAGCACCACCGCCGACCTGCTGAAGTTTGGCAGTGCCCTGATGGAAGGAAGGCTGGTCAGTCCGGAAACCCTCGAGTACCTTTCCCAGCCCCTAAACCGCTTCGAGCGGGTCATCCGCTACGGGCGCGGCATGATGCGCCTAAGGTTTGCCGACTTCTTCCCGCTGCTTTCCGCCTATCCCGACATGATTGGGCACATGGGCATTCTGGGCACACAACTGTTCTTTGACCCCAAGAGCAAGACCGTTGTCGTCATCTCCCTCGGCTCGACCGGCCACATGGAAGACAGTGTGCGGCTGTTGATCGAGGTTGTCGGGGTGCTACGGAGGCTTGGGCCGAGTTCGGCAACAAGCACGTCGGCCGGCTGAGTGACGGCCGGGTGGCACGCGCAATCCCCGCCCGGCCTGCGGGGCCGTCAGCCGATAGCCGGCAGGGTGCCGACGGGTGGCTAGTTGCGCCGCGGACGCGGCAGCTATGTTGCTGGGCGGAGTGGCGTACGCCATAGCCGCGGAGCGGCTACCCGGGGCGCAATTCCCTTCGGGTGTATTGGGGCGGTACTTCGTGTTTCAACAGTGGAGCCACTGCTTTACGAGCAAGGTTTCGGACCTGCCGCCTTGGAGCAAGTCGCCAGCGTACCGGACAGCATTCGCTCGAGAAACCGCTTTCGGCCGACCGGCCCCAATTCCTTGACGAGCTACTGGCCCACCAGCTCGAGCAACTCGTCAAAACCCTTTGACAAGACCCGCAGCGAAACCGGTTGCAGCGCCGCCGCCGTGGCGTAGCCCCAGGCCACGCCCACAAACACGATGCCGGCCGCTCGAGCGGCCTCGGCGTCCGTTAGGGTGTCGCCAACGTAGAGGGCCTCGCTGGGTTTCACACCGCTCTTTTTGAGGAGCGAGCGAAACCCAGCGTGTTTGCCCAAGGGCGACAACCCGAACTCGCCGTACCTAAAGCGCGAGAAGTTTGGCTCGGTCAGGATATGGCGGACGTTTTCCAGCGAGTTAGAGGTGAGCAGGGCGGTGTCAATTCTCCGCTCCGCAAGACCCTCGAGTACGTGCTCCACCCCGCCGAAGAGCTTGATCTCGTCCCGGCTTTGGGCCATCAAGGTGCGCACGTGTTGCGCCACCAGGGGCAGTTTCCAGACGGGTATGCGCATGCGCGCCATCAGCTCTCTGGGGCTGTAGCCGCGCAGGGTGTCGATTTGCTCGGTGCCTAAGGGTGTGATCTGAAACTTGCGGGCCACCTGGTCAAACGACCCCAAAAGCCAGGGGAAGGAGTCGGCCAGGGTGCCGTCAAAATCAAAGATAACCAGCTTGTACTTCATCGCGCCGCGATCTCCCAAGACTCGTGCGAAGGTCGCGGAACGCAGTCAATGCCGGGCCGCTGTGGCCGTGGGCGTGCGAAGTCCTCGAGCTCCCGCGCCGTTCGGCCCGTGGGCGCCGGGGGCGTTGCGGGTTGGTCTTGGCAAGCCCAGCCCAACGACGCCCGGTGCGCGGCTCCGGCCGTCAAGGCAGCCGCCCTGGGTGGGCTTGCACCACTCGAGCGGTCACCAGCAGCTGGCCCAGATGCCGCTGGGTATGTTCGGCCGCGTGGAACAGCAGGCCCAGCACCGTGGAGGGCAACTGCGCCCGGCCCACCCCTCGAGGCTCTAGCAAGCGGGCTTCGGGGGTTGAGCCGAGTTGGGCCAGGGCGTGATGGAGCTGGGCCGCGAAGGCATCCAGCAACTGGCGGGTGGTGCCGGAACCGGGCACGGCCTCGGCGCGCAGGTACTCGAGCTGGACCGCGCTCAGGGCCTCACCCCTTGCATAGGTCAGCAGCCGATCCAGCACCCCGCTCAGGTGCCGCAGGTGAAACCCCACCGAGGCCACCCCAGCAGGCTGTTCCCACAGCAGTTCATCGGGGAAGCCTTCGAGGGCGACCTCGAGCTCTTCGTTGGCTTGCAAGAGGGCATGGGCTACGGGTTGCAGCAGGGCGGGGATGCCATGCCGGGGACCGCGCAGCCAGACTTCGGGTTGGGACATGCCGCATTGTACGGCGGGTTCATGGCGCCCGAAGGTCGAGATGTATGTTGGGCAACGGGAGGGCGTATCGGGTTTGACGCTTGGTTCACGACGGTTGGCGGAAGAACGGGGCCGCTGTACCCCGAGAAGCCGGGCGCCAACGGATTCGCTCAAACCCCTTTCGCGTTTCCCAGTATTACCTCCCTCGCGGCGGCAGGCAATGTACTCCCTACAGCAAAAACCGCCCGCTTTAGCGCCGTAGGGAGTATGCGTGGGAACCGCTCTAGGTACATTCACGCGGGCGCAACTTGGCTCCCACAGCGAGTGGCCTGTGGACACCGCAGTGCCTCGCGGGCCGAGTCTGGCGATGTGTTTAAGAAATGACGCCAGCTCCCGCAGGGAACTGCGCCTCGGGTAGCCGCTCCGCCCTGGCACGCATTTTCCGTATCTGCCAATTCCGCACTTCTACCCTGGAGCAACTCACAGCTCCATCAGAAACAAGTTGACCTGACCGCCCTGGTCCGACGCGTACAGAATCCACCTTCCATCCCAGCTAAAGGTGGGGTGGCAGTGGCTGGCTTGGGTGTGCCAAGAGGTTCCGTGGGCGCAGAGCACCTCGAGGCCCGGCGACTGGTCTTGTAGGTCGATCAGCACCAAGTTGTCGGCGTCGTCGCCCACCAGCAGGGTGTTGTCGGGGTTGGCGTGGTAGTGGTTGCAGTAGAAGGGCATCTCAACCGTCCGCGTCAATCGACCGTCGGGGCCGACGAAGCCCACGTAGGGCTTAAAGTCTGATCCGGTGGGGGCTTGCAGCACGGCTTGGGTCTTGTCTGAGGTAATGGTGCCGTCGTGGTCGGGACCGCGGTTGTCGAAAAAAATCTGCCCGTCTGCCGTCCAGAACTCGTGCCCCACCGAGTCGGGCTGATCCTGGCGAAAAATGGGCTTGATCTGCCGCGAAACCAGATCCAGCAGCCAGATGCGCTGGGTCACCAGGTTCCAGGGGCCCTCGTGGCAAAACATGGCCAGGGTTGGGTCGTGGGGGGCAAACTGGAAGTGCCCCAGCCAGTGGCTGCTGCAGTGCGCGTCAAACCACCTCGAGCCATCGATCTCGGCCACGGTGATGCGGCCATCCTTGATCTGGTAAAAGCTCTCCTTAAACCCGCCGTAGTTGATGTTGGAGTTGGTGGCTTGCACCCGTTCGTTGCGGGCGAAGCCCACATAGCGGCGGTTGGGGCTGATGGAAGGTGAGTAGAGGTTGTAGTGGCCGTCGTCTTGGTAGAGGAGGGTGGTTTTGCCGCTGCGGGTGTCCAGCAGCTTAACTTTGCCGGCCGTCAGGTAGGCAATCAACGCGCCATCGGGGGTCTTGGTCACACTGCCGACGGGGTGGTCTTCGTCGGTGAGCTGGGTTAGCTGACCGGTCTGGTAGTTGAGCTTGTAAATGTTGTAGTGGGGGTTTTGATGGGGGCCTCGAGCCTCCTTGGAGCCCCGGTCGGAGCGAAAGATGATCACCGGCTCGTGAGCGTCGAAGGAGTTTTCGGTGAAGTAGAGGTGGACATTGTTGCCCTGGTCGGTGAGCCGGGTGATCCAGCGTTGGGTTTGGGGGTCCTGGAAGCGCTTAAAGGGCTGCATGGCGTCACCCGCCTAAGAGGTCTGTGCCGGGTTGGAGCAGGTCTTCGCGGAGTGGCGAGAAGATGTCCAGCAGTTCGCCGGCTTCCAGCGCTACCGTGCCGTGCTCGAGGCCGGTGTGGATGCAGAGGGTATCGCCCTGAGCGACCTCCACGAATCTGCCGCCCAGCTGAAAGCGAAAACGCCCGCTCAGCACCTGGGTGAGCTGCTCGTGGGGGTGGCTGTGCAGGTCTCCGACGGCCCCTTCGACGAAGCGTACCCTTACGGCCATCATGTTCTGACCCAGGGCCACCAAGCGGCGTTCGACGCCCGGCCCTGCCGATTCCCATTCACCGTTTAGCCGCATCTTGTTTCTGCTCCTAAAAAGTTGCCCTGAGGGGCCACGGCTTGGGCGCTATGGCCCCCCTAAACGCCAGCTTGTCCGCGGCAATCTGGTTGGCCCTCCGGGCGGCCTCAAAGGGCTCCTGGCTGTGCAAGAGTCCGTGCAAAAAGGCGCCGTTCCAGGCGTCTCCGGCTCCGGTAGTGTCGCGTACCCGCGCAGTCACGGCTGGGGCGATGTGCTCGAGCTCGCCGTCCCAGGCCAACCAGGCACCCGCCGCTCCGGCCTTAAGCGCCACCCTGGGTACCCGCTCAGCCAGCGCCACCGCGGCCGATTTTACGTCCAGACCCTCTACTCCAAAAACCGCCATGTCGTCGGGGAAGCTTGGCAGCAGGATGTCCAGGTGGGGCTCAATCTGTTCAAGGGCCTGCCGGGCGGCCTCGCTCGGTCCCCTTAGGGCCCACAAGTTTGGTCGGTGGTTGGGGTCGAAGGCCACCAAAGCCCCACCTGAACCAACCAAGCGGGCCGCGCGCAGGGCTGCGTCCTGTGCGCTTTCGGAAACAGCCTGGCTGATGCCCGACAACAGCAGCATGCGGCTTTGTTGCAGATACCAGAGGTCGAGGTTTTCTGCCGAGAGCCGCGAGGCCGCACTGTCTTTACGGCGGTAGGTAAACTCACGCTCGCCGCCGTCGCGCAAGCTGATAAAGTACACCCCGTTTTCACCCGGCACCAGCGGGGCACAGCGCGTATCGATGCCCTCCGCCAGCCAGGCCTCCAGCAGCCCCGGCCCGAAAGGGTCCCGGCCCACCTGGGTCACGAATCCCACCCTCGAGCCCAGCCGGGCCGCAGTTACAAGTGCATTGAGGACGTCCCCGCCAAACGAACGCTGTAGACTTCGTGCCTGGCCCAATGGTTCTTCGGCGAAGAACTCCACCATGCACTCGCCGATGCCAATGATGTCCAAGGTCTTGTTCATCCAGCGCCTCTGGCCTCGCCCAAGGCCGCTCGAGTGGCTTGTTCCACGCTGCCCCACAGCCCTCCATCCAGAGCCGGGCCGGGGAAAAGGTTTGAACCCAAACCCACGGCCAGCGCGCCCGTTCTGAGGTACAGGGGCACTTCGGCAGGGCTTACGCCGCCAGTTACCAGGGCCCTGAGCCGAGGAAACGGCCCCAACAGGTCTTTGAGGTAGGCCGCAGCGCCAGATGAGCCGATCGGGAAAATCTTGAGGATTTGAGCCCCCAGGCTCAACGCCCGCTGAACCTCGCCGGGGGTGAGCACACCAGGGATATAGGGCACGCCCGAGGCGCGGCTCAGAGCCAACAGATCTTCGTCCAGATGCGGGCTGACCAAGAACTGCGCACCTGCCTCGAGGGCGGCTTCTCCTTGGGTCGCGTTCATCACCGTGCCCGCCCCCAGCAGCACCGGAAGCCCGAGCCGGCTTAGCTGCCCCAAGACCTCCGGTGCGCCGGGCGTGGTGAAGGTCAGCTCGAGGGCCTTTAGGCCGCCGCGCACTGCGGCCAGGCTGGCCTGAAGGGCGGCCTCGGGGCTCGAGGCCCGCAGCACGCCCACCACTCGGGCGTGGCGCAAGGACAGTTCAACATAGTCAACGTTCATACAGGCACTTTCTCAGCGGGCCATCCAGCCGCCGTCCACGACCAACACATGGCCATGCACATAGTCGGAGGCGGGCGAGGCTAAAAACACCGCCGCCCCTACCAGGTCGGAGCCCTGGCCCCAGCGGCCGGCCGGGATGCGCTCCAGAATCTGCCTTGAGCGCTCGGGGTCGGCCCGCAGGGCGGCAGTGTTGTTGGTGATGATGTAGCCGGGGGCGATGGCGTTGACGCAAACCCCCTTGGCGGCCCACTCGTTGGCCAGGGCCTTGGTTAGGCCGGCCACGCCGTGCTTGGCCGCAGTATAGGCGGGCACCCGGATGCCGCCTTGAAAGGCCAGCAGCGACGCGATGTTGATGATCTTTCCGCTCCCGCGCAGCAGCATGCCTCGGCCGACGGCTTGCGACATGCGCCACAGGGCGTTGAGGTTGAGCTCGAGCACCGCATCCCAGTCAGATTGTGGAAAATCTTCGGCCCGCTCGCGCCGAATTATGCCCGCATTGTTGACCAGAATGTCCAACCGGCCCAAAGCCGCAGTGGCCTCTTGAATAGCCCTTTCCGCCGAATCGGGCTCGGTTAGGTCGGCCTGTACTGCGTGAAAGCTGCGCCCCGCAGCACCAACAGACTCAGCGACCTCGCGCGGGTCGGAGCTTGAAGTCACCACCGCCACATCGGCTCCAGCCTGAGCCAAGCCCGCCGCAATCGATGCGCCTATTCCGGTGGCCCCGCCCGTAACCAGTGCCGCTTTACCCCTGAGGGAGAATATCTCCATTGCCGCCCCTAGATCATCCCTACAGTCTTTTGCACCCAGCCCACGTCAGGGTCGAGTTTGACCCCTTGGGCTCGGCCATCCCCGGCCAAAAACCACAGGTAGTAGCTGGTGTAGCCGGGTGCGCTGGCGTAGGTGTGGTAGCCGTGAGGGATCGAGAGCAAGGTCTCGTCGCGGACGGTGTAGATCTGATCGTAGTTCCGCTCGGGGCTGTAGTGGCGGGTGACGCCGAAGCCTTCGGGGCTGCTCACGCGAAAGTAGTACATCTCCTCATGGAAGACCTCGCCACCTTCGTTTTTTTCGTGCTTGTGCGGGGGGTAGGTGCTCCAGTTGCCGCTGGGGGTTATGGTTTCCCCGACAATCAAGCGGCCGGCCGGCAGCCCATTGGGCTGAACCAGGATCTCGCGGAAATGGCGGCCATAGTTAAGGGTGCCCCACTTTCCGGTGTTTACCTGCTCGGGTCGAATCTCGTAGGGCTCGGCCTGGAGGTCGCTGGGGGCAGAGGGCAGGGCCGCTTCCAGCCTACTCAGGGCCTCGACGGTGTAGCTCGAGCCCCTGGGTAGGTAGACGCTGTGCGGCAGACCGGCAAACACATTGGGCCGGCCGCCGACCGAGGCAAACACCTTGTCATTCACGGTCACTTTGGCCTTGCCCGAGAGCACCACCAACAGCGCCTCGCGCTCCAGCGTCTGGCCTTCGAGGGTCTGACCGGCCTCGAGGTTGAGTTTTGCAAAGGCCAGCAGCGAGCAGGCCTGGTCGGCTAAGGGCTGTAGGCCAGGGTCTTTTGAGATGGTGTGAAAGTATTGCATCGCGCTTCCTTTGCGGCGTCTTAGGGTTGTGCACCTTACGGGCGGGCGGTTTGGGGCGGCCTGTGGCCCAAGTGTTGGGCCTGTTGCGGGAGTTTTCGGCCCCGGTCTTGGCGTTCCTGCCGTTTTCCGGCGGATGGGCAGGTCGAAAACTCTGATACCAAATTAAGTGCCTCCCGCGCAGGTTGTGCCGGACGGCCCGGCTGCGCACCTTGCGCGGGCGCGGCTTGGCTCTCGAGCAGAGGCTTCCGTGCGCGGTCTGCGCACCCCAAGACGGGCGAAAATCATCAGGTCTGAACCCGTGACACGAGATCCGCAGCCCTGGGTGAGGCGCATGCTTCAGGCCGCCTTATCTCAGGTAGCCCGCCGCCCTGAGGGTTCTCTCGGCGGCGGCTTCGTACTGGTCAAAGCGCAGGTTGCGCAGCCCATCGATAAACTGGCCCCAGGTGTTGTCGTTGATGGGCCGCTGCCCCAAGACGAACAGCACCAGGTTCTCGGCGATGTAGCGGTCGATGTCGGCCTGGTTGGGAGCGGCCTTGACTGCGAGGTCACCGGTGCGGTCGATCCAGCCGCCCTTCCAGGCCTGCTGCATCAACTCGTGAACCACGTAGAAACGCCCGTCGGACAAGGTGAACCTCGGGTAACGGCCCTGAAGCTCGAAGGTGTTGCCGTCCAAGGCCAGCCAGCGCATCTGCGTATAGGAGCCGCGCTCTTGGGCGTTGATGGCAGTGTTGACCACGGGCACCTTGTCCACCAGGTTGAAGTGGTGCCCGGCCCTGCCAAAGCCCAGCTGGTAGTAGCCGCTGCCGGCGTTGGCCCACTCGAGCAGCCTGGCGATAGCGGGGCCTTTACCGGCTTCGATGGCCCTCTTCGACACCACGAACAACCACCCCGCCGATGAGAAGGTACCCATACTGGCTCTGCCCCTCGGGCCCCTCAAAGGTTTGAGCATGACCAGTTCGGCCTTGGGGTTGTTGGCGTCGAAATTGCGCAGGCCGGCCTGCAGGCCGCCCACGCTCTCGAAAAACATGCCGTAGCGCCCCTGCTGCCAGCGGGTACGCAGGTCGGCCCGTCTGAGGGTGGCCCAATCGGAGTCGATCACCTTGGCCTCCACCATGCGGCGGATAAACTCGGTGGCGGCGCGGAAATTGGGGTCGCGCACGTTGGCCGCAAAGGGCGTGGCGTAGTTCCAGGTGCCTGCGACTCCGTAGGCTCCGTACACCCACTGAAAGTGGTTGCCCAGGCCCAGGCCAGGCAAGATGCCCGCGGTGTCGTAGTCGATAACCCCGCCAAAGCCGAACGTGTCGTTGCGCCCGTTGCCGTCGGGGTCTCTTTCGGTAAAGGCTTTGGCCACAGCGAAGAACTCCTCGAGGGTGCTGGGCTCTTTGAGGCCCAGCTTATCCAGCCAGTCCTTGCGCAGCCAGATGGCGTATTGGCGGCTCAGGCTGACCGGCTCTTGGAGTCCGTACATGACGCCGTTTACCGTGACCAGGTTGTTGCGTTTCGTGTCGTTGTAGCGAAAGATCTTTCGCTTTGGCATCAGGGGCAGCAAGTCACCGACGCTGCCCAGCTGACCCTGCTGCACCAGACGATCGAAGAGGTTGGGGTTGCGAACCTCGAACAGATCGGGCAGGTCGTTGGCGGCCGCCAGGGCCCCGATTCTGTTGTCGCCGTCGGCCCCGGTAGGGAGCATGGTGAACCTGACGTTGATGCCCAGCCGATCCCTGATGATCTGGTAGGTCTCCCAGTTGGCAGGCGGGGCGGGGGCTTCGGGGTTGGCTGCGTAGAGGGCAATGCTGATATCGTTGCCCCCCTGCGCCAGCCCCCCGCTGGCCGCAAGCGCAGCTACTGCAAGAGTGGACAAGAGCTTTCTGCCAGTGTGCATGTGTGCCTCCTTGGTGGCGGGTGCTGTGCCGATGTGTCCTTTGCGCGACAGCCCTACTCCTTCACGCTGCCAATCAGTACCCCCTTGGTGAAATACCGCTGAATCCACGGGTATACCAGGAGCATCGGCAGAGTGATCAAGACTACAGAGGCCATCTTGAGGGCCTCGGCGGGGGCGGCCTGGGCTGCGGTGCCCTCCACGTACTCGGCCGCGTTGATTCCGGTCAAGATGTCCCGCAGAACCACCGGAAGGGGCATCAGGCTGCGGTCAGACAGGAACAAGATGGGCTCAAAAAAGTTGTTCCACGCCGCGACGCCGTAGAACAAACCTATGGTTAGCAGAATGGGTTTAGACAGGGGCAGAATCACATGCCACAGGATTTGCCAGTCGTTGGCGCCGTCGATGCGGGCGGCTTCCTCGAGGCTCTCGGGAAGGTTTTGAAAGAAGGTCTTCATAACCAGCAGGTTGTAGACACTGATGGCCCCATTGAGCAGAACGGCCCAGTACGAGTTGAGCAGGCCCAAATCCTTGATCACCAAGAACGTCGGGATCAGACCGGCGTTGAACAAGAAGGTGAACAGAATCAGCCCCACAAAAAAGCCTCGCCCCGGCAATTCGCGTCTCGATAGTGGATAGGCCGCCATCACCGTCAGGGTGAGACTGACCAGCACCCCCCCTACCGTCAGCACCACGCTGTTGAGCACCGCCCTCCAGATGGCCGGCTGACCGATTAGCTGGCCGTAGGCCTCAAAAGACCAGTTCCAGGGGGCCAAGAATAGGCTGGCCTGCTGACCAAAGGGCAGCAGCGAAACCATGGCCACGTACCACATCGGCACAAAGGTCACGATGAGCACCAGAACCAAAAACGCATCCACGCCCCACTCGAAAATGCGGTCGCTGCGGGACATCGCTTTTCTCACCACGGTGATCTCCTAGTACAAGCTGTTACCGGTGAAGCGCTGGGCCAGGCGGTTGGCAATCACGATCAGCACCAGGCCGATCACCCCCTTGAACAGCCCAACCGCTGTAGCCAGGCTGAACTGAAAGTTTTGGATGCCCTGGCGATATACCCAGGTGTCGATGATGTCGCCCACGCTGTAAACCGGCAGCGAGTAGAGCACGAAGATCTGCTGAAAGCCCGCGTCCAAAATGCTGCCGATTTTGAGCAGCACCACCAGTACCAGTACCCCCATCACCCCCGGAAGCGAGATGTGGCGCACCTGCTGCCAGCGCGAGGCCCCGTCCATGGCCGCGGCCTCGTAGAGCACCGGGTTGATGGAGAGCAGGGCGGCCAGGAACAGAATCGCGCTCCAGCCGGTCTCCTTCCAGATCTCCGAGATCACCACCACCGGCTGGAAGGTGCTGGCGGTGGTGAGGAAGGCAATTGGCTCGAGCCCCATCGCCTTCAGACCGCTGTTGACCAAGCCCTCGCTGGGCGAGAGCATGGCCAGCAAGATCCCGTACACGATCACCCAAGACAAAAAGTGCGGTAGGTAGCTCATGGTCTGAACCAGGCGCGACAGAAATTTGCGCCCGGTCTCGTGCAGGGCAATCGCCAGGAGGATCGCCGGGGGAATGCCCAGCACGATCTTGGCCAAGCTGATAACCAGGGTGTTGGTGAGCAACTGGGAAAAGTAGTAAGAGTTGAAGAACTCCAAGAAGTACTGCCCGCCCACCCAGGGGCTACCCCAAACCCCCAGCATGGGCTGAAAATCCTTGAAGGCGATCTGGGCATTCCACAAAGGCCAGTAGCGGAAGACCAGGAAGTACAGCAAGCCCGGCAGCAGCATTAAGTACAGCACCCGGTGGCGCCAAATCTGCTGACCCAGCCGGTGGGCCGCGTTCATAGGGCGGTTCCTTTACGGGTTTTGGGCGCGGGGCCGCTCGAGCCCCGAACCACCAGGCTGCTGGGGAACTCCACCAGGGTGTCTTGCACGGGCTGGCCGGCCTTGATCTGGGCAAACAGCTGGACCGCGGCCTCGGCCATATCGGCGATGGGGTGAGCTACGGTGGTCAGGCTGGGGTGGGCATGGGCGGCGGCTGGGATGTCGTCAAAACCCACCACGGAGAGATCCCTGGGGACCTGCAAGCCCCGCGCGCGTGCCGCGTCGATGATGCCGAAGGCGGTGAGGTCGCTGGCGGCAAAGATCGCCGTGGGGGGCTGCTCGAGACCCAGCAGCTGATGCCCGGCTTCGAAGCCGCGCACCTGGGTGAAGTCCCCGGAGCACACCAGGTTTTCGTCCCAAAGATCGGCCGCACGCATGCACTCGCGGTAGGCCCGCAGACGCTCTGCCGCCTGGCTGGAGTGGGGTGCCCCGCCCACAAAGCCGATGCGGCGGTGGCCCAGGTCCATGAGGTGCCGTACCGCAGCAACCGAGCCTTCAAAGCTATCGGCCCGCACCACCGGGAGGTGGGTGGCCGCGCCAAAGTGGTTAACCAGCACCACCGGAGCACGGACACGCTCGAGGGTGGCCAAAAACCCCGACGCCCCGATGGGCACAACGATAATCAGGCCGTCGGCCAGACCACCCAGCAGCGTACCCACCCGCTCGCGCTCGCGCTCGGGGTCGCGGGAAGTGGTGAAGAGGGCCAGGTCGTAGCCCAGTCGGCTGGCCGAGTTGGCCGCAGCTCGAGCCACCTCGGCAAAGTACGGGCTGATCAGCTCGGGAATCACCATACCCAAGATCTGGGTTGGCCGCCCGCGCAGGCTGCGGGCGGCGGAATTGGCCACGTAGCCCAGCTGATTGGCCGCATTCAGCACCCGACTCCGGGTGGCTTCCGAGATGCGTCCGGTGTTGTTAAGGACTTTAGATACCGTGATGATAGAGACCCCGGCAAGCCGGGCCACGTGGGCAAGGGTAACGCTACTATCAGACATAAGGGAACCTCTGCAGACAGCCTGATCTCTTTGGGTTAACGTTAACCCAAATCCTAGCAGCCCCTGGGTGCTTTGTCAATCGCCGCCCCGAACGCCCGGCACCCGGCGAGCACCGCAATGCAGCGAGACGCGGAAGGCCTTCGCCGAGGTTGGGTGTCTGTGTTGTTGAACTGCGCGATGCCGACCCGCAACGCCCGTTAGGGGATATGCCAGGAGCGTCACTGTTGCCCCTCTGGTCTCGCAGATTCCCTCTGGCGCAAATTATCTCCCACCTTTACACCTCCCACCTTAATGGGCTAAAGCGGGCGTAATGCACCCCGCACCTCCGGGCCTATGGGTGTGGGGTATTCCTTCGAAGCGCTATAGTTGCGCCAGGGTAGAAGTGCGGAATCGGTGGATACGGCATGCCAGGGTGGAGTGGCGTGTGCCATAGCCGCGGAGCGGCTACCCGAGGCGCAATTCGCTGCGGGAGCTGGCGGGCGTGTCGCATCCCAACTATGGAGACCTTGTTAGGGCGGCCTCTGCCGTAGGTGTCACGGTTGGAATCCGGGACGCAGGCCAAAACGAAAATGCCTCACAGCGGTTCCCACGAATACCACGCACGCAGAGACTCGGATGTGCGGGGTACATTACGCCTCACGCGGTGAGGCGTAGTGGTGGGAACCGCTGTCAGGGGCCAGCGCCAGGCCCTCTGTGTCATGCCTGCGGGTCTGTAGGGTTCGCCGGCTTCGCGCATCTTCCCTGGTGCCATACCCACCGAGCGCCTGAAGGTACGCACGGAGTACAAAGGCAAAACCTCCAGCTCAACTGCCTCGAGCAATCTCCTGGGCTACCCGCAGCCCCGACAGGTAAGCGCCGTGGACGGTGCTGAAATGTCGCCGCTCGGTGGCCTCCCCAGCGAAGAAGACCTTTGCGCCCAGGCTGGCGGCCAGCTGATCGCGCATGCCGGGGGTCGAGCCCACCGCGTTGAATGAGTAAGAGCCCAGGGCGAAGGGGTCGGAAGCCCAGCGGGTGATCTGATAGTCCAGGGGCTGGGGGATGTTAGGGCCAAACATCTGCCTCAGGGTTTGCATGGCGCTGGTGATGATCCGGGCGTCGCTCCAGGCTTCGATGGCGCGGCCGTGGTCAGCGGCATTGAAGCCGAGCAAGACGGGCAGCTGGGCCGCCCGCGTAAAGCTAACCCACTCGGTCCACTCCCCGCGGCGGGGAGAGACGTACTCGAGCCAGTCCACGTCCGCCGGCCAGAAGGCCCGCTCAAAGCGCAAATAGCACTTGTTGAGCACCCCCATGCCCAGGTTACGAATCGCCCTCTGCTTAGGCGGCGGGAGTGCGGGCACGAATTGGATCGTGCCGGCCTTGAGCACCCCCAGGGGCACGGTGACGACCACCTTGTCGGCGGGGTACACCGCGTCCTGGGTGCTCACGCTGACCTCCGCACCGCCCCAGTTGATGGACCTGACCACCTGACCCAGCTTGACCGAGATCCCCTGGGCCAGGTGGTGGGTTATGACCCCGAAGCCCCGGAGAAACAAGGCGTCGTTGCCGCCAAAGGCCTGCGCGTCGTCGTACCAATGGGCAGACAGGGCCCTGGTGCTGCCCGCATATTCGTGCTCGATGCTGCCGTTGAGCACGAAGTCTGCCAGCCGCCGTTCGTCAAGGGAAAGGCTTGGCCAGTTGAGTCCTGACTCGACGGCGGCCTGCACCGACTGATCGGGGTCGCGGTCCTGGGCCGCCCGCAGAGCTTTGGCGACGCGCTGTTGAACTTGCTCGAGCCTGGCCTGTTGGGTCTGGCTCAGCGGCTCGCCATTCGAGGCGTAGACGATGTTGGAGTCGTAGCTGGTGGATACCATTGAGGCTTTCGCGGCTGCGGCCAGCGGGGTGAGGGGGTTGCCCTTGGTGCCGTGTATCCAGGTAGCGCCCAGATCCAGCAGCGCGTCGGGCCAGCGGGAACTCGTCCAGATGCGCCCGCCAAGGCGGTCTCGAGCCTCGAGCACGGTCACCTCGTGCCCCTGCTGGCGGAGCTGTTGGGCCGCGGCCAGTCCGGCCATGCCCGCCCCAACCACCACAACCCTAGGCTTTGCGTTTACGGCCTGTCCGAAACCCATGATGGTTCCCCCCACACCCAGACCGATCCATCTGATGAGGTCGCGTCGGTACACTTTGCTCTCCACCCACTTACCCCGCAAAACTTGCGCCCTTGACCGCCCGCACCAACTGCCCCGCGGCCTCGCGAATCTGCCCTAGCTCGAGGCCCCCGTACCCCAGCACCAAACCGTACCAGTCGGGCTTGCGGCAGAAGTAGGTCGCGACCCCAGTGATGCCCACGCCTTGCCGGGCGCAGTGCCTCTCGACTTGCTCGAGGTCGAGCCCCGGGCCGCACTCGAGGAAGACGTTCACCCCGGCCTCGAGGCCGCGCACCCGGGTAACGTCTTGGATCGGCGCCAAGGCTTCAACCAGCGCCTCGCGCTTGTGCTTATAGACCCGGCGCATCTTGGCCACGTGGCGCTCCAAGGCCCCGCTGCTGAGGAAGTGCTCGAGGGCCAACTGGGTGATGCTGCTGGTGTAGTAGTCGCTGAGGGTTTTGAGCTGGCTTAGGCGCTCGAGCAAGGCCGGGGCCGCCACCACATAGCCAGTGCGCAACGCGGGCGAAAGCACCTTGGAGAAGGTGCCCACGTAGACCACGCGCCCGCTACGGTCGAGGCTGGCCAGCGGGGGCAGGGGCGGCACATCGAAGCGGAACTCGCTGTCGTAATCGTCCTCGATGATCAGCGCGTCGTTCTGATCGGCCCACTCGAGCACGGCCCGGCGGCGGCTTAGCGACAGTCGGCTGCCCAGCGGGAACTGGTGCGAAGGGGTGACGTAGACCAAGTGCGGCGCATTACGTCCGGTCGGCAGCTGGTCTACGCGCAGGCCGTCCTCGTCCACCGCGACGGGCAGGATACGCGCGCCGTGCTGCTGGAGTACCTGCCGCGCCAGCGGAAAGCCAGGGTCCTCGAAGGCCACGGCTGTGCCCGCGGTCAGGGTGGCCTGGGCGATCAGGTTGATGGCCTGGATGGCCCCGCCCGTCACCAGTACGTCCTCGGCCGTGCAGGCCAAGCCCCTGGCCCTACCCAGATAGCGGGCGATGGCCTGGCGGAAAGCTGGCTCACCCGCCGGCGTGCCGTAGTCGTCGGGCGGGGCCTTGCGGGCGGCCTCGCGCCAGGCCTTGTGCCAGGCCTCGAGCGGGAAGTCCCGCGTGCTGATCTGGCAGACCCGGAACTCGAGGCCCCCGCGCAGCGGGGCCATGAGGGGCTGGGCGGGGGGCCGCAGCCAGCGGGCGGTCTTGACCGGGTGTTTCTTCTGTACCGGGGGCCGGACATCCGCCGAGACAAACGTGCCCGAGCCGTGAATGGCCTCGAGGCAGCCCTCGGCCCGCAGCTGCTCCAGCGCTGCCACCACGGTGTTGCGGTTGACCCCCAGCGAGGCTGCCAGCTCCCGCGAGGACGGGATCCGCGCCCCCTGGTGCAGGCGCCCCTCGAGGATGGCTGAGCGAAAAGCCTGAACCAATTGGCGCTCGAGGGAGACTCCGATACCGCGCTGCACGACCGGCAGGAACTCGGAAACCAAGCGGGTCTGGGGCATAAGTGGTCTAGCTGAAGTTACCAGTAGTGGCACTACTGATCAATCCACCTTTTGGCTAGGATGGCGGGGTCTTGCGGGGCAAACCCTCGAGTCAAGGAGCCCCGCGACCACGCAGCAAAGGAGCTTAAGCATGGACCTTCGCTACCCCATCGGCGAGTTCAAACGCCTGCCTTCCTACGCCCCCGACCTGCGACGGGAGAACCTCGAGCTGCTCAGGCAGGCCCCCGGTCACTTGAGGCTGGCCCTGGCGGGCCTGACGGCAGCTCAGCTCCAAACGCCCTACCGCGAGGGCGGCTGGACGGTGCAGCAGGTGGCCCACCACCTCCCTGACAGCCACCTCAACGCCTACACACGGGTCAAGCTGGCCCTCACCGAGGAGCGACCCGCCATCAAGCCCTACCTCGAGGAGCGCTGGGCGCTGCTGGCCGACACGCAGAAGACCCCGGTCGACGTCTCGGTCGCGCTGCTCGAGGCCCTGCACACCCGCTGGATCATCCTGCTCGAGACGCTGGGGGAGTCGGACTGGAAGCGCGAGTACCTGCACCCCGCGGGCGGCCCGACGAGCCTCGAGGCCACCCTAGCCGCTTACGCGTGGCACGGGCGGCACCACATCGCCCAAATCGCCGGACTAAGGCGACGGATGGGGTGGTAGGGATGCTGACCGACGAGATCAAGAGGTATCTCGAGCTGAGCGTGCTGTGCTGGCTCGCCACCGTCTCCGAGGACGGCACTCCCAACGTCTCGCCCAAGGAGATCTTCGTGCCGGAGGGCGACCGCTTCGTGCTGATCGCCCACGTGGCCTCACCCAAGAGCGTGCGCAACATCAGGGCGAACCCCCACGCCTGCCTGAGCTTCGTGGAGGTCTTCGAGCAGCGGGGCTACAAGCTGAACGGGCGGGCCAGGGTGGTTGAACCCGGCGACCCCGACTACGAAGGCCGGGTCGCCCCTTTAAAGCAGATCGCCACTGAGCGCTTCCCGGTAAAGGCCTTCATCGAACTCGAGGTGCTCTCCGCCGTCCCCATCGTGGCCCCGCGCTACAAGCTCTACAAGGACACCACGCCCGAGGCCCAGGCCGCCCGAGCCGTAAAGGTGTACAACCAGAGGCTCGAGCCCTACCGCCTCGAGCTGGGCCCAAGTATCTCTATAGTTGAAATGTAGGAACCCGCCCCGAAACACCCGTAGGGAATTGCGCCAGACACATGTTTCCGGCGTTCGCTGGTCTTGCAAATCTGCCCTGGCGCAACTTAGACCTCTTCGCACTGCGCCCAGACCGCAGCGACCGACAGACGGGGGGCCCAACAACGACCCCCAGCTCCGCCTCACCGCAGCTCGAGCCGTCCCACCTTCACGGTGTCCCCGTCCAGCAGCACCTCGAGGCCGTAGGCCTGGCGGCTGCTTAGGGTGAGGGTGAACTGGCCGGTGGGCTCGAGGTCGTGCTCGGTGGTATGGCCGCCCAGCTCACACAGGCGGATGGTGCCCCCGTCTAGGGCCTGCTTGTGGCGGCTCACCACCCGGCCCAGCAGGCGCAGGTCGTCGCCGTCGAGCCGGAAGCTCATGTCGAGGTAGTAGGGGCCAGCGGAGTAGAGCCGCGACCAGCCGCCCAGCGGCGAACTCGGCCTGATGATGCTCTGCACCTTGCGGGAGTCCATCACCAGAATGGCCGAATAGCTGTGGGCGGTTGTGGCGTTACTCATACAAACTCCCTAAAAATCTGCCGTCTCGGGAAATCAGGCGGGTACGGATGATGAGTCGGGTGCTTCGAAGGGTCTGGAGGAGACCCTAACCTGAGCAGGGCAAGCTTAGCTTGACAGTTAAGAACCCACCGAGGGGTATAGGGCGGATTAAGAAACGACTCAATTTAGGCCCCTGTGTTCAAAAGCGGTGTCGAAAATGACCCAAAATTTGTAGCCCACGTAACGTTACGGCCTTGGTCACGGCTTGGGGGGTTTAACCCCCGCTCGACTACACCCGATACCACAGCCGGGTGAACCACTTGACCACCCCCAGCAGCTTGCTGACCAGGCCCTGGTAGCTCCCCCTGGGCAGCCAGGGCGGCCCGGCCAGGGGGTAGAGGCGCTCTAGCGCCACCGTCTGCACCTCGGTGAAGCGCAGGAAGCCCTCCTTGCCGTGTCTTCGCCCGAGGCCCGAAGCCTTGAATCCGCCCATGGTGGCGTCCATCGAGGCCCAGGCCGCCGCGAAGGCCTCGTTAACGTTGACCGTTCCGGCCTGGATGCGGCTGGCCACCGCGCGGCCCCGGCGGAGGTCGGTGGTCCAGACGCTGGCGTTGAGGCCATACTCGCTGTCGTTGGCGCGGGCCACGGCCTCCTCGAGGTCGTCGAAGGGGTAGAGCGCTACCACCGGGCCGAAGGTCTCCTGGGCGTAGAGGGTCATGGCGGGGGTGACCCCCTCGAGCAGGGTCGGCTCGAAGAATAGCGCACCCAGGTCGGGCCGGGCCTTGCCGCCCGCCAGCACCCTGGCCCCCTTGCCCACGGCGTCGCGGACGTGCTCTACCACGGTCTCGAACTGCCGCCCTACGGTGATACAACCCACCTGGGCGCGGTGATCGAGGGTCGAGCCCAGGCGCAGGGCGCGGGTCTTCTCGACCAGCAGGAGCTTGAAGGGCTCGTAGACGCTGCGGTGGATGTAGATGCGCTCGATGGAGATGCACAGTTGCCCGGCGTTGGTGAAGCAGCCCCGGATGGCCCCGTCGGCGGCGGCCTCTAAGTTGGCGTCCTCGAGTACGATCATGGGGTTCTTGCCGCCAAGCTCGAGGCTCACCCCGATCAGCCGCTCGGCGGCCTGTCGCGCCACCTTGCGCCCGGTAGCGGTGCTGCCGGTAAAGGCCACGTTGTCCACCGCCCCGATCAGCGCCGCCCCCACCTCGCCCGCCCCGGTCACCACCTGGAACAGCTCGCGGGGCAGGCCAGCCCGCTCGAACAGCTCGTGAATCCACAGGGCGCAGAAGGAGGTCTGGGGGTCGGGCTTGAGCACAACCGCGTTGCCCGCCATCAGCGCGGCCACCGGCTCGGTCACCGCCATGGTGAGGGGATAGTTCCAGGGCGCGATTACCCCCACCACGCCGACCGGGTGGCGGTATTCCCAGGTCTGGGTCAGGCCCGCAAAGGTGCCACCGGCCCGCCGGGGCCGCAGCCAGCCCACCCCCCGCGTGGCGTTGTACTGCGCGTTGATGGCCGCGTCCAGCAGCTCGTCGAAGGCGTGGCGGCGGGCCTTGCCGGTCTCGAGCTGCACGATATCCAGCACCTCGTCCTGCCGCTGCAAGAGCAGGTCGTGGAAGCGCAGCAGGACGGCGGCTCGAGCTTTCGGCTCGACCCTGGCCCAGGCGGCCTGCGCCTCTCTGGCCTTGCCGACCGCCAGTTCGACATCCTCAGGCACGCAGATCGGCAGCCCTGCCAGAACTTCGCCGTCGAAGGGCCGGTAGATGGTCTGCTCGGGCCGCCCGGTCAGTGCGGTGACGCGCGCCGACAGCTCGGCAAGGCGGGCAGGTTCGAGGCTGACCGCCCTGGGCGGGTTGACGATGTTGAGCCGTCCGGTCTCGATCATCCTGGGCTTATGGTGCTTCGGATTAGCTCGAGGGTCAAGGGCTACCCAAAAGCGGGGCGAGAGCAAGGAGGAAAGAGAGGTCGTGATGGGTGTGGCTTGCCTTTCCTTCCCAAGATGTCAGCCCCGCCTAAGCCCCAGCAGCATCCCCGCCACAAAGGCCCCGCCGAAGGGCAAGTTGTTGGTCAGCAGGGCCACCAGACTGTTCCAGAGGTTCTGCACGCCGGTATTGTTGACAAAGGGCTCCACGTCGCGCTGGATGCGCGTCCAGTCGACCTGGATGTAGCCCAGCGAGGCCAGCACCTGCACCACGATGAACAAGAGCCCCAAGATCACCGCCACCCAGCGCCCCACGGTCTTGATGGCAAACCCCACCGCAAACCCGGCCAGCCCGCCGAAGGTCAGTTGCCCGATGTACGGCTGAATCCACTCCACAAGGCCATTGTAAATCAAGTGGGATGTGGATGGTTTTCGTGGCTACAGCTTGTGGGCTTCCACCGCGAAGCCCTCGACCCAGTGCGAGCCATCGGTCAGGAACTCCTTCTTCCACACCGGCAGTATCTGCTTGACCCGCTCGATGGCGTAGCGGTTGGCCTCGTAGGCCTCGGGGCGGTGCGGTGCCGAGACCACGATCAGGATCGAGCCCTCCCTGGGGTTCACCCGGCCCAGGCGGTGCCACAGCGCGACCCGCCCCAGCACCCAGCGCCCGCGCATCTCGGCGATGATCTGGGCCATCACCCGCTCGGCCATGCCGGCGTAGGCCTCGTACTCGAGCCAGGCCACCTCCTTACCCTTGTTGGGGCTGCGGGTGGTTCCCAGGAAGGCGGTCACCGCGCCGTAAGGGTCGTCCGAGGCCCAGTCCATGAAGGGCTGGACCTCGAGCCTCGCACTGGTCAGCCCGAAGCTGTCCACGCCGTTTTCACTGATCACCTCAGGCACCTCGACCGCCCCACCCGAAACCGGCGGCAGGAAGGCCAGCTCGTCGCCGTCCCTCAAGGCATCACCGGCCTGTGCCATCTGCTCGTTGACTGCCGCCATCCCGCCGGAGAGCTTCAGGGGATACCGGGCCTCGAGGGCCGCCTTGGCGTCGCCCACTGTCGCCCCGGGGGGCAGGGACAGCTCGAGGCGGTGCGTGCCCGCCTGTTCGCGGAACATCGCAAAGAGGAGAACCTTGACGTGCATAGCTGGATTGTGAGGAGCGGGGGCCGAGGCGTCAAGTGTTTGGGGAACAAGGAGCGGTCGACTAAGCGTCTCCATCACGAAAAAGACACCGCCCCCTCTTCCCTATCCCCTCGCGTACACCTGCCCCAGCGCGTAGGCCACCGAGAGGGCCTGCGGGTAGCGCATCCGCAGGGGGCCAAGCAGCGAGAGTTCGCCTACCTGATCGCCCGCCGTGAGGCCCGCCTGGACGAGCGAGAGCCCTTCGTCCTCGCCCACCCGCAGGTTGAGGCCTCCGGGAGGGGTGAGGGTCTGATCGGTGGGGGACTCGAAGAGGGCGATGGCCTGACGCAGGAAGGTGGGGTTCTGGGCCTCGGGCTCGGACAGAAGCAGGCCCACGCCCTCGCGGTACTCCTCCTGGCTGCCCTGGGCGAAGGCCTGGGCCACCTTGCTGTACAGCTCGGTCAGGGCCAGGGAGGCGCCCCTGGGGGCCTTATCGAGCGGGCCGTGCAGCCCCTGCTCGGCCTCGGCAAGCTGGGCCTCACTGGGGGTGTAGGACAACTCGAGCCGGGCCTCCCTCACCCGCCCGCCCTCTAGCACCGCCACCGCCAGCACCATGCCGGGGGAAAGGCTCGATAGGTGTACCTGCATCAGCTTGGGCGAGCGCCTGGGCTGGAGCCGCAGCATCGCCGGGTAGCCGCTCAGCCTGCTGGCCACCTGCACCAGCAGGGCCTCACGCCGTGCCCCCGCCCCCTCGAGCACCTGGGCCAGCTTGTCCACTGTGCCCTGCGGCAGCGGGCTGGGCGGCAGCTTGGACAGGGCGTAGTGCCGGAAGCCCGCCCGCGTTGGAACGCGCCCGGCCGAGGTGTGCGGCTTGGAGATAAAGCCCAGCCGCTCGAGTTCGATCAGTTCGTAGCGCAACGTGGCCGGCGAGAGTGCCAGCTTTTCGGCCAAGTGCCCAGAGGGCACGGGCGCCTGGCTGTGGATGAAACCATCCACCAGGAGGTGCAGAATTCGGCGTTGGCGTTCGGTCATCGGCGCTTCCCCTGCGCGTTGATGTCTTATTTTAGAACATTTTTATCAACTCATTGCGTTTCCCACCCCTACTCCGCCCACGGTGCTGCGCTAAAGCCTGCGCTAAAGCGGAGTATTGCGCTCGGCACGGCAAACCATTGCGTTTCCCACCACTACCTCCCTCGCGGCGGCAGGAAACATACCCCCTACAGCAAAAACTGCCCGCTTTAGCGCCGTAGGGAGTATGCGTGGGAACCGCTCCAAGAGTTCGTCGGAACCGCTCTCACAGCAATCTCCGCCGATCCGCCGATCCCCTGAAGACCGGTAGCGGCCCGCCGAAACAAGAACCCCTCTCATTGCTGAGAGGGGTTCGGTCAGTATTGCCTTAAAGCTTTTGGCCTTCAGCCATCAATCATCCGCCGCCGAGCCACTCAGACCGCGCGGGAGCTGGGGCTCGTCGGGCGTCCAGTTCTTGGAGTAGAAGATGTAGAGCAGGCCGTAGGTGAGCAGGCCGGTCAGCACGGGCACCACCAGCACCAAGAACCAGCCCAGGATGATGGGGAACTGGTAGTCCACCCGGTAACCGCAGAAGGTGCACATGATGTAGAACATCAACATCCCCACAATCCAGCTGGTGCGGAAGGGGTGCTGAGAGGGCAGCTCCAGGTAGCGGGTCTTGTTCTTGGAGTAGTCCAGGAAGGGCACCGCCATCGCGCCGATGATGATCAGGGTGACGATCATGATCCCGCCGAAGAACTGCGGGCCGAAGGTCGCGCCCAACAGCTCAAAGCGCCAGTTGGCCGGGATGATCTGGAGGATGCCAAAGATCCACAAGAAATACCAGTCGGGCTTGACGGCGGGGGTCTCGGCGGTGGGGGGGCCGTAGGCGGTCACCGGGTGGAAGGGGAAGGCCCCGGCCAGGAAGGTCGCCACCGCCACGTAGAGCAGGAACAGGATGCCCATCATGGCGGCTTGCTGGGGGAACAGCGGCACGCCCAGGATCTTGCCAGGGGCCACGCCCTCGGCGTACTTGGGCTGGGTGTGCTTCTGCTTGATCATCACCAGCAGGTGTGCGCCGATCAGGGCCAGCAGCGTCAATGGTAGCCACAGCACGTGGATTGAGTACATGCGCGGGATCATCTGGGTGTTGGTGGGCGAGAACTCGCCACCAAACATGATGTTGGAGATGATGCCGCCCGCCCACGGGGCCGAGGCCCCGATCTCGTAGCCAATCTTGGTGGCGGTGAAGGCGTAGTTGTCGAAGGGCAGAGCGTAGCCGGTAAAGGCCGTCACGACCGAGAGCACCAGCAGCAGCACGCCCACGATCCAGTTGATCTCGCGGGGGTTCTTGTAGGCCCCGGTGAGGTGGATGCGGATCATGTGCAAGAAGGCCGCAGCGATCATGATGTTGGCCGACCAGTTGTGCAGGCTGCGGATCACCGCCCCGAAGGGCAGCGAGTCTATGTACATGACCGAGTAGTAGGCAGCGGGCACCTCGGCCCCGTTGGAGAGGCTGCCGCTGACGGGCCGGATGGAGGGCTCGTAGTTGAGGGTCAGGAAGACCCCGGTGAGGATCAGGGTCACGAAGGCGAAGAGGGTGATCTCACCCAGAAAGAAGGTGTGGTGAACCGGGAAGGCTTTGCGCAAAGCCTTGTTATACAGTCTGCCGATGCTCAGTCGGTCGTCTAGCCACTGGTACATATCGCTCCCTTGTTCGAATCGCAGGCTATACGTCGGCCCCCGGCTTGCCGGTGAACTCGCCCGCCACCACCACGCGCCCGTTATCGACCCGGACGGGCAGTTGCGGAACCGGCGAGGGTACCGGACCTCCCACCACCTTGGCCTGGTTGTAGACGTCGTACTTCCCGCCGTGGCAGGGGCACTTCCAGGCGTCGCCCTCCCACTGGCTGACCGTACAGCCGAGGTGCTTGCAGACCGCCGAGTAGGCCACCACCCCCTCGGGGCTAGCCAGCTTGCGGGTCTCTTCACTCATCTTGGCGGGGTCCAGCAGCATCACCATGATGGTGTTGTTGGCCAGCTCGTTTTTGACCACCTCACCCTTGGGGTAGGCGATCACGAACGGGACGGGCTGGCCCTCGAGCTGGCGCAGCGCGTCGACGGTGATGTCCTGCCCGGCGTTGGCGCCGGTCGAGAACACCAGGCTATCGCCCTCGGCCACCGGCTCCTTGGCGGGGGTGACCTCGACCCTGGGGATCAGACCGGCCCCGACCCACAGGGTGGAGAGCAAGGCCGTACCCGCGCTCACCCCGATGGCGGCCTGCAAGACCGCCCGGCGGGTGGCGTGGGCTTGGGGGTCTTCTTCGTGATGATGATCGTGGTGGGCGTGGCCGTGGCCGTGCGCCGCCGCGTGTTCGTTATCAGCCATAGGTGCTCCTCAATTACCAGGGGAAGTCGCCCTTCTCGTCCTCGGCCAGAACCTCTTCGACCTGGAAGAACTTCTTGTAGATGGCGATCAGAAAGGCCAGGATCAACATCATGGCCCCGAAGACGCCGCCCTGGAGCCAGGCCGGGGCGTAGTAGGGATCGCCCTCGGCGGGGGTGATGGGCAGCAGGGTGCGGACGAAGACGCCAGAGAGCACCACCAGCATCAGCGAGAGCACGATGCCTGCGATGACCGGCAGGCTGCTGGGCTCGGGGGTGTGGACGCCGGGGCGGAACTCGGAGCCCTCGAGCCAATTGCTCATCAGTCCGATGAAGCCGTAGATGAACAGCACGAAGGCGAAGACCAACAGCCCCTTGGTGCCGACCGACATGGCGGGCGGTGCCCCCTCGAGCACCTTCTCCACCACCCGCGTCTGGGTGTTCAGGTATGCCATGAAGAACAGCGCGAAGGCGAAGACCAGCGCGGCGGCGGGCACGATACGGTCGTTGCGATACACTCAAACCCTCCTTAGACGCCTTAGCGCGAACTCAGCACCCGTTGGCCGGGGACCGAGCCGATCTCCTTGAGTAGTTTCTCGACCTCCTCCACGCTGGCCCCGCCGAACTTGTTGCCCCAGCTGTTGCGGATGTAGGTTGAGACCGCCGCCAAGTCGTTCGCGGAGAGCTGCGGGAAGGCGGGCATGGCCCCATTGCCCTTGCGGATCCACTGGACCACGTGCTTCAGGTCGCCGACCTTGGAGTTACCCGCCAGGGCGGGCATCGCGGGCGGAAGCCCGGCCCCGGTGGGCTGGTGGCAGCCCACGCACCCCGAGCTGGCATAGATGGTCTCGCCGGACTTGAGCAGGGCGGCGTCTACCGGGCCTGCCGGGGCTGCAGCCGCGCCGCCGTAGGCCTCGCCCGCCTTGGCCGGAGCGGTGACCTCCTTGAGGGCATCTTGGGTCAGGCCGGGGTTGATGGCGAAAAAGCCCCAGACCAAGCCCAGCACCGCCACGGTGGCGATCACGAAGGGGGTGCCAGGGAAGCGCTCGCGCTGTGGGCGCACGCTGCTGTCGGCCACGCGCAGGGTCACATCGAGGTCGCCCGAAACTTCCTTGCCCTCCTCGAGGCCTTGCACCAGCACGCCGGGGGTGTTGGCGACCTTGAAGGGAATCTCCTTAACGTCCTTGGTGCCGTTGGAGTAGTGGGTGACGGTCTTGAGGGTGTGCTCCCCGTCCGGAAGGCTGCGGGTGTCCAGCTTGACCTTGAAGGGGGCCTGGGTCAGCACCTGCACCGGCTGGGCGGAGTTGTTTAGGTACACCTCGATACGTTCTATAGCCATCGCTTATGTCCCTCCTCAGGCGGCACGTCCAGAGCTGCGCCGCTTGACGCTGCCCAAAAGACTACCAGAATTGGGCCGCTGTTTACACTCTTCGGGTGATGCGCCGCGACACTGAGCCACGGTTTATCAGATGATAAGAATTGGGCTATGGGGCAAATGTCCCTAGAGCCGATTGTGACGGCGATTACTCGAGGTCGCCAGGGTGTAGGTTGGAGAGGTTACAAAAAGTCAACCATCGCTGCCTCACCGCGACAGGGCGCCGAGGGCTACGCTGCGCATATCAGGTGAACCAACCCCCGCTGGCAGGCCGGCCGCGCTCGAGATCCCCGAGCGGCCCGTGGCCAGACGACCGGGCACAAGCTGTGCGGGGCTACTTGGCAGGGTGAATCGCCGAGCGTGGCTCGAGCGACGCCCCGCCGCGCAGTCTCCCGAGCGCGTCCAGCCCTTAGCGTTACCCTAAACCTCAAGTGTTTTTCTGCTATTGACATATTCTTATATCGGAATATAATTTTCTCGTGCCTCGACCCGCTGCCTCCGACGCCTTCAGCGCAGTGTCCGAGCCGCATAGGCGGCGGATTCTGGACCTGCTGGTGTCGGGCGAGCGTTCTGTCGGCAACATCGCCGGCACCCTGGGGATGGAGCAGCCGCAGACCTCTAAGCACCTGAGGGTGCTCTTGGCGGCTGGGCTGGTGGGGGTGCGCGGCGTGGGAAAGCAGCGGCTGTACCGGCTCAACGGACAGGCGCTCAGGCCTATCCACGACTGGGTGAAGGGCTATGAGCAGCTTTGGGGTGAGCGCTTCGACCGGCTGGAGCAGTATCTAAAGCAAGAACAGGACAAGGGAGAGGGAAACATATGAGCAGTTCAGTATCCGAGCTGGTGGTGGTCCGGGTGTTCGACGCGCCCCGCGAGCTGGTATGGCGGGCCTTCGCCGAGGCCGAGCGGCTGGCGCTGTGGTGGGGGCCTAAAGGCTTCGAGGTGGGGGTACTTCGGCTGGAGTTCACTCCCGGCGGAACCTTCCACTACTCGATGCGCTCGCCGAAGGGCCACGAGATGTGGGGCAAGTTCGTCTACCGCGAGATCGCGGAGCCCGAGCGAATCGTCTACGTCAGCTCGTTTAGCGACCCGCAGGGCGGTCTGACGCGCCACCCGATGTGGCCTCAGTGGCCCCTCGAGGTGCTCAACACCATCACCCTCGAGGCCCGTGGTCATCAAACCGTCCTGACCCTGCACGGCAGGCCTGTGGACGCTACTGAAGACGAGTTGAGGTTCTTCAACGAGGTGCAGTCGGGCGTGAAAACCGGCTTCGGGGCAACCTTTGATCAGCTCGAGGCCTATCTGAGGCAGAACGGCTAAAGGCAGTCCGGGCAAGCTCGAGGACGGAGTTGATGTATGAACAAGACTATCAAGGTATCTACCACCATAGAAGCCCCGCTGAACACCGCCTGGGAGGCCTACACGAACCCCGAACACATCGTCCGGTGGAACTTCGCCTCCGACGACTGGCACTGCCCCAGCGCCTCCAGCGACCTGCGGGTTGGCGGCAAGTTCAGCTCCAAGATGGCCGCTAGGGACGGCAGCTTCGCCTTCGACTTCGAGGGCATCTACACACGAGTCGAGCCGCACAAGAACCTGGCTTACAGCTTCGGCGACCGTCAGGCTGAGATCGCGTTCGAGGCAGTCTCCCCCACTCAGACCAAGGTCGTCGTCACCTTCGACCCCGAGGCCGAAAATCCCGAGGAGATGCAGCGCCAGGGCTGGCAGGCCATCCTTGATAACTACAAGAAGCACGCCGAGTCGCTGGTACGGGCGTGAGCGCCACCGACTGGAAGCTCGAGGTGATCCCCGTGCCCGTGGCGGATATAGACCGGGCCAAGCAGTTCTACGCCGAGCGCTGCGGCTTCGCGGCAGACCTCGACATCCAGGTCAGCCCCACCCAGCGCATGGTGCAGCTCACGCCGCCGGGCTCGGGCTGCTCGATCCACCTCGCCACCGGTTCTTACGGGATGGCGGCGGGCTCGCTGCGCGGGCTACAGATCGTGGTGGACGACCTCGAGGCGGCACGACAAGAACTGCTGGGGCGGGGCGTAGAGATCAGCCCCGTGCGGCATATGGAGAACGGCCGGTGGGTGGACGGGCCGGGCGGGCGCTGGAACTCCTTCGCCTTCTTCGCCGACCCCGACGGCAACACCTGGGTCCTGCAGGAGCGGCCCGAGAAGTCCAACTGAAGGTCAGAGAGGAGGCCCTACGAAGTTCTGACCAGCCGAGAAATCGGCCGCAGCCCGATTAAAGGAAACCCTTTTTCACTCCATCTTTCCTATCCGAACCCCTATCAAGCCCCCCAGACCGCCAAGGAATCCGCCATGACCCTTCCCTCAGACCGCAACGCAAATTTACCGTCCGCCCGCGACCGGGGCGTTATCCTGACCCTTCTGATCGCCGCCTTCGTGGTGATCCTCAACGAGACCATCATGAACGTCGCGCTGCCCCGGCTGATGACCGAGCTGAAGGTCGGCGCGACCACCGTGCAGTGGCTGGCAACGGCCTTCATGCTGACGATGGCGGTGGTGATCCCCACAACGGGCTTCATCCTCCAGCGCTTCAGTACCCGGCAGGTTTTCCTGGCCGCTATGGGGCTGTTCTGCCTGGGCACCCTGATCGCCGGGGCGGCGACCGGCTTCGAGGTGCTGCTGCTCGGGCGGGTGGTGCAGGCCAGCGGCACCGCGCTGATGCTGCCGCTCCTCATCACCACCATCCTGAACCTGGTTCCGCCCGAAGGTCGCGGCGCGACCATGGGCCGGGTCAGCATCGTGATCTCGGTGGCCCCGGCCATCGGCCCGACACTCTCGGGGCTGATCCTCGAGGCCCTCTCCTGGCGCTTCATGTTCCTGCTCGTGCTGCCGGTGGCACTCGCGGTGCTGGCCTACGGGGCGGCGCGGCTGACCAACGTGGGTGAGGCCAGGTCGCAGCGCCTCGACCTGCCCTCGGTGCTCCTGAGCCTGCCAGGCTTCGGCGGTCTGGTCTACGGCTTCAGCAAAGCGGGCGAACCGGGCGGTTGGGGGAACCCGGCGGCGCTGGCGGCGCTGGTCGTGGCCGGCCTGTGCTTGACCCTGTTCGTCTGGCGCCAACTGGGCTTGCAGCGGCGGGACGCGGCGCTGCTCGACCTGCGGGTCTTCGGGCACGGGGCCTTCGCGCTCAGCACGGCGCTGATGGTGGTCGCGATGATGTCGCTGTTCGGCGGGGCGATCCTGCTGCCCATCTACTTGCAGAACATCCGCTCGCTAGGCTCGCTCGAGACCGGCCTCCTGCTCCTCCCCGGCGGCCTCCTGATGGGCCTGGCGGCCCCCACGGTCGGGCGGCTCTTCGACCGGCACGGGCCGCTCCCGCTCTCGGTGCCGGGGGCTGCGCTGCTGGTAATCAGCCTGGGGGGCTTCGCCACGGTCACGGCCTCCACGCCCGTCGCCCTGTTGCTGGCCCTGCACCTCGTCTTCAGCCTGGGGCTGGCGCTGCTCTTCACCCCGGTGATGACGAGCGGGCTCAACGCGCTGCCCGGCCCACTCTACCCCCACGGCAGCGCGGTGATGAGCACCCTCCAGATGGTCGCGGGGGCGGTCGGGACAGCCCTGCTGGTCACGGTGATGACCGCCCGCGTCGCCGCCGAGCGTTCCGCCGACCCCGCGCTGGCCCAGGTCGCGGGGCTGCACGCGGCCTTCGCGGTGGCCGCCGGAATTGGGGCGGTGGCGCTGGTCCTGAGCCTCTTCTTGCGGCGCGCCTCGAGGGCCCACGACCACCTGACCCCGGCCCAGGCTTCGGACTGAGAGGAGCGCCATGCCAAAACCACCCACAGGCCCCGTGCGTGACGAGGTGGAAGTCTACCTCGAGACCCTCGAGCACCCTTTGAAAGCCGAAGCTATGGCGATCCGCGAGGTCATCGCGAAGGCCGATCCCAGCGTGGTCGAGGGCATCAAGTGGAACACCCTCAGCTTCCGCACCTCCGAGTGGTTCGCCACCTTCCACCTGCGTAAGCGGGATCGGATCGGGGTGATCCTGCACCTCGGCGCGAAGCGGCGCGAGGTGGTGGGCCTCGAGATCCCCGACCCGGATGGGCTCTTGGAGTGGCTGGCCCCGGATCGGGCGCAGGTGATGTTCGGCAGCTTGGTAGAAATACAGGCGAAGGGAGCCGCACTCACTCGAGTCATCCAGAGCTGGATCAAGTTCGTCGAGTAGAGCAATTCTTGGGAGACAGCTATGAACAAGACTGAGTTTTTTATCGAGCCGGGCAAGCAAGATCTATCTATCGTGCGCTGGTTCGACACGCGCAGGGCTCTGGTCTTCAAGGCCCACACCGACCCCCAGGCGATCCCGCTGTGGTGGGGGCCAGGGTATCTGAGCACTACAGTTGAACTCCTCGAGCCTCGAGCCGGGGGCCGCTGGCGCTACCTGCAGCAAGACCCGCAGGGCAAAGTCTTCGCCTTCTATGGAGTCTTCCACCACGTCGCCGAAGACCGCATCGTGCAGACCTTCGAGTTCGACGGCGCGGCGGGGCACGTTCAGCTCGAGACCCTGACCTTGGAGGAAATCGGCGGGCGCACCAAGATGACCGCGCACTCGGTGTTCCAGTCGGTGAAGGCGCGGGACGGCATGGTGGCGGCAGGCATGGAGGGCGGCTTCGACGAAGGGATGGGGCGGCTGGACAGGTGGCTCGAGGCGATAGGAGCAAAGGCATGAAGACCAACTTCCACACCCGCATCCTCCAGATGGGCAACAACACCGGCCTCGAGGTTCCGCCCGAGAACATCGCCGAGCTGGGTGCGGGTAAAAGGCCAGCGGTCAGGGTGAAGGTTTCAGACTACACCTACAGCAGCACCGTGGCGGTGATGGGCGGCAGGCACCTGATCGCATTCAACTCGGCGCACCGAGCGGCCTCGGGGCTGAAGGGCGGGGACACGGTGGAGGTGACCCTAGAACTCGAGACCGTCCCCCGCACCGTTGAGGTTCCCGCCGACTTGCAGAAGGCGCTGACGGCGGCAGGGCTCGAGGCAGTCTTCGCCAGGCAAGCCCCCTCCAAGCGCAAAGAGTTCGTGCGCCAGGTCGAGGAGACCAAGGGCGAGGCGACCCGGGCTAGGCGCGTCGAGAAGATCTTGGCCCAGTTGGGCGGCGCTTGAGGAGAGAGGAATGGTCCATGGTCCAGCCAGCAGTTTTCCGAAGATCGGCGCACCGGCCTTGCGGGCCTTGACTGGAGCGGGCTATACGCGCCTCGAGCAACTCACCCACGCCACCGAGGCCGAGATCGCCAAGCTGCATGGCATGGGGCTGAAGGCGTTGCGGGTCCTGCGCGAAGCCCTCGAGAAAAAGGGTCTGAAGTTCGAATCTGAAAGCTGAACGCTCGAGGTGAACCCATGTCAGAGCAAACCATGAAAGCCCGCCAGACCTACCTACAGAGCATCCAGGCCAAAACCGGCAAAAGCGCCCAAGAGCTGGCGGCACTCGCCAAAGCCAGGGGCCTCACCAAGGCCAGGGCCGTGACCGACTGGCTCAAAGACGAGTACGGCCTGGGCTACGGCCACGCGGGCTTCGTCTGGTACCTGATGGCCCACGAAGAGGGTCGCAAGACACCCGACGACCGCCTCAGCAAGCTCTTCGCGGGAAAGAAAAGCAGGTGGCTCGAGCCCTTCCGCGACCTCGAGACCCAACTCACAACGTTCGGCCCGGACGTGGAGACCCACGCCAACACCTCCTACGTCAACCTGCTGCGTGAGGGGAAGAAGTTTGGCATCGTGCAGCCCACCGCCGAGCGGCTGGACGTGGGGATCAAGCTCAAAGGGGTTGACGCCGAGGGGCGTTTCGAAGCGGCGGGCGACTGGAACCCGATGGTCACGCACCGGGTGAAGATCACCGACGCGCAAGACCTCGACGGCGAACTATTGGGGTGGCTGAGACGGGCCTACCTCGCGCTGAAGTGAGCCTCGAGCCCTAAGGGGCTGACAGGCCGGCTCATGCACAAGGAGAGTCCGCCAGGAGGAGACCATGTGTCGCAACATCAGGCCGCTGTTCAACTTCGAGCCCGAGACCACCGAGGACGAGGTGCGGGCTGCCGCCTTGCAGTTCGTCCGCAAGATCAGCGGCTTCAACACGCCCTCCAAGGCCAACGAGGCGGCCTTCGAGGCGGCGGTCGAGGAGGTCACCGCCATCTCCAAGAAGCTCCTCGCTGCCCTCACCACCAACGCCCCGCCCAAGAGCCGTCTGCAGGAGGCCATCAAGGCCAGGGCCCGCTCGGCCAAGCGCTTCGCCCGGTAGCCGCCCTGTTAGACTGAGCCACCCAAGTGCGCAAGCACCAGAGGAGGCTTTAGATGTCGGAGTTGTGGCGGCTCAGCGCGGTAGAGCAGGCGGAGGGGATTCGCCTGAGGCGGTTCTCGAGCCTCGAGGTGATGACCTCGGTGGTGGGGCGCATCCGGGCCAGGAACCCCGCGCTCAATGCTGTCGTCTACGACTACACCGAGGAGGCCCTCGAGCAAGCCAAAGTCGCCGACGCCGAACTGGCCTCGGGGAAACCCTTGGGGCGCTTGCACGGCGTGCCGGTCACCGTCAAGGAGAACGTCGACGTGCGGGGCAAGCCCACCCCCAACGGGATGGCGGCGCTCGAGAAGGTCATCGCCCCGGACGACGCACCGCTGGTGAGCAACCTCCGCAGGGCGGGCGCGATCCTGGTGGGCCGCACCAACACGCCCGAGCTCTCGATGCGCTTCACCACCGACAACGTGCTGCACGGACGCACCGTTAACCCCTGGGACGCCGAGGCCTCCCCCGGTGGCTCCTCGGGCGGGGCGGGTGCAGCGGCGGCGGCGGGCTTCGGGCCGATCCACCACGGCAACGACATCGGCGGCTCGCTGCGGGTGCCTGCCTTCTGCTGCGGCCTCTCCACGGTCAAGCCCACGCCGGGCCGAATCCCCGCCTGGAACCCCTCGGCCACCGCCGAGCGCGGGATGCTGGCGCAGCTGATGTCGGTGCAGGGTGCCATCTGCCGCGAGGTGAAAGACGTGCGGCTGGCGACCGAGATCATGGCGGGCCGCGACCCCAGGGACCCCTGGTGGGCGCCCGTCCCCTTCTTCGGCGAGCCGCTACCCAAGCGCGTGGCTTTCACCAAGAACGCGCACGGCTACCCGATGCACCCCGAGATAAAGACGGCCTTGGAGCGTGTGGCGGGCTGGCTCGAGGCGGCGGGTTACCAGGTCGAAGAGGCCGAGCCCCCGCCCATCACCGAACCCGCCACGGCCTGGTTCTCCGCCGAGGTCGCCGAGATGCGCGAGATGCTCTTCCCCGTCGCCCACCAGCACGGCAGCAGGGACATCCAGAACATCTTCGACTGGTACTCACAGATCACCGAGGTAGTAGACCACCGTGGCTACATGTTCGCCATCGCCGAGCGCACCCGCATGACCCGCGCTTGGAGTGTGTTCTTGGAGCAGTACCCCCTCGTCCTCACCCCCTTCCTGATGCGCCCCACCTACCCCTGGAACTACGACGCGCAGGGTTTTGAACAGACCAAAGACATCGTGCAGTCCGCCATCTACAGCGTGGGCATCAACTACCTGGGGCTGCCGGCGGGCTTGGCCCCGGTCGGGTTGGTCGAGGGACTGCCCGCCGGGGTGCAGATCGTGGGGCGACGTTTCCGCGAGGACTTAATTCTGGACGCCCTCGAGGTGGTCGAACAGCACGTAGGCGTAATGGCCGAGCAGTTGTGGGCCACAGAGCAGTAGCCTTTAGCTCCTCTCTTTCCTCTTCCCTCTTTCCTCCCCAACATGGACGTTCAAGAAATTGTCGCCCTCTACGCTCGAGGCCACTTCCTGATGGACAACGGGGAGGGTCTGGCCTGGTATCGCTCCAAAGTCCACGCGCTGATCCCGCTGGACGAGCGGTTCCACGTCCACAGGTCGCTGCGACGGGCGCTCAATAGCGGGCGCTTCGAGGCGCGCATAGACGGCGACTTCGCCGCGACGGTGGAGAACTGCGCCAACCGGGGCGGGCGCTTCGACGCCGAGGCCTGGATTTCCGACGAGCTGAAGGAGATCTACCTGGCCCTGCACGCGGCCGGCATCGCCCACAGCTTCGAGGTCTGGCAGGGGGGCGAGTTGGCCGGCGGGGTGCTGGGCCTGGCGCTGGGCGGGGTTTTCATCGGGGAGAGCATGTTTTACAAGGTGCCCGAGGCCTCCAAGGTGGCGATGGTATGGCTGGTGGAGCACCTGCGCTCGAGGGGCTTTGAGTACTTCGACGCACAAATCCAGAATCCCCACCTGGCCCGCTTCGGGGCCTACGAGATTCCCGAGAGGGAGTTCTTACCTCTGCTGGCAAAGGCGGTTCGCAAACCGGTACGATTCGTGTAAGCCGGTCAGCAAACTCTCTTTCATAATTATTCATCTTGACGATATGATGACCTCGGTCTGAAGTGTGTTCAGCCCCAACCCGGAGGAAATCATGCGGACAGTCTCGAGGCTATTGGTTTTCGGCTTTTTGTTGGTCGTTTCGTTGGGGTTAGCCCAGCAGAGAACGCTGGTAGTTTCGGGGTTCGGGCTGAACCAGAACCTGATTGACAAGAACGTTACCCGGCCCTTCGAGGCCCGCTGCGGCTGCAAAGTGACGTTCGACGTGGGCAACAACGCCGACCGCCTGGCCCGGCTAGTGGCGAGAAAGGACAATCCCAACGTCGACGTGGTGCTGATGACCGACCTGTTCTCGCTCCAGGCGGCCAAGCAGGGAATTTTCATCCCGCTCGAGACCGCCCGCCTCAAGAACTACGACCGCCTCTACGACTTCGCCAAGAACCCCCTGGGCGGCAACTTCGGGGTGGGGTTCACCGCCTACACCATCTCCATCGTCTACCGCACCGACAAGATCACCCAGCCCATCCGCAGCTGGCGCGACCTCTGGCGCCCCGAGTTGGCCCGCCGCATCGCCCTGCCCAACATCACCACCTCCTCCGGCCTGCCGGTGGTGGCGCTCTTGAACCGGGCCTGGGGCGGCAACGAGTCCAACGACAACCCGGTCTTCACCCGGCTGGTCGAGCTGAAGCCCAGGGTACTGACCTATTACAACACCTCCGCCCAACTGGCCTCGCTTTTCGCCCAGGACGAGGTCTGGGCCGCCCCCGTGGGCCGCTTCGCCTGGAGTAACCTGGTGCGCACCGGCAAGCCGCTGGCCTGGGCCTTCCCCACCGAGGGGCAGCCCGGCGTGGTCAATACCGCCTCCATCGTGCGCGGCAGCCGCAACGTGGACCTGGCCTACGAGTTCATCGACTTCTACCTTTCCGACGCGGTGCAGCTGGCCCAGGCCATCGACCTCGTAGACTCTCCCTCCAACCGCTTCGTCCGCGTCCCCGCCGAGCAGGCCGAAAACCTCACCGCCGACCCCCTGCAAATCCGGGCCCTCCGCTTCTCCAACTTCGAGTACCTGCTCTCGGTTCAGGCGCGCTGGATTGACCGCTGGAACCGCGAGGTGGTGCGGTAGAAGTCAGGGTGGCCCCAATTCGATCCCGGAACTGCCGAACCCGAACACGTCTTTTCCGGGTCAAGACTGAAGCCCGCCGCAAGGGCTTCGGCCCCAGCGCTTCGACAAGTTTTTCGCCATGAACAACCGCCTCGCCCCTTGGCTCCTCCTCACCCCGGCACTGGTCTTCGTGACGGTGTTCTTCGTACTGCCGGTGCTGGCGGTGCTGCTCGAGAGCCTACGGGTCCAGGGCAGCATCAGCCTGCAAAACTACGTGCGGTTTTTTACCGACGATCTGAACCTCGAGATCTACTGGCGCACCATCTGGATCTCGGGCCTGGTGACGATCATCAGCGCGGTGGTCTGCTACCCCGCCGCCTACGCCGCCACCCGAATCCGCCCGCAGTACCGCGGCATGCTGATGGGGCTGATTATTCTCCCGCTGATGACCTCCACGGTGGCCCGCACCTTCGCCTGGCTGATTCTGCTGGGCGGTAACGGGATGGTGAACAGCACCTTGCTCTGGACGGGGCTCATCAAAGAGCCGGTGCGGATTCTGTACACCGAGTGGGCGGTCTTCATCGGGCTGCTGCAGCTGTTCATGCCCCTCATGCTGCTCTCGCTGGTGAGCGCGATGGAAAACCTGCCCAGGGATGTCGTCCCCGCCGCGCGGAGCCTGGGGGCGAACGAACCACAGGTGTTTGCGCGTGTGATTTTGCCCCTGACTCGAGAGGGCCTGGTCGTGGGGGGAACCCTGGTCTTCACCGGCTGCATCACCGCCTACGTAACCCCCGCCGTGCTGGGCGGCCCCACCACCAACATGCTGGCCACGCTGCTCTACCAGAAGGCTGCGGTGGTGGTGGACTATGGCGCGGCCAACACCATCGCGGTGGTGATGCTGCTCACCACGTTGGCGGTCAATTCGATCCTGCGGGCGCAACGCCGCGCCAGGGGGGCCGCATGAGGGAGTCGCGCTTTCCGATGGTGGTGCTGTGGCTGGTGCTGGTCTTCCTGGTCGGGCCGTTCGTGGTGGTCTTCATCGCGGCCTTCAACGCCGCCCCGACCCTGGCTTTTCCGCCGAAGTCGTTCTCGCTACAGTGGTTCGCCACCGTCTTCGCGGTGGAGGAGTTTCGCAGCAGTTTCGTGACCAGCATGTGGCTGGCGGTGTCCTCGACGCTGGCCGCGCTGGCGCTGGGGATCCCGGTGGCCTACGCGCTGGTGCGCTACCCCATCCGCAATGCCGAGCTGATTCGGATCATCGTCACCACCCCCATCATCGTGCCGGGCCTGGTGATCGGGCTGGCCCTGCTGCGCTACTTCATCCTGCTGGGTGACGTGTCGGTGAACTGGAGCTTGTTCCTCAGCCACACCGCGCTGCTGATCCCCTACGCGGTGCGGGTGGTGGTTGCCAGTCTGCTTAACCTGCCCAAGGACATCGAAGACGCCGCAGTGACGCTGGGGGCCTCGAGGCTGCGCACCTTCTTCGCCGTCATCCTGCCCAACATCCGTGCGGGCATGGCAGCGGCGGCGGTGCTGGCCTTCATCACCTCCTTCAACCAGGTGCCGGTCTCGCTGCTGCTGACCGGGCCGGGGGTATCGACCCTC
>JANRLD010000109.1:0-28712 GCA_033762915.1 Meiothermus sp. | reverse complement strand
CTTCAACCATTTCATGCAAACCTCCCCGTCCAACCCTAGCCCTGCACCCTTACTTGGACGTGGGGCAAGCCTAGCAAGGGGGGCGTTATATCGGCGTTATGAAAAAATTGTGTATGCAAAAGTAGAGGGCTCGAGGCGTTTGCCTCGAGCCCCTTTACAGGCTGCATGGTCGGTTATCTACTCAGGGATGTTGTATCTGGCGACAACTTCCTGGTAGCTGAGGTCTTGAATGCTGGCAGCAGCCACGCCGCCCGGGATAATTATGTAGCGATACTCGAGGGACTGGGGCAGATTAATCAGTACTGGTTGACCGGGGAAGGATTCAGGAACTCCGCTGTTAAAGCGGCAGGTGTTGAAGGTGTGGCGATATATCCAGAATTGGGCGGGCTGGGCATTGCCCAGAAACTGGTCGTTCGCGGTTGCTGCGCGAATAGAGTAGTTGACCTGATTGGTGGCACCGCCCGCATCGGAAGTGTAGGGCAGCTTGTAGGGACCGATGCTGCCGACCCGCATATACACAATGATAGCCGCCCGGTCGATGTTTTCCTGGGTAAGCAGGGGTGCGGGTAACCGGCGCATCCGAACACAGGTTCCGTCAATAACGCGATCCTCTGAGTTGTTGGGAGAGGTTACCCAAGCCGAGTAAATCACATTGGCTGACCCTGGCGGGCCAGCAGGACCAGTAGGACCGGTAGGACCAGCAGCGCCCGTATCTCCCTTGGGGCCAGCAGCGCCCGTGCAAGCCGCCGTCAGCGACAAGAACCCCAACAAAAACAGCATCTGAAAAATTTTCATCTTAACCTCTCCTTTTCCAACTCGTTTCTGGTTGGCTGGCAATAAACTAGCAAGCCTAGCGTTATATCGGCGTTATGGAAAAGATCGCAAAAGAAAAGCTCAAGCCTAAACAACGCAACGGGCCGTTGTCTGGCCCGTTGCGTTGTTTGAAGGGTCTCGAGGCTTCTGCGGTTCAGCTTTAGGGCAACAGGTAGGTTACCGAAAGTGCCGAGGGAATGCCGGCGGTGGGGGCAGCAAAGCGCACCACGTCCGGTGTGCCGTCGGTGTCGGTGGCGGTAGCGAAGCTCAGGCGGTACTGGGTGCGGTTGCCCCGGGCGGCCCGGTTGGCGTAGTCGTCCTGGACGGCGGCCAGCACGCTCCGCGACTTAACCGTGGCGGTGCCGTCGCTCGAGATGGTCCCCAGGGCCAGCAGGGCGGTGGCGTTGAAGGCCGAGGCCGAGTCTAGGGTGGCGAAGTTGACGTGCTCGAGCTGAACGCTGCCGAGGGTGGCGAAGGGGCTGCCGCTGCCGCCGGTCTGGTTCATGTTCAGGTTGGCCGCCTCGAAGGTCTGCACCCCCGCCGGAAGGGCGCTCATGTCGTAGCTCACAAAGCCACGGACCTGGGCGTTGGCCGTGCTGTCGCCGGTGCAGGGCTCGCCGGCGGTGCAGCCGGACGCGGTGTTCACCCCGCCGCCGGCGTCCACGTTGCCCGAGAGCGCGCCCAGGGGCGGCAGGGCCTGGAAGATGCGCCTCGAGGTGGTGAAGCTATAGCTGGCGGGGACGATGGGGTTGCCCGCGAGGTCGGTGGCCACGTTGGTGAGCTGGTAGCTGTACTGGCGGGCGGTGGCGGTGGCGGGGTTGGTGCCCTGGTCGTAGATCAGGTCGGCGTTGGGGTCGACGGTCAGGACGGTGCCCTCGGTGTTCCAACTGAACTGCACCTGGCTGGGCAGGATGCCCGAGGTGGCCGACTGGTAGGCGCTCTGGGTAAGCAGCTTGTCCATCGGCTCGCTGAAGGTGATGACGATGTTGGTGGCTGCCTGCACACCGCTGGCGTTGCTAGCGGGGGAGACCGAGACGATGGTGGGGGGGGTGGTGTCGGGCGGCGCGATGTTGACCGCGACCGTCACCGGAAGACTGTCGGCTTTGTTGCCAGCCTCGTCGAAGGCGCGGGCGGTGTAGACCTTGTTGCCGTTGTTGGCGATGCTAAAGCTGATGGAATGGTTGTAGGGGGCGGTCAGGTCTTCGCTAATCTTGACGGCGCCCTCGAAGAACTCTACCCGGCTCACCCCCACGTTGTCCTCGGCCACGGCGGTCAGAATGATGATGCCGCCCTCGAGGTTGACGGTGTTGGAGGTGGTGCCCAGGCTGATCTTGGGCAGGTCGGTGTCGACGGGTGCGGCAGGTGCGGTGGGCGCGGGGGTGCCCCCACCGTTGTTACAGGCGACCAACAGGATGAAAAAACTCGAGGCCAATAGCCCGTTTAGATGCTTCCACTTCATGCTTGCTCCTCTCCCAACCCCCCCGTACATTGGTTGGTATACAAAGCAATCATAGGCTCAAAGGAAGTCACGAGATGCGTTTCGCGCCGTAAAAACCGGGGGTTACGGGGCGTTACAAAAAAGCCAAAAAGTTACGTAAAAACGCGCGAGGCCGCGCAGGTTTGCGCCAAGGCTCAGAAAGGCGGCTTGACAGGCTCGAGGCCAAGGCGTACAGTGTTAGTTATGAAAACTAACATCGATAGTCTTTCTTCCCAAGCCCCGCACAACCCCTTGCTCGACCCGGTGGCGCTGCAAAGGCTCGAGGGCCTCGGGCTGTTTGTCGGGGCGACGTGGGCCTGGCTGGCGCTGGGCGGGCCGTGGTGGCTGATCCCGGCGCTGTTCCTGCTGCCCGACCTCTCGATGCTGGGCTACCTGGGCGGCCCCCGGCTGGGGGCAGCGCTGTACAACCTCGTCCACAGCTACGCGCTGGGCGGGGCGGTGCTGGCGCTGGGCCTGCTGCTGCAAGCCCCCCCGCTCGGCTTCGCGGGGCTGCTCCTGCTGCTGCACAGTGGGGCCGATCGGGCGCTGGGCTACGGGCTGAAGCTGCCCGACGGGTTCCGGAACACCCACCTGGGCCGGCTATGAGGTCACCAGGGGCAGCCGCACCTCGAATACCGCGCCCCCCTGGGCGGCGTTGTGGGCCTCGACCCTGCCGCCGTGCAGCTCCACCAGCGCCTTGACGATGGCCAGGCCCAGCCCGCTCCCGCCAGTTTTGCGCGAGCGCGACTCCTCGGCGCGGTAAAAGCGGTCGAAGAGGCGGGGAAGGGCCTCCCGGGGGATGCCAGGGCCGCTGTCCTCGACGCTCAGCAGCACCTTGCCGCCCTGCAAGTCCAGCCGCACCGCGACGTGCCCGCCGTCGGGGGTGTGGTTGAGGGCGTTGGCGATCAGGTTGTTGAGCACTTGCGAGAGCCGTATGGGGTCGGCGAGCAGCTCCACGTTCTTCTCCGGCAGGCGCGGCTCGAGCCGAATCCCCCGGCCCTCGGCCTGGGCCGAGAAACTGGCCACCGCCTGGCCCACGATCCCGCGCACGTCTATCTTGCGCCGCTCGAGGGTCAGTTTGCCCGCATCGGCCAGGCTCAGAATCCGCAGGTCTTCGACCAGCCGCGAGAGCATCAGGGTCTGGCCGTGCAGCCGGTCGATCTCGGCGACTTCCAGCGGTACCACCCCGTCCTGGATGGCCTCGAGGCGGCCTTGCATCACCGTGAGCGGGGTGCGCAGCTCGTGGGCCACATCGGCGATCATGGCCTTGCGCTGGGCCTCGTGGCGCTCCAGCGTCTCAGCCATGTGATTAAAGTTCTGGGCCAGCCGGGCCGAGGTGTCGTCCCAGCCCCGCAGCCCTGGCACCCGCACCGTCAGGTCGCCCGCTGCCATGCGCTGCGCGGCGCGTGAGACGGCCTCGATGGGGCGCACGCTGGGCCGCACCAGCAGGATGGCCAGCAGCCCGCCCAGCAGGGTCGAGACCAGGCCCGCGATCAGCAGGTTCTGCTGCAAACGCTCCTCGAAGCTGAGGCCTCGACCGCGGCTCAGGGGCGCGACCCGCACCTCCTGGGTCTGCTGCACGGGGTCGGTGGCGCTGAGCGGGCGCAGCAGGAAGGTGGGGGGCTCGCCGGGCCGGACGGAAGGCTCGAGGCGCAGCACCACCGAGTAGCCCGAGGTCAGCAACTGGCGGGCCTCGGCAGGGAAGCGCAGCGGGGGCAGCCGCCCCTCTTCGCGGCGCAGCAGGTCGCGCACCTCGCTGGGCAGCTCGCGGAAGGCCTCTTGGCGCTGGTAGTTGTTGAGCCAGTAGACCAGCAGGCTGGTCGCCGCTGCCACCAGCATCATCAGCAGGATCAGCCGGGTCTCGAGGCGGTTGAGCAGCTTCACGACCACAGCCGGTACCCCACCCCGCGCACCGTCTCGAGCATCTCGCCTACCCCCGCCCCGTCGAGCTTCTTGCGGAGGTTCTTCATGTGCACGTCCACCACCCGCTCCAGCGCGTCGGACTCGGGCAGGGCCGCCTCGAGCAGTTCCATCCGGCTGAAGGCCCGGCCCGGCACCCGCGCCAGGCTTTCCAGCAGCCTGAACTCGGTGGGGGTGAGTTCGAGCCGCTGGCCGCCGGCCTGGGCCACCACCTTCTCGCAGTCCACCTCGAGGTCGCCCACCCGCAGCACTGTCCTGGTGGTCTCGCCGGGGGCGGCCCGGCGCAACACCGCCTTGACCCGCGCCACCACCTCGCGCGGGCTGAAGGGTTTGGTGATGTAGTCGTCGGCCCCCAGCTCCAGGCCCAGCAGCTTGTCGAGGTCCTCGGTGCGGGCTGTCACCAGAATGACGGGCGTGTTGCCGTCGGCGCGGATGCGACGCAACACCTCGAGGCCGTCCATCTCGGGGAGTTGGATGTCCAGAAGCACCAGGTCGGGCTTGGCAGCGCGGTAGAGGTTCATGGCCACCCTGCCGTCGCCGGCCCGCTCGGTGCGGTAGCCGTCGCGCCGCAGGTAACCCTCCAGTATCTCCGAAATCTCGGGCTCGTCCTCTACCACCAGCACCATCGCCACGAGGTCTATTTTATCCGCCGTGAGCGCCATGAGATCATTTTGGGCAGGGGGAATGAAGGGGCGCGGTGGGATTTGTGTAGGTTCGGTGTAGGGATGAGGATGGGAACGAAAAAACAGGGCTCGAGGGAAACCTCGAGCCCTGGGCCTCAAAAACCGTCCCTGGGTTGGGCTTGCGGGCTTCGCCGCGATCTCGGCAGCGAACCCTTAGGGGTGCAATCTCCTGTGGAGCCGCAGGCCGGGTTGTGCACAACCGCCGCGAGTGGCGGTGCCGGAGTTGATGCCAGCCCCAGGCCCTACGCTCAAGTACCTCCCGCGCGTATTGCCCGACCGCCCGTCCGCAATTGCGCCCGCAGTCGGCGTACGGGGCGACGGTGGTTTGCCCCTAGACGCAACTCAGTTGCCGCCCTGGTTGTCGAAGTTGCTCTCCCACAGGGTGAGCGTGGTGATGACTTGGTTCAGGGTCTCGGCGATCTCGCCCCGCTCGAGGAAGGGGTTGGGGGCCACGGCGGTGATGCCCGCTGCACTTCTGGAGCCGCCCGTACCGCCGCCGGCGACCGAGGGGGCGTTGCCGCCCGCCTCGGGGGTGGCGGGCTGAGTGGACTGTCCGGGGCTGTTGGAGTTGCGGGCGTCGTCGGGCCTGCTGCCGCGCTGCTGCTCCTCGGCCGAGTTGGGGGGTGCGTCGGGGTTATCGCCGGTGGCGGTGCTGCGCCCGCTGCTGGTCTGGGCCGGGGTGCCGGGCCGGGCCTTGGCCGCCTGGACCCGCTGGGCGTCGGTGAGGATGGAGGAGATTTTGGCGGTGTAGAACTCCACGTCCGCCCGGGTCAGGGCACTGAGGGCGCGCACCTCGCGCAAGTAGGGCAGCAGCGCGGTGATCTGCTGCTTGGTGAAGAGGTAGGGGTAGTCGCTGATGGACTTGTTGGTTCGGGTGGAGGCGCCCTCCTGGGTTAGCCGAATCAGGGTGGCGACGGTCTCGACCTGCTGCTCCAGGGGCGGGGTGTCGACGCTGGGCACGGTGGGTGCCGGCGGGGTTGCAGGTGTGGTCGGGGTGGGGGTTGTCGGAGTGGTGGGTGTGGTCGGGGTTGTGGGTTGGGTGGGGGCGTTGGGGTCGGTCTGAGCCAATGCACCCAGGGTCAGGGTGCCCGCCGCCAGGGCTGCAAGTAATCGTAGTCTCATCAGGCTCTCCTTTGTCGCTGGCTCTCCATCCGGGCACTTGCCCGGACACGAACTCGAGTCTGGCCCCTGACCATGTAGGCGTGATGGAAAGCCTGTGTGCTGCGTGTGCGCCGGGGGAAGCCTGGCTGTGGCGGCACTTTGGCTATGCGGAGAAGGTGAGCAAAGGCAGGGGGCTCGAGGTTTCCTCGAGCCCCCTGCCCGGCTGCCGCTTCTAGCTCACTCGTGGGTGAAGTTGCTTTCCCACTGGGCCAGCACGATGATGACGTGGTCGAGCATGCTGACCGGGCCTTCATCGAGCATGGGGTTGGCCACCACGGCGACGAAGTTGGTGCCGCCGGTGCCGCCGGTGCCGCCGCCGGTAACAGCCGGGATGCTAGCGCCTACCGCCACGCTGGCGGGCAGGCCTAAATCCTTGCGCTGGGCGTCGGTGAGGATGGAGGCGATCTTGGCGGTGTAGAAGTTCACGTCGGCCTGGGTCAGGCTAGGCAGCGCCCGGATCTCGCGCAGGTAGGGCAGCAGAGCCTCAATCTGCGGCTGGCTGAACAGGTAGGGGTAGTCCTTGATGACATAGCCGGTGCGTGTGGCCACACCGTTCTCGGTCTTCTGAACCAGCTTGGCCACGGTCTGGATCTGCGCCATCAGGGGCTGGGTGTTGACCTGGGCAAAGGCCCCGCCGACGACCAAAACACCTACCGCTAAGATTGAACCAATCAGCTTTTTCATAATCGCTCCTTTCCAGCTTCATTCGGGTTTCCTGCCCGAACTGAAGATCATTTTGGACCAGGGCGATGTAGCGAAGGTGGACGGGGTGTGTGCCCCCGATGAAGCCAGCGGGCCGCTCTTCCGGCCAGAATTTACTCGATTCCAACAGCCTAAAGCCCCGCTTCGCCCCGCCCGGTCTTTAGCAAACCTTCACACAGCTCGAGGCCCCGGCCGGGGCAGCAGGGCAGACGCGGGGGTTCGGAAGGCTTGGGGGCACCCGCAGCCGCACCCGGCAGCCGGTGGATGCGTCAGATCGCCCGGCCTGGGCCTTCCCACCTCACCCCCAGCAGCCCGGCCCAACTCGGCGCGAGGTCGGCGAAGCTGGCCCGCGTGCCCAGGTCGCGCCCGGCCATGCCCGGCCCCGCCGCCAGGAGCATCCCGTACTCTCTGGTGTGGTCGGTGCCGCGCCAGGTGGGGTCGTTGCCGTGGTCGGAGATGATGAAGAGGTGGTCGTCGGGGCCTAGAGCGCCCAGAAACTCGGGCAGCTTGGCGTCGAACTCCGCCAGCGCCTGCGCGTAGCCCTGCGGGTTGCGCCGGTGGCCGAACCTGGCGTCGAAGTCCACCAGGTTGGTGAAGATCAGGCCCGAGAAGTCCTCCCGCATTAGCTTCAGGGTCTGGGCCATGCCGTCGGCGTTGTCCTTGGACTTGACCTCTCGAGTGAACCCCCGGTGGGCGTAGATGTCGGGGATTTTCCCCACCCCCACCACCTCGAGCCCGCCCGCCTTGATCACGTCCAAGACGTTGTGTGGGGGCTCGAGGGCGTAGTCGTGCCGCAGGTCCTCGCGCCGGCTGTAGGCCCCGCTCTGGCCCTCGAAGGGCCGGGCGATCACCCGGGCGCAGGCCAGCGGCCCCACCAGCATCTCCCGCGCTATTCTGCACCACTCGTACAGCGTCTCGAGGGGCACATGCCCGATGTGCGCGGCCACCTGGAACACCGAGTCGGCCGAGGTATAGACGATGGGGAAGCCGGTGCGGACGTGCTCGTCGCCGTAGTCGCGGATGGCGTCGGTGCCGGAGTAGGGCAGGTTGAGCAGGTAGCCTCCCACCCCGATGCGGGCGCAGTAGGCGCTAAGAAAGTCCTGTGGATAACCCTGTGGAAAAACCATGAAGGGGTTCTCGAGCTGAATCCCCACGAACTCCCAGTGTCCGGTGCTGGTGTCCTTGCCCTGGTTGACCTCGACCATCCGCCCGAACGCCCCGCCGGGCCGCTCGGCGGGCGGGACGGTGTGCACCCCCGGCACGTTCCCCAGCCCCAGCGCCGCCAGGTTAGGCAGCGTGATGCCGGTCTTGAGGAGGGTGTGGTCCAGCGTGTCGGCCCCCTCGTCGCCGAAGGAGGCCGCGTCGGGCAGGTAGCCCAGCCCCACGGAGTCGAGCACAATTGCGGTAATTTTCATGTCAGTTCAGCCCCCGGCTATACGCCCTCGGCCATCAGTTTCTGGCGCTCGAGCCTGGACTAGCTCTTGAGCTTGCGCGTCGGCGGCGGGGGCGGGGTGTTGTCGTCCTCGTCCTCGTCCCCCTCGTCCTCGAGGCCGGAAAGCATCTCGCTCATCTCCTCGGGCGACATGTTGGCGAAGTTCTCCAGCGTTTCGTACTGCGTCACCACTTCGCTGATCTCCTCGAGGGTCTCCTCGGCGCTCCAGCCCTCCTCCTCGGCCTCGTCCAGGATGGCGATGATGTCCTCGAGGGTGGCGACGGCGCTGCTGCCCTTGGACAGCAGCATGGCGAGGTTGCTGAGTTGAACGGAGGTGTCGTTCATGAGACCAGTCTACCGCCACAAGGGTGAGTCGGGGAAAGAGTGGCTGGGGTGGGGGCGGGAACCGCAAGGCAAAAGCGCAGGGCCAAGCGCCGGACTCCTGCAGGGCCTTTCCCCCTACCCCCTACCCCCCACCCCACGCCCCCGGTAGACTAGGGGCCTATGGCGGTTACGTCGGAGGTGCCCTCCACACCTAGGGTTCAGTTGGTTCAGGTGGCCCAGTCGCTGTTCAAGCCGCTGTACGGGTGGTACGAGCGGCGGGTCGAGGCCGAGGTTAAGCAGGGGAGCGCGCCCAAGCACCTGGGGATGATCCTCGATGGCAACCGGCGCTTCGCCAAGGAGCTGGGCCTGCAGGGCCACGAGGGGCACGAGTTCGGGGTGCAGAAGGCCTACGAGGTGCTCGAGTGGTGCCTCGAGCTCAAAATCCCTGCGGTGACCATCTGGGTCTTCAGCTCCGACAACTTCAACCGCTCGCAGGTCGAGGTCGAGACCCTGATGAGCCTCTTCGTCAAGGAGGCCAGGCGCATGGCCAAGGACGAGCGCATCCACGCCAACGAGGTGCGCGTCAAGGTCATCGGGCGGCACGACCGCTTCCCGCCCAAGGTGTTGGAGGCCCTCGAGGACCTTGAGAAGGCCACCGAGCAGCACAACGGGATGCTGCTTCAGATCGCCATGGGCTACGGCGGGCGCGAGGAGATCGTGGACGCGGTGAAAAGCCTGCTGCTCGAGGCCGCCCAGACCGGCAAGAGCCCCGAGGAACTCGCCGCCGAGCTGGACATGCAGCACATCTCCGAGCGGCTCTACACCGCCGGGGTGCCCGACCCCGACTTCATTATCCGTACCTCCGGCGAGATCCGGCTGGGCGGCTTTCTGCTGTGGCAGGGGGCCTACAGCGAGTACTACTTCTTCGACGCCTTCTGGCCGGCCTTCCGCAAGACCGACTTCCTGCGGGCCATCCGCGACTACCAGCGGCGCGAGCGGCGGTTCGGGAAGTAGGTTACCGGGGGTTTGCCGGGGCGAGCACGGCAGCTGCAGGTCCCTCTGCTTGCACCGGTGGACTTCCCCAGGGTTTTGGGGCGGCATCCTTTGATGGAGACCCCCCAGGGCCGATTTGGGTCTGTGCGCTGCGAAGACCTTGGGGCTCTAAGGCTGTTCCCCGCCGTGTTTTCGGGGTGGGGAATCCGCGATGGCCCTGTGGTGGCGCTATCGCTGCAGCGCCTCGAGAACCGCCTTCGGGGGGATCAGGTTGAGGTTGGTTCCGCTGGTGGTGAAGGGCTTTAGGCGGATCAGGATGTCGTTGCGGGTCTGGTTGTCGCGCAGCAGGAGGGGGCTGGTGAAGCCGAAGCCGTCGTTTCCGTCGAGTTTCTGATTGCCATCCAGGTCTTGCCAACCTGCGAACTCGTAGGTTCCGCCCACCAGGTTGGGTATCTGGAAGCTGATCTGCTGGCCGACCCCAGAGACCTCGATGATCTTGCTGCGGGCCTCGTCGTGAGACGTGCAGGCGCTGTTGGCACAGAACAGGGCCGCCACATAGATGCGGGCGGTGCCGGTCTGGGGCGGGGTGGGGGCGGGGCCGGCGCCCCCGACCGCCTTGCTGGCATCCACCAGTCCGGCTCCGCAGCCGTCGGCTACCGGGCTGTTGCACTGGCCGCTCGAGAGCGCCGCCGCCGAGTCGCGCAGGCGGGCCAGTACAGCCTCGGGGGCGAGGCCGGGCTCGCGGCTGAGCATCAGCGCCACCACCCCGGCGATGTGCGGGGCCGCCATCGAGGTGCCGTTGTAGGTGGTGTAGGCGGGGGCCCTACTGCCGTCCAGCACCGTGGAGAGCACCCCGGCATCGAAGGTCTGGCCGCCCACGGTGATGGTCTGGCGGGTGTCGCCGCCGGGGGCCATCACATCGACCGGGGGGCCGTAGTTGGAGTAGTGGGCCCGCTCGCCTCTGGGGCCGGTGGCCCCGACCGTGATGACATCGTTGCAACTGGCGGGGGCGTAGTTGAGGGCGTTGATGCCCTCGTTGCCCGCCGCCACCACGATGACGACACCCGCGTTCTTGAGCTGGGTGAAGACGGCCTGCTCGGTGGCGCTGCAGGGTCGCTTTCCGCCCAGGCTCATGTTGATGACCCTGGCGGGGTTGGGGTTGTTCTCAACGCCCGCCACGCTCAGGCCTGCCGCCCAGCGTACCCCGTCCAGGATGTCGCTCGAGGCCCCGGCCCCGTCGGTGCCCATGGTGCGAACCGGGAGGACGCGCACCCCCCAGCTCACCCCGGCCACCCCCAGGCCGTTGTTGCTGCGGGCCGCTATGATGCCCGCCACGTGGCCGCCGTGGTAGCCGGTGTCGCCGCCCTCGTCGCGGGGGTTGGGGTCTCGAGCGTCCCCGTCGCCGGAGCGGCTCAGACTGGAGACAAAGTCGTAGGCCGGGAGGTAGGCGGCACTGAGGTCGGGGTGGTTGATGCTCCCGGTGTCGATCACCGCCACCGTTACCGGTGCCCCGGCGGTGCCGTTGGCGATCTCCCAGGCGGCCTCGAGGTTGAGGGCGCGGTGGTGCCACTGGCGCGGGTAGAGGGGGTCGTTGGGCGCCTTGAAGACCCGCGAGAGGTAGTTGGGCTCGGCATAGACCACGTCCGGGCGCCGGCCGAGCTGGGCGATTAGCTCGAGGGTCTGGGCGGCGTCGAGGCTGGCCCGGAACAGCCCGGTCTCGGGCAGCCCCAGCGGGCGCACCCAGGCGGCCTCGACCCGCTGGCCCCCCACTTGGGCGCTCAGGCCCTGGAGACTTTGAAGGCTGACACCGGGTCTGAACTTAACGATCACCTCGCCGGGGACGAACTCCAGTGGGCCAGGCGCGGGGCTGTTCTGGGCCGCCCGGCTTGCGGGTACCCCCAGGTACACCCCCATCGCGACGTTGACCCCCCCCTTGGGCGGCAGCACCGTCGCGCACTGCTGACCGCTCTGCCCGAAGCAGCCGTACCAGTCGCCCAGGCCCAGCTGCTCGCCGTCGCCGTTGACGTCCTTGAAGGCCTCCACCCGGTAGAGGCCCGCCGCAAGCTGCAGGCGGTAGGTGAGGCTCGAGGCGCTGCTGACGACGGTGGCCCGCACGTTCTTGGGCGAGTTGCGGTCGCACACCCCGTTCTCCAGGTAACAGGCCAGCAGCACGCTGCCCGCCAAGCTGCCGTTGTTGAAGGCGGTGAGGGTTCCGGTGATGTCGGTGCCGCCGGGGTCGGGCGAGGGCTCCTCGCCCACCCCCGTAGGCAGCACCAGCAGCCCGGCCCCCGTGCTGGTGCCGTTGACGGGGCCACTCCCGCCACAGGCCATCAGGGCGGCCATCAGGAGCAGCAGGGGGATTCGGCGGGTGGGCCTCACGGCGGGCTACCTGGGGGCGGGCTGGGACGCAGGCCGCGCAAGCCGGCTGGCCCGTCGAGCCTTATTGTAAGTCTTTGCCCCACATCCCTGAGGTTTTCGGCCGGGGCCGGGGCCGACGGTCGCTGGGGCGCGGGAGCGGCCCTTAAACACCTTGGGTTCACCCGGCAGGAAGAAGTCTGCCGGAAGACCGGTTTCGGCAGACACGATCTCGAGCAGACCCGAATGCCCCGCAGTTCGGGTCTGGCGCCCCGGGGTGCTGGTGCAGGCCAGGGCTCACCCCGTAAGGAAAAGCGGTGCGGGGCAAGTGCGAAGGCGTGGCAGCGTTCCCGCGAACACCCGGCAGGCCCGGATGTGCGGGGTGTTCGAACCGCCCTAAGCAGGTCAGGAGCTGGCGGCTAGAGGCCCTGCACCCCCAACCAGCGCAACGCCCAAGTGACGGGCCAGACCGTGCCCGCCTTGCTCCATCACCCGGTCGTGGTTCCATACGAAAGCCGGGCGCAGCAGGGGGGCCAAGAGATTCATCCAGGGCTTGTGGGTTCGAACCACCCAAAGGTAATGGACATGGCAGTACACCCCGTCCTGCCTGAGCGTCCAACGCCCCAGGCCCTCGAGTTCCCCCTTGGCCTGACCCTCGAGCAACTGGTGCTCCACGACCCGCGCGGTGCGCATTTCAAACTTTAGCCGATAGGGCAACTGGGTTTTCCAGTGGTAGCGCTGAAGGCCGCCTATGCCGCGGGAATCGCCGGGCTCGAGGGTTTCAACTTTAGCCACATTGGGCCACCAGCCGGGCCAGTCCTGTGGGCGGGTCAGGGCGGCCCAGACTTGCTCGACTGGGGCCACAAACGTCCACTCGGTTTCAAAACGGTATTCGCTCATGAGCCCGAGAATAGCAAGGTAAGGGTGACAAAAGCGTCAAACATTACTTGTCGAGCTCTCTCCAGCCCCACAGTGCTACCGCCAGTGCCACCAGCAAGCACAAGGCCGTGAGAAAGTAAAAACTCTGCCCCACGCTGGCAAACACCGCACCCCCCACCGGACCGGCCAGCAGCGGGGTAATGCCGAAAGCCAACGCGTGCCGCACCGATTGAACCGTGCTAATGCGCTCGGCTTTAACCCGCGCATCCACCAGGCGAACCGTGCCCACAAAGATCAGCCCGTAGCCCACGCCCAGCAGCGGGGCCGCCAGCAGCATTTCCATGGGGGTCTTGACAATAGCCAGCAAGCCATACCCTACGGCAAACACCGCGCACCCCAGGGCCAAGGTCGGGGCATTGCCCAGGCGGCGGGCCAAGGTTTGCTCGAGCTGCATGGTGGGCAGCTCGGGCAGGGCGATGCACAAAAACAGCAGCCCGATCAGGAAGGCACTGCCGCCCAGACGCTCCATGCTGATGGCCAGAAAGGGGTCGGTAAAGCCCAGGCCCAGGCCAAAAAACAGCGCAACCAGCAGCACCACCACCAGGCCCCGGTCCTTCAGCAAGCCACCCCAGCGAAAACGCTCCCCTGCAGGCGGGGCCGGGGTTTCTTCAAACACCAAAGCGCTGGGGGCCAGCGCGAGGATCAACAGCCCCGCGATCCAAAACATCGGTTCGTAGCCAACCTGGCTCCACAGCCAGCCGAAAATCGCCGAACAGAGGGCAAAACTCAGGCTGCCCCAGGAGCGCATCCGTCCGTACTCGAGGCGGTGGCGGGCGGCCATCCGGGCAATCAGCCCATCGCCCAGCGGCAGCACCAGCGCATAGCCCAGCGAAAGCCCCAAAAAAGCCAGCACCAAACCCCAGCGATCATCCGCCCAGGCCATCACCAGCAGCGAAAACCCCATGATCAGCAGGGCCCCAAACACCAGCCAGACCCGCTTGGCGTGGCGGTCGGCCCAGGCCGCCACTGGGGGAGCCAGCAGCAACATCATCAGCGGGGGCAAGGAGTTTAGGAACCCCACCGCCACCTCGGAAAACCCCACCCGCACAAAGTACACGTTGAGAAAGCCGATGTACGACCCCACAATCCCCCAGAACCCCAGATAAAACCAAGCCCCCCAAACGCCAGGGGATTGGGTTTCGAGCCAGCGCACCCAGGGAAAGAAACGCAACAAAGAACTAGAGTTCATAAAGCGGGCGTCGGCCGTCCGATCGCCACAATACCCGTGCCGCCTGGTCGCCACAAGCGGCAATAGCGCTCAGCCCCTCGGGGGGGCTGAGGCGGGCTTTTGACCTGCGACTGTCAAATCATAATTTGGCCGCGAATCTCCCCGGCCCTGAAGGCCGCGGTATGAATGTCGAAGTAGAGTTCGCCCCTGCGCAACCGGTCTTGGTCTTCGGCAGACAGCTCGAGGCGATCGGCGAAGGTGGCACTGCGCCCGTCGGCGCCGGGAACGGCCTTGAGGGCTTGGAGCAGGGGGCCGTTCTGGCCCTTGGCCCCCCGGTGGATGTGGATGGCGCTGGTCAGGCGGGCGTTGAGGGCGGGGTCGTCCACGGGGTCGCGGGTGTAGTCGCGGAAGGCCCCGCTCAGGTTGGCCACCGCCCCCCGGATATTCAGCGTGCGCCCATCGGCCTCGACCCGCACCACCGCCAGGGCGGGCGTCCCCACGGCCGTGGGGACAACCTCTGCCCCGCTGAGGAGAATCGCAATGCCGTCGGTACTCTGGGCCTGGGCCACGCCCAGCAGCCCGAGACCTGCTAAACCCAAACCTTGAACCACGCTTCGACGCTTCATGGTCGCCTCCTCTGGCGTAGGCCCCAACTCCGCCGGCAGAAAGGGTGCTGGCGGGGTTGGGTTCGTAAGGCGACTACTTCTTGATGAAGCTGGTAACCGCGGCGGTAGCCTGAGCGGGGGTGATGGCTACGCCCAGGGCGCGGCCATTGGGCACCTGGGGCCCGTCCACCTTGCCGCCCAGGCTGATCAGACCGCCGCGCAGGGTGGCGAGGTGGGATTCCTCGTTCATGGCGATGGCGGCAGCTGCGCTCAACACGGCCTTGTTGGAGATCAGGGGGATGGCACCCAAGTAAGCCCCGGTGAAGGCGGTCTCCAGGGCGATCATGGTCTCGAGGATCTTCATCTGGTTAGCGCGGTTGAACTGAAGGTCGCCGTAGGTGAAGTCGGGGCGGGCCACGGGCTTGCCGTTAAAGGGGCCAGAGATGGTGTCTTGCAGCGCCTTGACGTGGGCCTCTTCCTGCTTGAGGGCCTCGCGCATGTAGTCGGCGATTCCCGCCGGGAAGGAGGCCATCAGGGCCCTGCTGTAGACGTCGGTGGCGAGGTACTCGGCGGTTAGGGCCAGTTGCAGGATGTCGAGGTCGGAGGGGCCGCTCTGGGCCAGGGCCAGTTGGCCCAGCCCGCTGGCGGCGGCCACACTCACGCCCCCGGCTGTGAGCACCTGCAGGAACTGGCGGCGGTTGGCTTCTTTGCTAGACTCCAGTACACGTAGATCGAACATGCTGTTCTCCTTTTTTGACACATGGGTACGCAGACCCGGTAGAGGGCTTAGGGCCGATGTGTGACGGGGGAGAGGGTGGGGTGGGCGGAAAGGCGACAAGGCGAGAGGTGAGGTTTGTACTTTTGGCTTTGCTTACGCCGCATGCGCCATGCCGGATGCCCGTTTGGTCGGTTGCCTCACTGCCTTAAAAACCCCACCGCAAAGATCGCGTTCTGCCGTACCTCGAGCTTTATGCCTTCCAGCATCTCGCGTGCGGGGCCTTTGATTACCGAGCCGTCGGCGGCTCGGTAGGTGCTGCCGTGGCAGGGGCAGACCAGGTTGCGCTCGGGATTGGGGGCGGCGGGTTTGCAGCCCTGGTGGGTGCAGACCAGCAGGTAGGCGGTAAGGTAGAGGATCTCGCTGCCGCGCCTGACCTCGAGGGGGCGTCGGTCGCCGGCGGCGGGCTTGGGGACCCGTACCAGCAGGGCGGGGGCGCCATCGAAGGTGAACTCCTGGGAGTCCCACTCTTTCATCAAGCCCCCCGCTACGGGGGCAATACGGACGGCGGCGGGCTGGCTCTGGGCCACTGCCGGTCCACCCGCCATCAGGCCTGCCGAGCTGGCGCCGATGATCTGTAGGCTTTTGCGGCGGCTAATCGAATCATTCATGCTGGCTCTCCTTTCTGCGGCACCCCGAGCAGGGTGAGCAGGGTGCTGCCGTCCATCAATCCCCAGTGCTCGACGATCTGCCCGCGCTGGAGGCGGAGCAGCTCGAGGTTTTCCAGCGCGATGGCGCGTCCGGTGGGGGCCAGCCCCAGGAACTCACCCCGGTGGGTGCCACGCCATACGCTCCGCAGGGCTACCCGCTCCCCCTCCGCCACGCAGTCCTCGACCGTGACCCTCAAGTCGGGGAACCCCGCATGGAGCAGTGCGTAAAGGCGTTTGGCGGACTCGCGCCCCTTGGGGCGTGGGGCGCTATCGGCTGCTTTCTCCGGTCCCGCCGAGGTCCCAGGGATGAGCGCGTCGTGCTCGAGGAAGTTGGGGGCCAGCAACTCGTCTACTGCGCCCAGGTCGCCCCGATTCACCACCTCGTCCACGAACCGCCGCACTATCGCCTTGTTCAGCTCTGACACGTCCCTCGCCTCCTCTGCTTGCCGGAAGGATTGCTCCTTCTGAGGAAGAGTGTGCACAAGGTGGCGTGACAAAAACGCAAAACTCGAGGCCGCCCCACCCAACCTTGGGGCATGTTCGGACCCGCCGAAACCGTGGCGCTATTGGCCCCGGGGCCGGGGGCCGCCTTGGCTTTATCCCAGCGGCACCGCGACGCTAGGCCTACGGCTCGGTCGGGCCCACCGCACCCCCGCCGCCAAGCCGCCAGGTCACCCCACGCTTAGCCTCGAGCGGGCCGTCTGCGACTCCGAAAACCCCCTGGCGGTCTTGGTCGATGCTGGGCTATGTCTACGGGCCACCGGGCCAGACCCCCAGGGTCAAGCGGCAGCTCGAGCACTACGCCCTCGAGGGCGTGCGGGTGCTCCAGTCAGGTCAGGGCGAGCGTCATCGTCAGGTGAATGGCGTCCCGCCCCAGCCAGGGCCGCCAAAGCGGGCTGGGGTACTCCCGGAATGTCTCGAACCCGAACCGCTGATACAGCCCCAGCGCGGCTGAGTTATCGCGGGTGGTCGAGAGTTGCACGCCCCGGACCTTTCGCCGGCGTAGGTCGTGCAGAAAGTGCTCGAGCAACTGCCCGCCCAGGCCCATTCCCCGCGACCCGGGCAGGAGGTTGACGTGGAGCTGGGCGGGGTACAGGCCGAAGGGGGCCAGGCGGCTTGGATAGCGGGCCATCCGCAGCAGGTAGGGCAGGGCGCCGAGCACGTTCGGGTAGCGCCCGAACAGGGCGTCCTTGAGCACTCGAGGGCCGTAGCCCAGCATCCAGCGCCCGTAGGCCTGCAGGTCGCAGGTGCCGATGATGTAGCCTAGAATGGCTCCTGCGTCCTCGGCGACCCAGTTGCCGCAGCCTGCGCCTGCCAGGTAGGGCCGCACCCAGAGGTCGGTGAACAGCGTGGGGTCGGGGAAGAAGCGCTCCGCCGAGGCGCCGAAGAAGCCGGTAGCGTGGGCGACCTGGCCGATGGCCTCGAGGTCGTCCATGCGGGCTTCACGGAGCACGGGCATAGTGAGATTGTAGCCGCCGGGATGTATGAAGACTGAACTCCGCCCCCCCCAGAACAAGAAACGCCGTCTGGTCAAGCGCCGTCACCTGCTGGGGGGGCTGCTGGTGGGGGGCTTCGTGGTGATCAATGCGCCGTGGGTGTTCGGCTGGCTGTACCAACTCTACTACCGCCCGGTGGAGCGTCTGCCGGGGGTTTCGCTCGGCCCCCGGACTCGGCTGCTGGTGCTGGCGCCGCACCCCGACGACGAGGCGCTGGCCTGCGGGGGCCTCATCCGTGAGGTGCTGGCCGGGGGCGGTCAGGCGGGCGTGGTCTGGCTGACCAGCGGCGACGGCTTCGAGTGGGACGTGCGGCTGGTCGAGCGCACCCTGCGCCCCACCGGGGCGGCCTCGGTCGCGCTGGGGCGGCGCCGGATGGGCGAGGCGAGGCGGGCCGCCGAAATCCTGGGCGTGCCGCCCGAGCACCGCTTCTTCCTGGGCTATCCCGACCAGGGCCTGGGCCAGCTTCTCACCGACGCCCACCGCACTGCGCCCTACCGCTCGAGCCTGACCCTGACCGACCGGGTGCCCTACGACGGAACCGTTTCGGAGGGGGCGCCCTACACCGGTGAGAGCCTCGAGCGCGATCTGCGAACCGTGCTGGATCGTTTCCGCCCTACCCTGGTCCTGGCCCCCGCGCTGCGCGACACCCACCCCGACCACCGCGCCACCGCCGAGCTGGCCCTGCGGGTGCTGGGCGACCGCGCCGAGGCCGACCTCCTGCGCTACTGGGTGATCCACGGCGGCCTCGAGTGGCCCCTGCCCAAGGGCTATCACCCCGCCCTACCGCTCGAGCCCCCCACCACCGGTCAGGGACTCCCCTGGCACCGCCTCCCCCTCACCCCCGAGGTGCTCGAGCGCAAGCACCAGGCCATCCTGGCCCACCAGAGCCAGATGGAGCTGCTCTCGAGGTTCATGCTGGCCTTCGTGCGAACCAACGAGCTATTCAGCGAGAGGCCCACCTAAGGGTCTCCATAGTTGTCATGCGAAATGTCGCCCGCCAGCTCCCGCAGGGGATTGCGCCTCGGGTAGCCGCTCCGCGGCTATGGCGTACGCTACTCCGCCCAGGCACGTTTTTACCCTATCCGCCGATTCCACTTTTTCACCCTGGCGCAACTCCTAAACGCCGGGCGAACGAGCTGTCCTCCATCGCCGGCCTGCCGGCCTACCTCTACCTGCTAGGCAGCTCTAGCCGGGCCACCGTCCCGCCCTCGACGCGAACCGAGAAAGCCCCGCTCGAGGCCGCCATCGCGGCCCGAGCCACCCGCAGGCCCAGACCCTCCTGGGCCTGCCCGGCCATCCCCCTGCCGTCGTCGGCCACTTCCAGCCAAGCCCGCCCGCCCGCGCTCCCGCACGCCAGCCGCACCCGCCGGGCCTGGGCGTGGCGCAGCGCGTTGATGACCAGGTTGTTGAGGGCCTGCTCGAGGAGCCGGGGGTCGGCCAGGGCAGGCGCGGGGTCAGCGGAGAGCTCGAGCTCGAGGCCGCGCTCGAGGGCCAGCGGCTGGAAGCGGTCGAAGGCCTCGGCGGCCAGGTCAGCCAGGTCTACCGGCTGGGGCCGGGTCTCGCCGGACTCAGCGCGCGAGAGGGCCAACAGGTTCTGGGCCAGGATCTCCAGACGCAGCGCCTCGCGGTGAATGATCGCCAACTGGCCCCGCTCGACCCCGCCCTTTAGCTGGGCCGCCTCGAGGTTGGCCCGGAAAGCCGCAATCGGGGTGCGAAGCTCGTGGGCTGCGTAGCTCAGGAAGCGCTGCTCGCGCAGCCGCTGCTGGCGCAGCCCGGACAGCAGGTCGGCGAAGCTGCGGCTGAGGGCCGCTACCTCGTCTTTGCCCTCCGCCGGCGGCACCTCCGCGCCTTCCTCGAAACGCCGCGTGGCCTGGGTCAGGCGCTCGAGGGGGCGCAGCGCGTAGCCCACCAGCAGCCAGGCGGTCAGCCCGGCCCCCAGCCCCAGAAGCAGTGCCAGCGGCACGGCTGCCTCGAGGTAGCGGGTCAGCGACTGCATGAGGGGGGCCAGGGGTCGCCCCACCTGCGCGGTCAGCCCGTCCCTCGAGAGGGTGGTGACCCGCCAGCCCGCAACGCTGGCCAGCCCCGCGCCCCGGCCCAAGCCCTCGGGGTCGAGCGGCTGGGGGACGTTCAGCACGCTGCTCACAAAGGTTAAGCGCCCATCGCGGTAGATCAGCGTGGAGCTGACCCCCGTCTCCTGGGCCAACTCCTCCTCGATGTCGGGGGGTAGTTCGTTGGCGGGATCCAGTAGTGCGGCCTGGATCACCGTCTGGGACTGCAGGTTCAACTCGCGGTCGATCTCGGCCAGGCCCAGTCGCTCGAGCAGCACATACATCAACCCCAGCGCCAAACCCAGCCCCGCCAGGGTGAGGAAGGCGGTGATGAGGGACAGGCGGGTACGTAAAGACATGGCAGGGCGTAACAGGGAAGTCTGGGAGGCGAGGAAGGGGCGGCCCGCACTTAGCTCAGGGGCTGGGCCATGGTGCGCCTGCGAAACTCTCGAGACGGCTGGCGTGGCAATCGGCCTGCGGGCGCAACGGCTGGCGCCGTAAGGTGCTCGGCACGGTAAACACCGCTGTACCGAGTATTCGCGGGAACCGCTTTAGCCATCATAAACACACTCGAGTTGGGCCCGCGATAGGTTTGCAAACCGCCGTACCCCCGCCAGCCGACCACCGACGCAAGCCCGGGCCTGCGGTCGGTCGAAACCTCTGCGGGAGCACCCAGCCTCCGCCTAATCCCCCAGCCGATACCCCATCCCCCGCACCGTCTCGATGATGCCCTCGGAAAGGCGCTTGCGGAGGTTCTTGATGTACACGTCAATCAGGTTGGAGTCGGCCTCGAAGCCCGGCCCCCAGATCGCTCGAGGATCTCCTCGCGGGTGAAGATGCGGCCCTTGTTGAGGGCTAGCAGCTCCAAGACCAAGTACTCCTTGGCGGTGAGGCGCATCAGCTCGCCGTGGTTGCGCACCTCGCGGCGCTCGAGCGCCAGGCTGAGGTGGGGCGAGAGCTGCAAGACCTGCGGTTTGATCTCGCCGCGCCGCCCCAGGGCCCGTAGGCGGGCCACCAGCTCGGCCAGCGCGAAGGGCTTGGGCAGGTAATCGTCGCCCAGCTCGAGGCCCTTCACCCGGTCGGGCAGAGCCTCTCGAGCGGTCAGGAAGAGGATCGGCTGGCGGAACCCGGCCTCGCGCAACCCCGCCGCCAGCTCGAACCCGGCCTCCTCGCCCTCGGGCAGCATCACGTCGAAGAGCAACAGGTCAAAGGGCTGCTGCCAGATCAACTCCTCGGCCTCGGTGCGGGAGTGGGCCAGGGCGGTCTGGAAGCCCTGGGCGGCCAGGCTGTCCTTTAACGTGGAGCCCAGGCTGGGCTCGTCCTCCACCACCAACAGGCGCATGCCCAAGCTTACCTCAGGCGTTGCGGTGAACAACTTGGGACTCATGACACCGAAGGTAGGCCAGGCCGATGAAGCGGCGGTGAAACCGAAAAGCGAGCTGCGCTGGGTGAGGCCGCAGCTTTGAGGAGGTGGAGGCACAGCAGCCGGCAAGCGCCGCCTATCGTGGCCCATGACCGCCCATCTTCGTGGGCGTATCGCAACGGGGCGCGACATGTTCGGACACCGCCGCGGCTCCACAAGCTCGGTGCCCCGGCTGGCCACCATGTTGAACCATGGGCCCCTTGTCCCAACGGTTTTGTCTTTTCCTCCCGCTTACCTATTCCGGCTCGACTTGACCCGCTTAAGGCGGCGCACCACCCGGCCCTCCAGGGGCACCACCGAGATGGTGCCGTCGGCCTCCAGGACCGCCGAGCTGACCTGCTCGGTCTGGCTCAGGCCGTGCTCGCGCAGGGCGGCCATCAGCTCGGCGCGGCTGATGTCCTCATGGCGCAGGGCGTCCTCGAGGACCTCGCCGTCCTGGATTAGGATGGTGGGGTCGTCTTCGAAGCGCTGCCGCAGCGGGCTGCGGCTGACGGCGCGGTTGATGCCGACCAGAATCGCCGCCGCCAGCAGCCCCCCCGTCAGGCTGTTGTCCGGGCCGATCATGGCGTTCTGCACGGCGTTGGAAATCAGCAGCAGGGTCAGCAGGTCGAAGGGGGTCATCTGGCCGAGCACCCGCCGGCCGGCCATGTGCAGCAGCCACAGCAGCGCCGCGTAAACCGCCGCCACCCGCGCGGCGGTGAACACGACCGTCCAGAAATCGCCCAGTGCGGCCTGTAGGTGGGGCAGAAGGGTGTCCATCGGCCTAGCTTAAGACTGGGCGGTTGCGAAGGGCCGTAGGGCCGTAAGGCGGGACGGCTCCCACGGCTCACCTCGAGGGCAGCGGCCCGACGTACTTCTGGTAGGCCTCGGGCCAGTTCTGGGCGATGGCCTGTTGGGCGGTTTGAATGGAAAGCCTGCCGGCGCACACCAGGTCGTGCAGCTTTCTCTCCAGCACGTCCTTGACGTGCGCGTTGAGCGGTTTGGAGAGGTAGGACTCGGGCCAGAGGTTGCGGATGGAGTTGGAGCCACCCAGCTCGAGACTGATCAGGTGGTCCACCGCGTACTCGCCGGGCCGGTGGCTTGCGATGCCGTACTCGGCGTAGACTTGCTGCTTGACCGCTTCGGGCACGCCGCGCACCGTCTGGGCGTACCCGGGCACGCAGACGGTGCGGACGTCGGTAATCAGCACGTCGCCTGGGGTGAGGGCGGGGTTGGGCAGGGCGGGTCTGCGCAGGGCCACAGCAGCCGGGGCGACGAAGGCGGTGATGGCGGTGTTGGACCGATGAAACACCCAGAACAAGAACCACGCCGCACCCAACACGAACAAACCCGTCAGCAGCCAGACCCAGACTGCGAAGCCGTAGGAGGGGCGTGTGGAAGTGTTCATAAGACTTTTCGGTTGTGAGCTTACGCTGGCGGCCTGAAGCCAGGATGGAACGGCGCTCACAGCGGTTCCCACCATTACACCTCACGCGGTGAGGCGTAATGTACCCTGCACATCCGAGTCTCTGCGTGTGTGGTATTCGTGGGAACCGCAGTCAGACCCGCAAAAAAACCTTTCGCCGGTAAAACCACCACAGCACCGCCCACCACAACAGGGTGTAGAGCAAGGTGTAGGCCCACCCCCCTAGCACCACCCCGGCGTGGGCTATGTGCCCGTTCAGCCAGGCCTGCTGCAAGCTCAGGCGCTGCCCCCCCACGCGCACTGTCCAGCCCTGCAACACCCAGACCTTGAACAGAATCGGCAGGACGTAGGCCAGCAGCGCGTTGGAGCCGAGAACCAACAAGGGGAAGGCCGCCCACCTCCAGCCGCGCAAGTCGAACAGCGCGTAGAAAACCCCGATCACCAGCGTCCCCAGTCCCGCAGTGAGGACGATGTAAGGCGGCGTCCAGAAGGTCTTGGAGAACGGCAGCTCGAGACTCCACAGATGCCCCAGCAGGGTCAGCCCGATGCCCAGCAGCAGCAGCTGGGGCAGCGGACGATGGCGCGAGAGGAACGGGTACGGCGGAGGGGGGAAGGAGGGGGCGCCGGCGGTGCGCGACCCCCGGCTTTCAGACGGCCCCAGGGCCTGCTCTTGCCCTGTTCCCCGCTGCCTGCGGGTCGCTCCCTGCAAAAGCTGCCCCACCACGGCCCCCAGGAGCGCCAGCGCCGCCGTGGGGACGACCGAGGGCAGGCCGCGCAGGCCGAGGGGCTCGAGGAACGCCCGATTGATGTGCAACAGCAGGTTGCGGCCCTCCTCGAAGACACCGGGCCCAACCCCGGGCACCGGGACGAGGCGGATGGCGGCCCAGTAGCCCACCAGCAGCAGCGCCGCCGCCCCGCAGAGAAAGGCGGGTCGGGGCGAGGCCAGGTAGATCAGCGCGGCCGCGCAGTAGGCCAGCGCGATGAGCTGCAAAACCCCCAACGCGAAGACCGGGGTGCGGGCCAGGGCGCTCGTTAGGAACAACCCGAGGCCGAACATCAGGGCCGTTCGGGTGAGGATGCGGCGGACCCGGTGCCACCGGGGGAGCTTCTGCCCTTCGGGGCTCGAGGCCGTACGGGGGATCGCCACCCCCATGCAGAACAAAAACCACGGGAACACCAGGTCGGCCAGTGTCACCCCGCCGAACGGCGCGTGCATCAGCTGGTCGGGCGTGGCGGCCTGCAGCGCGATGTTGTTGACCAGGAGCATCAGCAGCACGGTAAGTCCGCGCAGCCCGTCCAGCGCCAGCAGACGACCTCCTGCCGCGCCGCCGTGGGCCGTGCTCTTTGCCGACTGGACTGTGCCGGGCTGGGCAACCATAAGCATCCCTTTTCGCCTCTCTGGCCTTTAGGGCGGTTCGCAAGTGGTTCCCGCAACACCGCCCCCCAAAAACACGGCGTTGAACGGATTTCAGCCCCAAGGTTGTTGCAGAACTTTGACTGAAATCCGCCATAAACCTTGTGAGCCGATCCCGGCTCCTCTACCGCCCCGCCGGACCGCGCACCAGATCGCTCACCGTGCCAAGGCGGTAGCCTGTGCGCTGGGCCAGCGAAAGAAAGCGCGGCAGCACCACTATCGTCTGGAGCACGTTGTCGTGGAGCAGCACGATTCCGCCGGAGCGCAACCTCGAGAGCAGGCTGGCCTCGAGGGGAGCCTGACCGATGTTGTCGAAGTCGCCGGGGTCGTCCGTCCAGAAGGCCAGGGTCATGCCCAAGCGCTCCACCGCCTGCAGCACCGCGGGTGAGAAGCGGCCGCCCGGCGGGCGGAAGTAGACCACCGGCTTGCCCGTGATGTTTTGCAGGACCTGGTTGGCCCGGGTGATCTCGGCGGTGACGGTGGCCTCGTCGAGGGTGTTGAGGCGGACGTGGTGGTAGGTGTGGTTGGCGACCTCGTGGCCCTCTTGCACCATCTCGCGCACGAAGTAGGGGTAGGCCTCGGCGTTGCGCCCGATGCAGAAGAAGGTGGCGTGCACGCCGGCGCGGCGCAGTGAGTCCAGCAGCAAGGGCGCGTAGAGCGGGTGGGGCGCGTCGTCGAAGGTCAGGGCCACGACAGGGCGGCCGGGGTTGCCGTGGTAGAGGCGGCTGCCGACCACCCCGCCCTGGCTGCTGGCGGCGGCCTGCTCGAGCTGCTGAGCCTTCAGCTGGGCGCGCGTGCCCTCGAACAGGGGGCTCTTCTCAGGCTCGTCGGTGGGGGGCGCGGGCGGCCCGTAGAAGACGTCGTCGGGGTTGATCCAGAGGTGGTCGAAGTTCAGAAAGCTGGCCAAAGTCAGGCGCTCGAACTCCCGGAAACGCGACCGGCTCACCGAGGCGGTGAAGCGCGGCAGTGGCCCCCCGAATCCGCGGTAATCGCCGCCGTAAATGGAGATATCCACGGTCTGTAGGCCGGGCCGGGCCTGGAAGGTCGCCGCCACTACCCGCTGGGCCTTGAGCAGCATGAAGGCGGGGGTGGTGCTGGCGCCGGGGATCACCAGCAGGGCGTGGGCAGCCTCGATGAAGCCGTTGGAGGCGTACTCGATTTTCCGCACGCCCTCTAGGGGCGGGCTCAGGGTGATCTCGGGCAGTACAGCTGCCGGGCGCTGCCCCGGGGCCAGCGGCTGAGACTCCCCCGGCGGAATAGCCTGTACGGGCGGTAAAGGGGCCGTGGCCTGAGCCATTGCGACCCAACCGGTTAGCACAAAGAGCCACCCCAACCATCTAGAGCAGTTCCCATGCATACTCCCTACGGCGCTAAAGCGGGCGGTTTTTGCTGTAGAGCGGTTGCCACGAACACTCGGTACGGCGGTTGTTGCCAGACCGAGTGCACGACTCCGCACCGTGGGCGGAGTATGGGTGGGAAATGCGATAGGTCTACGCATGACCTACAGCATCGCCAATCGGGTGAAGCCGACCTGAAGTCCAGCAGTCTCGAGTTGACTCCGGCCGCGCCGTCCCCAGGGTTTTTGCTGGGTGTTGAACTCCGCGCTAGGGCGGCCGCTGCCTTCAGGGCTTAAACTTCTGCACCGCCGCGAACCCCGCGTGAAAGCGCTCGGCGCCCAGGCCGTCCCCCCTCACCGAAACCTCGCCGGCTTCGGGGGCGCTGGCCTCGAGTGCTTCCTTCACGCTCTTGTACACCCCCGCGCCCACCAAACCCAGAATTGCCGCGCCCCTCGCCGGGCCTTCCTCGATTGCGGTGCGGGCCAGGGGCTTCTGCAGGGCCGCGCCCACGATGTCCAGCCAGAGCTGGGAGCGCGCGCCGCCCCCAATCGCGAGGAGTTGTTCGACCGGCGCCAGGGGGGCCATCACCTCGAGTACGTCGCGGAGGCTTAAGGCCACGCCCTCGAGGATCGAGCGGGTCAGGTGCCCCCGCCCGTGGGCCAGGCTCAGGCCCAGCCAGGCCCCGCGCAGTGCAGGGTCGAGGTGGGGGCTGCGCTCGCCCGCCAGGTAGGGCATGAAGACCAGGCCCTCGCTGCCGGCGGGCACGGCTGCGGCCTCCTGCATCAGCTCCTCGAAGGGCACCCCAGGGGCCAGCTTGTCGCGGAACCATTGCAGGCTGCCCGCCGCCGCCAGCGTCACACCCAGGAAGTGGTAGCCGCCGTCGGCGTGGCAGAAGAGGTGGATGCGGCCCTCGGGGTCGGGGGTGGGCTGAGCCAAGGGCAGGAAAATCACCCCGCTGGTGCCCAGGCTTGCGCTGCCCAGGCCGGGGCGGGCACTGCTGAGCCCCAGCCCGATCGCCGCGCCTGCGTTGTCGCCCGCGCCTGCCACCACCGGCAGACCTTCGGGCAGTCCCGTGGACCTGGCCCAATCGCCGCTCAGCCTGCCAACGACGCCGTGCGAAGGGATCACCTGCGGGAAGAGGTCGGCCTTCAGCCCCAACGCCCCGATCACCTCGAGATCCCAGTTCTGCGAGGCCAGGTTAAGTGCCCCGATGCCCGAGGCATCCGACGGCTCGGTGGCCAGTTGGCCGGTCATCTTAAACCCCAGGTAGTCCTTGGGCAGCAGCATGTGCGCGACCCTGGCGAAGTTCTCCGGCTCGGCTCGGCGCAGCCAGACCAGCTTGGGGAGCTGGAAGCCGGTGACCGCCGGGTTGCCGGTGCGCTGGATCAGCGTTTTGCGGGGGATGGCGGCCTCGATCTCGGTGCAGGCCTCGGCGGTGCGCTGGTCGTTCCACAGGGGTGCGGGGCGGACGACCTGTCCGGCAGCGTCCAGGAAGGTCGCCCCGTGCATCTGGCCGGAGAGCCCGATGGCAACCACCTCGTGGCCGCCCAGCTGGCCCGCGAGCTCGAGCAGGGTCTTGTGGGCAGCCTCCACCCAGTCGGCGGGGTTCTGCTCCGTCCAGCCGGGCCGCGGGGTGTGGAGCGGGTAGGAAGCGCTGGCCTCGGCCAGGGTGCGGCCCTGCGCGTCGGCGGCGATGGCCTTGAGGCCGCTGGTTCCCAGGTCTATCCCGATGGCGACTTGTGGCATGGGCCTAAATTACCGCAAACAGGCCACCCGCAGAACGCGATTGACCCCACACTGCCGCCGGACCGAGGGCGGGCAACGGATGCCTGGGGGAAGTCCGCCGCCCTGCCTAGGGGGCGAGCTCGAGCCGCACCACGGCAACCGTGCCCTTGCCGGGCTCGGAGCGACAGATGCTGACCAGGAATTTCCAGCGCCCCCCCTCCAGGTAGGGAACCTCCACCACCGAGCGGATGTGCAGCACGTCCATCAGCTGCGGCGGGGCGGCAATTGAGGGGTCGGTGTACACGTCCTGCACCACCCCTGGCCAACCCGCCGCGTAGCACAGCCGGGCCTGGGGGCTGAGGAAGGTCGAGACCTTGTGCTCGCCCAGCACACTGGGGGCATCGGGGTCGCGCCGCCAGTCGTAGAGGGCGGTGATGCGGTCGGCACCCTCGTCCACCTCCGAGAAGTTGCAGCGCGAAAGCCCCAAAAAGGTCGACAGCCGCTCTCCGACCATCTGGAGCACCCCCTCCGGGCTGGCCAGGTTGGCCTTCCTAGCCTTCCTGGCGCTTACGCTCGGCAATGTCTTCCACCGAGAAGACCGTGCGCAGCGGCCAGCCTTCCACGTCATGCAGAACCGTCGTCACCACGCTCACCCAGAGGGCCCAGCCGTCTTTTCAGACGCACCGCATCTCTAGGGCGAACCGCGCCGACTCGCCCCAGAGGCTGCTCTCCCACTCGGCCTGGTTGCCGGCCCGGCAGCGGGGTAGGTTGGGTCGAAGGGGGTCAGCCCCAACAACTCCGCCTCGGCGGGGCCGCCGGGGGGTTCTGGGCTGTTCGGGTTTCGCATGACGGTTTCCCCGCACAGAGGGTGCGCCCTCCGGCAGAGCGGGCGCTTAGGGGATTCGCGGTACTTCGGCACACCCCAGCACCCGCTCGAGCTCGGCCAGCAGCTCGGCGAAGGGCATCGGCTTGACCAGGAGTGGCGCGCCCATGCGCTCGGCCCGCTCGGCCACCTCCGGCTCGTCGCGGGCGCTGAAGAAGAGGATCGGGATCTCCAGCCCGTCGGCCCGCAAGGCCTCGGCCACCGCGAAGCCGTCCAGGCCGGGCATCATTACGTCCAGTAGGATCAGGTCGGGCCGCTCCCGGCGGGCCAGCTCGAGGCCCTCCAGGCCGCCCCTGGCGGACAGCACGCGGTAGCCCTCGTAGCCCAGTCCACGCTCCAAAAATCCCCGGTTCGAGGCGTCGTCATCCACGAGCAGAACGCATCTGTCCACACTCACCCCGTCGGCGGCAATCCGAGCATTAGTTGGCCGATACAGCTGAGCATATGCTGAAGCCGGCGGTGAAATGTCCCTCGGCAAGTGGGCGGGCGCCGTCGCAGAGGATCTTGCAAAGGAGCTGGGGCGCAACTTGGGCCAGCTCGAGTTCGTCCGGCCAACCGCCCGGCCCTGGCCCGAAAGGGGGCCCGACCACCCCCTCGAGGCCGGCCCGCCGGAATGTCGGGTTCTCGCACCGCCTCTGGCCGGAAGCGGCCCGCCTTCGGAATGGGGACGAGACGGTATCATTGCTGCCGGCGTACCACGGTCTGGGCCGCCCCGCCGGCCGAATGTAAGGACTGTGAATGAAATCTGTGCGACTCAGCCCTCCCTTGTCCCCCAGCCCGAGACTTCGCCCGCCACACAAGTCCTGAGCTGAGTGCATCGTCGCGAAAAGGAGAACACCAACCCATGCCCAAGATCACCTTCATCGGAGCAGGCAGCACGGTCTTCGCCAAGAACCTGATCGGTGACATACTGAGCTACCCGGAGCTGTCGGGTTCGGAACTGGTGCTCTACGACATCGACGCGGAGCGTCTGGGGACGTCGGA
>JANRLD010000108.1:0-24231 GCA_033762915.1 Meiothermus sp. | reverse complement strand
CACGAAGCGGTTTGTGCGGATCAGGTCGGGCACATGGACGGTGTTGTTGGCGATCCGCTTTCCACCATCCCAAATCGCGCCCGCGCCCTTCTCGATGGTCAGGGCTTCCTTGAGAATCGCGTTGAGCAGCCAGGCCACGACCCCAACCACGACAAGACCTATCGCCAGGAGAATCAGCCAGGTAATCATGCCTTCCTCCCCGGTGGGTCTACCGCGTCGGCGGCCTGGTGGGCCTTATCGGCGATCGAAGCCACCACGCCGTAGCCGGTGTCCAGGAGCTGGTTGAGTTCGGGGATTTTCCAAAGAACCCTGGTGCGATCTTCCACCGCGCCTGCCGCGTTCAGGGCGCGAACCGCAGCGGTCTTTATCCCGGTGGCCTCGGTCAGAATCCAGATCAGCAGGGCCGCCACCACAGCCACGATCAGCATCGCCAGCGCGAACCAGATCATCGAAGGCCTCCTAAACGTCCAGAGTTGATGCGCATAGCCGAAACCCGCGGCAACAGGGAGCTACGCCGGGGGTGTGGTTGCCTTATCCGCTGTTTCATCGCTAGACCTTGCGGCTGCCGGGCTTTTGCGAGCCCCAGTACTGAACTTTTTCGTAGAAAAAGCTGTAAATCTTGTCCACCGGCGACTGCGGTGCGACCTCGCCCCAGCCCGAGGGCACGCCGGTCTTCTTCCAGCGATCGGTCAGGTTGGCCTGCCGCTGCGAGAGGCGGCGCAGGGTGGAGACAAAGGTGCCCGTGCCGCGCGATATCGTCCCGGAGAACTTGGCCCCCGGCGGCTCGGTATAGAAGGGCGCGAATTTATCGGGGAAGCCGGGCATGGTGCAGCCGATACAGATGCCACCGGCCTTCATGCAGCCGCCGGAGTTGTTGATGGCCCCCCTCGAGACGATGTTGCACTGCACCACCGGCCCCCAGCAGCCCACCTCCACCAGACACTCGCGGTCTCCGTACTCCTTGGCAAAGGTGCCCTCTTCGTAATAGCCGGCTCGGGTGCACCCGCGGTGGACGGTCTCGCGGAACAGCCAGGCGGGCCGTCCCAGCTCGTCGAACTCGGGCAGCGGCCCCATGCCTTGCAGGAACATCAACACGGTCGCGATGGTCTCGGTGATGTTGTCGCCCAGCGGGGAGCAGCCGGGGATGTTGATGACCGGCAGGCCCAGCACGCTGCGGTAGTCCTTGCCAAGGTAGTCCATCAGTCCCATCGAGCCTGTGGGATTACCGGCCGCGGCGGGAATCCCGCCCCAAGTGGCGCAGGTGCCCACCGCGATGGAGGCCGCTGCGCCCGGGGCGAGTCGCTTGACCCACTCCATGGTAGGCACCGGCTGGGCCTTCCACACATCGCCATCGGGGGTCTCGGCCCCCAGCCCCGACCAGTAGCCGCCGCTGCCGGCGTTGAGCACTTCGTCGGGAGCGGAGCCCTCGAGCAATATCACGTAAGGCGCGTCGAGTTCGCCCCGCCACGCCTTGTAGAACCACTCCATGAAGTCGTGACCAGCCTCGACGGCCAGGACCGGGTGGTGCAGGATTATCTTGGGCAGACCCGGCAGCTGACCGATCAGAAGGTCCTCGACCGAGGGCTTAGTGGCCCCCGATACCCCTATGGTGCAGCCGTCGCAGCTCATCCCCGCCATCCAGAAGGCGTGGACTTCCTTGTACTTCTTGGGCAATCCGGTAAGCACATCAGCGACGCCTGAGAGCGGAGTGAGGCCGCCATCCAGGCCGTTGGTGGTAGGTTCCTTGACCATCTCGCCCTCCTAGGCCATCAGCCTGTCCAGCATCCCCGCGACCGCCCGCATCGAGGGGGCCTGGGGGTTATAGTCCAGCACGGCCTTGCCCTCGAGGTCGGCAGCGGTTACCGTGTCGTCGAAAGGGATCACTGCGATTACGGGAACCTCGAGGGTCTCGAAGTATTTGAGCACTACCGCCTCCTCGGCGGGCGAGCGCACCTTGTTGGCGACCCCGAAGATCTGCTTGATACCCATCTCTCGAGCCAGCTTGACCAATCGCCCCGCCGACTCTAACGCCCGGTAGTACGGCTCGGTGACCACCAGCAGCTTGTCCACGTGCCGCACGGTGCCCCGGCGCATGTGCTCGAGGGAGGCCTCCATGTCCAGGATCACCGCTTGGTCGGACTCCTCCACGGCGGCCCCAACGATTTCCCGGACCATTCCGTGCCGGCTGCACAAGCAGCCCTTGCCCGGCTCGTCCACCTCGCCCAGCGCCAGGAGCTGAACGCCGTCCGGCCCGGCCACGGTGTGCTCGGTGAGGATCTGTTGTACGGGCAAGGCCAGCTTGGAAACGCGCTTGCCGTCCACCTCCTCCACCTTCATCAGGTTGGTGGGCAGCAGGGGCCACACGCCGTCGTGCTGCACCCCCATGGCCCGCCCAAGGTTAGGGTTGGGGTCGCCGTCCACCGCCAACACGTGGCCCAGCCTGCGGCCCGTAAGCCGCGCCAGCGTCCCCGAGATGGTGGTTTTTCCGCTGCCGCCCTTGCCCGATATTGCGATTCGCTGCATCCCAAACCCCCGTACTTCCCAGAGGCGGGGCCATTAGGTGTTGAACTGGGCGACCCCCCCCGTAGCTGTTGAATTGCTACAGGATACTTGGATTCAGCCGATAATTACAAGGGTCTTATTATTGTTATCCGAGTTCTGGATTCATTTTATAAGCTGACTTATAAAGGGCTTCTGGGGGCGCGGGCGTTGAAGGTTTGGGGTTGTGTTCGCCCTCAGGCCAGCGCCCACCCGCAGCTCAGTTTTCCTTCCTGCCGGCGCCGAACCTGGTCTCTTCCAGCCAGCGCTGGGCCTCGAGCCAGTACTTTCGCAGATCCTTGGCGCTTGCCTCGGTGCTCAGGGTAAGGCGATGGCCACCGACGGCGGCGATACGCTCGAGTTTGTTGAGGGGGGCGAGGCGGGAGTGGACGATGATCTCGAGGGAGGCCTCGAGCCAGCGCACGCCTCCGACCTCGACGGGCTCCAGGGAACGGCAGGTCACCGCCTCGTACCTCCCTGAGTACTCCTCCAGCCGTGCTCGAGCCCAGCCCTCGGCGTCGCACCGAACCTCCGCGTAGTGGTCCTCGGCGACGAAGAGGGCGAACTGCCCTGGCACCACAAGACGGGCACTGACCCTGGTTGCCAGAGTGCTGCTCTGCTCCTCGAGCGCCCATCCCTGTCCCAACACCGGCACCGAGACGCGGCCGTTTGGCGTGGTAAATACCTCGAGCATCCCCGGCCATCATAGCAACCCCAGGCTGTCGGAGGCGGGCCGGCGCTGTAAGCCCGAGCCGAGAGGCCCGATGTGCCCAACCACCACAGGTTGCCGGTCGTTAGGACCCAGGACCAGGTCCCACACCTCGCCACGGCGGAGTCGGCGTGACCGAAGACCTGTCCCCGTCGCAGGCGCGGTGAAGGAGTGCTCACGCGGTGCTGGCCCACCCAGGCTCTCGGAGAGCCGAGGGCGACCCACGCACGGCGGGGTCTTGAGTAACGCAAACCGCCCGGTGAGGCCCCGTCCCAACGGGTGGAAATCTAAACCGCACGATCGATGGCTTGTCGCCCCGTATTCAGCATAGGGAGCTATGCAAACCAATTTTGAGTTGCCCCTGGCGGCGACCCTCCAGGTGCCATTTGGCGGGATCGGTGCCGAGTGTTGCTGCTGCAAGCTCGAGGCCCCGACGATGAGTTCCGCGAGGTTCAGTCCCCGAGACTAATTGCCTCCATAGTTGCGATGCGAAATTTTGCCTGCCAGCTCATGCAGGGAATTGTGCCAGGCACATCTCTACCGTGTCCGCCGATTCCGTACTTCTACCCTGGCGCAACTTAGAGTGGGCAAGTGTAACGTTTCTGGCACAATTCCCTTCGGGCGTTTGGGGCTGCACCTCGCAGCTTAACTTCGAAGACATTGGCCTGAGGTGTACGGGCGCCCTTAGCCCTGTAGCAGTTTGGGGATGTTCTGGCTCAGGATGAACACCCCCATCAACACAAGAAAGCCCGCAAAGGCGCGCCGCAGCATCCCTTGAGGGACCGCCGAGGCGATGCGCCCGCCCAGAAGGCTACCCACGAGGCCCAGCCCCGCGAACACCAGCAGCAGTTCCCAGTTCACTGTGTAGCCCCACTGGGGGAGCAGCTGCAGATACTGGAAAAAACCGCTGGCCGACTTGAGGGCGATGATCAGCAGGCTGGTCCCGATGGCCAGGAGCATCGGAAGGCCGCCCAGAAGGACCAGCGCCGGGATGATCAAGAACCCCCCGCCCACCCCCACTAGGCCCGTCAGGAGCCCCACCGCCAATCCGTCAAGCGCGATCCTGAGGTGCGAGCGGGGGCGGGCGGCCTCGAGGGGCCGAGCGGTAAACATCATGTAGGCTGCCAGCAGCAGCACCATGGCGAACAGTCCAAGCTGCCAGGCCGCCGGCATCCACTTGGAAACCCAAGCCCCCAGGGCCGTCCCCGCCATGCCGGGAATCCCGAACACCAGCACTTTGGGCCAGTCAATCTGGCCTTTGAGGGCGTAGGGAATGGCCCCAAATAGGGCGATCAGCCCCACGATGGCCAGCGACTCGGCGATAGCCAGCTTGACGGGCTCGCCGACCAGGTAGACCAGAACCGGCACCGTCAGAATCGACCCGCCCGATCCCAGTAGCCCCAGCGAGAGTCCGATCACGACCGCCCCCACCCAGGCCAGCATCACTCTCGCTCCAGCGTGTAGCCCTGCCGCACATAGGCCGCCAGACCGCCCATCAGGTGGCCGACCTCGGTCTTGCCGACCAGGCTCAAGAGTTCGGCGGCGGTGCTCGAGCGTCCACCCGAGGCGCAGACCAGCACCACAGGCTCGGGGACCTGCTCCGCCTGCTCATTTAACCGGCCCAGCGGCAGATTAATCGATCCCGGGATGTGTCCGGCAGCAAACTCGTGGGGTTCGCGCACGTCCAGCACGGTCGCACCGCGCCTTTGCCAAGCGCCGAGTTCGTTGGGAAAGAGGTCGGCGTACATGGTTACTTGGTGGGCAGACCGGCCTGCTGCCAGGCGTTCAGACCCCCTGCGAGGTTGTAAACCTTGAAACCCTTATCTGACAAAAACTGGGCGGCCTGGGCGCTGCGCCCGCCGCTGCGGCACTGGCAGATGATCTCACGGCCTTTGGGTAGCTTCTCCCACTGTTGGGGCAGCTGGTCGAGGGGGATGCTTTGCGAACCTGCGATTTTGACTTCCTTGCGCTCGGCGAGGGTACGCACGTCCAGGATGATGGCCCCTTCCTTGGCCTTGTTTTGGGCCTCGAGCGGACTCAGGCGGCTCACCCCTGCCCCGCCGCCCAGCAGCCGGCGCAGCCAGCCGATCACGCTTCCACCTCGAAGCCGGCCATCATCCAGCCGAAGGTGCCGCCCTCGAGGTTGCCCACCCTGGCCGGGTCGAAGCCCAGCGACAGCAGGTACTCTGCAGCCTGTGCAGAGCGTCCGCCGGAGGCGCAGACCAGCAAGATTGGGCGATCCTTGGGGAGCTTGCGCCCCTCTTCGGCGAATCGGCTCAGGGGGAGGTTAACTGCCTTGGGCAGGTGCCCCGAGGCGTACTCGTAGTCCTCTCGCACATCCACCAGGAGGGTGTTGGGCAACCATCCGACGTTGGCCTGCTGCGGGCTAAGGTTTAGGTAAGTTTGTGTCATGAGTTTCCTCATCGCTCAACCGGATAACCGGCCTGCTCCCAGGCCCGAATGCCCCCGGTAAGGTTTGAAAGGTTGTGAAAGCCGGCAGCCATCAGGGCGCTGATGGCGGTGGAGGAGCGGTCGCCGCCCTGGCACTGTACGATCACGGGCCGATCACGGGGGATGCGCTCGAGTTGCCCCATGACCCGCCCGGCGTGAAGGTTCTGCGCGCCGGGGATGTGGCCGCTGCCGAACTCGTCCGCCGCCCGCACGTCCAGAACCAGGGCCTGCTGGCGCTCGAGCAGTTGCCGGGCCTCGGCGGCGCTGACCTGGGGAACCTGCTCGAGTTCATTCGGGCAGCCCTCGAGACCTTCCACATACCCCACCACCCGATCCAGCCCGATCCGCACCAGCTTCTCGAGCAGGCCGGGCAGCTGGCCGATGTCGGCCAGCAGGATCAGGTCGCGGTCGTAGGGGAGCAGCCAGCCGGCCCAGGTGGAGAAGTTCTTGCTGGCGGGGATGTTGATAGCCCCCTCGAGGTGTCCGCCCGCAAAGGCCAGTTTGTCGCGGGTATCGACCAGAATGGCCCCCTGCTCGAGGTGCTGGGCCAGCCGGGTGAAGTCGAGCCGGGCGGGCCGGGGAAGCCCGCCCAGAATCGGCATCCCGTCGCGGTTGAGCCGCTTCATCTGGGCAAAGTAGCTGGGGGCCTCGGGCTGCCCGGAGAGCAGCTCGCGCACGAAGCCCTCCTGGTCGTTGCCGCTGAGGTACTTGGCCCACCAGGCAAAGCGCCGCTCGTAGCCCACAGTTGTGGAGGCCACCGCACCAAGCGTTTTGCCGCAGGCCGAACCTGCCCCGTGGCCGGGCCAGACCTGTACGTAGTCCGGCAGGGTGAGGAACTTCTCTTTGAGGCTCTGGAACATTCGCCTGGCTCCGGGCTCGGCAGTGCCTGCGATTCCGGCCGCCTCTTCGAGCAGATCCGGCCGCCCGATGTCGCCCACAAACACGAAGTCGCCGGTTAGCAGAAAGCCCGGCTGGTCGGCGGCGGCCCCGTCGGTCAGCAGGAAGCTGAGGTGCTCGGGGGTGTGGCCGGGGGTGTGCAGGGCGGTAAGGGTCAGGTTCCCTATCCGGATGGCGTCGCTGTCCTTAAGCAGCTGGTGGTCGAAACCCTCGAGGCCGGCATACTTCCAGCTCGAGTCGCCCTCGTCCGATAAGTAGAGCCTGGCATCAGTGGCCCTGGCGAGTTCGCGCGCACCCGAGAGGTAGTCGGCGTGGATGTGGGTCTCCGTGATGGCGACGATGCGCATGCCGTGCTGCTGAGCGGTGTCCAGATAAACCTGGATGTCCCGGCGGGGGTCTACCACTATGGCTGTGCCGTTGGCCTGGCAGCCGATGAAATAGCTCCCTTGAGCCAGCCCTTCCTCGTAAATTTGCTTGAACAGCATCCGCATCCTCCTGAAGCTCAGGATATACCCCCAGGGGGTATTATGTCAAACTTATCTTGTTTCCCACCATCCCCTCCCTCACAGCGGCAGCTGATGTACTCCCTACAGCGGTTTTTGCTGTAGGGGGTAGGCGTGAGAACCGCTTTCAGATAGAGATGCGCTGAATCGGAGGATCTCTACTTCAAGGCTTTGTATCCTCGACCAGGACTGTCTTTATGGCCGCAATCTAGCCCACTCCGGGCTTTGGCGTGCGTAGTGCTCATTGGAACCGCCGTCACTCCCTGCCAGCCCAGCGGTAAGCCGTGGCCATGGCTCGGTTCAGGGTTGCCTGGTCGGGCGGATCGACCAACAGGCGCTCGAGCGCGGCCTCGGAGATGCCGGGAAACGGTGCGGCGGTGGGCTTATCACCGGCAAATCGCATCGCCATGCCCTCGGCCTTCCAGCGTGGCCAGTCTTGGGGCTGGGCCAGGTGGAACAGCTCGTGGCGCAGGGTGCGTTCCAGCGAGCCCCGTTCGATCAAGACCCTCAGGCGCTGGGTGTCTATGCGGGCCTTGGCGCGGTCGGCCACCGCGGCAATGAACCAGGGAAGGCGGGTGGTGCGCGTGTAGGACTCGAGGCTTGGGTGAATCACCAGTGTCACCCGCTCGGGCGGCCTCAGCCCACGCCGGATCAGGTCGCGGCGGGCCTGTTGCAGGACCTCAAAGACCCTGGGCAGGAGGCGCTGATCCGCGGCGGAGAAGGTCTGGACGGAGAAGTTGGCGGAGCGGGAGGTCTGCTGGGCAAAACTCAGTGGAAAGGGCAGCCAGAAAAGCAGAGAGAAGAACAGTACCAGCCCAAACCCATACCCCCCCACGGTTGTTGGTGGCGAGGTTTGGCCCGTCTTCCCCCCCCTGGTTGGTGGGTGCCCAGTCGATGAGACGCGCATACTTGGATTGCCCTCATCTGTCCGACGGAGGCCCAAAGGGCGCAATTCGGGGGCTCGCCGTTTGCTGGCCCCGAGGGCAGCCGTTGATGGCGAAACTGCCCGGTAAACTTTCAGCGGTTTGCATCCTCGATCTTTCTCGACCATCATTCCGGTGGGGGTGGGGTATTGCCCCTCGAGCCAGCCCTGCCCTGATTTTCAAACCTCCCCCGCATTGCGGGGGAGGGAGGCCGAACTCATTCACCAAGTCGATCGGCGCATCGATTATGGCTCACGGATTCACTCACGCACACTGAGCGTGCGGGCAGTACCCAAGCCGCGCACTTCGGGTTCGTACATCATCCAGGCATAGGTGGGGAGGGCGGTGAAGGTTCCGGGGGTCTCGGCGCGGAGGATGTAGGTGAAGGTCACCGGGCCTTCGAGGTAGCTGAAGTAAAACTCTAGCCGGTTGTCGCGAATCTCCCGCCCGTCAAACCAGTAATTCCAACCGTAGTAGTCGTCCCCGAAGCGCGAGCGCACCCCAGCAATGCGGAAGGAGTCGTCGTTCTCCACAACGGCTAGTCCAGCGGGTGTGGGCTCCTCCATCAGCACGAAGCGCGCTGCGCCCTGTTCGGGCCGTACGGTCAGCGTCACCACCACCAGATCGCCCACCTTCAACTCGCCCGAAAGGGCGCTGCGGTCGTAGACGAAGCGGTCGTTGTTGCGATCAAAGCGGGCGGTCAGCTTCTCGTACTGCCTTGCCACCCGGAAGCCCTTGAACTCGGGGTTCAGATAGTCGCGCTCCTCGAAGTAGCTCACGCCCGCGCTGGCAAAGAAGGGGCTGGCGCCGGACACCTCGAGCCGGTTCTCGCCGAGCTGAAGATTATCGAGCCTGACCTCCGCGCCCCGGCGGCCCACCGTAACGGTCTGGGCTTGGCCGTTGACACGCACGCTAACCTGCTGTTCGGCGGCGGTTTCACCGCGGGCTTGAGCCAGGTTCAGCGCGGCCACTACCACGGCGGCGGTGTCCTTGGTGGACACCCAGCGGGCTCCTTTGCGCTCGAGCATCAGCCAGTTGGCGATGCGCGGGACGGAGGGGTGCTGCGGGCGCAGCTTGGCCAGGGCCAGCAGCCCGAAGGCGGTGGCCTCGATACGGTCGTCGTTCCAGGCCCAGGGCGTGGTCTTGACGTCCCAGTAGGCGACACGCTCGCGGACGGTTAGCCGGGCCAGCAGGCTGTCCAGAGCCCGGTTGGCCTCTGTGGTGTTGCCGTTTTTCTGGTAGGCCAGCGTGATGAGGGCGTGCCCGTAGGGGGTGAGGTCGGAGCGCTTGAGGTAGTCGGCCAGATAGCCAAGGTTCACTGGCCTGTTCTGTACGAAACGGGTCAGCACAACGCGCTCGGCGGCCACCGGGCGGGCCTTGCTGAAGCTAACGGCCGTCGGCCGATGGCTGACAGCCACCACCCGATTTTGCAGGCCGCTTTGCTCGTCGCGCAGATACTTGTCCCCGCCCCAGGCGAACGCATAGGCCGCGTAGGCTACCGCGTCTGCTGCGTAGGTCTCGGCGTCGGGGCGGTTGAGGGCGCCGAGCATCCACCTGAACCCTCGGCGCACCGCGTCTTCGCGGATCGTGTAGCCGGCCTCCTGGGCCTGGAGGAGGCCAGTCAGGACGTAAGAAGTGATGTAGAGGCTCGAGGCGTCGTTCTGCCAGAAGCCCCAGCCACCGTCCTCGTGCTGGAAGTCGTAGAGGCGTTTGAAGCCCTGGGCCACAAAGTCGTCGAGGTTGTTGCGGACGGCGGTGGGCAGCTCCACGAATTCGCCCGCTTGCTTGGCCAGCACGCTGGGCAGAAAGCGGCTCATGGTCTGCTCCGAGCAGCCGTAGGGGTACCCGGCCAGGTAGGCCAGTGCCGGGGTCACTGCGGTCGCCAGCGAAGGATTCAGGAAGAGGCTGGCCCGGGTCTGGCCCATGTCGGTGTTGGGCGGGAGGGAGAAGGCCCAGCTCGAGTTCTGCTCGCCGGCCCAGCCGAGTTCCTGTTTCAGGCCCTTGGGATTGATGGGGAGGCCACGCCGTAGCGCATCGGAGGCTGCCGGGGTGAGGGCGGAGGCTTGCAGAGAAGCGTTGCCGGACTGCTGGGCTTGGGCCTGGAAGTTGCCCGCGACCCGGCCGCCCGCGGGCAGGCTGGCCGAGATGGCGGTGGGGGAGGCCAGGCTGAGGCCGGTGGCCTCGAGCCTCAGCTCTCCGCTCTGGGCTTGGGGAAGGTTGTTCTGCCCGATGACCGTGAGGGTCGCGCTGTCGCCCTTAACCAAGAAGCGCGGGGTCGAGAGGCGGGCGATGACCGGCAAGGTACTGGTGATGTTTTGGGTGTTCTGACCCACCGAGTCGGCCTTGGAGATGGCACGGGCGGTCATCCGCCACTGGGTCAGGTTGTCGGGGAGCTTGGTCTTGATGGTCGCCTGGCCCTGCGCGTCGGTCTCCACGCTGGGCAGCCACAGTGCCAAGTCGCGGAAATCGGTGCGAACCGTGGCCTCCGCCAGACCGTCGGCGGCCTTGGCAGCGCCTTCCTTGGGCTGGCCGAAGCGGGCCTCGGTCATGGGGGCGGACGCCGCCAATGTGGGAGCGGGCGCGACGTTGCCGAAGTAGTAGCCGCCCGCCGTCTCAGTGCCCACTACGTTGTCCTTGAAGTTCCAGAAGAAGCCCCGGATGTCGGGGTTGGATTCTGGGCGAATCAGGTAGATGGCCTCGTCGACCAGGCCGAGGGTGAGCTGGGTTTGAACAGGCTGGCCATTGGCGTTGGTCACCTTGACGCTATAGGTGGCCTCTTCACCCGGCCGGTAACTTTCCTTGTCGGCGTCGATTGCGACGTTTAGGAACTTCTCGCTGGGTGGCACCAGGAACCCGGCGGTGTCGGTGTAGTACTGGTTGTTACCGATCACCGTGACCGAGAGGTAGCCGTTGGGGTACATGGCGCGGGTGAGCGGAACTTCGTAGGTGAAGGTGGAGCCCTGGTACTTCACGATCTCGGGCCTCGAGAGCCGGTCGCCCTCGAGGTTCACCAGCGCCCAGCCGTCGGTGACGGGCGACTGGATCACGAACTTGGCGGTTTCACCGGGCTTGTACTCGGGCTTGTCGGGGCGGATTTCCAGGCTCTGGTAGCCCCAGAACCAGTACGACCCGTCGGAGACCCAGACATAGTCGCTGCTGCGGGTGGGGCGGCCCGCCGCGTCGCGGGCGCTCACCTCGAGCTCGTACGAGCCCTGCTGGCGCAGATGGAGCTGTACGGTCGCGGTGCCTTCAGGGTTGGTGCGGCCTTGCAGGGTTTGGGCGGCCTCGCTCTGCTCGCCTTTGCCGCGCACCCAGAAGTTGCGGCTGGCCCGCAGCGTGAAAGGCACCGCTACGGGCCTGCCTTCGAGGTCCTGCGCCCGCACCTGAGCGGTGATGGTGTCGCCGGACTGGTAGCTGTAACTGGTGGTACGGACGTCCAGCACCACGCCCGAGCGGTACGCCGTCACGGCCCCGGTGCCGCTGATCTCGCGCCGGGCCTCGTCGCTGACACCGGCCTCGAGGGTCAGGCGATAGTCCTGCTCGGCGTCCGGACGCATCGGCACCGTCACCACCAGCTCGCCCTTGGCGTCCAGGCGGCCCTCGCCTCGCCCCACGATGCTGCCTTCGTAGAAGCTCTCCCACTCCTCGTTGCGGTAGAAGCCGTAGCTGCTCTGGTAGGCGAAGCGATAGAAGGGCCGCTTTATTACCGAGTACGAAACCTTGCCGCCCGAAACCGGACCGCCGAACAGGTACTCGCCCTTCACCACGAACCTGGCCTGCTCGCCCTGCACGCCCACATTCTTGTCCGGGGTGACGGTCACGCGGTACTCGGGCTTGACGTATTCTTGAATGTCGAAGTTGCCGCCGTGGGTCTCGTCGTCGTACTTGGCGGTCAGGCTGTAGGTCCCCAGGCGGCTGTCCAGTTTGCTCTTGAACTCTCCGCTGAAGCTGCCGTAGGCGTCGGTGCGGAACTTGCCGCTGTAGACCTCGGCCTCGTCGCCGTCCTGGATGCTCACCTCGACCTCGCGGTTCACAACGGGCTGTAGGCTCGAGGCGCTCCGCAGGGTGCCCTTGAAGAAAACGGTCTGGCCGGGACGGTACACGGGTCGGTCGGTGACCAGGTAGAGCCGGTTCTGCCGCACATTCCAGGAGCGCCAGTAGGCCGAGCTGAAGGCCCAGGCCTCGCCCGAACGAGCCGCCACGAAGGTCTCGCCCTCGCCACCGAAGCCGGTACGCAGCTGGGCCAATCCGCCCTCGGCCCTGGCCGTCTGGGCGATCTTCTTGTCGCGCACCACCCAAACCTGTGCGGCGCGCGGCTGGCCGCTGGCCAGGTCGGCGGTGTAGGCCAGCAGGCTCTGGGTGTCCGACTTCACCACCAGTCCCAACCGGGTCACCAGGATCAGAGTGGCGGAGGTCGGGCGTGGGTTGCCGATCTGGGCCAGGTAGAGCCCCTCGGGCAGCCGACCCACCCGCACCTCGCCGTAGGTGTTGTTGCGGGGCCGGAACACCGGCACGGTGCGCACCAGCGAGAGCCGGAGGTCTGCGGTCTGCTGGAAGTCTCGAGGCCCCCCCAACTCGACGACCCGCTCCGGGTTCTGAATCTTGAAAATCTGGATGCGGCTGCTACCCCCACTGGGCAGCGAGTAGCTCAGGTCCACGTTCTGCGCGGGGCTGACCGTCCCCCCGCCGTAGATGCGCGGTGGTTCGGTCTGCGCCGAGCCCTGTATCAGAAGTAGGAAAAACAGACTGAGGGTGAGTAGGCCGAACTGCGTAAGTCGTTTCATAGGCATCCTTGAGCGAGACAGAAAAGGGTTGGGGGGTTTGGGCAACCGACGGTGAGCGACTAGCTACGGGCGACGGCCAACGTTCGGACTCTAAAAGCTGTCAGGCTGTGCCGAAGTGGTCTGCCTACCTTCCGCAGGCGACCGTCGACGGCCGACCACGCGGTGTTTGGGACCGGTAGGGGAGAGAGGCTGAAAGTACTGGGGACTGGGCGACTGACACACGCGGATGACCTCGGAATGACAGCAATGAAGGTTGGCGTTCTAACGGGGATGAAGCTTTGTCCTCGAGAGCTAGCTCAATGGGTATGCTCTAGGGCTCATCGCCACTCCCCGCCACGATCTTCCACCGGAAGAAGCCCAGAAAGTTCGGATTGTCGGGTCGCGGATGCCACAGCTTCACGGGGTGTTTGTTCAGCGTCTCGAGGGTAACCAGTCGAACCTCGCCTCCTTCAGAGGGCGCGTAGCCGGTGTGGTAGACCACCCGGTTGCCGCCCAGATACACCATGCTGTGATAGGCTGAGCCCCGCGAGAGGGGATGCACGAAGAAGAGCAGGTCGCCGCGCCGGGCCTTGTCCGCCGTGCGGCCCAGAAATACGCTCGAGTACTTCATCAGGTACATTGCGCTGGTTCGGCCTACCAGTCGGCCCTCCATCACATCCCCGCGCCGATAGCGCCCCGGCTCAACCCGGAAGACTGAGCGCACGATCTCGGGCAGCGGGTAGCGGCTCAGGGGCAGCAGCCCGCGCCCATCGAGGGAGGGGAATCGGGCAAACCACTGGGGGGTCTTAGGTTTTAGGGCCTCCACCAAGGCGTAGCGCAGCAGTCCCGCGCAGTCCTGGTCTTGGGGAGCCCAGTCGGGGGCAATGCGGGTGTACTGGGCCTCGGCCACCGCCGCGAACCAGTCCAAGAAGGCCCTGCGCTCGGCCGCGCTGTGGAACTCGGCCACGTCGGGGTAGCCATCGGCGTCGAGGTCGGTGACACCTTCCTGCCCGAAGGCCGGAAAGCCCAGCAGGAATATCAAAAATAGAACCCGCAACCCGTGACTCACAAACAAGTTAATGGTATCCCAACCTGAGTAAACTGAACGCCAAGTAAAGCCCAGCTAAAGAGACCCGGTGTTCCGCTGTTGGCCATTGCTACATCACCACCGCCGCCGCCTCGACCCTCGCCAACGCCTGCTCGAGATCGGCGATCAAGTCTTCGGGGTCTTCGATACCGACGGACATGCGCACCAAGCTATCGGTTACGCCGTGGGCCTCACGCAGTTCGGGGGGCAGGATCTGGTGGGTGGTGGTGGCAGGGTGGGTGGCCAGCGACTCCACGTCGCCCAGCGAGACGGCCTGGGTGAACAGCTCGAGGCTGTTCAGGAACACCGCAGCGGCCTCCTGGCTGTGCAGTTCTACACTCACCAGACCACCAAAGTGCCGCATCTGACGCTTGGCGACGGGGTGGCCTGGGTGGGAGGGCAGACCGGGATAATGCACCCGCTTGACGGCAGGGTGTTTGGCCAGATACCCGGCAACCTTGGCCGCGCCCTCGCAGTGGGCTTCCATGCGCAGGGGCAGGGTCTTGAGGCCACGCAGCATCAAGAAGGCCTCGAACGAGCCCAGCGTGCCGCCCAGGTGGCGCAAGCCCTCGCCGCGAATGGCGTCCATCAGCTCCTTGCGGCCCGCCACCAGGCCCGCCAGCGCGTCGCCGTGGCCACCGATGTACTTGGTGGCGGAGTGGATCACCACGTCGATGCCCAGCTCGAGGGGCCGGGTCAGGTATGGGGTGGCGAAGGTGTTATCCACGGCAGTCATCACCCGGTGGGCTTGGGCGATCTGAGCAACTGCCGCGATGTCGTAGACCCGCAGCGTGGGGTTGGTAGGGGTTTCGAAGTAGATCAGCCGGGTCCTGGGCGAGATTTTTGTGGGAAGGGTCTCGAGCGAACCCCCGTCTGTCACCGTCACGCCGAACTTGGTCAGGGACTCGAGGAAATACCCCTCGGTGCCGCCGTAGAGTGGGGCCAGGTAGATCACCTCGTCCCCGGCGCGGAGCAGGGTGTTCATCAGCGCACTAACGGCCGCCATTCCGCTCCCGAAGGCCACGGCGTCCTCGGCCCCCTCGAGGCTGGCCAGCTTCTCTTCCAGGGCCCTCACGGTGGGGGTGCCCACCCGCCCGTACACGTAGCCTGCCTCCTCCCCGCCGAACAGCCGCACGCCCCGCTCGAAGGAGCCGTAGGCGAAGGTTGAGGTCGAATAGATGGGGGTGGCGTGCGCGCCGCTAACCGGGTCGGGCCGCTGACCGACGTGAACCGCTCGAGTTTTGAACTTCATAGCTACCTCAGGTAACGCTGGATTTTGTTCTTGACCTAGCCTAACACCGGGTGCGGGAGAAGCAAGTTACATTTAGACCAGTCGCGGTACCAGAGGGCGCAAGCGGCACAATAGGCGCTGGAATAGGTGCTATTCCTACTGACTCGAGGCCCGCTCGAGCATGGCCTGGCCCAGGTCTCGGCCCATCAGCAACACCACGTCGCCGGAGGAGGGGTGTTCGGGGTCTTTTTGTACTTCGGTGATCCCCAGGAAGGTGGCGATGGCTCGAGCCTGGGCCTCGATTGCCGCCGTCTTGTAGATCAGAACCGACTGTTCCTGGGGCTGGTTGGCGGTGTCAAAGCCCTGGATGCTGTAGCCGCGTCGCTCGAGCATCCCCGAGGTTGCCCTGGCCACCCCCGCCACATCGCTGGCGTTGTAGACCATCACGCTCACCAGCTTGTTTCCAGCCTGCTCGTCGCCCCTCAGCATCCATGCCGCCAGCGCCCTGGATTTGTCGAGCTCGAGGTCGTAGTAGTAAGCGCCGTAGCGGTAGCCGCCGTCGCCGGGCAGGGTCACGCTGTTGAAACTGCCCAGGCCGCTGCGCGCCACCGCCAGCCCCAGCGCCATCATCTGCGGGCGGGTCAGGTTGGTCTGGAGTTCATTAAAACCGGCATTGGCGATCTCGTTGAGGCGAAGGAGGTTCTGGGGCGTGGTGGCCTGCACCGCTATCGCACGCAACAGCTGTTGCTGGCGGGCCGTGCGGCGCAGGTCGCCCTCCTCTTTCGAAGGGGTCACGTTCTTCAGCGGCACGATGCGCCCGTACTGGTTCATGGCGGTGCGGTTGACCTCGCGGAAACGTACAAACCCCACCGCCTGCTCGCCGTTGATGAACTGGCGCCCGGCGGGCAGGTCAATATTCAGACCGCCCCAGGAGTCCTTGTACTTCATGAAGTCTATGGTCTCGACCCAGACCCCGCCCACCGCGTCCACGATGTTCTTCACGGCGGTGTCCTTGAGCACCACGTAGTAATCGGGGCGCACTCCAAGGGTCTGCTCGAGAGTCTGGCTCAGGAGCTCCACCCCGCCCCTCACGAAGGTCGCGTTGATCTTGCCCGAGACCCCGTCCGGCGCGGTCACGAAGGTGTCGCGGGGCACCGACAAGGCGGCGGCGGCTTTGGTGTTGAGGTCGAGCGAGACCAGCATGATGGTGTCGGCCCTGGCGTTCTTGGTGTAGCCGATGCCCCGGCGGTCGCGGTTGTAGTCTTTGCCGGCGATCAGGACCACGATGCGGTCCTTACCCAGGAGTTCGCGTGGGTTCTGGGCCATTTGTAGCATGGTCTGTGGGCTGGCCCCACCTGCGATCTGGCTGACCTGTAGATAGAGATAGCCCCCACCGACCAACACGGCCAGCAGCAGCAAAAAAAGGATGACTCTTCCCGGACGCATAGTGCCTCGCTGCCGCCCCGCCCGCACCCGCAGCGGCGAATCGGCAATGCGTCATTGTAGCAAGAACAGCACGATGTGCAAATGCGGAGGGCGAGCGTGGAGCGAAGAGGAAAGCGCAGGGAAAGTCATGCAACGGACGTAATTTCCTCTTTCCCCCTTCCTCTTGCCCCGATTTGCGCCCTTCCACCTCTACGCCTCGAGCTTTTCACCGACCTCGGCCCACTGCTCGAGGGCCGTGTCGAGTTCGGCCTCTAGGGCTTTCTCTTGCGCGGCGATCTCGGCGTACTCGGTATGGTGCAGGCCCGGAACGGCGGCGCGCTGATGCAAGGCCTTAATCCGCCCCTCGAGCTCGGCCACCAGGGCCTCGAGCCGTTCGCGCTCGCGCTCGAGCTGCCAGCGGCCCTTAACCTTGCTGCTTGCCTGTGGTTTTTGGCCCGCGGGCGCCGGCTCAGTGGGCTTGGCGGGTTCGTCTTTGGGCACCACCCGTACGTTGCGGCGCTCGAGGTACTCGCTGGGGGGGGCGGGGTAGTCGTCGAAGCGGCCGGCGTGTACGTGCCAGGTGCGCGTGGCCAGTTGATCCAGGAAAAAGAGGTCGTGCGAGACCAGCAGGATGGTGCCGCCGAACTCAAGCAGGGCCCTCTCGAGGGCCTCTACGGTCTCCAGGTCGAGGTGGTTGGTGGGCTCGTCGAGCACCAGCAGATTGGCCTGCTGAAGGCTGAGGGAGAGCAGGGCCAGCCGCGCCCGCTCGCCTCCGGAGAGGTTGCGCACCTGCTTGAACTGGGCCTCGTAGGGAAACATCCAGGCCCCCAGCGCAGCGTGGGCCTTCTCGCCCAGAAGGCGGTACAGCGTCTCGAACAGCGTCAGGTCGGGGTCGAAGCCGGAGAGCTTCTGGTCGTAGTAGCCGACCCGCACCCCCGGCCCGGTTTTGACCCGGCCCGCCGGGTTGTCGGAGGAGGTCAGGCCCAGCAGCACCCTGAGCAGGGTGGTCTTGCCGGCCCCGTTGGGGCCGATCACCGCGATGCGCTCGCCGTTGCGAACCAGCAGGTTGTCGATTCGGAACAGTTCGCGCCCTGGGATGCTCTTGGCCAGGTCCCAGCCCTCGAGCACACGCTCTGCCGTGACCGGCTTTTCGATGGGGAAGCGCATCCGCACCGCAGGGTCGTCGCCCTCGGGGGCGTCCAGCTCGGTCTCCTCGAGGAACTGCTCCAGGCGGTTCTCCAGGCTGTGCATGCGCCGGGCGTGCTTGGCTGAGCTCGGAGCCCAGCGCCGGGCCTGCTCGAGGATGGCCTCGCGCCGTTCCTTCTCCTTGAGCCAGTTGGCATACTCCCGCGCCTCCTGCTCCTCCTGGGCCGCCCGCTCGAGCCGGAAGGCCGAGTAGTTGCCCTCGAACAGCCGCAGGGTGCCGCGCCGCAGCCAGGCCACCCGCTCGGTCACCTTGTCCATGAACTGCCGGTCGTGCGAGACGGTCAGGGTGGCCCCGCCGTAGGAGCGCAGAAAGGTGACCAGCCACTCCACCATCTCAATGTCGAGGTGGTTGGTCGGCTCGTCCAGGAGCAGCGCGTCGGAACCGGAGAGCAGCAGCGCGCCCAGGGCCAAGCGGCGGGTCTCGCCGCCCGAGAGCTGCGACACCTTGTCCGACTCGCGCCCCGCGAAGCGCAGCCCCCGCAGCACGCCTTCGTAGCGGCTGCGCTGTTGGTAGCCCCCCACCGCTTCAAAACGCTCGTGCAGCTCCTCCCACTGGTGATAGGTTTCGGGGTTCGCCAGATCGGCCTCGAGCCGGCCCAGGTCGGCCTCCATGGCCTGTATTCGGGCGAACCCGGCTTTCAAGACCGTCTCAATGGTCTCACCCTCGGCGTAGGCGGGGTCCTGGGGCAGCAGCTCGAGGTGAACCCCCCGCGTGTGGATCACCCGCCCCCGCGCAGGCTGCAACTCGCCGGTCAGCAGCCGCATCAGGGTGGTCTTGCCCGAGCCATTGGCCCCCACCAGTGCCAGCCGGTCGCCATGGCGAAGCTCGAGGCTCACCCCGTCGAGCAGGTCGCGGGCTCCCAGGTTGTACTCGAGGTTCTCGACGAGGGCGATGCGCATAGCGGTTAATGATTGTAGCGGAAGTGGGGCGGTTGTGGGCTGGGAACCTGGGGAGTTTGGCAAGACCAGACGGAGTACACCAGGGGCTTCTGGCAGAGTAGGGGAGTGGCTCGCCCAGGCTCAGGGCGTTTCATATAAGGTGATGCCACTGTTCCCATCACACCAGCGAGCCCTCTGCCGCCTTCAGCAATCCACGGTTAACCCCGTAGAATGCGGCATGACCAAAATGCGTTTCGGCATCCTTGGAGCGGCGCGTATCGCGGCGGGGGCCTTGATTCCCGCGATAAAGAAATCAGGCAACGCCGAGGTGGCGGCGGTAGCGGCCAGGGACGGGGAGCGGGCCAGGGCCTACGCCGCTGAGCACGGCATTCCCAAGGCGTACGCAAGCTACGACGAGATGCTGGCCGACCCCGAGATCGAGGCGGTCTACAACCCACTCCCCAACTCCGAGCACGCGCCCCTCAGCATCCGGGCACTCGAGGCGGGCAAGCACGTGCTGTGCGAGAAATCCTTCACCCTCAACGCCGCTGAGGCCGTGCAGGTGGATGCCGCCGCCAAGCGCGCGGGCCGTCAAGTGATGGAAGCCTTCATGTACCGCTTCCACCCCCAGATTCAGCAGGCCAAAGACCTCATCGCGGGCGGGGCCATCGGCGAGCTGCGGCTGATTCGGCCCACCTTCAGCTTCACCCTCGACCGCCCCCTGGACATCCGCTGGGTCAAGGCGCTGGGCGGTGGGGCGCTTTACGACATCGGGACCTATTGCGTGAACGTCTCTCGTACCTTCGCAGGCCGAGAGCCCCAGAGCGTCTTCGGCACCTCGCTGCTCACCCCGCCCGATCATCCGGCGGGCGGCGGGGCCGACCACAACTTCCTGGGCATCCTGGATTTCGGTGACGGGCTGCGCTCGAGCTTCGACTGCGCCTTCACCCAGACTTTCCGCCAGCGGGTCGAACTGGTGGGCACCGGCGGGACGCTGGTGATTCCGGAACCCTACGTACCAGGCCGCGACTCCAAAGGCAAGGATAGTGGCCACGGCCGGGGCGTGCCCAGCCTGATCCTAAACGGCGAAGAGGTCGGGTCGGTCGCCGCAGACCAGTACCAGCTCATGGTCGAGCACTTCGTACGGGCGGCCCGAGGCGAGGAGGCCCTGCGCTACCCAGCGGAGGAAGCGGTGCGGCAAATGAGGGTGTTGGACGCACTATTCGATTCGGCTCGAGCGGGCCACTGGGTTAACGTCTAAGTTGCGCCAGGGTAGGTTTGCGAAACCGCTCGACGCAGCAAGCGGCTGTTTGGCACAATTCCCGGCGGACATCCAGGGGAGCCATATCGCAATTTCACCATAGAGCTTATCGCCCACAGCGGTTCAAAGGAGACCGATGTCCGGTTTCTAATTCCTTCACGAACACGTTATCGTGAAACAATACACATGATACAACCACTCGGTAACATCCCCAGCCACGAAGGCTGAAGGGAAACTGCCCAAATGCCCCTATTCCTTCACTTCCCGGCCCAACAGCTTGTGGGTGGCCTTGCCCAGCCGCTTGATGCCTTCCTCGATCTGCTCCTGGCTGGCGCTGCTGAAGGAGAGTCGGAGGGTGTTCTTGCCTGTACCGTCGGCGAAGAAGGGCTCGCCAGGGACGAAGGCCATCTTCTCGGCGACGGCAGCCTCGAGCAACTTCATGCTGTCCAGACCCGCCGCTCCGCTGAGGAAGAAGAACATCCCGCCCTGCGGCACGATCCAGCGCATGTCCTCGGGCATAAACCGCTGCAAGGCCGAGAGCATCCAGTCCCGCCTTCGCTGGTAGGTGCTGCGAACGCGGGCGATCTGCCCGGCAAAAAAGGCCTCGTCCTTGAGGACTTCGTAGACCAGCATCTGGTTAAAGGTGGGGGTGTGGAGGTCGGCCCCCTGCTTGATGAAGACCAGTTTGGCGATGACCTCTCGAGGCGCGACCACCCAGGCCACCCGCAAGCCGGGAGCCAGGGTCTTGGAGGCGGTGGAGGAGTAGATCACGTTGCCGCCGCCTTGCGCGTGGTCGAGCGCGTAGAGCGTGGGCAGCGGTTGGCCGTCGAAGTACAGCTCTGCGTAGGCGTCGTCCTCGAGGATCGGCACCCCGTACTTGCGGCCCAGCTCCACGATGACCCTGCGGCGCTCGAGGCCCATCAGCCGTCCCGAGGGATTCTGGAAGGTGGGGAGCACGTAGATCAGCCGCAGGGCATGAGCCTTCAGTGCGGCCTCGAGGGCCTCCGGGATCATCCCCTCGTCGTCCATGGGGATGCTCACGTAGTCGGGCTCGTAGGGGTTGAAGGAAGAGAGTGCGCCCAGGTAGGTGGGCGCCTCCACCGCGATTTTCGCGCCCTTCTCCATGAACAGTTTGCCCAGAAAGTCCAGCCCCTGCTGCGAGCCCGAGGTGATCTGCACATGGTCGATGGTCGCCCCAGGCATGCGGCGCGCCACCCACTCGCGCAGCCCCGGGTGTCCTTCGGTGGTGGAATATTGCAGCGCGACGGTGCCCTGGGTCTCGAGGATCCGGTTCGAAGCCTCCCTCATCTCTGCGACGGGGAAGAGGTCTGCAGCCGGCAGGCCGCCCGCGAAACTGATGAACCCCGGCTGCGCGGTTAGCTTAAGAATTTCCCGGATGGTCGAAGCCTGCACCCGCTGCATGCGCGAGGCGAAGAGTTTGGAGAAATCGGTCATGGCCGGGTCACCGCCATGCTCTCCACCGCCTTGCCCAGCCGTTCCACGCCGAGGCGGATGTTGTCCGGGCTGGCGTTGGAGAAGGAGAGCCGCAGGGTGTGGTGGCCGGAGCCGTCGGGGTAGAAGGTGGAGCCGGGGACGAAGACGGTGCCCTGGGCGACGGCGGCATCGAGCAGCTCGAGGGTGTTGATGCCCCGGGGAAGCTCGAGCCAGAAGAACATCCCGCCCTTGGGGACAGAGTACCTGGCCAGAGGGAGGTGCTGCCGCAGGGCCTCGAGCATCACCTCGCAGTGGAGCTTATATTTGGCGCGAATCCGGGGCACGAACTCGGCCTCGATGAGAGGGGCCACCTCACGCACCAACAGCTGGCTGAAGGTGGGGGTCATGGAGTCGCTGCCCTGCTTCATCTGGCAGATCTTGCCGACCGCAACCTTTGGCCCCACCACCCAGGCCACCCGTAGACCGGGGGCCACGGTTTTGGAGAAGGTAGAGGTGTGGATCACGTTGCCGCCGCCGAGCCGGTGGTCGAGGTCGTAAAGCGTGGGCAGGGTGACGCCGTCAAAGCTCAGGTAGTGGTAGGCGTCGTCCTCCAGGATCGGGACGCGGTAGGCCCGGGCCATCTCCACCAGTTTTTGGCGGCGCTCAAGACTGAGGGTGGCGCCAGAGGGGTTCTGGAAATTAGGCAGCACGTAGATGAACTTGGGCCGTTGGGCCAGCAGGGGCTCGAGTTCGTCCACCAGCAGCCCGTCTCCGTCCATCGGGGCCGCAAGGTACTCGGGCATGGATACATTAAAGGCCTGGAAGGCCCCCAGGTAGCTGGGACTCTCCACAATCACCTTGTCGCCGGGGTTCAGCAAGGTCTGGGCCACCAAGCCCAGCGCTTGCTGGGAACCAGTGGTGATCTGCACGTTGTCTGGTGTCGCGCCCGCGAACCTCGAGGCGATCCACTCGCGCAGCTCGGGCAGGCCCTCGGTCAGGCTATACTGCAAGGCCCGTTGGCCCTGCTCGCGCAGCACCTTATCAGAGACTTGGCGGAGCAGCTCCACCGGAAGCAGGTCGGGCGAGGGGGTGCCCCCGGCCAGCGAGATGATGCCGGGTCGCCCGGCCACCTTCCAGAGCTCGCGGGTCATGGCGCTGCCCATGCGCTGGGCAGGCCGGGAGAACTGCCCCTGCCAGAAGGCGTCGTCGTGCAATTCCATGCCCCAGTGTACACTGCGCACCCTAGATCTGTCTGCCATGAGACTCGAAAATCTATATCAACTTCGGGTGATTCAGCATGGGCCGAAAGCCATTCGGTGCCTTTCACGGTATCGCGGTAGTTTATCCAATCGGCTCGGCCCTCGGCGCGGCTCTGGCGCAATAGTTCCGGCGACCAACCGCCCAAAATGGCTCAAATGAGGCGTGCAGGCGCTCGAGCCAGCGCAACGTTTCGTTTAGCGTTACGTCAAAGGTCCGACATTGGGTTACATGCCACAGCCCTCGATAAGTTGTTTGATACCCTCTTATCTAAGCATTCCCGCTTCCCCGGTGCGTTAACGCGCCGGGGTTCTTCTTTGGCCGGCAAACAGGTGTTGAACGCTCTAGAAAAAAAAGCAATCGAAAGGTAGCGGCCATAGTCCTAGGTGGCGATTTATGGCAGCTTCTGGCAATTCTCAGTTCTGAACCACGGACGCGATAAGCCGTGCATCCAACAAGAGATTGAACCAGCGAGAGAAATAGGGGGAAGAAGGGCATGAAATTAAGCGGAAAGACTAGGAAGCCCGGTCAGTAGCCGAGATTGGAGGTTTCTTGCGGCATCATGCTGTGCTGAACGCCAAGAAATGGCTGGGTGATGTTGTTTTTGCTGTCGAATGAGGTGGAGAGCAGTGATGGCAAGGTCGGCGTGTTTGAGCTGGGCCGCGTAGGAGCGGGCCAGGCACTTGGACAGGCCGAGGTTCTGCTTGAGCAGGCGATGCACCCGCTCCAAGTCCCAGGGGGCCTTCCAGGCCGCGAGAACTTCCTGGATGCCCGTTTGTAGGGTGGAGAACAGGGCGATCAGCCTGAAGCCTTCCTTGTGGGGGTGGGGCAGCCAGATCAGGAGCGCGTCGAGCTGTCCCACCTCGCTGAGGGTGATCTTGAGGCGCTTGACGTACCAGCCAAAACGCTTGTAGTAGCGAGCCCTACCGGGTGGATACTGTTCACCCAAGGTTCGAACAGACTGAACATTGCCCTCATGCCCCGCCTTCTGGTTCAGCCTGGCCCGAGCCACGAAAGGCACTTGTTGTCCGTAGAGCTTGGCTAGGTGAACCTTGCCCGCGAACTGGTTGTCAAACACCACCCCCGCCAAGCTGTAGCCCTGCCCCCGGACGGCCTCGACTGCCTCCCACATCGCCTCGCCTGGGGTTCGGTAAGGGTATAGCTCTGAACTCATACCCTCTGTGGGGAAACCCTCCAGGCTCAGTGGGTAAGGATTCTCTCCACACCGCACCAGCCCGCACGACAGCAGGTTATGACCCCACACAGGGGCCTTGTCGCTGCTCGAATAGACCCGATCCACCCCCTCGATCCAGCACCCCTGATACTCTACGGGAACCAAGTCCACCCCCAGGTACATCCCCTCGGGGGCTTCCCTCAAGCGCTGCTCCCGGCTGGACTCATGGGGTTTGGCTTCTCGCCTGAGCAGACGACAGCTATAGCCGGGGCTGTACCCCGTGGCCCCCCTGGCTGCTATGGCGCTGGGGCTTTTGTGTTCGGACTGCATCAACCCCAACGCATAGCCTTGTTCCCACCCCTCCAAACGCGCTAAGCTACCTTGTACGACTTCAGACATCGTACAGAAGTACCGTGCTGACCGAGTTCTTTGCTAGGACTCCCGGCACGGTTCTTCTGTACAACGGCGTTTCTCGACGCAGTTCAATCTCTTG
>JANRLD010000107.1:0-95214 GCA_033762915.1 Meiothermus sp. | reverse complement strand
CGAGCCCACCGTGACGTACTGGGCGGTGTTGGCCCGGATGGCCGCCGCCTGGAGGCCCACGAAGCGCTGCATCTGAAGCAGGCTCACGCAGTCGTGCTTGGCCGCATTGCAGGGGGTCTCTTTGATGCTCCACTCCGGCTCGTTGATGATCTCCCACGCCAGCAGCGCCTTGTGGGTCGCGTAGCGCTTGACCATCGGGATCAGGGCCTTTTCGATGTAGCTGTTGGTCTTGGCAACATCGGTAATCAGGGGGGACCTGAGGGTCTGCTGGTAGGTCATGTCGAACGACCACAGCACCGGCATCACCGCGATGTTATAGCGCTGGGCTCGAGCCAGAAAATCGTCGAAGTGTTCATAGAAGCGCGACGTGAGCCCCACCGTCATCCCCTCGGCGAACACCGGCTGACAGCGGCCGTCGATGTGCAGCCAAACCCGCACCGAGTTGACTCCGTACTGCCGCAGCTCGCGAAACATCCGCTCGAAGTACCGCTCGTCGTAGCGGCAGCCAAAGTCCGCCCCGAAGTTGTTCCAGGGGACGTTGATGCCATTGAGGTAGACCGGCTTGCCATGAAAGAGCAGCCGGCTGGCCGGGGCCGGTTGAGACATTCCGCCTCCGGGAATGAGCAGGGCCAGCAGTAGGGTGAGAAGGGCGATGCGGGGCATAAGGATTCAGGTTAGCGTGCTTCAGGGAAAGTCTAGGCCAGGTAAACCACGTGTTGGGCTTGGAAGCTGGCGAAACCTACTAACGGGTTAGCGGGACCTCAGGGGAGGTACGGGCGCCGAGCGGTCTGTTTGTACCTCGAGGGACAGGTCTCCACCTCCCTGCGCGATCTGGCCTGCCGGCTGTGGGTGTACCACAAGGTTACCACTCTGTTGAGCTTTCCTAAGGCGAGGGCGAGCGTCGGGGCTTCTCTCGGCCCGCCGCCTACGTCTGCCCGAACTCCACCAGTTCAGGTACCCCGAAGCTCGAGGTCAGCTCCACGGTCTGCCGCGTCGCGACCGAGAGGTTGGTGGCCTCGAGAATCTCGACAATGTGCGCGGCGTGGTCTCCGGTCACCCGCGAGGTCTGGCCGCTGCGGATGCCTCGGGCGAAGTCGGCCAAGCCGCGCGCCCAGTCTATTGCGCCAGCAGCCTTGACCGGGGGATCGACCGGGGCATAGGGCTTGCCGAAGTCGGCATACTCCAGCCGGGTATCGGCGGAGAACCAGCTGTGCAGGTGCAGCGAGCCGATGTCCCCGTGAAACTCGATACCCTCGCCCTGGTTGGTGCGCCCCGAGACATAGAAGTTGGTGGTCAGGCGCACCAGCGGCCCATCGGCAAACTCGAGGTTGATCACGTAGAAGTCGGGGGCCTCGATGGTGAAGGGGGTGCCGTCCTTGGTGACGCGGTTTGGCGAGAGGGTAGTGGCGAAGGCGGTCAGGCGCTGGGCGGGTCCGAACAGCGCGGTGAGCAGGGCCAGCGGGTAAACCCCCACGTCGAGGTTAGGTCCGACCGCGTAGAAGGGCGCGGGGTTGGGGTGCCAACTCTCGATGCGCCCGTGGTTGACCTCGGCATAGACCACCCGTACGCGGCCCAGCTTCCCCTCGCGGATCATCCGCATAGCGCGCTGCTGGCCCTCGCCCAGGAAGGTGATGGGGGCCCCGGCCAAGCGCAGCCCCTTAGATTGGGCCAGCCCGACGAGTTCCTGGGCCTGGGCGTACTCCAAGGTCAGGGGCTTCTCGCTGTAGACGTGCTTCCCAGCCTCCAAGCCCTTCTTGTTAACCTCGTAGTGGGCCTGGAATATGGTCAGATTGACGATGGCCTCCACCTCGGGGTCGGCCAGAGCGGCCTCGAGGCTATCGTAGGCCTTGCCGCCGTGCTCCTGCGCAAAGGCCTTGGCCCTGGCATTGTCCAGATCGAAAAAGCCGACGATCTCAAGGTCCGGCTGCTTCTTGATGTCCTTCGAGTACGGCCCAGCGATGTTCCCGCAGCCGATCACAGCGAGTTTGAGTGGCATGGTCTCTCCTTTATGCTTTCCTGGTTTCTCAGCGCGCGATAGCGCCCGCCATCCACTCTTCCAGCAGGGCCTTGCTGACCCTCACATCCTCGGTGGGGTCGTGGTGCTCGGGCTCGTGCTCGATGCCGATGACCCCGCCGTATCCGACCTGGCGCAGGGCCTCCACGCAGGCGGCGATCTCGGCGACGCCCTGGCCGAAGCGGCAGGTGTCGTGGGCTCCGGCGGCCTTCACGTCCTTGAGATGGAGGATCAGGAGGTGGTCTTTCAGGTCGCGGATGGCCGTGGCCGGGCTGTAGCCCTGGGTGGCCCACCAGCCGGTGTCCAGGGCGGTGCCGATGTGGCCGTCGGCCCCGTCGCCGATGAGCTCGAGCACTTCCTGCGGGCTCTTCTCGGGGTGGTTCTCGATGCCCAGGCGAACGCCATAGTGCTTGAGGACGGCCACCGCCTCGGCCCGCTGAGTCTTGAGCAGCGGTGCGCCCCCGGCGATGATGGAAACGCCCATGGCCTGGGCCAGCCTGGCAGTGGCCTCGAGGCCCTCCAGCGAGCCCACCCAAGTGGCGAAACTCTCCACCTTCAGCCCGTGCCTCTCGAGCAGCGCCCTGGCCGCCACGACGTGCTCCGGGGTGGCCCAGGCCGAGTTGAGGTGAGCCCCCCACAAGTCGAGGCTGGCGAAGCCCATCGCCTTTACCTCTAGAAGCATGGCCTCAAAACGCTCTGGGAAGGTCTGGAGGGGCTTGAAGTACTCGTTGGTGGCGGTGTCGCCCTGCATCCAGCCCTCGGTCATGTTGTAGCCGACCTGCCGGGCCACGAAATTGGCCGTGATGAACGAGACGGTGTTGGTCATGGTGTGTTGCTCCTTTTCCGGTTGAGCCGGTAGCGGTCGACCAAGTCCTCAGCCCTGAGGGCTGGGCGGTCGAGCGGCATGCATCTCCGCCGTGCGCTTACGAGCCCGCAAATGGGCGCTGCGCCACGCGCCCACGGTCAATCGCCCACCACCGGGGCGGCCTCCAGCAGATCGGCCACCACCATCGCACCCCTCGAGCCCATGTATCGCAGCCGCACGGGCAGCAGGCCCAATCCCTTGGCCTCGATCACCCGCTCGTCGCCGGGGTTGAGGTCGATCAGGTTATCGCTCCATTCCAGGCCCGCGGCCTCCGCTCCAGGGGCCGGCTTCGCTTCCAGCCACACCCCCTTAACCGGCCGGTCGGTGCGCAGCACCAGCCGGTCCTGGCCCAACCGCACCGCCCGCAGATTCGGGCTGGGCAGGGTGAGGTACTTGTAGGGCTCGGGCCACAGGGTGAAGCGGGACAGCACCTCCTCGCCCTCCAGGAGTCGGGCGGCGATGACGGCGTTCTGGGGGGCCTCGAGTTCGCCCAACTCGAAGGCCTGGTTGGCGGGCAGCCGGACGGCCCGGCTGGAGTGGGAAAGCTCCTGCCCTTCAAGGCTCAGGACACGCAGCTCGAGGGTGGCCTCGAGGGCGCCCGGGCGGCTATTGACCGCCCAAACGCTGGCCCCACCTGCGGTCGACCACAGGCCCACCGCCACCGGAGCGAGCGCACGGCGAACGGTGTAGTAGGCCGGCTTGGGCACCCCGGAGCTGTCCACGATGGCCCAGCTCTGCACCGGCCAGCAGTCGTTGAGCTGCCAGACCAGGGCACCGCCGCAGCCGATGTGGCCTGGGCCGGCGAAGCGGCGGCGCCAGCCCCGGTAGGCGCTGCTCAGGGCCTCGGACTGCACCAGCTGGGTGGCGTAGATATAGCCCTCGAGGTCAGAGGGCAGCGCCAGGTTGTCGGTCAGGTAGACCACGATCCGGCGGTAGCCGTCGGAGGCCTTGTTGTGGTGCTCGAAGCCCCGGCTGAAGGGGTGCAGCTCCTCGGGCGGGAGTGCGGCCTTGAGCGTGCCCAGCGAGGCCGCGCCCTGCATGCCGAACTCGCTGACGAAGGTGCCGCCTTTTTTGGGGTAGTCCTGGTAGGGGTAGGTCTCCCGGTGCCAGATCTCCCAGGTGTGGCGGTCGCCCTGGGTCTGGTCGTCGGGGTCGTAGCCGCTCTCGGCCGAGCCGCCGTAAGGACTGCCGGGGCGGTAGGGGGTGGCGGGGTCGAGTTCGCCACAGAGCTGCGGGAGGAGCCGCTCGTAGATGACGCGCGCCGGAAACTCGGGGTTTTCCTCGGGCGGGAGGTGGCCCTTATAGAGACGCTGTCCGTAGGCGAGCTGGTAGTCTTCGTTGTTGGCGCACCACAGGGCCAGGCAGGGGCGGTGGCGCAACCGCTTGATCTGGGCGGCGGCCTCCAGCCGAACACTTTCGACAAACCCGGCGTGCGCCGGATAGATGCCGCAGGCAAACATAAAGTCCTGCCAGACCAGCAGGCCGTGCGCGTCGCAGAGGTCGTAGAACTCCTCGTCCTCGTAGATGCCGCCGCCCCAGACCCGCAGCATGGTCATGTTTGCGGCCTTGGCCTGGAGGATCCGCTGGCGGTATTCGGCGGGGGACACGCGGGTGGTGGGGATGCCCTCGGGAATCCAGTTTGCCCCGCCAGCGAAGATTGGGGTGTGGTTGACCTCGAAGTAGAAGCTGGTGACCCCGCCGGCCTGCGGCTCTTGAACCAGGCGAAGCCGCCGGACGCCGAGCTTTTGGGATTGCGTGTCAAGCTCGATGCCGTCGCGCTCGAGCCGCGCCACCAGGCGGTAGAGCGGCTGTTCGCCGTAGGTGTTGGGCCACCAGAGCTGGGGAGCCCCGACCACAAAAACGTGCTCGAGGTCGGCCGAGGCCGGGCGTGAAACTGTGCCGAGGGCTTCGCCACCTGGGCCGTAGAGCTCGAGCTTTACGGTCGCGCCGTTGAGTTCGCCCTCGAGGCTTACCCGGACGGGAAACTCGGCGGTCAACAGGTCGTCCTCGAGGCTGACTGGGCAGTACAGCTCGGCAATGCGGGCGGCGTAGGTCTCGAGCCGGGCCTCGCGCCAGACCCCGGCGGTCAGCAGGGTCGGCCCCCAATCCCAACCGTAGTGGTACTGGGCCTTGCGCACGAACAGGCGGCTGCTGTCGCCGTTCCACAGCGGGCGCGGCCCCCCATGGGCGGCCTCGAGGGCCTTCCCGTGCTTGAGCGCCGAGGCGAACAGGATCCACAGTTGGTTGGCGCCCGGGCGCAGCTTGTGGCGAACATCGAGGCGGCGCGGGACGAACATGTTGTCCGACTCGAGCACCAGCTCGCCATTAAGCCAGACCCTGGCGACGGTATCCAGGCCGTCAAAGACCAGGTCGGCGAAGGGCTCTGACACCTCAGCCTCGAACTCGGCGCGGTACAGCCAGTCGGCCTCGCCCACCCACTGCACCTCGAGTTCGTTGCGGTCGTAGAAGGGGTCGGGGATCAGGCCCGCCGCCTGCAGCGCCTCGTGGACGGAGCCGGGGGCACGGGCGGCGATCCAGCCTTCGGCGGTGGCGAAGTCGGCCTCCAGCGGCCTCGAGGGGTCACGCTGCTTGAGCTGAAATTCCGTAAACTTCATCCGACCTCCACCGGCGGGTTCAGGCTCCTGCCATGCGTAGCAATCAACCTGCCGTACCAGTGGGCGCTCTCCTTGAGGGTGCGCTTTTGGGTCTGGTAGTCCACGTGGATCAGCCCGAAGCGCTGGGTGTAGCCCCGGTCCCACTCGAAGTTGTCCATCAGCGACCAGTGGAAGTAGCCCGCCAGGTCGGCCCCGTCCTGGGCGGCCCTGGCGTACTGCTCGAGGTAGGCGCGGGTGAACTCGATGCGGGCGTCGTCGTGCACCCTGCCGTCGGCGCTCAGGGTGTCGGTATTGCTCATCCCGTTTTCGGTGACCACCACCGGCAGCTTGTAGCGGTCGTAGAAGAGCTTGGGACCGTAATAGAGCGCCTCGGGCACCACATCCCAGCCCATCAGGGTGCGGGCGGTGCCCTGGGGGCTGGGCACTACCTCGGGTCTGCCGTCGGGGCCTGAGCGGATGGTCTGGGCGTGGTAGATGTTGGCCCCAAAGAAGTCCAGGGGCTGGTGGATGGTCTCGAGGTCGCCGTTCTGGATGGGCGGGGCGAAGGGATGGAAGATCTTCAGCCCGTCCTCGGGGTAGTGCCCGTTGAAGACCGGGTCCATCCACCAGGCGTTGCACCAGAGGGTGCGGTGGCCCATCCCAAAGAAGGCCCTCTTGGTGGCCTCGAGGTCGGCAGCGCTGTCGGTGGCGGGTCGGTAGGTGATGCCCACCGGCGCGTACCCCACCTTGGGCGGCTTCTTGGCGTAGGCCCGGATGGTCTGGACGGCCTTGCCGTGGGCCAGCATGGCGTGATGGCCGGCCCGGATGACCTCATTCCAGCCCAGCTTGTCGCCCGGCGCGTGGACGCCCTCCCGCATGGCCAGCCAGATGAACACCTGCGGCTCGTTTAGGGTGAACCAGTTCTGCACCCGGTCGGATAGCCGGTCCACCACGGCGCAGGTGTAATCGGCGAACCAGTCCGCGCTGTCGCGGTTGAGCCATCCGCCCCGGTAGTACAGCTCCACCGGAAGGTCCCAGTGGTACAGCGTCACCCAGGGCGCGATGCCCGCCCCCAAAAGCTCGTCTACCAGCCGGTCATAGAAGCCCAGGCCCTTGCTGGAGACCTGGCCGGTTCCGCCGGGCAAAACCCTGGGCCAGGCCACCGAGAAACGGTAGGCTTGCAGCCCGATCTGCTTCATCAGCGCCACGTCTTCCGGGTAGCGGTTGACGTGGTCGCAGGCAATTAAGGCGTTGCTGCCGTCCTGGACCTTGCCGCTGCGCCGGCAGAACATCTCCCAAACGCTCTCGCCGAGGCCCTCGAGGGCCGGACTCCCTTCAATCTGGTGCGAGCTGGTTGCCGCGCCCCAGAAGAAGTTGGGGGGGAATTGGATAAGTGTCTTCATGGGTGTGTTAGAGGTCAGAGCCTGGGGTCGGTCGGGAACGGACGGTACGGTGCCGGAGCGCGACGGTGCGCAGAATGGAGGGTCCACGGAGCACATTAATCTCGGAGTCCACTTTCCGCCCAGAGCTGAGCGAGAGCGGTAACTGCGAATGAGGGCAGGGTACGGGGAGTCTGTCTACGGACTGGGGTAGATAAGGCGGCGGGGTGCTGTCAACCCAGAAGCAGCGCGCGGGGTGGGTGCGGCTGGCTGAACCTCGAGCTCTCCACCGCTTCTGGCCGCTCCCCGTCTACTTGTCCACCCCCTGCGTCATCACCGCCCGCATGAAGGGGCGCTGGGCGGCGAAGAAGAGGATGATAGGGAGGATGCTGGCGATGATGGCGGCGGCGGCCACGTACTGCGGGTTGGCGGCGCCGTAGACCGAGTTGAAGCTCTGGATGCCGGGGGAGATGGTGCGGAGGTCTTCGCGGCCCGCGAGGTAGAGGATCTGGTTGAAGAAGTCGTTCCAGTTGTAGAGGAAGGAGTTGATGGCCACGGCGATGATGGCCGGCCACGAGAGCGGGACAATAATGCTCCAGAGAATGCGCATGGGGTTGGCCCCGTCAATCATGGCCGCCTCATCAAGTTCCTTGGGGATGTTCATGAAAAACTGGCGCAGCAGGAAGATGTTCCAGGCGCTACCAAAGAAGGCAGGTACGATCAGGGGGAGCATTGAAGGTACCCAGCCGATTTGAAAGAACATGATGTAGGTGGGGACGATCGTGACCTGCGGCGGCAGGATGATGGTGGCCATCAGGATCGACATCCAGATGTTCTTCCCGGGGATCGCAAACCTCGAGAAGCCATAGGCCACCACGATGGCCGAGAGCACCGCCCCGATGGTGCTCATAATGGCGATGATGAAGGTGTTGCGCAGCAGCTTGGGGTAGTCGATCTGCTTCCAGGCTTCAGGGTAGTTCTTCCACTGGGGATTGACCACCCAGGCGCGATCCAGGGTGCGCCAGCGGCCCTCCCAGGTGATCTCCTGGGTGGGGTTGGCGGGGTCGATGAACACACTCTGAGTGCGGCCCTTGCGCACCAGGGCCAGGTCGCGGGTCTGGCCGTCGATGGGCACCTTGTACACCTCAAAAACCTCGCCCTGATACTCGAAGGTGACGGGGCTCGAGGGGATGCGGGGTGCATTGATCTCCTTGGAGCCGTCGCGCAGCGAGGTCAGGACAAAGTCGGTCATCGGGCGGAGGTAGATGGTCATCAGCCAGAAGACAAACAGGGTGAACAGGGCGGAGACGATCAAGGGCTTCAGCTGCTTGTTGAGAAAGCTGCCACGGGTTGCCCCCTTGGGCTCGGCGGCGGTCTTGGCGGCGATGCTCATTCCTTGCCCTCCGTGGAGTAGTAAACCCACCGCTTCGAGGTGGAGAACAGAATTTGGGTGATGATCAGGCAAACCACGAACATGGCCCAGGCCATCGCGGAGGCGAAGCCCATGTTGTAGTAGTTGAAGGCCTCCTTGTAGAGCTTGAGCATGAAGAACAGCGCGGCATCGTTGGGGCCGCCCTGGCCGCGGTAGAGCAGGTAGGCCACGGTGAAGTACTGGAAGCCGCCGATGATGCCAGTGACCACGTTGTAGAAGATCACGTTGGACATCAGCGGCAGCGAGATGCGGAAGAAGCACTGCAAACCGTTGGCGCCGTCGATGGTGGCGGCCTCGTAAAGCTCCCTGGGCACGTTCTTGAGCGCGGCCATCATGTTGAGCATGGTGTAGCCGATGCTCCACAGCCCGATGATGGCGATGGCGGGCATCACCCACAGCGCGTCCTGGAGCCAGGCCGGGCCTTGCCAGCCGAACAGCCACTGGGTGAACTCGTTGATGGGGCCTCGAGAGTTCAGCGTGTTGTTCCAGATCAGACCGGTAACCACCGCCGGGATCAGGTTAGGCAGGAAGAACAGCGTCACCCACAGGCTGCGAAACTTAACATTGGGGTTGCTGAGCAGTACCGCCATCAGCAGCGGCGAGAGGATCAGGAAGGGCACCACGATGATCAGGTAGCGCAGCGTGACCCCGAAGGACTTCTGCATCGAGGAGTCCTGGAAGAGGTCGATCCAGTTCTTGAACCCCACGAAGCGGAAGTCGCTTTGGTCGACGAGATTGTAGTTGGTGAAGGCCAGCACCAACGAGAACAGCATCGGGAAGACCGAGAACAGCAGCAGCCCCGCGATCCACGGCGAGACCAGCGCCAGCCCCCAGCGGCGTTCCGTCACCGCCATCCTGGACATCTTGAACTTGGACTCCTTGGGGGCCGTCAGGGCCATAGTGCCCTCCTGTGAGATAGACTCCACCGCATAGCCACGCTCCTTTATGCGAAAATTGGTCTGTGTTATTCCTCTTCAAAAGTCTATTGCTTGGCCCCGCACTCTAACCCTGGGGAGTTCTCTCACGGGCCGCTCGAGGGCGACAGTTTTCGGATGAATACGCCGATCAAGCTGCAAAACGGGTCCGGTGCTTTCCCGCAAAACGGCCCCGATGGTCGCAGCTAGGGGTAGTGACGACCATCAGGGCCACAGAAGAAGGGGGCGGGCGCTGGAGGAGAGCGCCCGCCCGACGGGGTTAACGCGCCTGGTTGAAGGAGTTCTGCAGGTCAACGCGCAGCTTGCTGGCCTCGGCGTTGATGTTCATGTTGGGCTCCGCGAAGATGCGGTTGGCAAACTTGGTCAGGATGTCAAAGCTCTTCAAGTAGTTGGGCACCCACTGCTCGTGGCTGGGTACATCGACATACTTGAGGCTGTCCTTGACGGTCTGCCAGTTGATCTTGGCGTTCTGAGCGTACTTCTTGTTGATCTCGCTGATGAAGTCGTCTTGCAGGCGCTCGTCGGCGGGGAAGGCCCCGTAGGTGCGCAGCAAGTCGGGCTGCTGCATCAGCCACCACATGGCCTGGAACGCGGCGTCCTGGTTCTTGCTGGACTTCATGATGCGGAAGGTGTCGGCGTGGAGCTTGGCGGTGTACTTGCCGTTGTAGCTAGGCACCACCGCGACGCCCCAGTTCTTGACCTTGGCGTTGGCGCCGCCGTCGAGGCAGCACTGGTACCACAGGTGGGTGTACGCCATCGCGAACTTGCCAGAGTTGAAGTTGTTGCCCGAGCCGAAGACTTCCTGGCCCATTTCCTCTTGGTTGGGCATGAAGCGGTCTTTCCAGATACCGTTCTGGTACCACTTCCAAGCGTTAATCCAGTTGGCAGGAATCTGGGCGCGGCCCTGGGCGTTGGTCAGGCTGGCGGCTCCGAAGGTGGTGGCCATGGCGGTAGCGCCGGTGTTCCACTGGTTCACGAAGCCGAACTGGACGATCTTCTTAGCATCGAAGCCGGTCTCGGTGGCGTCCTTACCGTTTGCGTCGATGGTCATCTTCATCGCGATCTGGCGCAGGGTGTTCCAGTCCCACGTGCGGCCCTGGTAGCGCTCGCCGAACTTGGCAGGGGGGTAGGGCAGCCCGGCCTCGTCGAAGAGGTCCTTGTTGTAGAAGATGAAGGAGGGGTAGACGGCGTAGGGGAGGCCCTCGCGCACGCTGCCGGCGGAGTAGAACTTGAGCAAGGCTTCGTCCATGCCCGAGGTGTCAGGCTTGAATTTGGCGATCAGGGGGGTCAGGTCGGCGAACTGCCCGCGGAACTTGGCGTAACCGTCGCCGCCCACCGGGCCTACGAAGTCGGGGGCATTACCCGCAGCGATGCGGGCGGCCAGCTGGTCGGCGGCCACGTTGTTGTCCACGACCTCCATGACCAGCTCGATCTTGTCCTGCGACTTGTTAAACCGCTCGACGGCGGCCTTCTGAATCGGAACCTGCTGGGCCGAGGCTCCCGTCCCAAGCCCGATGTACCAGACCACTTTGGTGCGCGCACCCTGGGCAAACACCAGTCCCACGGTGGCCAGCGCGAAAGCGCCCACCAGCGCAGCCGCCATCAACTTTTTCGTGCTCGACTTCATCATGTCCTCCTGATCTTTAGACTCGAAAACCACCCACCACGCTCACCTACAAGCGTATGGTCGCCTCCTCCCGGCTCCTTGCAGTGGTCACCCCCTCGAGTTTGAGCTGCGTTTGATTTGTTTAGTAAACGCACCTAAAACAGTAGCATAGGTTTCATTGTGTTGTCAAATCATGGCAGGAAATGACGTTCTGGATTCTAAAAGTCACCCCTTTTTGGTGTTTACGCAACAAACCTATCAATCGTAGTTCAAGTTATAAACAATCAGCTTGTTTAGCGCTCACAGCTTGATTTTTACATCTGTTTAGTAAAAATCTCGGATGTTGCGCTATACTGGGGGCGTGAGACGAACCGAGCTGCACAACCCAGGCCCCATCACCGTGCGGGACATTGCTGAGCGCACTGGGGTCTCCATCGGAACTGTCTCGAGGGCGTTAAAGAATCAGCCCGGCGTCGGTGACGAGACCCGCCACCGCATCCTTCAGATCGCCGAGCGCATGGGCTATAACCTGGGCAACCTTCGCCCCGCAAAGCTCAAGCGGATCAGCTTCCTGCACCGCGCCCACTTCGCGCCCTCCGCCAACCCCTTCTACAGCCCAGTGCTGCATGGCGTGGAGGAGGCCTGCCGCCAGAACGACCTGGTCCTTTCCTTCGGGCTGATTACCCTCGAGCAGCCGGTCGCCGAGCTGGTGCGCCGCCACGAGGCCGACGCCATTTTGTGCGTGAGCTACTTCGAGCCCGAGGTGCTGGCCTCAATCCAGTCCAGCGGCGTCCCGGTAGCGCTGATCGACCACTTCGCCGCCGACCTGCCCGCCGTCAACACCGACAACTTCGACGGGGCCTACCAGGCCACCCAGCACCTCGTCGCCCAGGGCCGCCGGCGCATCGCCTTTATCGCCGGCCCCGAGCACTACAGCATCCGCGAGCGCCGGCGGGCCTACCGCAAGGCCATGTACGACGCGGGAATCGCCGCCGACCCCGACCTCGACGTGACCCGCGAGCCCGCCGAGGCGGTCGAGGGGACCGTGCCCGCCATGGAGCGGCTGCTGGCCCTGCCCGAGCCGCCCGACGCCATCTTCACCTTCAACGACGATACCGCCCTGGCGGTGCTGCGGTACCTACGCGAGCACGGCATCCGGGTGCCCGAGCAGATTGCGGTGGTTGGCTACGACGACATCTACGCCGCCCGCCACTCCCACCCCAGCCTCACCACCGTGCGTGTGGACAAGGAGGAGCTGGGTCGCAAAGGGGTGGAGCTGTTGCTCGAGGGCGGCCCCATGCACAATGTGATCGTCCCCAACAGGCTGGTGGTGCGCAAGAGCACCACCCCCAAGGGCAGAAACTAGGCCAACGGCCGGTGGCGGGCCTCCCCTTCCCCAAGCCAGTCCCCACACGATGACCCGCGACCTCCCCAAGCCCGCCGCCCGGCCTGCCAACCAGGCCCCTCGAGAGCGCTCGGGCCTGTGGTTTGTCGCGCCTTATTTCCTAATCTTCGCGGCCTTCGGGCTGTTCGGTCTGGGGTACTCGTTTTACGTCTCGCTCAACTTGTGGGTGCTCTCCGGCTCCGACGCAATGGAATTCCGCGGGCTTAGCCGATACCTGCTGGTGTTGCGCGACCCCGACTACTGGGCGGCCATGGGGCGCTCACTGGCCGCGGGCCTTCCGGTGGTGATCGCCCAGCACCTGATCGCGCTGCCGCTGGCCTTCGCGCTGCACCTGGTCTTCGCCAGGGCGCTGGGCAGCCTGGGGGCGCTGTTCTTCTTGCCCTACCTGGCCGCCTCGCTCTCGCTTTCGGCCTCGCTGACCCTCTTTCTGACCCTGCTGCTGACCCCGGTGAACGACGTGCTGGGCTGGCTCCGGGCCTTCGAGCCGCTGGGCTGGCTGCCGAGCCTGCCCACCTACGGCACCGACGCGGCGGCCCAGCTCTGGAGCGCGGTGGGGTGGAACGTGCTGTTGTATTTGATGGCCATTGGGGCGATTCCCCGGAGCCTGCTCGAGGCGGCCCAGCTCGACGGTGCGGGCTTCTGGCTCCAGCTCCGCCGGATCGTGTTTCCCGTGGTGCGCCCGATGGTATTTGTGGCCTTCGGGATGAGCTTGGTCTCGGGCCTCCAGACCAACGCCTGGACGGCCAGCTACGCCAATTTCGACACCGTAAATCTGCCCGGCTACATCTACGGAACCGCCTTCCGCTTCTTCAATCTCGGTCTGGCCAACACCCAGACCTGGGTCTTCTTCGGGGTGATGCTGGCGATCATCGCGCTGGCCTACTTCTGGATCGGTCGCAACTTCACCGAGCTTCAGACCTCGGCGGGCCTCGAGGCCGACCACGCCCCCCTGAGGCTGCCCGCCGTCACCACGGTGGTGATAAAGCTGCTGGTGGTGACCGGGCTGATCGTGAGCGTCTTGCCCATCCTCTCGCTATTTAGCGAGGCCACCCGGGGGACCGGCGGGCCGAGCGTGCTGCTGCAGCCGGTAGACGAGGCGCAGCCGCCCCCCGAGGCCGGACTGTTCTGGCAGTATGTGCCGCCGTACTTCCGGGACCTGCTGGGGGGCTCGAGCGGCCCTTTCAGCCTGGCCTGGGGCGCCGGGGCCCTAAGCAACTACCAGCAGCTCATGGAGTACCTGCCGCTGTTCTGGCGCAACCTCTGGAACAGCCTCTACGTCTCCGGCCTGGCGACGCTCGGCACGGTGGTCACCAGCGCCCTGGCCGGGTTCGCCTTCGCGCTTCTAAGCTTCCCCTACAAGCGCCCGCTGTTCCTGGTGGTGATGGCCACCCTGGTCTTCCCGGCCATGTCCAACGCCATCCCCTACCTGATCCAAATGCGCCTGCTGGACTGGATCGACACGCCCAGAGCGCTGTGGGTCCCGGCGATGGTGAGTGCGCTGGGGGTTTTCCTGGTGCGGCAGTACACCCAGTCGGCGATTCCCAAGTCGCTGGTCGAGTCGGCCCGGGTGGACGGGGCCTCGGACTGGCTGGTCTTCTGGCGCATCGCCCTGCCGCAGATGACGCCGGTGCTGACCACCGTCGCGCTGCTGACCTTCGTGACCACCTGGAACCACCTCGACAGCGCCATTTTCCTGATGCGCTCGGAGGAAACCCGGCTGCTGCCGCAGGCCCTTGGGCTGTTGTCCGACGGCGGGGGCTACGCGCTGGCAATGGGGGCCGCGCTGGGCATGGTGCCGGTGCTGCTGGTCTTCTGGCTGACGGCGAGCCAGCTGGGGCGGGGCCTGGGGATCGCGGCCCGACCCGCCAGGGGGCTGCGCCAGACCCTGGAGGGCTGGCGGCTGGGCCTCCTCGAGCGCCTGCAACAGACCTTCGGCCCAGCCTCGAGCATCGGCGTTGTGGATGGGGCCGACGGCATCCGGGCGATGGCCTGCCTGATGGTGGTATTCAGCCACCTGGGGCAGCGGCTGAACATGCCCGAGCAGCCCCAGTGGATACAAGAACTCCAAGCCTTCTCGATGACGGGCGCATTCGGGGTGAGCGTCTTCTTCGTGCTCTCGGGGATGCTGTTGGCGCTGCCGTTCTGGCGGCGCTACTTGCAGGGCAAGCCGAGGCCAAGTCTGGGCGAGTTCGCCAGCAGGCGCTTCCTCCGCATCGCCCCGGGCTTCTACGTGGCCCTGATCGTCACCTTTCTGATTGCCCGGGCCTTCGAACCGGGCGACCAGATGTGGCTTCGGCTGGCAAGCGCACTGACCTTCACCTCCGGCTTTCACTGGGTGACCTTCTTCCCCGTGGAGCTGAACGGACCGCTGTGGAGCATCGGCTTCGAGGTGTTCTGCTATGCCTTGATGCCCCTGTTCATGGTGGGGCTGTTCGCGCTGGCCGGGGTCTTCCCCCGCCGGCCTAGCCACGTCAGCGAGCAGGTCACCGAGCAGACCGAGACCCGCAGCGGCCCCGACGGCCTGACCGAAGTGAAGACCCGGACGGTGGTTCGAACCAAGATCTGGTCGGGGGACGCGGTCCGGGCACCCGGGGCCGAACATCCGAGATCCTTCCCGCTGGCGGTCGCGTTTTGGGTGGCCGTACTGCTGCTGACCATGACAGCCCACCAGTGGATTCTGGTCAACCTCGAGCCCGACTCCTCCGAGCGCGGCTGGAACTACGGGCTGATCGGCGGGGCCAAGTTCTGGATGATGCACTACAACGTGGTGGGGATGTTTGCCCACTACTGCGTCGGCGTGTTGTGCGCGGGCTGGATCGCCTACCGCCAGTACCAGCTGGCCCAAAACCCGAATATGGCGGGGCGGCACCGCGCCTTCGATGTGCTCACCGTGCTGGGGGTAGTGGGGGCAATCGGGATCATGTGGGCCATGCGGCGCGCACCGGAGTTCAGCTTTAGCATCGGGGAGCAGCCCTACGCCTTCCCCGCCTTCTCCCTGCTGATCGCGCTAGCGCTGGGCGCGGCCCCGTTCGCGACCTTCGTGCACCGCTGGATGGACAACCCGTTCGCCCGCTATACGGCTCGAGTCTCCTTCGGGCTGTACATCTGGCACTACCCGATCTTGGAGCTGGTACGGCTGTTCCACAACTCCGAGTACAAGTATTTCGGCATCAGCGACCTGGGCTACTGGTTTGCCCTAACGACCTTTGTGCTGATTGCTGCCTACACCGTGGCTTCGCTCTCCTACACCCACGTTGAAAAGCCATTCCTGCCTCGAGGCCACCGCTAGGGCCGGGTGCGTACTGGCGCAGCCGGAGGCCTGCAGACGAGGGGCGCACAGCGGCTCACCGCGTATGGCTTGTTGGTTTGAATCACGGTGACCTAAAAAACGGCAGGCTTGGCTCAGGCGGGGCTACCCTCGGGTCGGTTGGCGCAGCGGGCCAGCAGGGTTTGCATAAAGCCGCAGTCGAAGCTCAGGTTGTCGGCGCAGGTCTGGAAAGCCCTCGAGCCCGACAGATCGCCGTGCAGCTCGAGCATCCAGGCCAAGCACTGGTAGGAGCGCTGCTGCCAGCGGTAGTGGTAGGCCAACGGCTCGAAGAGGCCGTTGGTGGCCAGCCGGGGCACCTCGAACTGCGTGGCGAAGCCCAGCGCCCCGCCCAGGAAGGCAACATCCTTGGCGCGGCGGCGCAGCAGGATCTCGGACATTTCCTGGAGCTGAGCAGCGTAGGGGCCGGTCTCGCCCGGCCGCTCGGCGATCCGGCCGGTGAGCTGCTCGAGCTGCACGGCCTGCACCAGGCCCTGGTGGTGCCACTCGCGCAGGGTGTTGGGGCTGCGCCGCAGAAAGTTTAGGCCCAGGTCAATGAAGGCTTCGCCGACGTAGGGGGGTTGGGTTGACTCGAGGGAGTCGTAAGTGAGTGCCATCGTTGCGCTCCTAGGGGTGGTGTACGGCTCAATCCTTATTTTCGGCGCTTAGCCCGACCTGAGGCTCGGCTGAACTGTGTCCGCCCAATCGCCGCTCGTACAACCGCAGCAGCGGCGTGGCACTCACGCCGTGCAGGGCCACACTCAGGGCCACCACACTCAGGGTTAAGGCGCCCAGCTCGGCGGAGCGCTCAGCCCCCACGCCCTCCCCTACCGAGTAAAACAGGTAGTAGAGGCTGCCCAGCCCCCGGATGCCAAACCAGCCCATCAGCAGACGCTGGTAGCGGGTAGTGGGGGTACCCAGCAGGGCCATACCCACCGCCAGCGGCCGGATCACCAGGAACAGCGCCAACCCCAGCCCGACGCCACGCCAGTCCCAGTTCTCAGCCAGCAGCACCCCCACCAGTAGCACCGCCGCCAGCACGAACAGCCGTTCCAGGGCTTCCCCCAGCGCCAGCACCTCGCGCACCACCAGGCCCGAGGCCACCCTGGAGTCGCGCAGGGCCTCGGGGTGGAGCCAGGGCTCGACCAGGGCTTCGGCTGGGTCGGAGTCGGGGACCTCGGGCTGCGGCCGCCCCGGCCGGTGTCTAGCCCATCTCGCGGAATCGAGGCCGGCCACGGCCCGAAGCAACCCTGGCTGTGGCCTTCCCAGCCAGACTTCGGCCCGGCGGAGCCCCACCCCCGCCGCGAACACCGAGAGAAATCCCCAGGCGTGGATCATCTCAGCCAGCCCGTAGGAGAGCCCCACCAGGGCCAGCAGCAGCAAGTCGCTGGTGGCGGTGCGGTCGGCAGTGCGCCGCCGCACCGCCACCACCAGCCGCCCACCCCCGTAGCCCAGCGCGTAGCCCAACAGCAGCCCGGCGGGCACCGCCCACAGCAAGCGCTCGAGCGCCCAACCCCCCACCCAGACGCCCCAGTGGCCGCCGTTCTCAATAAGCAGAAGGCCCAGGGCCACAAAGGGGAAGGCGGTGCCGTCGTTGAGCCCAGCCTCGCCGGACAGCCCGTAGCGCAGCCGGTCCTGGTCTTTGGCGCTGGAGACCGCGAACTCGTCGGCCAGCACGGGGTCGGTGGGGGCCAGAATCGCCCCCAGCAGCAGTGCCGTGGCCGGCGTGAGGCCGAACAGCCAGGTTCCCACCAGCGCGATGCCCGCAATGCACAGCAGCATCGCCGGACCGGCCAGCCGGTAGGCTGCCAGCCAGGCCCTGTGCCCCAACGGAAGGCGCAGCTTGAGCCCGCCCACGAACAGCGAGACGATTACCACGACTTCCGCGACCCGCTCGAGCCAGTGGGCGCTGTCGACAAGGCTGAGGCTCACGCCGCCCACATTCCCTAGCGCCAGACCAGCCACCAGAAAGATTAGCGGCTCGCTCAGCGGCAGCCGCCGCAAGCGGGCCGACCCCACCGCCGAGACCAGCGCCAGAGCCCCGAGCACCAGGCACCATTGGGAGAAAGACACGAAGGGTAAGGATAAGAGTCAGGTCGGAGGCCGAGGGTCGGGCTTTGGGAGTCGGGGAACCGTGCAGCAAAACTCGCAGTGAGCGCACCCAGCCGGCAGGAGGGTGCCCTTCGCGTTTCCCGCCACTGCCGCGAAGTTCAGATCGCCGTAATGAAAAAGGCACGGCAAAAACCGCCGAAACAAGGATTTATGGGAACCCCTACTGGAACTCTTTTCCGGTCGCGGACTGAATCCCCCAACCGGTGGCTGGATGTTGCCCCGCCCGGTGAGGGTTTTGGCGTGCTTTAGGCTGCGGTGCGGTGGCGCGACGGGTCGGGGTCAGTCGGACGCCTACCGACCAGGAGCGTTGAATGGTGTGGGTCTGCGTGAAAGCGCGGTCACCTCGAGCCGTGCGAACTAACGCTCGAGGTGACCGCCCGTAGGCCTCGCTCGGCTCAACTTATCGGTTGTCGGGGGTGTTGGAGCTGGGGGTGGTGCGGCGCTCCGGCATGGCGCGGGCCGCGACCGGCTCAACCTCGCCGCCGCGACCGCCGCCGAAGGTGGCCAGGCCCAACACCAGGGCCGCCACCAGCAGCCATATCCAGGCCGCTGCACTGGCGATCTGGGCGGCGGTGCGGGTCAGGGCGTCGGCGGTCTCGGTGGCCTGGGTGCGGATGTCGCTGAAGCGCTGACGCACCACGGTGGATACCTCGGCGGCCTCGGCTTGGGTGAGGCCCCGGCGCTGGAGCCGGGCCTGAAACTCGGGGCCGGTCAGGGCCTGCTCAACCGCGTCGACCTGTGCCCCCACCACCTGCCCCAGGTTGGAGACGTTGTCCAGGCTGCCGCCGATGTTCTGCCCGGCGGTGCGCACCACGCTGCTCACGGTGGCGGCCGCCGCCCGAACCTGCTCCTGGCTTAGGTTGGGCGAACCCTGGGCAATCAGGTCGGCCACCTCCTCCTCGTCCAGCCCGTTAACGATGGCCTGGTAGGCGTCACCGGCCCCCAGGGTGTTGCGGTCGGCGGCCCCAGCCACGGCATTGAGGGCCCCGCTTGCCAGCCCCAGGGCGCTGTTCAGGCCGCTGAAGAGCAGGTTGGAGGCCAGCCAAGTCAGGGCCAGCAGCAAGACCACGCCGGTCAAAAAGCCGTTGAAGCGGCCCTGCGCCGGGGTCAGGAAGGCGGCGGCGCGGGCGGCGGTGAGGCCGGCCAGAAAGGCCGACAGCGCCATCGCCAGCACCATGTAGACCAGCGTCCCGACGCCCAGTCCGCCTGCGTCGGTGTCGATGCCGCGGCTCTGCACCGTAAGCAGCCCCACCGCCAGTCCCAGCACGCTGAGCACCAGATAGGTCACTATTCCCGCCAGCACGCCCGCGACGATTCCGGGCCAGTGGATGCGGGCACGCACGCCCACCTTGCCGGCACTTCCCACTGTCATCATCGGTCGCCCCCCCGTCGTCGTTCGTCCGGCCCACTCACCGGATTGGTGCGGTCGGCGGAGTCGGAGGTGCCGGGGTCGCTGACCGAGCCCTTACCACTTCCCGAGCCGTAACCGCTCGAGGTTCCGCTCGAGCCGCCCGAGTGGCCCATGCTGGTGCTGCTCTCGGTACGGCTGCTGCCTCCGGGGCGGGTGTCCATGGCCTCGACCGGCCAGCCCGACACGATCCAGCCCAGCTTCTCGAGGTCGTTCTCGAGCATCCTTTGGGGGTCTTTGAATACCGAGGCCACGGCCTCGCCAATGGCCCCCAGGGGCGGCACGTACTCTACGTGAACCGTCACGCGGCTGCCCGGCCCCTCCGGCTCGACCCGGATAAAGCCGGTGGTTTGCAGCGAGCCATCGGTGGACTGCCAGGAGAGGTGGCGGGGGACCTCAAAACTGGTGGTGATGGCCCTCCAACTCACCGGGATGCCCAGCGGCCCGCGCATGGCCCAGCTTGAGGTGCGGGTGTCCAACATCTGCACCTTCTCGACGTGCGACATAAACTGGTCGAAGTTTTGGTAGTTAGAGATAAAGTCCCAGACGCGCTGCTGGCTTGCGGGTAGACTTATGCTGGCTTCGGCTTTATACATATTTTCCTCCAAACTCAACCCTACGCAGGGGGACTGACATGCCGCTGTGACCGTTCTGATTCAAGGCTGAGCACCACCAGGTTGGGGCGAAGTGCTGTACCTGAAACAGAGTCCTTGGCAGCAACAGGGGGTGCAGGCGGCGTCAGGGGCCTCAGGTCAAGGGCACGTGTATCACCGACCTGGCGGCGCTTGGGCCCGAATGGGATCGCGGTCCCCTTATGTATCGTTCTCGTCGGGCCGCGCTGCGGCCTCGAGCCGGCCCTCGAGCCACCTCCGGTACGGATCGGCCTCGGCCTGTTTTCCGGTGAAGCGGGCCCGGTTGTACATGGTCAGGGCCATCAGCATGGCGTGGTGCTGCCCGGCCCGGTCGCGGCTGCGGGCGAACTGCTGGTAGAGGCGATCAATCCAGGCCACGCTACGCTCTGAGGTCTCGAGATCTTTAAAGCCCAGGCGGTTGGCAAAGAACTTGGAGTAAACGTTCTGGAGATGCTGGCTCGAGGTATAGAGGTCGTGGTAGCCAGAGAGCAGCCCCTCGCCCTGCAGGACCGCGGCCACGTAGCCGGGACGGCTGTCGGTCATCAGGGCCAGGTCTTCGATACCGGCGATGCCGGAGACATAAAGGGCCAGGATCTGATCCTTCTTGCTGGCCCGCTTCCCGGCCACTCGGGCGTTGGTTGAGGTCCGTTCGGCGATCATCTAGCTCTCCCCTGGCCTCAGTTTTGGGCAGCGAGCTTTGCCGGGGCTGAGGCGAGCCTTACCCTCCGAGGCGCTGGGCTCACAGCCGGTTCCTGCCCGATGGTGCTGCGGAGACCGAACTCAGCAAGCCCAAAGGCTTCGGGGGTCGGGCGAGTCTAACGCCCCTCCTTCCAGAGACACCCCGCCGAAGCGGGGTATCCCTGCGAAGGCTGGATCTACCGGCTGCCCTGACCGCTCTTCTCGGACTTGCCCTTGCCGCCGTGGGAGTTGCGTCCTCCCTTGGCCCGGTCTTCTTGGGTCAGGTTACGCCCGTTATTCTTGCGTCCGTCCTGGGTCTCGCGGTCTGCCATACCCGTCTCCTTTACTCTCTCCAGCTACCAGCTACCGCGCCGAGGAGCGCGAGGGGCTGCGGGTGTCGTTGCCCGGCGTGCCCTGCATGGCCTGGGGATTGATGCTCTGTTCGGCCAACGCCGAGAGCATCTGGTCGGCCTCCTTCTCCTCGGAGAGGATCTGGCCGAGCATCTCCTTAACCTTGCCCTGGCCCAGCACGGTGGCCCAGGTGCTGAGGGTTCCGTAGCTGGCGATCTCGTAGTGCTCCATCTTCTGCGCCGCGGCGATGATCGCGGCGTCGAGCACGTCGGGGTCGGCCTCGTCTTCCATCTCGACGATCTCCTCGGCTTCGGCCACCAGGCCCCGCATGGCCTCGCAGGGCTCGCCCCCCGGCTCCTCGCCCATCTGCTCAAAGATCTGCTCTAAGCGCTCGACCTGGCGCTGGGTCTGCTCGAGGTGCTGCTGGAGGGCCTGCCTGAGCTGGGGGTTGGTGGCGCACTCCATCAGTCGGGGCATGCTGTCTACGGCCTGGGTCTCGGCGTCGTAGGCGTCGCGCAACTCGGTTACGAAGAGTTCTTGCAGGTTTTGCACGGTGGGCTCCTTGGGGTGCTCAGGCCACGTAGTAGTGCGGGCCGGAAGGGGGGTTGTAGTCGGGAATGGTGTGGGGAAGCGGGTCGCCGATCTCGGGCCTCGGCAGGGGCTGGTGCGGCGTCTGCTGAGGATCGGGCACGTGGGGCTGTGGCTGGGGCGGTCGGTACGGGTACGGCTTGAATGGTCGTATCGAGCTGTTCATGGTTTGGCTCACCTCCTCAGGCCCGACCACCTTAGTGGGGTCTGCGGAGGCAGTGCTGACCCGGTTCTGAGTTTGGGTTGAGCCGCCGGGCTCAGTGCCCTCTAAGGTTTGGCTCAATGGGGGGTAAGCGCGGGGCTCCAAGTTTGAGAAGGAACCTAATGCCACCGCCAGGAGAGCAGCGTGAGGAAAAAGAACGATCCCATCAATCCCCACGACGGCAGCGAGCCCGACTGGGAGCCCCAGAATCAACCCGACTCGGTGATTGGCTACGAGGTGGGCACGGGCAGACCCCTGACCAAGTCGGAGGTCTTCCCCGGTTCCAAACCTGTCCCGGTCAAAGCCCCCCCGCCCAAGCCCGCCCAAGAAGAAGCCCCCAAGACCCTGCTCGAGCACCTCAGCGAGGGGGCCCCGCTCGAGCAGCTCGATCTCGACAAAGACCCCAGGGTGTTCGAGCCCGACGACGCCCCGGGCGGATGGCGCGGCGACCAGGGCGGCTACTCGGGTGACCTCAAGCCCCGGGACTCGAGGCACCATCGACGGTAGACCGGAGGAGAACATGACCCACACCCCTAACCACATCGGCCAAGATGCCCGCTACCGCTATGGGCCGCCGCGCCCCATCTACGGCCCCAATCACCCCTCGCCTTCCGAGGACGACGGCTGGGAGTGGTGGCTGATCATCGACCCGGAGCCGCTGCCCCAGCCCGAGCGGACGCGGTGGACACCCCACCGCGACATCGGCGAGAAGCACTTCGAGACCGGCCAGGAGCCCGATTGGCCCCCACCGCTCGAGCGTCGCATCAACGTTCCGCCGTGAGTCTTCGCAGCCGAGGCTTACCGATATTCCAACCCACCCGTTGAGCCAAGAGGAGCGCGCCATGAGCCCCATCCACGAATTGCTGTACCAGTCCCAGAGTCTGTTTTGGTGGGTCTTCCCCATCGCTGCGGGGGTCGCGGCGGCGGTCTTCGGGGCGGCACTGCTGACCCTGAGCGGCAGCCCGCCCCCGCACCCGCCGTCGGAGTCCCCGCGTGAGCGACAGCAGCCCCGCACTTGAACTCGAGTTCCTCTCTCGGCTGCTGGCGGCCGCCGTGCTGGCGGGGCTGCTGGGGTGGGAACGCGAGGTTCGGGGCAAGGACGCAGGGCTGCGCACCCACATCCTGGTGGGGGTGGCCTCGGCCCTGTTCGTCCTGATCGGGGAGGCCATGCTGGTGCGCTACCGCGGCTTGGACCAGGTGGCCCAGGTGGACATGACTCGGGTGCTCTCGGCGGTGGCCCAGGGGGTCAGCTTTCTCGGGGCCGGGATGGTCTTCGTCTGGAGGGGCGACAGCGTGCGGGGCCTGACCACCGCGGCCTCGGTACTGGCCACGGCGGCGGTGGGGGTGGCGGCGGGCCTCGAGCTGTACCTGCTCGCAAGCGGCACCACCCTGCTGATACTGCTGGTGCTGTGGGGGCTGGGCAAGCTCGAGGCGGGCAAGGCAGAGTCTGGCACGCGCTAAGTATCTCCATAGTGGAATTGCAGCATCCGCACTCACCGATAGATCGGGCAATTGCGCCCACAAGCCGCTCGCTGATGAGGCTGTGCTGAAGTCCTGCAATCTCACTATGGCGCAACTTAGACGGCCCACCGCCCAGAGCGAGAGGCTTGAGACAACCTGTCAGGGCCCGGCCGGTGGGGCCTCCGACTTAATTATTGGGGCGGCCCGCCGGAGTTCGCTTTTTCCCGCCTCACACACAGCCGAACACCCGCCGCTTGCTCAGGACCGACTCAGGGCTGGCTCAAACCTCGGTAAGTTCATGCCGTCAACGTGGACGGACGAATCAGGAGGACGTATGGCGGCACGAAGCGAAGTCTCTCGGGGGGGTCGGGCAGTCGCCCCACCGAGGCCACAGGCGGCCGGAAAGGGGTAGTGGATGCGCTTCATCCCGACCCTCGCCCACGGGGTCGTCGACTACGGGGCGGGGCTGATCCTGGAACTCAGCCCCTCGATCTTCGGCTTCAACTACGGCGGGGCCGAGACCTGGGTGCCGCACATTGCGTTCGGCCGGTTCGGGGTCGGGGCCACGCGGACCAGCCGAACCGACCCCTAGGGGCCGGTCACGCTGGGGCACTCGAGCAGGAGACGCTGACGGTAGCCCGTCAGCCGCCCTAGATTCGAAAGGAGAGAACGTGCAACAGCCGACTCAGACACGCAACCCGAGTTCCGGCCCGCCCGCCCCTGGCTTGATGGGCGACGGGGGCCACCAAGACCACCCCCCCAGCGCCCTCGAGGCCGACCAAGCTCGAGACCCGGTGAACACCCTGCGGCACGGGGCCAACCGCTGGGTCGCCCTGGGTGGGCTGGTTTTGTTGGCGGGCGCGGCGCTGTGGGCCAGCCGCAAGGCCCGGGAGTCCGCCTACACCGGCTCCTACAGCCCGGCGGGCCGCGAGAAGCAGCACCGGGAGCGGGGCATCAGCTTCGAGCGGGCGGTAACGGTCATGAAAAGCCCCGAAGAGCTATACACTTTCTGGCGGCGGCTGGAGAACCTGCCGCAGTTCATGAGCCACCTCGAGGAGGTGCGCCCGCACGACGGGCGGCGTTCGAGCTGGCGGGCCAAGGTTGCCGGGGAGACCGAGGTCTCCTGGGAGGCCGAGATCACCGAGGACATCCCCAACCGGCGCATCGCCTGGCGCTCGCTGGAGGGCTCGGAGATCCCCACCAGCGGCCATGTCAGCTTCGAGTCCCTCCCCAACCAGCGGGGCACCGTGGTTCGGGTCTTCCTGAACTACCAGCCCGCCGGCGGCCCGGTCGCCGACGCCCTGGCCAAACTGTTCGGCAAGTCGCCCGAGCAGATGATCGCCGCCGACCTCCGGCGCTTCCAGCAGCTGATGGAGGCGGGAGAAATTGCGACCACCGAGGGGCAGCCAGTGGGCCGGGGACAGGAGCAAAAGGACGGGCGCAAGCTCGAGGGCAGCACCACCTAGGAAAGGGGGTCGCATGAGTGAGCTGATGGAGTACATCATGATTGTTAAGTCGGGGGCGGTGGTGTGGAAGGTCTGGAACCTGCTGCGAACCCCTAAAGCCCACCGCAAGCCCACGCCCTGGTAGGAGGCGCTGTGAGGGCCGTCACCTGGCAAGGCAAGATGAGCCTGGGGGTGGAGAACGTCCCCGAGCCGACCCTCCTACGGCCTCGAGACGCCATTGTGCGGGTGACGTTGTGCACGGTCTGCGGCTCCGACCTGCACCTTTACGACGGTTTTATCCCCAGCATGATGCGCGGCGACATCATTGGACACGAGTTTATGGGCGTGGTCGAGGCGGTTGGGCCGGAGGTGAAGCAGCTTAAGGTGGGTGACCGGGTGGTGGTGCCCTCGGTGATCGCCTGCGGCAATTGTTTCTACTGCCGCAAGGGCCTCTTCTCGCTGTGCGACAACACCAACCCCAACGGCCATGCCGTCGAGCAGCTCTACGGCCACACCCCCGCCGCCATCTACGGTTACTCGCACCTCTTCGGCGGCTACGCGGGAGGCTTTGCCCAGTACGTGCGGGTTCCCCACGCCGACAACGGCCCCATCAAGGTGCCCGAGGGCCTCAGCGACGAGCAGGTGCTGTTCCTCTCCGACGCCTTCCCCACCGGCTACCAGGGGGCCATGTACGCCTTAATTGAGCCGGGTGACACGGTGGCGGTATGGGGCGCGGGCGCGGTGGGCCTCTTCGCCATGAAGAGCGCCTGGATGCTGGGTGCGGGCCGGGTCATCGCCATAGACCAGAACCCTCAGCGCCTCGAGCTGGCTCGCCTCCACTGCAACGCCGAGGTGGTTAACTTCCGCGACACCAACGCCGACGGCGAGACAGTGGTGGAAAGGCTCAAAGAGATGACCGGCGGCCGCGGCCCCGACCGCTGCATCGACGCGGTGGGCCTCGAGGCCCACGGCACCGGATTCGGCCGGCTCTACGACGAGATCAAGCTGAGTGCCAAACTCGAGACCGACCGTCCCTTTGTGCTTCGACAGGCCATCGCCGCCTGCCGGAAGGGCGGCACGGTTAGCCTCAGCGGCGTCTACGGCGGGGTCATCGACGGCCTCAACATGGGCGCGGCCTTCAACAAGGGCCTGACCCTCAAGATGGGCCAGATGCACCCCCAGCGCTACGTGGGGATGCTGATGGAAAAGGTGGCCAAGGGCGAGGTGGACGCCTCCTTCCCCATCACCCACCGGATGAGCCTCGAGGAAGCCCCCAGGGCCTTCGAGGTGTTCAAGCACCACCAGCACGGCTGCTGCCGGGTGGTTCTGCGGCCATAAGGGCGGGCGCTTATTGCGTTTCCCACCCTTACCTCCCTCGCGGCAGGTAATGTACTCCCTTCAGCAAAAACCATTGTAGGGAGTATGCGTGGGAACCGCTCTAGGCATTGCGCGCACAAGGAGCCGTATGCCCACCGTCAGCCTGGACCTGTTCGCCGTCGCTCGGGAGAACACCCTTTTCCAGCGGGAGATCCTAACCAACCTCTACAGCCAGGTGGTGCTGATGAGCCTAGAGCCGGGGGAGGACATCGGGCGCGATACGCACCCGACCGACCGGCTGCTGCTGTTCCTCGAGGGCACCGGCGAGGCCGAGCTGGACGGTGATCGTTCGGAGGTGTTCGCGGGATGCCTGGTCGCGGTTCCGGCGGCGACGCGGCACACCGTCATCAACACGGGGGACGCACCCCTCAAGCTGGTGACCTTCTACGCGCCGCCCGAGGAGGCTCCGGGGACGATGCACAAGACCAGGGCCGAGGCCGTAGAGGCCGCCGCCCTACGCTCCCGGTAGCCCGCCGCCCCCTGGCCGGTGCCACCGTGCACCAGCAGTGGCTGGCGGTGAACGAGGAGTTGGACGGTCTCGAGGACCAGCTCTGGCTGGCCCTTCCGACAGTCCTCGGCCCTCGACCCCGCAGCCTTGCCTGATGCCGCGCTGAGTTTGAGCTGATTTTTTGCGTCTCTCACGCATTCACAGTAGCCTGTGGGGTGGTTCGATTTATGGCCATGGGGATTCGCGCGCGGCTGGCTTGGTGGTACGGCGGGGTGTTCACGCTGGCGCTGGGGCTGTTGATGCTGGTTAACTACGCGGTCTTCGCCGAGGAGCAGTTCCGCTCGGTGGATCGGCAGTTGCGGCGCAGCGCGGGGGTGCTGCTGAGCGAGTGGGAGCGGGGCAACCCCATCGAGCCGCGCGTCGTCTACAGCGAACTGATGCTCATTGTGCGGCGCTACGACGAGTCCGGACGCCTGGTCAGCGGCACCCACCCCCAGCTCGAGCTGCCCCCCAGCGACCCCGCCGCCGTGGCGAGGAAGGCATCCAGGGACAGCCAGGGTCTGGTGTACCGCATCAGCCGCCTGTTCCGTCCGATCGAACAGGCCCCACCGAACGCGACTTTCGCCACCTTGAACGCGGGGGGTGAGCGCTGGCGTATCTACTTGCACCCGGTCTCCGGCCCACAGGGCGGCCACCTCGAGCTGCTCTCCCCGTTGGGCCGCCTGGACGCCAACCTGGCTGCGGTCAGGCGCGACCTGATCTTGGCCGGGCTGGGGGTGCTGGCGCTGATGATGCTGGTGGGCTGGGGCATCGCCAGCCGGGCGCTGCTCCCGGTAGCCCGACTAACCCTAACCGCCCGCGCCATCGCCGAGGGCAACGACCTGGGGCGGCGGGTCGAGGCGTCCGACCCCCGCGACGAGCTGGGGCTGCTGGGACAGACCCTCAACCAGATGCTGTCGGGCCTGGAGGCCCAGCACAAGAACTTGGAGGCCCGGGTGGCCGAGCGCACCGCCGAACTCGAGGCCTCACGCGGCCGGGCCGAGCTCCTGGCCGCGCTGGGCGAGGCGCTCCAGGCCGCCCGCAGCCCTGAACGGGTGGCCTCCACCACGTTCGAGCGGCTGGGACCGCTGCTGGGCGCGGAGTACCTGGCGCTGTCGTGGGTGCGCGGTGAATCCCTCACGCTGGGTCAGGTCTGGGGGTGGATGCCGGGCGGCCTCGAGGCCGCCGCGAGGGCCGGGCTGCCCAGGGGAGCCGGAGGGATGCTGTGGCGGGTGGTGGAGTGCGGTGAGCCGATCTACGCGGCGCGCTACGACGAGGAGGTCTTTCGCCTCGAGCTGGGCTTGGACGCCTACGCCGTCGCTGCCGAGCCGATCCGCGACCACCGGGGCCAAACCGTGGCCACGCTCTCGGTGGGGCGGCGGGCCACGGCAGAGGGCTGGGGCTGGGGCGAGCGCGACCTGCTGCGCCGGGCCGCCGCCGGGCTGGGGCTGGCCCTGGAGCGTTTGGCCATGCTCGAGCTGGCCGAGACCCAGGCCGGGCTGGCGGTCGAGGCCGCCAACTTGGGGCTATGGAGCTACGAAGTAGCCACGGGGCGCGTGGTCTGGGGCGGCAAGCACGCCGCGCTGTATGGCTTCCCCGAGGGCACCCGCGAGGTCTCGGTGGAAGAGCTGTACGCCCTGGTCTCGCCCGAGGACCTCGAGCGCATCAACCGCCGCGTGGCCCAGGCCCTCGAGGACGGCCAGCCCTACGAACTCGAGTACGCCGTCCGGCGGCGCGACAGCGGCGAGCGCAGGTGGATGATCGCGCGCGGGCAAGCGCTGCAAGGGCCGGACGGCCAGGGCGCCCGGGTCATTGGGACGCTGATGGACGTGACCGAGCGCCGTAAGGAACTCGACCGGACCCTGGCCGCGATGGAGGCCGAGCGACAGGCCAGGGAACTGCTCGAGGCCTCCGTGGAGGCCGAGCGACACGCCAAGGCCCACCTGGAGGCCATGCTCAACCACCTCCCGATTGGGCTGGCCTTCTTCGACCGCGAGCTGCGCTTCGTGCAGGTCAACCCCGAGATCGCCCGGCTCAACGGCATTCCAGCGGCCGAGCACCTGGGGCGGCGGCTCGAGGAGGTTCTGCACACCACCGGCCCGGCGCTACGCCCACGCCTCGAGCAGGTCTTCCAGAGTGGCGAGGGAACCTACGGCGTCGAGGTCAGCGGCCCTAGCCCGGTCTACGGGGGTGAGATTGGGCATGTTCTGGCGAGCTGGTTCCCGGTGGTGGTGGACGGCCAGATTACCCTGGTAGGGGCGTCGGTGCTGGACATTACCCAGCGCAAGCGGGCCGAGGAGGCGCTGCACGAGAGCCAGCGCTTCCTTAGCAGCGTGACCGAGGCCGTGCCCAGTCTGATCTATGTCTATGACCTTGAGACCCAACAAAACCTGTACAACAACCACCGGCTGTTCGACCTCTTCGGCTACACCGCCGGGGACATCGCCGCGCTGGGCGAAAACTTTATCTCCAAGCTGATGCACCCCGACAACCTGCCCGACCTCGAGCGCTGGCGCGAGGCATCGCGGGGGCTGCCCGACGACGCAACCCTCGAAGTCGAGTACCGCTTTTTACACAAGAACGGCCAGTGGCGCTGGGTGCGCGGGCGTGACCGGGTGTTCCGGCGGCGCGAGGACGGTCGGGTTTGGCAGATGCTGGGCCTACTCGAGGACATCCACGATCGCAAGCTGGTCGAGGAGCGCGAGGGCTTCCTCCTCCGGCTCTCCGACGCCCTGCGCCCCCTCGCCGACCCCCAAGAGATTCAGCGGGCTGCGGCACAACTCCTGGCCGAGCACCTGGGGGCCGCGCGGGCGGGCTACGCCGAGGACGGCGGCGACGGCGAGACCGTGATCGTGACCCACAACTACGCGCTCGGGGTGGAGGGAATCGAAGGCCGCCACCGCTACACCGACTACGGCGAGGACCTGCTTGAGGCGCTCCGCCGGGGCGAGACGGTGCTGCGCCCCGACATCGCGGCCGACCCCAACCTTGCCGACGCGGTAAAGGCGGCCCACCGCGCCCTGAAGCTGGGCGCGACCGCCAACGCACCGCTGGTCAAGGAGGGGCAGCTGGTGGCGATCTTCTTCGTCCACTTCTCAGGGCCACATCCCTGGACGGCGGAGGAGGCCACCCTGATCGGGGAGGTGGCCGAGCGTATCTGGGCCGCGGTGGAGCGCTCGAGGGCCGAGACCCGGCTACGCGATAGCGAGGCCCGGCTGGCGCTGGCCCTCGAGTCCGGCCGAATGGGGGCCTGGGACTGGGACATCCCCAGCGGAGTTCAGTTCTGGTCGCCGCAGATGTCGGAGATCTTCGGGGTGCCCCACTGCGATGCCTACTCCGCAGCCGACTTCTACCGCCGGGTTCACCCCGCCGACCTCGTCCGCATCCGCGCCAATGCCGCCCTGGCCGTCGAGCGCGGCGAGGAGTACGTGGAGGACGAGTTCCGGGTGGTGCGCCCGGACGGCCGGGAGGTCTGGGTGTCCAGCCGCGCCCGCTTCCACCGCGACGCCACGGGCCGGGTGACCCGGATGACCGGGGTCAACCTCGATGTCACCGAGCGCAAGCAGCTGGGCGAGGAGCTGCACAAGAGCGCCGAGCTGCTGCGCGCGGTCATGGAGGCCACCCCCGACCTGGTGTGGGCCAAGGACGCCGAGGGCCGCATCACCCTGGGCAACCAGGCCACCTTCGAGCTGCTGGGCCAGGGCGACCCCTCGAGGGTGCTGGGCCAGAGCGCCGCCGAGCTGATCTCCGACCCGGTCATGGCCGGGCGGGTGCAGCAGAACGACCAGCGGGTTATGGCCACGGGGAGGGCCGAGATGGTCGAGGAGGAGGTCGGCGTTCAGGATGCCACCCGGGTCTTTCAGACCCTCAAGGCCCCGCTGCGCGACGGGTCGGGCCGGGTGGTGGGGGTGGTGGGGGTGTCGCGCGACATCACGGAGCGTAGGCGGCGCGAACTCGAGCAGGAGCTGCTGGCGGGCGTGTCCGACGTTGCTGCCCGGCAGTCCGACCCCGCCGTAATCCTGCGCGATACCAGCGAGCGCATTGCCCGCCACTTCGGGGCCTCGAGGGTGATCCTGACCGAAACCGACGAGGCCGCAGGCCGGGCCACGGTGCTGCACGAGTGGCGCTCCGAGGGCCTGCCCTCGCTAAAGGGCAGCTACCCGCTGGAGGACTACGTCAGCCCGGGCGCACTCGAGCAGCTGCGGGCGGGACGCGTCACCTGCCTGTCCCACCACCGCGATCACCCCAGCCCCGGGGGGCCGGAGCGCCTCTTGCGGCTGGGGGTGAGGGCGGTGGCCCACGCCCCGTACCTCGACAGCGGGCGGCTGCGCTTCGTGCTGGTGCTGGCCCTGCCCCGGCCCCACGCCTGGGAGGAGGGCGAGCTGGCTCTGCTGCGCGAGCTGGCCGAGCGGGTCTGGTCGCGCCTCGAGCGGCTCCGGGCCGAGGAAGAGCTGCGCTACACGGTCGAGCTGAACCCCCAGGTGCCCTGGACCGCAGACGCCGACGGCAGGATTCTGGACTTAAGCCCGCGCTGGCTCGAGCTGACCGGCCTCAACCGCGAGGCGACGCTGGGCGAGGGCTGGTTTAACGCCCCCCATCCCGACGACCTGCCGCGCATGCAGGTGGACTGGCGTCGGGCCGTGGAGAGCGGCCAGCCCTACGACGTGGAGCACCGCGTCCGGCTGGCCGGCGGCGGCTTCCGCTGGATGCACACCCGGGCCTATCCGCGACGCGACGCGCAGGGCCGGGTGGTGCGCTGGTACGGCACCACCGAGGACATCCAGGAGCGCCGCGAAGCCGAGGAGGCCTTGGCCCGGGTGACCGCCCAGCTCGAGGCCACCCTGGCCAACCTCCCGCTGGGGCTGGCCCTGCTGGACCGGGAGCTGCGCTTCGTGCGCATCAACGAGGCCATGGCCAGGATCAACGGGCTGGCCCCCGAGGCCCACATCGGCCGCCGCATGAGCGAACTGGCCCTGGCCCACGGGATCGCCCCAAAGACCGCCCAGCTCGCCGAGGCAGAGCTGCGGCAGGTGCTGGAGAGCGGCCAGGGGGTTTACGGCGTGGAAGTCAGCGGCCCAACCCCGGACGACCCCTCCCACGAGCGACACGCCCTGGCCAGCTGGTTCCCGGTGCAAGTCGATGGCCAGACCCTTTTGGTGGGGGCGGCGGTGCTGGACATCACCCAGCGCAAGCGGGTCGAGGATGCCCTGCGCGACAGTGAGGAGCGCTACCGAACCCTCTTCGAGTCCATCGACCAGGGCTTCTGCGTTATGGACATGATCTACCAGGACGGGCGGGCAGTCGACTACCGATTCGTCGAGGTCAACCCCACCTTCGCCGAGCAGACCGGCCTCGAGGGGGCGCAGGGCCGCACCGCCCTCGAGATGGTGCCGGGCCTCGAGCGCGACTGGGTGGAGCGCTACGCCGGCGTGGCCGAGACCGGCCAGCCGCTGCGCTTTGAGGAGGGCTCGGAGGCGATGGGGCGCTGGTTCGAGGGCTACGCCATGCGGGTGGGGCGGCCCGAGCAGCGGCGGGTGGCGGTGCTGTTCAGCGACGTCAGCCAGCGCAAGCGCCACGAGGCCGAGCTGATGCGCCTGACCCACGACCTGCGGGCTGTGCTCGACACGGTGCCGGTGGGGATCGCCATCGCCACCGACCCGGCCGTCGCGGAGGTCAGCATGAACCCGGCGGGCGCGGCCATGTTGGGGGTGGGGCTGCAGATGAACGCCTCCAAGAGCCGTCCCGACCCCGACGCGCTGCCCTTCCGGGTGCTGAAGGACGGGGCCGAGGTGCCCGCCGAGCAGTTGCCCATGCAGTTGGCCGCTGCCTCCGGCCAGAGCCTGCGCGACCTCGAGTACCAGATCGAGCGGGCCGACGGCAGCACCCTGGAGCTGCTCGAGTACGCCACCCCGCTCTTCGACGAGGCGGGCCAGGTGCGCGGCAGCGTGGGGGTCTTCGTCGACATCACCGAGCGCAAGTGGGTCGAACTGGAGCGCGAACGTCTGCTGACAGCGGTCGAGACCGAACGGCTGCTGCTCGACACCCTCCTCACGGCCTCCCCGGTAGGCTTCGCCCTGATCGACCCCGAGCTGCGCTTCCTTCGGGTCAACCAAGCCCTGGCCGAGATCAACGGGCTGCCGGTGGAGGCCCACCTGGGCCGCACCATTGACGAGGTGGTGCCCAACCTAGCGCCCACGGTCCGTCCGCTGTTGGAGGAGGTGCTCCGCACGGGCAAGCCACTGCTCAACGTGGAACTCCAGGGCGAGACCGCCAAGGCCCCGGGGCAGCGGCGGGACTGGCTCGAAAACGTCTACCGGGTCGTGCGCGAGGACGGCGTGGTGCTCGGGGTGGGGGTGGTGCTGATCGAGGTGACGGAACGCAAGCGCTACGAAGACGCCCTGCGCCAGAGCGAGCAGCGCTTCCGCTGGCTGGCCGAGGCCACCCCGCAGATGGTGTGGGTCTTCGACGCCAACGACCGCCTCAGCTACGTCAACGGGCGCCTGCTGAACTACACCGGCCTGAGCTTCGAGCAGATCGCAAGCGGCGAGTTCAACCTCATTCACCCCGAAGACCTGGCCGGCTTCGCCGCGGCGGGCGAGGCGGCTCGAGCAGAGCTGGGGGTCTTCCAGGTCGAGGTGCGGGTCCAGGGGGCCGACGGCGAGTACCGCTGGTTCTTGCACTCGGCTATCCCCCTCCAGGAAGGCGGCCGGCTGGTGGGCTGGTATGGCACCTCCACCGACATCCACGACCGCAGGCTGGCCGAGGAGGCCCTGCGCGCCTCAGAGCGCCGGCTGCTGGAGCTGGTGGAGGCCCAGAAGCGCTTTGTGGCCGACGCTAGCCACGAGCTGCGGGCTCCGCTGACCAGTATCCAGGGCAACCTCGAGCTGCTGCAGCGCTTCCGCAACATGACCCGCGAAGACCGCGAGGCCGCGCTGGACGAGGCCGCCCGTGAGGCCATCCGGCTGGGCCGCCTGGTCTCCGACCTGCTGGCCCTGGCCCGCGGCGACGCCGGGACCAGTCTGCAGCTCGTTCCTACCGACCTCGGCGCGGTGGTGCGCGAGACCCTGAGCGAGCTCGGCCCCCTCGCCACCGACAAACAGCTGTTGGCAGAGCCGCCCCCGCAGGTGCTGGTGAGTGGCCACCGCGACCGCCTCAAACAGCTCGCCATCATCCTGCTCGAGAACGCCCTTAAGTACACCCCGCCCGGCGGAGTCGTGCGCCTCGAGGTGATCCCCGATGAAACCAACGTGGTGCTGCGCGTCTCCGACACCGGCATCGGCATCTCCAAGGAAGACCTTCCCCACGTCTTCGAGCGCTTCTACCGCGCCGACCTCTCCCGTTCCAAGACCTGGGCCTTCGGCGGCCAGGATCCCGGCGGCACCGGGCTGGGCCTCTCCATCGCCAAGTGGATCGTCGAGCAGCACGGCGGCGAGATTGGCCTCGAGAGCGAGCTGGGCCGGGGCACGGTTGTGACGGTGCGGCTACCCAAGCTGCTTGAGCTGAGCCTGGTCAACGCGACCTGACCGCGGGTAAAGGGGCTCCCAAGCCCCCCCAGCTGCGGCCCCAAGACTAACCCGTTTTTTGCGGCTCTGACGGTAAAAAGTAGGTGTTTCAGGGCAACCTCAGCAGTGGTTCAGGGGTTGGTCAATGGGGGGTTGCATCCTTGGGGCATGGAGCGGTTCCCACGCATACTCCCTACTGCGGTTTTTGCTATAGGGAGTACATTACCTGCCACCTCGAGGGAGGTAATGGTGGGAACCACGATGGAAGCCCCAACGCCTCCCCGCCTGAAAGGGCGGGGATAAAGAAGTCTGTCTTCCAAGAAAGGACCGCCATGAACTATGACCTGGTTTGCGTCAGCCATTTACGCTGGGATTTGGTGTTCCAGCGCCCGCAGCACCTGATGACCCGGGCCGCCAAGGGGCGCAAGGTGATCTACTGGGAGGAGCCGGTATTCGCCGAGGACCTGCCGCCCCACCTCGAGACCCGGCGCGACTCCGGCGTGCTTGTCGCCACCCCGCACCTGCCCACCGGCCTCGACGAGGTACAAGTCGGCCGCATGTGCCGACAGATGCTCGATGGTCTGCTGGCCGACCAGGCGGTGGAGCGCTTCGTGCTGTGGATGTACAGCCCGATGCCGCTGTACTACCTGGGGGGTCTCAAGCCCCAGGCCGTCGTGTACGACTGCATGGATGAGCTGGCCAACTTCCGCTTCGCCCCCCCCATCCTGCGCCAGCGCGAAAAGCAACTCTTCGAGCGGGCCGACATCGTGTTCACCGGGGGGGTCAGCCTATACGAGGCCAAGTGCGCCCAGAACCCCAATGTCCACTGCTTCCCCTCCTCGGTCGAGGTCGAGCACTTCGCCAAGGCCCGGCGCCTGCTCCCCGAACCCCACGACCTCCAGCAGCTCCGCCACCCCCGGGCGGGCTTTTACGGTGTGATCGACGAGCGCATGGACCTGGAACTCCTGGACTCCTGCGCCGAGCGCATGCCTGAGGTCGAGTTTGTGCTGGTGGGGCCGCTGGCCAAGATCGACCCCTCCGACCTTCCCGAGCGGCCCAACCTGCACTTCCTGGGCCGCAAGACCTACGCCGAGCTGCCGGCCTACCTGGCCCACTGGGACGTGGCCCTTCTGCCCTTCACGCTCAACGAGTCCACCCGCTTCATCTCCCCCACCAAGACGCCGGAATACCTGGCGGCGGGCAAGCCGGTGGTTTCGACGTCCATCAAGGACGTGGTGCGGCCCTACGGCGAAGCCGGAGTGGTCTACATCGCAAACGGCCCGGACGCCTTCTGCCGGGCCCTCCGCAAGGCCCTCTCCAACGACCAGCAGGCCCGGCAGGTCAGGGCCGACGCGCTGATCAGCGGGATGTCCTGGGACAACACCTGGCAGGCCATGCAGCGGCAACTCGAGCGCACCATCGCCAACAAGCAAACTCCCACCGGCACCGCCCCGCGCGAGGCCCAGCACGCCCCGTCGCTGGGCAAGCTGAGCGGCAAATAGGGGCCCCCGATGTTCGACTACCTGATTGTGGGGGCGGGCTTCGCTGGCGCGGTGCTGGCCGAGCGGCTGGCGAGCCAGATGGGACTCAGGGTGCTGGTGGTGGACAAGCGTCACCACGTAGGGGGCAACGCTTACGACACCTACGACGCCGCCGGGGTCCTGATACACCCCTACGGCCCACATATCTTCCACACCAACAACCTCGAGATCTTCGAGTACCTGTCCCGCTTCACCCAGTGGCGGCCCTACCAGCACCGGGTGTTGGCCTCGGTGGACGGTCAGCTGGTGCCCGTCCCCATCAACCTCGATACCGTGAACCGGCTCTATGGCCTAAGCCTCACGGCGGACGAGCTCGAGGGCTGGTTCGCCGACCGGGCTGAGAGGCGCGAGCGCATCCTGACCTCCGAGGACGTGGTGGTCGCTAAGGTGGGGCGCGAGCTATACGAGAAATTCTTCCGGGGGTATACCCGCAAGCAGTGGGGCCTCGACCCCTCCGAGCTCGACGCGTCGGTGACGGCTCGAGTGCCCACCCGCACCAACCGCGACGACCGCTACTTCACCGACAAGTACCAGGCCATGCCGCTGCTGGGCTACACCCACCTCTTCTGGAACCTGCTTCGCCACCCCAACATCAAGGTGCTGCTGGGCTGCGACTATCGCGAAGTGGTTGCCACCGTCCCCTGGCGGCGGATGATCTACACCGGCCCGGTCGACGCCTTCTACGACCACCGCTATGGCAAGCTGCCCTACCGCAGCCTCGAGTTCGTACACCAGACCCTTCCCGCCGAGCAGTACCAGCCGGTGGGCACCGTCAACTTCCCCAACGAGTACGCCTACACCCGGGTCAGCGAGTTCAAACACCTCACCGGCCAGCGCCACCACCACACCAGCATCGTCTTCGAGTACCCCAGGGCCGAGGGCGACCCCTACTACCCCATCCCCGCCAGCGAGCCCAAGGCGCTGTACAAGCAGTACGAGGAACTGACCAAGCGCGAGGCCAAAGTGCGCTTCGTCGGGCGGCTGGCCACCTACCAGTACTACAACATGGATCAGATCGTGGGGCAGGCCCTGCACACCTTCGACAAGATCGCCAAAGAGCGGGAGTCGGAGGGAGCGCTGGCGGGCTGAGCGCAGTCGAGGCGTCGGGAACGGGGCCCGGCGGGAGGCCTAAGCCCCGCCCTCAGGTCCGACGCTCCAGCACCACCCAGTCGAAGGCATGGGCGTGCTCGAGGTCGGCCGGGTGGTGCTCCCGGCTTACCTCTTGCCAGTCGGGGCCGGGGTCGGGGAAGAAGGCGTCGCCCTCGACCTCGGCGTGGACCTCGGTGAGGTAGATGCGGCCCGCCAATCCTAGCGCCTGACGGTACAGATCGGCTCCCCCGATGACGAAGATTTCTCTGTCCTGCTGGGCCGCCAGGAAGGCAGCCTCCAGCGAGTTCACCACCTCGCAGCCCTCGGCGCGGTAGGCCTTATCCCGCGTGACCACGATGTTCTGCCGGCCCGGCAGGGGCCACCCGATGGACTCAAAGGTCTTGCGCCCCATGATGACCGGGCTGCCCTTGGTCACGCGCCGGAAGTATCTGAGGTCGTTGGGCAGGTGCCAGGGCAACCGGTTCTCCCGACCGATGGCCCGGTTTTGTGAGGCGGCAACGATGAGGGAGATCATCTACACCGCGATCGGGGCCTTGATGCCAGGATGGGGGTCGTAGCCGATCAGGGTGAAGTCCTCGTAGACGAACGCCTCGAGTTCACTGCGCTCGGGGTTTAGCACCATCTGGGGCAGGGGGCGGGGCTCGCGGCCGAGCTGGAGGCGGGCCTGCTCGAGGTGATTCAGGTATAGATGCGCGTCGCCCAGGGTGTGCACGAACTCGCCCGGCCTCAGGCCCGTCACCTGGGCGACCATCTGGGTCAGCAGGGCGTAGGAGGCGATGTTAAAGGGCACCCCCAGGAACACGTCGGCACTGCGCTGGTAGAGCTGGCAGGAGAGTTTGCCGTCGGCGACGTAGAACTGGAACAGGGCATGGCAGGGTGGGAGGGCCATCTTCTCGATCTCGCCCACATTCCACGCGCTCACCATCAGGCGGCGGCTGTCCGGGCTGCGGCGAATCTGGCCTACCACCTGGGCGATCTGGTCGATGTGGCGCCCGTCCGGAGTGGGCCAGCTGCGCCACTGGTGGCCGTAGACCGGCCCGAGTTCGCCCTGCGCGTCGGCCCACTCGTCCCAGATGGTCACGCCGTTGTCGCGCAGATACTTCACGTTGGTGTCGCCCTTCAAAAACCACAGCAGCTCGTGAATGATCGAGCGCAGGTGCAGCTTTTTGGTGGTAACCAGCGGGAAGCCCTCGGCCAGGTCGAAACGCATCTGATACCCAAACACCGAAAGCGTGCCCGTGCCGGTGCGGTCGGTTTTGCGGGTGCCGGACTCGAGAATGTGACGCATCAGGCGGTGATACTGTTCCATTGGCCGACAGCATACCTCGAGTCGCAGAGCGCGAGTTGAGACTGGGGTTTTCCCAGTCTGGACCAGCGGGCCGAGCCAGGGGGAGCCATCCCCAAACCCGCCCCTTTCCCGCTCGACCCACCACCGCAGCGTTTCCGGGTCCCGAAGGACCGGCTTCGGCTCGAGCGCACAGCCCTGACTTACTTGAACTTGCTGAGCAGCACCAAGTAGTTGGGGCCGGGCTTGTCCGCCCTGGCCAGCAACTCGGGGTAGAGTGCCCCGGTCAGGCCGTTCTTGCCAATGCGGACTGGGAAGGTGGCGGCATACTGCCCATCAAAACGAATCACCACGGTGGCATTAAGGTAGCTTTCGTCGAACTTGACCCAGGCCTCGCTAAAGCGATCCCAGCGGTAGCCCGCATTGCGGTTCCACTGCCCATGCAGCCGCACCAGCATGATCTGATCTTTGGCGTACTGAGCACTCCACCACTTCTGCACCTGGGACTTGAGGGCGGCGGCATCGGCCCCGCTATAGCTGTCGGTGGGCGGGTTGTTGCTCTTAATGATGTCGGCGGACAGCTTGTCGACAGTAGCTTTCATGGTCGCCTGAAGCTTGCCGATGACAGCATCCATCTGAGCTGCGCTACCGGGAACCATGATTTTGTAGACCTGGGCGTTGTGGGCGGCGGTATTGCTGGCCGCGCCCACGTCGCCAAACGGCCCGAAGGCCAGGTAGTCTTTGCGGCTGGTGGCCTCGGCCAAGACCTTGTTGAAGTTGGCCACTTGATTGTTGATGGCCGTGGGAGCGCCCGCCTTGAATGCTTCGGCGGCGGCCACCACAGCGGCGAAGTACGCTTTCTGGGCCTTGGCGAAAGTCAGGTCGCGCTGGGCCTCGCGGCCTGCGGCCTCGTAGCGGGCAATCAGGCTGTCCAGGGTTTTAACCATGTTGGGGAGGCTTTGGGCCAACTCGAGGTCGCGCTTGCGCCAGGCGTCGTTAGCCGCAGAGCCCAGCTTGAAATCCTTTAAATCCCAGAGGGAGTTGCTGACACGGATGATTTCGGAGAGGGACTGCAGGAATTCCCTGTCGGTTTTGTACTGCGGCGAGGCCGCATAGGTGGCCCAATCGGAAGCCAACGCGGCATTCTGGCTCGAGACCGCCCCGGCCTTTTGCGCCACCGCCTGTACCTGTGCGCTCAGGGTCTGGAAGCGCTCGAGCTGTAGGGCCACTTCGGGGTGAGCGGGGGGCAACTTGTCGAGGTCTTCCTTGGCCTCTTTGAGATTCTCTTCGAACTTGGCCTTTTCGCGGCCGTACCAGCGCTCGGTCTCGGCGGCATCGCGATCGGCGTAGTTTTTGAGCAGGCGTTCGGTGCTGTCGAGTTTGAGGCGGGCGGCGCGGAGGTCGCGTTTTTGGTTGGTGTCAAGTTCTTGGGTCATGCCGATACCTGCCATAAGGACGATCAGAAGGGTGAGTAGGGTTTTCATGGGATTACCTCAGTGAAGATGTCGAAGGTCTATGGTCAGCGGTCTATTCAAGGTTTCTTTTGGCTTCAGGAGTCACTGCCCCTCATCCCAACCCTTCTCCCAGAGGGAGAAGGGCTTTTGCAGGTTAGAACCCCTCTCCCAGAGGGAGAGGGGCTGGGGGTGAGGGAATGAGCAAAGCGAATGCCGTTGACTTTCGCTGACGGTCTGGACTTCATAAACGCGCTCTACGGTGTAGGGCTCAGCACCCGCCCTGGGGCCGAAGTATCCGCGCTGACGCGCCCGAGTTTGCTGTCGGTGTTGCTGCCCCAGCAGTAGGCCCGCCTGTCGCTGCCGATGGCGCAGGCGTGGTCGGCGCCGCTGGAGAGCTGGGTAATCGTTGCCCCAGCAGGGATGGTTCCGTTGGGCAGTGCGGTGGGGGTGGTGATTGAGGTACTCGAGGTGCTTGCACCTGCCGCAAAGCCCGTGCCCCAGCAGTAGACTTGGGCGTTGGAGCCTAAGGCGCAGGTATGGAAGTTTCCGGCGGACACATCGGTAAAGGTTAGGCCAGCGGGCAGACCACTCGAGGAAACCGCCACTGGCACGATTCGGTTTTGAGCACTGGCGTTACCCAGTTGGTGGGCGTTGCCCAGCCCCCAGCAGTAAATCCAGCCATTGCTGCCCAGCGCACAGGTGTGGGAATAGCCCGCACTGAGTTTGGTATAAGTCACCCCGGCGGGTCTGGCTCCCTGCTCAACTGGAGTGGCAAAGGTGGAGTTGCCAGTGGAGTTGTTGCCCAACTGACCCGCAAAGTTGTAGCCCCAGCAGTGGGCGCTGCCATCGCTGCCCAGTGCACACGAGTGGGCATCCCCAGTAGTGACATCAGTCAGGGGCCGCGCCGCCGTGGGGAAGAAGCTATTGCTGACCCCTGCGGGTACGCTCGAGTCGTTGAGGTTGCCGCCGCCCAACTGACCAAACGCGTTCCAGCCCCAGCAATAAACCCGTCCGTTGCTGCCGATAGCGCAGGTGTGCGAGGTTTTGGTGGCGATGCGGGTTAGGGTCACACCCGCTGGTATGGCCCCTTGGCTCACCGCGACTGGGCTGGCCTTGGGGTTGGTGGTTCCATCCCCCGCCGAGCCGTTGAGGTTGGCCCCCCAGCAGTAGGCCACGTTGTTGGAGCCGATAATACACGCGGTATACCCCACGCTCAGCTGAGCCACACTGACCCCCGCCGGAATCGCTCCCTGAGCTACCAAGCTGGCCTGAGGCACCGTTGCTCCCACATTGGGGAAGCCGCCCCAGCAGTGAAGCTGCCCACCAATCAAGGCGCAGGTTCCGTAGAATCCGGCTGAAATGTTGCTAAAGGCCGGGGTCTGGGTCAGGCTGAGGGTCAAGGTGCTGGGGGTCACCCCGCCGTGGCCTGCGGCGTTTAAGGTGAACTGGTAGGTGCGGTCGAAGCGGGTGGTGTTGGGCGACAGGCTGAGGCTCTGCGAGGTGGCGGAGGGAGCCAGGGGGCCACTGGGCAGGCCGGTCAGGCCGGTGGTGGGGTTGGCACTCAGGGTGAGGGCGCTGAAGTTGGCCGCCGAAAAGTTGAGGGTGAAGGCCCCGCCGTCCGAGGTGAACGAGGTGACGCTGGGGGTGAAGGCGGCAATCGAAGGCGGAATCGCCACCGAGACGGTCTCGGTGTCTTGGCCCTGGTTGTTGCGGGTATCAAAAGCAATGGCCGAGAAGCTTAGATTGCCGTTGTCCGGTGCGGTCAGGGACAGGCTGTGGCTGTAGGGCGCGGTGGTGTCGCTGACCAAGAGGGTGCTGCCCCGGTAGAACTCCACCCTCGCTACTGCGCGGTTGTCGCTGGCGGCGGCGGTGAGGGTCAGGGTTGCGGGTGCGGTGAAGCTGGCACTCGAGGACGTCAGGCTGACCGTGGGCGGGGTGATGTCAATGTCAATGTTCGCCGTGACCGCGCTGCTGGTGGCGGTGTTGCCGTCTATATCCACAGCGCGGGCAGTAAAGCTATCGGTGTTGTTGTAGCTGGCGCTGTAGGCCACGTTGAAGCTGTAGGGGCTGGTGGTGTCCTCGCCCAGCAGGGTGGTGCCGTTGAAGAACTCCACCTTGGCCACGCCCTTGTTGTCTGAGGCAGTGGCGCTGAGGGTGATGCTGCCCGGCGCGGTGAGGCTGCCGGGGCTGCGGCTGAGGCTGACGGTGGGCGGAATCTCGTCGATGTCCACCGTCACCGCGAAAACCGCCGAGCTGGCCTCGAGGCCCTTGAAGTCGTAGGCCCTGGCGCTGAACTCGAGGCTGCCGTTGTCCGCGGAGGTGATGGGCACCTCGAGGCTGTATGGGGCTTCGGTGTCCTCGCCCAGCTTGGCAGTTGCCCGGTAGAACTCCACCTTCTGCACCCCGACGTTGTCGTTTACGGTGGCGCTCAAGGTCAGGGTTCCGCCGGTGACAAAGCTGCTGGAGCTGCCGCTGAGCCCTGCCGTGGGGGCCTGGGTGTCGGCGGTGACGGGTACCGAGAGGCTCTTCCTGCCGGTGCGGTTCTGTTCGTCGGTGGCGGTGGCGCTGAACTCGAGGGTGGTGTCGGCGCTGACGCTCAGCGGCAGGGTGAACTCGTAGGGGCTGCTGGCGTCCTCGCCCAGCCGAGTCTGACCCCGGAAGAACTCCACTTTGGTGATGGCAGTGCTGGCCGGACTGGTTACGGTGGCTACCAGCGTGAGCGGGCGGCCGTCCTGGGCGGTCTGGGCGGTGGAGAGGCTGACGACCGGGCTCTGGTCGGGCGGCGAGCCACAGGCCGCGATCAGAACCGCCAGGGCCAGCACGGCGACGGCATGGGTGTGTTGCTTCACTAAGAGACCTCCGTAGAACCGAGGCGCTTAGGCCACGGACGGCAGGGTGAGTGCGCCGTACGCTAAACGGTAGGAAACGGGGGTCTCGGGGGTGTCGTTTGGGTCTCGGGGCTAGACCGACCTACCGAAATTTCGGTGTGAAGATCGGGGCCTCGAGCAGGGCCTCTGTGCGTGGGCGGCTCCCTCGAGCCACCCCTCTCTAGCAAGCCTAAACCCGGGTCTGGGTCAGGCGCTTCACCGCCTCGGCCAGGTGGCTCGAGCCGGTGTGAACATTCGTTTGGTTCAGGATGGATTGGCGCAGATTCGTTCCAGGGCCTTGAGGTAGTTGGGGATGACGTAACCGACGATCATCTGTACGAACCATCCCGAGCCGGGTTTGGGTGTGTACTCAATGCTCCACACCACCCGAGTTTTTCCGCCATCCACGGGCACAAAGTCGACCCTGCCCAGGTGATGCCTGACCGGGAATGCCGAGGTCTTAAGATCCATGACCTGGTATTGGAGATACTCCGGATATTGGGTCAGGGTGATTGCCTCGCGGATGCCCAACCGGCCAAACACCGGAATCCACCGGGTGGCGCCGTTTCCCGTTGTGTCGCCCGCGTCTTCCACAACCATCCGCGGGGTAAGGCCTGCGCCCTTAAGCCACAGCTCTGCCACAAAATGCTTCCAGGTGGTCTGCGCGTCTGCGTTGCAGATGGCCGTGAACTCAACCCGTTTCATCTTTTTACCTCCACGCAGGGCCGAGCAGGACTCGAGCACAACTCCTTCAACCCCTCAACGGCATCGGGCCAGGGGACTCGGTCAGGCTCCACGGCCTCCCCCTCGAGGGTTGGCCAGATAGCCCGGCGGCCCCCGGACGACGCGCTCCAAACCCCCGCCACATCGACACAGACACCTCGCTGCGAGTCGGGATACCCCCGCCCCACAAACTCCTCCAATCCCCTAGCCTCGGCGGTACGATGCGGGAAAGTCATTAGGAGCCGAATTCTACCAGCATGCCAGCAAAACGTACTCGAGAACGAGGCGCTGCGCGAAGTCCAGATTCTGGTGCCACAGGTGGGTGAACTCAAGCCTTGGGGCGTGGGGAGGGTCTGTCCAGCGGGCCCTCATGGCTGCGCCGCGACCCTAGGGCCTCGAGTGGGCCGGGTGAACCACCTGCGGACAATCCACTCGGCCACGGCGGCGTTGATCACCCAGCCCGCGCCCATGCACAGCGCCCGGGTCAGCTCGCTGTGCATCTCCGGCCACAGTGCCCAGGGGATGTGGGTGAAAACCTGGGTACCCGCACCCAGCCCGATGGCGTAGGCCCGGATCATCCAGGCCCCGTGCCGGGTGAAGTCGCGCCGGAAAAGAGCCACAACCACGAGCAGGATCGAGAGCGTCATGACCGTCCCGAACAGCAACCTAAGGCCGTAGAGGATTTCACCGTCGAAGCGGGGCCAGGGGTAGAAGTGGGCCATCCACAGCCCGGTCAGCGCCACGACAAGCCCGCTGGGAATCAGCAGCCGACCGGCGGCGCGGTGCCAACCCGGCCGCGCAGGGCGAAATCCAGGGGCGAACTGAAAAGCCCCGAGCAAGGAGTACAGCGTCGCCCCAAGGATATGCAGCACCACCGGAAGCGGCGCAGCAAAAAACCGGGCGTTTTCTGGCGTGATTTCCGCACCGCTGCTCAACTGGTTGACGCGGGCGGCCCCGGCAATGGCCGGAACCAAGCCGAGCAGGATCAGGGCTGTCGGGAAGAGCCATTCGGGGCTGCGTTTCTGGGCCTTCATAGTTGATTCCTTCCGGTTTTGGGTTGCCAGATTGGGTGAAAAGAGCCAATAGGAAACCCTCGGCTCCCTCGAGCCTTTAGGTATAAACCCTGACTTTTGCCGGTGCTGTCGGACTTGCAGCGCTTCCCACGACTACCCAGGGCGCCGGTGTTTACGGTGCCAGGTATGGGTGGGAACCGCGGTTAGGTGTCGCTATCCGGGTCGGTGTACTCGAAGACGCTCTCGAGCGGCACCTTGAACACCCTAGCGATCTGGAAGGCCATCTCGAGGGAGGGGGAGTAGCGACCCTGCTCGATGGCGATGATGGTCTGGCGGGTGAGGCCGACCCGCTCGGCGAGTTCGGCCTGGGTCATCTCCCCGTGGGCGAACCGCAGCTGGCGGATGCGGTTGGTGACCCTGGTCGGCTTCAAGGCGAGAACCCCCGGCGATAGGCGATGATCTTGGTTACCGCGCTCCAGAGCCCCGCCACCACACAGCACAGGTAGAGGCTATGGGCAACCCAGAAGGGCTCGGCCCCGGCAACCGTCAGGGCCAGCACCCCCAGGCAGCCCAACGCCAAGACGTTGTACCCCGCCGCGTCGCCGTGGCGGCCGACCTCGCGGTCGCGCTGATCCTTTTGGTCGGCCTCCCTGGGGGCCAGGATGACCGTCGCGACCGCGACCGCTAGAGAGCCCAGCACCACGGCCCCCAGGCTCCAGAACATGGCCCACCCGTAAGGCACCTCGGTGATGGGAATGTACCGCGCCCGCCCGAGAATCACCCCCCAGTAGACCCCAGCCGAACCCAGCAAAACCCCGGCCGAAACCCAGATGAGCCTCTCCTCGAGCGTCATCTCCTTCGTGATGTCAAACGTTTTTGACATGGAACCAATGTAAAAGTTTTCTTACACGATGTCAAGTATTTTATACAAAGCTACGGCTCATAGCCAGTCAAACACCAGAACCCCACAAACCGGTATCGGTCGGCAAGCGCTAGAAGTTGGACTTTTTGTGCGGGCTTTCAGTTGCGTTGGCAGACCAAACCTCTGGCCTTGAGGTGATGGTACGTAAACACACCAGAAAAGCGCTGGGGATAGCGTTGGGTCTCGAGGGCAAAACGAGATACCGGAGTTTTACTACCTGATGACAGTACTCAAGGGGCAGAGCGAAGCGGAGGAAGGCTGTGCCGAGGTTGGGGGGATTGGGTTTTGACTTTCTGAAACAGGAGTCAGGAGCTTTTGGTGTGATGCTCGAGTGCGACCTAAGCGACCCGGCCTATATCACCGAACCCTTCGGCATCTCAAGGGTGTTGTTTTTGGTAACCGTTAGCGGTTATACACCCGCACATAGTCCACCAGCATCGGTACTCCAGACTCCGTTTGATCAGTAGGACTTCCGGGCCAGCCGCCCCCGATGGCCACATTGAGGATGATAAAGAACCCGTGGTTGGTCGCGTTGGTCCAGGTGTTGGCATCTACCCTATCGGCGGTCAGCTTCCAGGTCTGCCGGCCATTCACATACCAGCGTATTTCCTGTGGCGAGGTAGCCTTGTCAAACTCCATCCGATAAACGTAAAAGTTGCCCTGCAAGGGCGGGGACCAGCCAGAAATCGGGCCACTACCAAGCCCGGTAAACTCGTTGCATGGCCCTCCGGGCGCAGTCCCGCAATGCATGGTGTGCCAAACCGTGTTTTGACCGTTGATGTTTTCCAGCACATCAATTTCGCCGACGCTTGGCCAGTTCAGGTAGTTGCCTCGGAACGGCGCACCCAGTGACCAAAAGGCGGGCCAGTAGCCCTGGGCGGCTGGGCCTGACACATTCGGAAGGGAGATCCGGGCTTCAAAAGCAACTGCTCCACCGGGGGTGGGTTGAAAGTCTGTCCGTCGGGTCTCGATACGACCTGAAGTCCAGGTATACGCACCCGGAGTCCCCGCTCGAATCGGCTTGATGGCTAAGCGGCCAGCACCATCGTGGTATACATTGGCGGTACTGTTGGTCATCCGGGCTATTTCACCGGTGCCCCAGTTGATGGGGCAGCCCGAACAACCATAGCCATGACCAAGGCTATACATCCAGTTTGCGGGGTTGACACCCGTTCGGGCAGCGGCGCTAAACTCCTCACTCCAGGTCAACTTCCAGGTTGAATTGTTTGCTGCGAAGACGGGACGGGTTGTGGTGCTGGTGAAGAAAACCATAACCAAAAAGCAGAGCACCATCGGCAGGCTCGAGAACCATTTAAAACCGATACGACCAGATTTGTTGGGGGGTGGGTTACTCATAGCCTTCCCGTTGGTAAACACAGCCTCTGATGAGTGGTTAGGTGACACTTCGCAACTGCGGCATCAGTGTAGAAACATGGAGAATCACACGGCTTCAACCTCAACGTGCGCGTCAAAGGTCGACTGCCCGGCGGAGAACGTGAAGCGGTCAGCCGCAGCATCGTTCATGACCGGCGCGCTATCGGTCAGAGTATTTAGGCCGGGCCATCCGTCGCGCAGCCAAAGCGTGCCTCTAGGAATACGGTCGGTCACATGGGCACGTGCCAATAGTTCGCCGCGAGCGTTGTAGATTCGGATGGGTGCGTCCTCGGAGAGTCCGCGCGTAGCAGCGTCTGCGAGCGAGATCCACACCCTCGGTTCTGACTCATGACGGGCCAGCGTCGGCAATTCGCGGCCATTGTTGTAGAAACCGTGAAAGTGTGTGATGGTACGGCCCTGGGTAAGTGTGAGCGGATAGGAGGTGTCGGCAGCCTGATGACGTGGTGCTTGCCACTCTGGCAAGGCTGGCAGGCCCAGACGGGCGGCATCCTCGGAGTAGAACTCGATCTTGCCAGAGGGCGTATCGAACTCCAGGCTGGGATTGGCAACGTGCGACACCCGTAGTTCGCCGATGCCACCCCGCGCCCGTAAGGAAGCTACTGTCGCGTGCCCGGTGGCTGGGTGATCGAGGATGGCATCCAGCAACCCTTCGTCGGATTGCCAGGGAAAGAAGCCATGGAGCCCTAGGCGGGTGGCAAGTTCGCGCATCACCCAACTGACAGGGCGCGTCTCGCCAGCCGGGGCCAGTGCTGGCTCCATTAGGTACAGGTGCGTGAAAGCAGACTTGCAGCCCAACTCCTCGAGCCAAGAGGTAGACGGCAGCACCACATCGGCAAACCGCTGGGCGGTGTCGTTGAGAAAGAGGTCGTAGCTCACCACCAGGCGTGCTCGAGCCAGTCCCTCAGCCACCCTGGTGGAGTCGGGGAAGGAGGAGATCATGTTGGTGCCCATGAGCAGGAGATTGGTGATACGCCCATCACTCAAGGCCTCAATCATGGTCGCCATCTGATTTGGCAAGGCCGTGCCTGGCTTGCGGCGCTGCGGTTCGATGATGCTGGCCAGACCCCGACCATGCGCTGCGCCGCCGTGGCGTGGGCCAAAGCCAGCACCAGGAATACCCACATTGCCCGTTAGACCGGGCAGACAGGCAATCGAACGAGAAGCCTGCCAGCCGTTATCGCCCTTGTGCATCGAACTACCGCCGAGCACGATCATGGCTGGCTTGGTATTGGCGTAAAGCCGCGCCAGCGCGATGATGCGCTCGGTTGTGATGCCGGTTAGACTGGCCGCCCACTGCGGCGAGAAGGCCCGTACATGCTCGGCGAGGGTTGTAAAACCAACCGTGTGCTTGTCTACGAAGGCCGCGTCGAACAACTGCTCCGCACAAATCACGTGGATCAGCGCGAGGGCCAGGGTGGCATCTGTGCCAGGCCGCAGCAGCAGCACTTCATCGGCCTTGGCTGTGGCTTCGGTCTGGCGAACATCAATGGCCACCACCTTGGCACCACGGGCACGGGCCGCGTTGACGAAGCGTGCCGTGTTGGGCTGGCTGGCGAAGTTGGCCCCCCACAGCAAAATCAGGTGCGAGTGCTCGCCCATGTCTTCTTTGGTATGGGTCTCGAGCATGCCGGTGAGCGCCAACCCAAAAGCACCCAACCCCCAACAGATCATGGTCGGGTTGAAAAACTGGCTGCCGTGGAAGTTTGCAAATCGTGCGAACAACTGGGCGTTGATGCGCGTGCCGTAGTTGGTTGTGAATGTCCCATGCCCTGGCCAGATGGCGGTGGCTTCTGGCGCATCGGCCGCGAGCGCTGTGCAAATGCGGTTCAGTGCTTCATCCCAGGTGGCGCGACGGAACGAATCCTCGCGCCGATCACGCACCAGCGGATGCAGCAACCGCGCTGGGTTGTCAATGATTTCACGTGCGGCCCGACCACGAACGCACAGGAAGCCACGACTGTCGGGATTGTCTGGGTCACCCCGAACGCCAACAACTTTGTTGTTCTCGACATCGACCAGCATTCCGCACAGCGTCGGATGGCAGTTCATCGGGCACATGGTGCGTACGGTCTTCATCGGGTCTTCGCTTCATCGATCAAAGTGACAAACCTCAGACTGAATAGGGGTTTACCTGCAAATCGCCCACCGGGTCGGAATTGGCTTTACCTCACGTACTGTATCAGGTTCCCTCGAGCCAAACGCTCTCGACCAATTCAGACGCGAAGCCCTCAAAGCCCTTCGGTGACGATGAGGCTTGATTTTGTGGTTCGCTCGCGGATAGGGCGGATGGCCCCATATTCCGGCGAGGCCCACCACTCCCTGAACACCGCCATGCTGGGAAACTCGAGGATTACGCACCGCTTGGGCGACCAGGTGCCCTCGAGGACCTCGGTGGCCCCGCCTCGGGCCAGGTAGCGACCGCCGAACGCGGCGATGGTGGCGGGGGCCTTCTGCCTATATTCCTCGTATCCGGCCACATCCACGACTTCGATGTCTGCGATCACGTAGGCTGCCATAGGGGGTTCTCCTTGGATGTCGGCGGAACGGTGGGTCAGCTGGGAATTATACCGCGCTGGGGGGGGTTGGGTTTTTACTTTTGGTCGAAGCAGGAACGAGCTGTTCTCTAAATGAGGCTCGAGTGCGGCAATCCTACGCTGTGGCCTGGATGGCTCGGGGGTTTTTTCGAGGTCGAAGTAACTTTATAGGAAGGATGTTTTCTCTCGTGTGTCAGTAGTTAGGTAAGGCTCGAGTTTGTCTAGTATGGCGAAGTGGCACCAGACCTCCCTACCTGACTAGCTCGCAATAGCTGACGGAAAATCAACACACCAATGAGTTTAGGTTGAGTTATCATTGATCGAGAAGAATGTGGAATAAACCTGATTAGGATTTGATCATGGAGAAAGGTATGACAATAGCCCTACTGCTAGTGATCATAGTTGTCGCATTAATAGCCTTTGGATATGCATTTATAAATAGTTTTGCAGCGGAGCTTCAGCAAATACTGACTCCAGTGACAGCAGCAGCAATTTTAGCGCTACTTTTGGGTATTAAGTCAGCTTATATTGATCGGCCCGCTCCTGTTCTTTTGGATCAGGGAAACATAGTAGTCATTAAAGATAACAACAGACCCCTTCATTTGGGGCTTGGTGGTTCTCCAAATTACTCTGCTGGTGTTTTCCGCAAAGGAATCACTGATTTCATATCTTCGGATGGTTTATGGACAATGCCTGGCCTAGAAAGGTCTGAGGCTAGTGAGAGCATTTTGGACTCCCTCGAGCACAAAATCGTTGATTGGATAGGAGAATTACATAAGATCGAAGAATCATGGTTAAACGAAGAATTTGTTAGTGGCTTTCCAAATGGCGCAATAAGCGAAGAAGCTACGCCACTAACCACTAAAAAGATGATCAGCAGAGTAACCATTAATGAAAGCAGTTTTCCTAATAACAAGCTATTCAGCGTACAACCAGTAGATGTTTTAGGGCCAACTGGCCTAAAGGTGTATAGAAAGCAAATCCAGCCAACTTCAGGTAAGGGAAAAGAATTAAAGCGTCTGATTATCATCGAAACCACCCACTCCATCATTCGTGTTCAAATATGGATGACTGGACATGACGGAATGCCAGCGTCTTTAGAGTCTCTCATTGAAAACAAAAAGCTGGATCGAAAAACTTTAGACAATGTAGTTCCCGCGTATGCCTATTATTTGGCGTATCAGATAAAGCAAGAGATTAAATGGGCAGTTAGGTATTCCACCGAGGGAAAGTTGCATCCTCGCTGGGGAGAGAGTTTAGGTAAAAAGTTCAGACTCAGTTTCGCCTACCCTGAATAGTAAAAGCTCCCTGCTGCATGTAATAACGAAACATCAGTCATACAGGTAGGGTGGTCTATGCCCACAGTGCTCCGAAGCCTGTGTTTATCCCCCTCGCACCTGAAGATTGGAACATCGAAATTATGCCCTCATTGTTTCCACTGGGCGGCAGACTTGGTCACAAAGGCTTTACTTCGGCCCAAATCGCACTTTGGAATGGGAGGGGAGGTGCAATACTATTCCCCGTGCGTTTGCATCTGCTGGGTCAGCCTCGAGTGGTCTCGCTGGGCGAGGGCCGGCCCGTACTGGGTTACGGGGCCCTGGTGCTGGCCTGGCTGGCCCTGCATCAGAGGGCCGACGCCCTGCCCTCGAGGCTGCGCCTGGCCCGCGCCCTCTGGCCCGACGAAGACGACGACCAAGCCCGCCGCCGCCTGACCAACACCCTCTACCGCCTCAAGCGCGACTTCCCTGAACTCGAGGGTCGCCTCATCGGGGACGCCCACACCCTGGGGCTGGGCGGTGTCGAACTGGATACTGTGGCTTTCGGCCAGAAGATGCGCGGTTCCGACCCCGCTGGCTGGCTAGAGGCCCTCGAGCTGTACAGCGGTGACCTGCTCGAGGACAGCGACGCGCCCTGGCTCGAGGAGTGGCGGGCCGACCTGCGCGAGCTGTTCCTGATCGGGCTGCAGAGGCTGCTCGAGCATCAGAACGCCGACCCCGCCGCCGCCACCCGCACCGCCCAGCGCTGGGTATCCGCCGACCCCCTCTCCGAAGAGGCGCACACCGCCCTGATCCGCCTCTATGCCGCCCAGGGGCGCAGTGCCGAGGCCCTGGCGCAGTACCAGACCCTCGAGCAGACCCTGGAGCGCGAGCTGGGCACCATGCCCCGCCCCCAGACCCAGGCCTTCGCCCGCAGCCTGCGCCCCGGCGACCAAAGTTACCGCCCCCTGGTCGGGCGCACCAACGAGCTGCGGGCCCTCGCCGATCAGCTCGCAGCACTCAAGGCAGGCAGGGGCGGCATCGTGCTGCTGGAAGGCGAGCCGGGCGTGGGCAAGTCGCGGCTCCTGGAGGAGGCAGCGCAACTGGCCCGGTGGCACCGTCTGGCGGTGCTGCGCGGCACGGCCAGCCAGCAGCACCAGACCCCCTACGCCCCCCTCGACCTGGCCCTGCAAGGCTCGCCCAGCCTGCTCGAGGCCGCCTCGCCCCTGATCCGCGAGACCCTCAGGCCGCTGCTCGAGGCCGGTCCCGAGACTGCCCTCAACTCCTCGTCGAGCGCCGTGGGGGCGGCCCTCGAGCGCTGGCTGCACAGGCTGGGCGAGCCGCTGGCCCTGCTGCTCGACGACGCGCAGTGGGCGGGCGACCTGTTTTGGGCCTTGCTGCCGGTGCTGGGGCGGCTGGCGCGACAGCAGCAGGTGCTGCTGGTGCTCAGCTACCGCAGCCACGAGCTGCATAGCGAGCCGTTCGCCCTCGAGGCCCTCGGTAACCTGCGCCGCGAGGGCGCGGTGTTGCACCTCGAGCTCGCTCGCCTGAACCTTGAAGAATGCGCAGCAATGGCCAAAGGCTTTGGGAAAACCCTAGACGCCGCCGAGCTAGACCGCCTCTACCGCCTCAGCGGCGGCAACCCGCTGGTCTATCTCGAGCTGCTCTCGGGCCAGAGCGCCGACGGACACCTCGAAGGCCTCCTGCAAACCCGCCTCGCGCAGCTCAAGCCCCACCTGCGCCGGGCCTTGGAGGCAGGGTCTGTGCTGGGTACCAGCCCCAGCCGGATGATCTGGGAGGCGATGATAGAGGCCGAGTTGCCGGCGCTGGCCCTGGAGGAGTCGCGGTTTGTGCTCCAAACCGCGCACGGGCTGTCTTTTCAGCACGACCTCATGCGCGTGTTCATCTACCAGCAGATGAGCGAGGCCACCCGCAAGGCCTGGCACTCCAAAGCCTTCGAGGTGCTCAAGCCCTATGCTCGAGCCGCCAACCTGGCCTTCCACGCCGAGGCCGCCGGTCGCGCCCCGGAGGCCATTGCCTACCTGTGTCAGGCGGGTGAGGAAGCCCTCAAACTGGGCTCGTCTCGCGAGGCCAAGAAGTACGTTGAGCGGGTGTTTGGCATTCGGCCATTTGATCCCAACCGCTTCGACGGCAGCCTGTTTCGTGCCCGAATCGTTCAGCTCAAGTTGAACGATGAGATGCGTCTTTCAACCGGATATCTCGAGGAAGTAGAGCACCTCGAGCAGCTGGCTTTGGCGGAGGGTCGCTACGACATCGTGGCCTCGCTGTTCGGGCTGAAGATCGCGGCCTACGAGTCCAGGGGGGATGCCCAGGGCTTCAACGAGGCCAGCGGGAAGATGCTCGAGCTGGCCAGGCAAGTCGGCGACCCCAGACTCGAGATCGAGGCTACCCACATCGTCGCGCTTAAGAGCGCCAACACCTTCTACAAGGCCGACGCTGCGCTGCCGCTGGCCCTCCGGGCGCTGAGCCTGTGCGACACCAGCCAAGTCGCCCCCGGCATGCACTTCGAGGCGCTCTGCACGGTGATGATCTGTCATCTCAGGCAGAACCACAACGATCTGGCCAGGCCCTACCTCGAGCGGCTGAAAGGCCTCCTAGAGAAGCACCCCGAGCTGGAACTGCTGCGCTACCGGGCGCTGTTCTTCGAGCACTTCATCGCCACCAACGAAGGCCGCGACGAGGACGCGCTGCCGCTGCGCGAGGCCGAACTCGAGATGCACCGAACCATGGGCAACCCCTACGGCGTCTCAGCGACGCTGCAGAACCTGATCTCAACCCTGAAGCAGTTAGGGCAGTACCGCGCCGCCCTGGTCTGGGCCGAGGAGCTGGCCGAGCGGGCGCAAGCCCACACCCAGAACGTGGAACCCCACATGCTGGCCACCCACCTCGCGCGGCTGGCCTCGCTTCACGCCCTGCTGGGTCAGACCGCAGAGGCCGAGCAGGTCTTGCGGCCCATCATGGACTGGCTTTTGCAGGGCGGCACTGGCCCAGGTGCGGTGAGTTCTTGGGAGGCGCTGGGCCAGCTCCACCTCGCCCGGTGCGCCTACGCCGAGAGCTATGCCGCCTACATGGCCGCTATCCGACTGCGCGACAACCCCAGGGCCTCGCAGTCGTGGTTCTTGCACGCAGCGCACGCGGCCTGCCTTGCGGGCAACAGGGCCGAGTCCGAGGCCTGCCTCGAGCGGTTCGAGGCCTTGCAGAACTCACCCGAAGCCCGGGGCAAGTCGGTCTTGTGGCATCTGGTGGACTACCTCTTGCACGAAAAACCGGCCAGCCTCGAGGAGGCCCGGCAGATCCTCTTCTCGGCGGCTGGCAAGGTTCGCAATCCCTCCTTCCGCAACAGTATTCTGCTCGAAATTCCGCACCACCGGACGGTCTGTGAGCACTGGCAGCGGCAAGACCTCCAGACCCTCACCGCCCTACTCCCGGCATCGGACGGCTCGAGTAAGGTCTCGGTGGTCTGGACGCTTTGCAGCGGAGCCTCAGACAAGCAGCGCTTTGCCGAGGGAGGAAAGGTGGGTCTACGCCATCACCGCATTCGACGGCTGGTACTCGAGGCCGCCGTGCAGGGGGCCGTGCCCACCCAGGCCGATCTTGCCGAGGCCCTGGGGGTCACCCTGCGCACCCTCGAGGCCGACCTCGCAGCCTTACGTGAGCAGGGCATTGAGCTCAAAACCCTGGGCATGCGGCGTGAGATAGCCCACTGAGAGCGGTTCCCACGCATACGCCCTGCAGCAAAACCCGCTGCAGGAAGCACATTACTTGCCGCCGCGAGGGAGGTAATGCTGGAAAATGCGATGAGTTGCTCCAGGGTAGAAGTGCGAACCTGGCGGGTACGGTAAATGCGTCCCTGGCACACTCCCTGCGGGCGTTTCGGCGAGGCATTTTGGCGTTTGACTTGAGAAGCCCTTAAACCCCCAGCAATTTTGAGCCGCCCGGTGCCATACTGTAGGGCGTGCAACTGCATTTACTGGGTCAGCCACGGCTGGTGGTGTTGGGCCAAGAGCATCCGGTTCTGGGGTACGGGGCGCTGGTGCTGGCCTGGCTGGCGCTGCACGGGCGGGCGGATGGTCTGCCCACTCGAGTGCGTCTGGCCCGCGCCCTCTGGCCCGACGAGGACGACGACCAGGCCCGCCGCCGACTGACCAACACGCTCTTCCGCCTAAAGCGCGACTTTCCCCAACTCGAGCCCCACCTGGTGGGCGATGCCCGTACCCTCGGGCTAAAGCACCTGAGCCTGGATACCGCACGGTTCGGTCAGCAAATCCAAAGCACCGATCCCCAGCACTGGCTGGCGGCATTGGAGATGTACCGGGGCGACTTGCTCGAAGATAGCGACGTGGCCTGGCTCGAGGAGTGGCGTACCGAGCTACGCGAGTTGTTTTTGCGTGGCCTGCACAAAGCCTTCGATCACTTTGCAGGCATCAACGATGCCCCAACGGCCCTCCGGTTGGCCCAGCGCTGGGTGGCCGCCGACCCCCTTTCCGAAGAAGCCCACACCGCCTTGATTCGCCTCTATGCCGCTCAGAACCGCACTGCAGACGCCCTGGCGCAGTACGAAGCCCTTAAGCAAACCCTGGAGCGCGAACTGAACCTGATGCCCCGGCGCGAGACCCAAGCCTTTGTGCACAGCCTGCGGCCCAGCGACCAGAGCTACCGCTCGCTGGTGGGGCGCACTAAGGAACTGCGGGCCTTTGCCGACCGGTTGGAGGAGTTGCGGGCTGGACAGGGTGGGATCATGCTGCTGGAGGGCGAACCGGGGCTGGGCAAAACCCGGCTACTAGAGGAAGCAGCGCAACTGGCCCGGTGGCACCGCCTGGCGGTGTTGCGTGGGGCCGCCAGCGAACAACACGAGACCCCCTATGCCCCCCTCGACGCCGCCATGCGTGAGGCCGGTCTGCTGCTGGAAGTGGCCTCGCCGCTGATGCGCGAGACCCTCAGGCCACTGCTCGAGGCTGCCCCCGACCGTGCCCTAAGCTCGTCTTCCAGCGCGGTGGGTGCGGCCCTAGAACGCTGGCTGCTCAAGCTGGACGAGCCTGTGGTGCTGTTGCTCGATGACCTGCAATGGGCAGGCGACCTGTTCTGGGCTTTGTTGCCGGTGCTGGCGCGGTTGGCCCGCCAGCAGCAGCTTCTGCTGGTGCTAGCCCATCGCAGCCAGGAGCTACACGGCGAACCCTTCGCCCTCGAGGCGCTTTCCAACCTGCAGCGCGAGGGGTCGGTGCTGCATCTCGAGCTTTCTGGCCTGAGTCTCGAGGAGTGCGAAACCCTGGCCAAGAGCTTGGGCAAAACCCTAGACAAAAACCAACTCGAGCACCTCTACCGCCTGAGCAGTGGCAACCCGTTGGTGCTGGGCGAACTGCTGCGGGGCAGCGGCTCGGCAGAGCACCTCGAGGGGCTGCTGCGCCAGCGCTTCGAGCGGCTGGATGAGCGCTCAAGGCAAGCCCTCGAGGCCGCCAGCGTGTTGGGAAACGCGTTTGATGGTGCAGTTTGGGCAGCCATGCTGGACTTTGTGCCGCCGGTACAGAAGTTGCTCGAGGCCCGTCTGCTACACCAGGAAGACACTAAGCTGTGCTTTCAACACGACCTGATTCGCTCGCTGATTTACCAGGGGATGGGCTCGGAGCGGCGGCAGACCTGGCATGGCAAAGCGCTTAAGGCCTTATCGAACGGTACAGAACCCAGCGCCACCCTAGCCCTCCACGCCCGCGAAGCCGGGATGTTGGAGGCTTGTACCACGTTGTACCTGCGGGCGGCTCGAGAGGCCCTCAGCCATGATTCGTTGCCACAGGCCGACCGATACCTAGAGCAGGCGCAACAGCACCTGCCCGATTCTGCCCAAGCATCGGCGGAGGCACTGCAACTGCGCCTACTCCAACAGCACCTCCGCTATACCCGAAACCCCAGCAGCGAAGTGCTGGATCAGCTCGATGAACTCGAGGCCGCCGCCCGCCGGGCCGGACTCGACGAGTTGGTCTTTGATGCCCATCTGCTGAGGCTAAAGGCGATTACCGCCAAGGGGGATGTATCGGGATACCGCACCGCTGCTGAATCGGCGCTGGCCGAGGCCAAGAACAGCGGCAACCTAGAGCACGAAGTACAGATGCTCAACACCATCGCACTCACCCTGGCGGGACGGTTCGTTGATCCGGTGTCTGCCCTACCCCTGGCCGAGCGGGCTCAGCTTCTCGCCTCGAGCTACGGCCTGGCCAGCCGACTTCGCTTCGGGGCCCTTAACGCGCTAATGACCTGCTACGGGCGGCAGAAAAACCTGAGCGCCCTCGAGCAGTCTCTCAACCAGGCCGAAACCCTCTTCAACCAGCATCCCGAACTGGCGGGGTTCGAGCTTTCGCTGCACTCCAATCGGGGTCTGCTGTACTTGTTCCAAGACCGCTATGAAGAGGCCGCCGAGGCCTTCAAGCGTCAGATCGAGGCCAGCCGGATCGTGGGCAACACTGTCAGTCTTTCGCTGGCCCTACAGAACCTGACCCTGGTTCAAAAAATGACCGGGCAGTACCGGGAAGCCCTGGCTTGGGCCGAGGAAATGGCCGATCTGGCCCAGGTACGTCAAGGCCAACTCGACCCCAACCGTACGGCCTATTACCTCTCGACCTTGGCCGAGTTGCTGGCCTTTTTGGAGCGTCCCGCCGAGGCCGAGGCCCTGATGCAACCGGTGATGGCGGCGGTAGAAGGGCAGGGAAAGGGCGACGGGGAGGTTAAAGCCCGTACGGTGATGGCGGTGGTTCGCCGGGCGCAGTCGCGCTACCTCGAGGGCTACGGCTACCTCCTGACCAACATCCAGGTCTTTGCCAATAATCCGGCCAACCAGGTTCTCCTGCAAGTGTTTGCCGCCGAGATGGCCTGGTTTGCGGGTTTGCCGGCCGAGGCCAGAGCCCTGTTGGCCCAAGCCACACCGCACAAAGCCGCCCTGGGCAGGGCTTTTGGGCTTATCTGGTGGCACTACGTGCGTTTCTTGGTCGAAGGCCAAGCCACCGACCTCGAGGCCGCACGGCTGGTTACACTGGCCTTTGCGGCCAACTTCAAAGACGCCCAACACCGCCAGGATTTTCTCCAGAGCCACTACCCCAAAGCGGTGCTCGAGCTGTGGAAGCAACAAACCGTTGAAACCGCCACGGTAGAACTTACCTCGGCCGACGGCTCGAGCAAAATCCCGCTGGTCTGGACGCTGGACAGTGAAGCCTCGGACAAGCAGCACTTTTCGCAAGATGGCAAGGTGGGGCTGCGCCAGCACCGCCTAAGGCGGCTGGTGCTGGAGGCTGCCGCCCAAGGGGCCGTCCCCATGCAAAGCGAGTTGGCCGAGGTGCTGGGGGTCTCGGTTCGCACCCTCGAGGCCGACCTCGCGGCCTTGCGCGGGCAGGGCATCGAGCTCAAGACCTTAGGCATGCGGCGCGAGGCGGTTCGGTAGCCGGGAGCGGGTGCTGAAGCCCGGGCCGAGAGACGCCGGTCGAGCGTCGCGGCTCTTTTGCCGGGTGGGCTCGAGGGCCACACGCGTTCCGCCCGGACCAGTCCACCCCCGCAGGCCGGTGTTCCACCAGCGGCCGCAACCGCTCCTGAACTCCGCCTTGGGGGTTTGTACCTGGCCCCTCTTTGGTGCACGGCGGGCCTGGGGCAGTGGCCGCGTGGTTCGCCGCCAGGCATCGCGGTGGGGTTCGCCCCTGCAGGTTGCCCCGCTGGGCCACGCCCAGGCCACGGCGCTTTCGGTACCCTTGGCCAGGCAGTGGCGAAGTGTGCCGACACCGACCAAACGCAGGAGGAACCCATGAGCCAGACCACCCTAACCGCCAAGCCGTCCCGCCGAACCTCGCTGGTGGTGCACCTGTGGCTCGAGTCCGATCAGGGCGTGCGGGCCAGCCTCGAGGAGACCCACACCGGCCGGCGGTTGTACTTCAGCCGCCTGGAAGACCTCAGCACCCAGCTTCGGGAGATGGCCGAGCAACTCCAAGCCGCCCCTAACCGCAAAGGCATCCGCTAGTCCCCCAAGGAGCAACCCATGAACCCCCACTTCCTTCTCCCCCACACCCAAGAGCACCTCGAGCGGCTGCACCGCGAGGCCGCCCAGCAAGCCCTGGCTCGGCAGGCCGCCCGCCCCCCCGTGGCTTGGCTCGAGCCCCTCCTGCACGCCCTACGTCCGACCCGCTCCTCGGCCCGGCCCAAGCCCGTGGCCTGAGCCGCGGGCCCCAGGCCACGCCCCGGCCACGCCCCGTTTTTCATACTGAAAGCCATGAACGCCACCCTAGCAGCCCCCCACCACGCCCACCGCGGCTCCTTCTTCCACGGCATCCTGTCCCTCTTCTCGGCCGCCCGCACCCCTGCAGCCACTGTCCATAAACCCGCACTGCATACCCCCATAGCCAGGCCCGCCCAGGCCAAAACCCCCTTGGCCCAGGTGGCCCAGCCAGCCCAGCCGGTCTCGGGGCCCTACCGCTACGGCCCGCCGCGCTCCCTCTACGGCGCGAAGGCCTTCACGCCCGTCCAGGCCCCCGCCGACGAGCCTGTGGCCAGGGCCAAGCCCGTTGAGGAAAAGTACCCCGCCCTCCGGCCCATCTTCGGCAGCAAGGGCCTCGAGCCCCGACTCGAGGCCTCCGACTACGGCCCGTTGCGCCCCATCTTCGGCACCCCCGAGAGCCGCGCCCACCGCGCCAAGGCCGCCGCCCTGGCCGCCGAGAGCAACTTCAGCGAGTGGGTCAGCTTCGAGGACGCCCAAGAGCCCGAAGCCGCCCCCGCCCCCTTCCAGATGCCCCCCACCCCGGTCCGGCAGCCCTCGAGCTATGCCCGGTGAGCCTGGGGGAAACCCCGGGTCCTGTGGGCAGCCTGGCATCAGGCCAACCCGCCCCAAGGAGCAAAGACGTGAAACTGGCCGCAAAGGGACTAGGTACCCTGGCAATGGGACTGCTCACACTGCTGACCGGCTGCGGCACCAAGGAGCCCTACCAGCAGCGCGGCGGCGTCTGGTTTTACCGCAATCAGCCCCTTCAGCTCCATCCCGGCGAGCGCCTGACCCCCCTGGGCGGTGAGTTTGCCCGAAGCCAGCGGCACGGCTACTTTCGCGGGCTGGCCATCTCGGGCAGCAACGGCCCCAGCTTCGAGGTGCTCGACCGCCATTACGCCCGGGACCGCGCCCAGGTCTACTACTGCTTCGCCCGCCGCGAGAGCGAGGACTACTTCACCACCCAGCGCCGCGTGGTGAAGGTGCTCGAGGCCGATCCCGCCAGCTTCCGGGTGATGCGGCGCGGCTACGCCAAGGACAGCCAGAAGGTCTTTTTCGAGGGCGTGCCCTTCGAGGTGCGGGACGCGGCCAGCTTCGAGCTGCTGAACCACGGCCTGTTCGCTCAAGACCGCTTCTCCGGCTACTACAACGACGTTCCCATCCCCGGCAGCGACGGCGGCAGCTTCGTTGCGCTGGACGACCATTACGCTCGCGACAAGGCCCATCTCTTCTACGCCTTCGTCGACCTGGGCCTCCCGCCCCCGGCGGTGCTGGCCTGGGGGCTCGAGGGGGCGCGGGCGGACTCGTTCGAGGTGCTGGAGGGCGGCTACGCCAGGGACGCCGGGCGGGCCTACCACGCCGGAAAGCCGCTTAGGGTGGCGGACGGAGGTCAGCTGAAGGTGCTCTGGCTGGGCTACGCCAAGACCGGCAGCCGGGTGTTTTACGAGGGCCACGAGGTTCCCGGAGCAGATGCCCCGACCTTCGAGATGCTTCAGCCCCCCACCGACCAGGCCGACGCGAGGGACAGCAGATCTAGCTACAAGCAGGGCCGAAAGACCGGCAGGTAGGAGCCGCATCAGGGTCAAGTCCCGTCCCCGCCTCACTCGCCCAACCCGTAACGCCAAGCGTGATTGACCAAAACTTTTCTGAGTTTGGCTGTAGGATTGCGCCAGCACACAACGCGGGGTGGGCGGACGTGATTGAAGCGCGACTGTTGGGGGAGTTTGAATTCAGGCTTGAGGGCCGGTCGGTGCGGCTGCCGGTGCGCAAGGCAGCGGCACTGGCGGTCTACCTGGCCCTCGAGGGCCGTACCCCCCGCTCCAAGCTGGCCGACCTGCTGTGGTCGGAACTGGGCGAGGAGACCGCCCGGCGCAACCTGCGGCAGGTACTCTCGCGGGAGCTTCGACCGGCTTTCGGGGGCTGGCTGGACTCCGACGCCGAGACGGTCTGGCTGAACCCGCCCGTCCACACCGACGTGGCCGAGTTCGAGGCGCGGCTGGAGGCGGGCGACCTCGCGGGCGCACTGGCGCTGTACCGGGGGCCACTGCTGGAGGGCTTCGGCCCCCTGGAAGCGCTGGAGTTCGGGGAGTGGCTGGAGTTCCGCCGCGAGCAGCTGGCCGAGACCCGCCGAGCCGCCCTGAACCGCCAGGCGGGGGCACTCGAGGCGGCGGGCGACCTGCGGGGGGCGCTCGAGGCCCACCTGGCCCTGCTGGCCGAGGACGAGCTGCAGGAGTCGCACCAGCGCGAGGCCGTCCGGTTGCATGGACTGCTGGGGGAGCGGGAGAAGGCCCAGGGCCGCTTCGAGCGCTTCAAGAAGCTGCTCAAGGCCGAGCTGGGCCTAGATCCGCTCCCCGAGACGGTCGCGGTGGCCGAGCGGGCGCGGCAGACCGAGGCCTTGCTCGAGCCCGCCGCCAGGGGACCGGCCGCCCCCGCCCTCAGCCTCAACCCGCCCCTGATCGGGCGCAAGGAGGCCTGGGCGGCGCTGGAGGCGGGTGGGCCGGGGCTGATACTGCTGGTGGGCGAGCCGGGGGTGGGAAAGACGCGGCTGGCCCTCGGCTTCGCGGCCACCTTTGGCACCCCGCTGCTGCTGCGGGCGCAGGAGATCGCCCTCCAGACCCCCCACTACCCCACCGCCGAGGCACTGCGGGCCGCCCTGGGCGACCCCCGGCAGCGCAGACGACTGGAAAGCCTCGAGGCGGTCTGGCGCAGCGAAGCGGCCCGGCTGGTGCCCGAACTCGAGCCCAGCCTGGTGCAAAGCCAGCCCCTGGCCGAGGGTAAGGCCCGCTTTCTCGAGGCGCTCAGCCGGGCGCTGGTGGCGGCGGCCGGGCCGGGCGGGGCCATGGTCTTTGACGACCTGCACTGGGCCGACCCCAGCAGCCTCGAGCTGGTGCTGCACCTGGCCCGCAAGGCGCCGCTGGGGCCGCGGCTGATCGCCACCGCGCGGCCCGATGAGCTCGAGGACAACGGCGCGCTGTCCAAGGCCCTGGAGGGCCTGCGGCGCGAGGGTCGCCTGACGCGGGTGGGGCTCGGGGGCCTGTCCGAGGCCGAAGTCCGCACGTTTGTGCGGACCCTCTCGGGGGCGGACGCGCCGCTGTTCGCGCACCGCCTCCGCCAGGCCACCGGTGGCAACCCGCTCTACTTGCTCGAGACCTTACGCCACCTCCACGAGGTCGGGGCGCTCCAGGCCGACGAAGGCGGCTGGTCCACCCCCTACGACGCCGAGACCGCCGACTACGCCGAGCTGCCCATCCCCCCCGGCGTTCGCGAGGCGATCCTGGACCGGGTGCGCCGCCTCGAGCCCGCCGCCCAGCGCCTGCTCGAGGCCGCCAGCCTGGCCGACGACGGCTTCTCGCTGGAGCACCTGGCCCCCACCGTGGCCCTCGACGAGTGGGCCGCGACGGAGGCCCTCGAGGTTGGGCTCAGGGCAGGGCTACTGGCCCCGCAGGGGGCGGGCTACCGGTTTGGTCACCCTCTGGTGCGGCGCACCCTCGAGGACAGCCTCAGCCCCGAGCGCCGCCGGCTCGTCCACCGCCGGATGGCCCAGACCCTCGAGGCCGCCCGGGCCGAGCCCGCCCGCATCGCCGCCCACCTCGAGCGGGCCGGGCGGGCCGCCGAGGCCGCACCCTGGCGGGTCCGGGCCGCTGAGGCCGCCGAGCGCACCTACGCCCATCAGGCTGCCCTCGAGCACTACGCGCTGGCGCTGGAGCACGGGCTGGACGATGAGCACGCCCTGGGGGTGCGCCTGCAGCGGCTGCGCCTGCAGCGCGACCTGGCCCAGCCCGCCGGGCAGGAGGCCGAGCTGGCCGCCCTCGAGAGCCTCGCCGCGCGCCTCACCCCCGCTGGGCAGGCCGAGGTGATCGCTGCCCGAAGCGAGTTCCTGATCGACCAGGGCCGCATCAAGGAGGCTGCCCAGCGGGCCGACCAGGCCGCCGCCGACCCCCACCTACCGCCCAAGACCGCCGCAAGGCTCCTCCTGGTGGCGGGATGGGCGCTGCACCGCCTGGGCCGCAACGACGAGGCCGAAGTCCGGCTCAGGCGCGTCCTCGAGCTCGAACTCGCCGACGCCCCCCAGATGCGGGCCACCGCCTTCAACGACCTGGGCGTGGTGGCCTCGGTGGGACGCAGGTTCGAAGACGCTGCCCGCCACCGCGAAGAGGCCCGGGCCCTGTACATACAGGCCGGCGACCGTCGCGGTCCCCTGATCCTGCTCAACGCCGCCGCCCGCGACGCCTGGCTGACCGGCGATACCGCCGGTGGGATACGGCTGCTGGAACAGGCCATCCGGGGAGCGCGGGAGATCGGCAGCCGGACCCAGGAGAAGTCGTACCTCCTCAACCTGATCGGCCTAAAGGTGGACTACGGCGATTATGCGGGGGCGCTGGAGAGCCTCGAGCGTGGCCTCGAGCTGGTGCGCGAGCCCCGCGAGCCGCGCCTCGAGGGCGTCTTCCGACACCGCGAGGCTCAGATTCGGGCAGCTCGCGGCGAACTGGGCAAGGCCCTGGCGGCCTTCAGGGAGTCCATCCTGCTGGGCGATCAGGTCTCCGAGGGCGACGGGCGAATCGGGCGGCGAATCCACCTGGCCCACCTGCTGCGCCTGCTGGGCCGCACCGAGCCCGCCCTCGAGCTGCTCGCCGAGGTTCAGGCCGTCCGTGCCGAGCTGGGGCGGGTGGACTACAACCTCGAGCTCGAGGCCGAACTGGCCTACTGCCGCGCCGCGCTGGGCCAGCCCGAGGCGGCGGTGGAGGTGCTGGAGCGGGTGCTGCAAAACCCCAACGCCCGCCCCAACGACCAGACCACCGCCCGCGCCGCGCTGGGGCTGGCCTACCACGCACTGGGGCAGACCGAAAAGGCCCGCACGGTCGCAGTCGCCTCCAGCCAGTCCCCCGGCCCGCTGGCCGAGCTGCTGGCGGTGCGTCTGCGGCTGGGCGACGGCCCCCAGGAGGGACTGGCGCTGCTCGAGGGTGGCAAGGTTCCCCCGCTCGAGGCCCTTCACCTACACGCGGCCCTGGCCCGGCTCGACCCCGCCCACCTCGATGCCTTCCGAGAGGCCGCCAACAACCTCGCCGAGAGCCTGCCCGAGTTCGAGGCCGACGCGCTTTTGCGCCACCTCGAGCTGAGGCGACGGAGCCGCGCATGACCCCCCAGCAGCTTCAGCTTGCCCACCGCTCCTTCGTCGTGCTGATGCCCGACCTCGACCGGGCCGTCTCGGCCTTTTACGCCCGCCTCTTCGAGCTCGACCCCGACCTGCGCCCGATGTTCCCCACCGAGATCCACCTCCAGCAGCTAAAGTTCGGCCAGATGCTCGACACCCTGCTGGGCGACCCCGAGCGCTTCGAAGCGCTGATCCCAGCGGTGCAGCGTATGGGCGTACGCCACCTCGAGTACGGCGTGACGGACGAGCACTACGCCACCGTGGCCGGGGCGCTCCTGCACGCCCTCGACCAGACGCTGGGCAGCCACTTCACCGAAGAGGTGCGCGAGGCCTGGGTCGCCGTGTACACCCAACTGGCCGAGGTGATGCAGGAGGCCGCCCGCGCGGCCTGAGCGCAGTTCCCACGCATCCCCTGAGCCGCCCCGGTTTGATTGGCCAAACGCTGGCGGTAGAGAAACAACAGACCGAACCTGGCCCAACCAGGCATTACCGCTGCGCTGCTAATGGGGAGATATTGCGAACCCGCCAGGGCTTTACCCAGGCTCTGTTAAGAAGGATTTGGGACAGGGTGGGCCGTCCCCAAAAAACAAAGGGAACGACACGCAAACCCAAGTGGTTCGCCCTACCCCCCAAAGCGACCCAGCCCGACCAAAACTGCCAGAACTCCCAGCACCCCGCTGGGCACCATAGTTTCTTTTCTGCGGAAGTGGGTTGCCGATGCCCCAATCATCAGCACAGCAAGGCCAGCCGCTGCCAGCGGGGTAAGCCACGGCAAAATTCCAGTCCACATCGGCAAAACCAGGCCCAACGCACCCAACACCTCGGCCAGGCCGATCAGCTTGATGTTGCTTTCAGAAAAGTCCTCCGCCCACTTCAAGTTGGCTACCAGCCGACTTTTGGGTTGAGTGAGCTTCATCGCGCCTGCCGCCAAGAAGGCCAAGGCCAGCAAAACCTGAACGATCCACAAGACGATATCCATTGGTACTCCTTTTGATGTCGGCAACAAATGTCGACTATCCGACATGCGTCGTTTATAATTCCACCCAGTGTCTTTGCACTTCAACGCACAGATTGCCTGAAGTGTCGGATAGACGACAAGGAGCCCATAATGTCGACCATCAACCCCGGGCGGACCGACCCCCGCGTGCGTCGGACCAGGAAAGCCATCGAAACTGCCTTTTTCGCTCTCGTCAACGAGCAAGGCTTTAGCCAGGTGACCGTGCAGGACATCAGCGAGCGGGCCGAAATCAACCGGGCCACCTTTTACATCCACTACCGCGACAAAGACGACCTCTTCCAAAGCCTGATTTCTGAGAGCTTCGATGCCCTCATCAGCCAACAGCTAAAAAGCGCATCGACTCTCACGCCGGAAAACCTGCGGGGTCTGCTGGAAATCGTGTTTGGGTATCTGACCAAAATCTACGCCGACTGTGAAGCCCATGACGACAACATGCAGGCCCAGCTCGAGGTGCAGATTCGCAACAAGGTCGAGGTGATCTTGCAGAGCTGGCTGCGCAAACTGCGCCAATCCGCCGACGCCCCTATGATGGAGGCCGATCACGTGGCATCCATGCTGGCCTGGATGATCTTCGGGTCGGCCCTGCGCTGGCACCAGATGCAAAACCCACCCCCCCTCGAGCAGATGCTCCGACAGACCCTGCACTTTATGCAAGGCGGGCTGCGCCACTGTGGCTACGGGATGGTATAGCCGACCGGGTTTTACGCTGCCCCTTGCACGAAGGTGCCGGTTTACGCCATGGGCTTGGTAGAGTCGGGCGGTGGCCCAGTTCGGGTGCGGGCAGATTCTCGCCCACATGGGGTTGCCAGGCAGGGAACCGGGGACACTGGAGGCCTGCTGTGTCAGGCTGGAGCCTAGGTCTTGTCGCGTTTCTCCCATTGCCTCCCTCACGGCGGCAGATAATCTACTCCGTATCGTGTTTACCACCCATACTCCGCCGACGATGCTGCGCCAAAGCGGGCGCTAAAGCGTGGGTTAAAGGGGAGTATTGCACTCGGTCTGGCACCAACCGCCGTACCGAATGTTCGTGGCAACCGCTCTACATCAACAAAGGTTTTAGGAAGTATGTGTGGGAACCTCTCTGAGACGCATCGGTCTAATGGGCTGAACGGAACCAGGCCAACTCAATCGGCTCGAGGCCGACCTCCCCACGTTGCGCGGGTAGGGCATCGAGCTCAAAGCCTTGGGCATAAGGCGCGAAGCAGCAGAGTAAATTTCGGGTATTGCCAACATGGCCAAGGTTCCAGTGACAGCGGCGCGAGAGCGGGCAGCTAATCTCCTCGGTATGAAAGTGTCTCGAGGTGATTACATGAAATGGTTTGTTCTTACGCTGCTGGTTTTGCTCACGGCCTGTGTGCCCACCGCCCAACCCACTGCCAAGCCCGCACCGTCCAATGTGCGCTTGGTCATCAATGTAGACCGCAACGTTAGCTACCAGGATGCCCTGCGCAACGCCAGCCAAAGCTTTCAAGACCTTGGCTACACGGTTTTGGCCAGCGATGATTCGTTTCGGGACTACGGGCTGCTCTACAATGACAGCACCAAAGCCGATGTGGACAATGCGGTGCGCTTGGCATCAGCAGCCAGAGCCAACTACGTGGTGTTTATCTACTCCCAGCCCACCATCAAAGACCCGCCCCTGCTAAGTGGTTTCATTGGTTACGCTGAGATCAAGGCCACGGTGAGTATCGTGGACTTCAGCGGCAAGCTGGTGCGCCGTGTGGAAGCCACAGGCGCGGGCGGAACCCGCAACCGCTCCGACAACCGCAGCGAAATCGTCATCGCCGCCATCCCTGCCACCATGAGGGCCGTTGCGCTTAAGGTGAATGAGGTGATCAACCCATAAATGCTGAGCAAACCCTGACCGAGCTGGGCTTTGGTGCGTCTTGGCGTTCTTCGGGCTTGATTGCCGAGGGGTGGCTGATACAGGCCGCCGAGAACTACATCGCCGAAAGCAGCCCGACCGAGCACTTACGGTATGCCGCCTTTCGGGAAATTCTGCGAACCCACCAAGGGTTTACTCAAGCACAGCTCGAGGAGTTCTTAAGGCTGATTGAGGACGACTCTGATACGTTCATGGCAGGCGCCGCGTGGGTGGACTTGCTACGCTGGCGATACCTGACCCAAGAACAGTCTTTGCAACTATCCCAGCATCCTTGGGCTGAGAGGTTTGGCAAGATTCTCGAATCTGAACGTATGGCTCGAGAAACAAGCTAGATCTTCTTTAGCATCTAAGAAATTCCAAGTGTGTTGGTCTTGGCGTTCGAGGCACGACGACTTCTGAAAGAACTCGAGTGATTTCGAGGTGCACCACGGACACTGAACCGACAAGCCACGCTCAGGCTACGCCCCAATTTGTACCCTTCTTCCATCGTCGGCGGACTGTCGCTGTACGGGAGGATCACATGAGCCAAACCCATTTGTGTGCCAACCACCCCAAACCTTCTAGCCGGGCCTCGCTGCTGTTACACCTGTGGCTCAAGCCGGGTGGCGGGCTGCGGGCCTGCCTCGAGGACATCCACTCGGGCCATCGCAGCTACTACAGCCGGGTCGAAGAACTGGGCCAGCACCTGCATCAAGTCGCACAGGAATTGCAAACCACCACCGTGCGCAAAGGCATTCGTTAAATGACCGAGCTTCGTTCCACTTCACCCGACGGGCGCTACCTGATCCAAGTTCACCTCTGGGAAGCCCGTATGTCGCACTGGATTGAAAGCCCCGAGATTCTGGACAGCCGCACTGGGGAGGTGCTGCTGCGCTTTGAGGACGGCAACTGGTCGCTGGACGATGCGTTTTGGGAGAACGGGACGGTGGTACGGCTGAACCTGCGCAAGTATCCAGGCGACCACCCCTCGGCGTTCAAGGTCTACGTGAGCCTCGAGGCCTGCACGGCTGTGTTCGAGGAGCGGCAGCTAGAGCTGAGCGGCCTCGAGCCCGCGCTCGAGAAAGCCTATCAGCGCGGTGGACGGCCCAACTCTTAGCCGATAACCAAAGTTCAAACTGCCCACGAGTCTAGCTCCGTCTCGAGGTTTTTCATTTCCCCCTTTCGCCCGACCAACCCCCTTTTAACAGTAAGAACTGGTCGCCAACTCACTCCAAAAAACCGTTGTCATTCTTTGGCGAGAGCGCTGGCGCAGCGTCACCATCACTGCAACCACCCCGAAACTCGGTAGGAAAGCGTAGCTAAGAATCTCACACTGTATCAAGCTCGCCCACTTTCGGCTGGTAGTGACAGTGGTTTCCTCGTGCCGATTGACCAGACTGTACCAGCGGGAAATTCCGTAGCGAACGCCGTGGGAGATTCTTCGCTCCACTGCCCAACCGAACAACGAGGCCGACGCAGCAACGATGACGTTCCGCTCAGAATGACACTGTTTTGGTGTTCTGATTGGACGACCTTCGTGCCCAATAACAGCGTGGCTCGAGCCGTTTTCCTCCAAGCCACGCTCAGGCCACGCCCCAATTTTCAAACTACATCCTATGAACGCCCCCACTTCCAGGAACCGTCTTATGAAACTGACTCCGCTCACCCCATACCTCCTCAGCGCACTCTTCGCTTTCGTCCTCGCGTCCTGCGGCGGCGCACCCCAAGCCCCGCAAGCCCAGCCCGGAGTGGCGGCTTTTAGCCTGTCCAGCAACAAGAGCGAGCTAACCTTGCCCGATGTGCTCGAGTTGGCGGTGGCCCTCGAGAACATCGGCGACAAGGCTGTGGACAAAATCGAATACTTTCGCGGCGACCAAAAAATCGGCGAGAGCCAAGGGGCCTCGTTTGTGTGGAACGCCACCGCCGAGAGCGCAGGCGTGGCCGAGGGGGCCTCGGCTACCCTCAGCCTGAGTGCCAAAGCCACCCTAAACGATGGCAGCAGCCTGACCAGCAACAGCCTAAACGTACAAGCCACCGCCTCGAGCGCGGCCTTTGTGCTGACCCTCGAGCCTTCCGGCATCGTCCTGCAAAACGGGCAGAGTGCGGGCGTAAAGGTCAAGCGCAGCAACCTCAACGGTTTTAGTGGCGACATTGTTATCAGCTTGGTCAACCCGCCTGCTGGGGTCTCCGCCCAAGCCCTGACCCTCAAAGGGGCTGACAGCGAGGCCACCCTCAATCTGAGCGCTAGTGGTGCTGTGGTGGGCGGGCCGCTCGAGGTCGTGGTGCGCGGTGAGTCAGACAGCAAGATCGCCACCGTCCCGCTGGCCCTGACCATCGCGGCGGCTCCGGTAGCGGGTGCAACCGAACTGGCCTTCTCGCTGGACAAAGCCCAAATCACCACCCCCGAAACCGTCCAACTCAGCAGCAGCTTTAGCAACCTGGGCAGCAAGACCGTGAGCAAGGTGGAGTTCTTCCGGGGCGCGACCCTGATTGGCGAGGACACCACTGCCCCTTACGGGATGAGCTGGAACGCCACCGAGCAAAGCACTGGGGTGGCGGCAGGCAACACCCAAAGCATCAGCTTGATCGCCAAGGCCACCCTCAACGATGGCAGTGTGGTGACCTCCGGGCTGCAAAACCTCAGCGTGAGCGTGCCGGGTGCGCCCAAGCTCGAGCAGCTCACCCTCCAGCCCTTCAGCCTCAGCGTCCCTCAGGGCAAGAGCGCCTCGGTCTTCCTGACCGTCAAGCGCACCAACATCAGCGGCCAGGTCGCGGTGGGGCTGATCAACCCGCCCGCCGGGATCACCCTCGCGCCCAACACCCTCCCCGCCAACCAGTCCGGCGCGAGCCTCACCCTAACGGTAGCCCCCGGTGTGGGCCTGGGTACCAAGAACCTCACTGTTCAGACCAGCATCGGCGCGGTGAGCGCCACCGCCAGCCTGCAAGTGAACGTCACTGCGCCCGTCTCGAGCGGCTCCTACACCCTGAGCGTGATAGCGGGCTACCTGAGCGTAGAGCAGGGCAAGAGCTTTGACGTGCCCGTCAAAATCAACCGCATCGGCGGCTACAGCAAAGACGTCAAGCTGTTCGCGGGCATCATCCCGCCTGGCGTGACCGCCAACTTCAATCCCAGCACCCTCAGCGGCAATGAGACCAACGCCATCCTGACCCTCAAGGCCTCGCACAACGCGCTGGCCGAGACCCCCGCCCAGTTCGCGGTGTTCGCCCAGGCAGCGGGCGAGCAGGTGCAGGTGGACAACTTCACCCTCACCATCAGCGGCATCCACGGCACCTTTGTCAGCGCCCACAAGTTCCTCCTGAGCAAGGAAGCCATCCCCACCCTGTCAACCCGTTTTACCGACGTGGTGGCACTGCCCGACGGCAAGTTCGCGGTCGCGGCGATGAGTTCCACCAAATACAACGGCAATACCTCATACAACGGCAGCGTGCTGCGTATCCTGCCCAACGGCGACGACGACATCAGCTTCGGGATGAGCAACTACGGTTGGGAAATTTACTACCAAAACCAGGTGCTGGGCGAGCGCATGGGGGTCGAGTACGAGGTCACTGTCACCGGCCTAACCGTGGCAGGCGACGGTATGTATGTCAGCGGCTGCGCCCGCCGCCGTGACATCAACGCTAACTTCTCCACCCGCCAAGCCTTTGTGAACAAGCGATTGGTTTCCACTGGCGCTCCCGACAACAACTTCGGCCCCGATGGAACCCGCTTCTACACCCTCTACGCCAACAACACCATTAGCTGCTTCAACGGCATCGCTGCTGGCACCGCCAACCTGTTCGCCGCAGGCTACATCAACACCCCTTCGGTGCGAATTGGCCTGGGGATGATCAGCTCGAGCGGCACGATGGACTCGAGCTACCAGACCACCACCCAGCTCAACACGGTGATCCCCAACACCACCGCCTCGGCAGCCGCGACCACCTGTACGCTGGGCGAAACCCAATATGTAGGCGGCAACGCTACCGCCGCCGGGAAAGAGCGCTCGGTCGTGCTGGCCTACCGCAACACCGGCCTCTTTGGCGGGTTCAGTGGCGACGGCATCGCGGCCTTCGACCCCGACCAAGGCGGCAGTGCGGTGTATGACCTGCTCTGCCTTCCCAACGCACAAACGCTGGTGACTGCGGGCTATGCCAAGAGCGCCAGCGGCAAACCCAACTTCGCGGTTGCCCGCCTCAACTCCTTCGGGGTTTTGGACAACAGCTTCGGCGGTGATGGTATGGTGACCACCTCCATCGGAAGCGGTAAGGATGTCGCTGCCGCTGTTGAATCGGCCTCCAACGGTGCAGTTATCGTGGCCGGACACACCACCAACCCCAACGGTCAGCGCGACATCGCCATCGTCAAGTACAACAATGATGGCAGCCTCAGCCAGGGTTTTGGCCTCGGGGGTAAGGTCATCCGCGACCTCGGGGGCGACGAAGTGGTTACTGGAATGGCCATCGCGCCCAACGGAACCATCGCGGTGGTGGGCAGCTCCAACAACCAAGGCTTCATCGCCTTCTTCAAGCCGTAAGCATAGGGAGCTTTGGAGGCGCGTCGGGCTAAAATTGCCTGACGCGCCCAAACACAGGGAGGCTGGGCAATGGGACGAGCGATGAAAGGTCTGGGCGCGGTGATGTTGGGGCTGATCTCGCTCCTCACAGGCTGCGGCTCCAAGGAACCCTACCAGCAGCGCGGCGGCACTTGGTACTACCGCGACCAGCCACTGCAGCTCCAGCCCGGCGAGCGCCTGACTCCCCTGAGTGGCGAGTTCGCCCGGAGCCAGCGGTTCGGCTACTTTAGGGGCTTGCCCATTTCGGGCAGCGACGGTGGCAGCTTCGTGGTGCTGGATGGTCACTATGCCAAAGACCGTCAGCAGGTCTACTACTGCTTTGCCCGCCGCGAGAGCGAGGACTACTTCACCACCCAGCGCCGCGTGGTGAAGGTACTCGAGGCCGACCCCACCAACTTTCAGTTACTCCGGCGCGGCTACGCCAAGGACAAGCAGAAAGTCTTTTACGAAGGCACGCCCTTCGCGGTGCGGGACGTGGCCAGCTTTGAGTTGCTGGACTACGGGCTGTTTGCTCGAGACCGCTTCACTGGCTACTACGACGACATCCCCATCCCCGGCAGCGACGGCCCCAGCTTCACACCGCTGGATGACCATTACGCCCGCGACCGCGCCCATGTCTACTTTGCCGACAAAGACCTAAGTCAGTCGCCCATTGTGGCGCGGTCATGGCGGCTCGAGGGGGCTTTGCTGGATTCGTTCAAGACCCTCGAAAGCAGCTACGCAAAGGACGCACAGCGGGCCTATTACAAGGGTAAACCACTGTCTGTTTCGGATGGGGGGTGGCTCGAGGTGCTATCGCTGGGCTATGCCAAAACCCAGACTAGGGTGTTTTACGAGGGGAAAGAAGTTCGCGGGGCTGATGCAGCCAGCTTCGCCATGTTGCAACCGATTACCGATCAGGCGGACTCGAGGGACGCTAAGTACAGCTACAAGCAGGGCCAGCGGGTGAACAACTAGGGGTGAGACACACCTTAGATTTGCGAAATCTGTCCTGAGACTATCCCCTAGCCCATGACAACGATCTGGGTGAGTGACCCGATCAGGACTGAGAGACCTCGAGGCGGCAAAAACACGAAGCCTGGATTGGGACATCGGCCCAAGCTTTGGCCTGCTCGAGACGTTTTTCCATCTGCATGGCTTCGTGGTGTTTATGTAGCTTGTGCAAACATTCGACGTAGCCCTGCAAACTCCAAACATTCTCGGGATGCTGCGAAGCCCGGCTCAAGGTAGTGTTCAGGCCCAAATCGTCGCGGTAAATCTGCTCGGCTTCGGCCACCCGGCCTTGCTCCAACAGCAGCGCTCCCAGGGCATGACGGGCGGGTTGCATCCAACCCCAGGGTTCGTCGTAGGGGAGATTATCATCGAGCTCAACTGACCTGTGTAGATGGGCAAAGGCTTGTTCAAAGTTGCCCTTGCGGTATTCGATCTCACCCTCGAGCATTTGGGCGGCGACGGCAAGAATATCGGTACACTTATTGTTAAACACGTACCGCGTTTCGGGTATTTTGCTCACAGCTTGGGCAAACTTTAGCTGTTCTGCTTCTGCGGCTTCAATTTGACCTTTCACCGCCAACGCGATGCCTCTGGCATAGTGCAACATAGCGGTAGTCACACAATACAAATCGCTATCTTGAGGCAAAGGTTCGGCCAAAATTTCTTCCCACATGCCAAAGCGGATATACACGTGCAACCGCATGGAGATAAAGCCCTCGAGCCAGTCAGCCATCGGGGGCAACTCTACCCGCAGCAGTTCTTCAGGGATGGTGGCAACCATCTGGCTGGCGGCTTCCAGCGCGGCCTGAGACTGACCCAAAAACATCGCCGCATAGAGCTTGAAATGATAGTCGTGACAGCGATAGAGGGTATAAAAGTTGAGCGGCCCTTCGCGCTGAAGGTACTTGGTATCGGCTTCGATGGCCTTGCTATTGGCAATCACCGCCTCACGGTAGCGACCACACAATACATCAATATGCGAGGGCATATGGCGCAGGTGTCCAGCCTCGGGCACCAAGTCGCGCAGGGCATCGCTGGCAGGCAAGGCGCGTTCTGGATAAGGCGACATTTCCATAGTATGGATATACATATGCAACAAACCTGGGTGAGGCTCGAGGCCATCCTTTTCCACCTGTTGCAAGGCTGTTTCCAGCACGTCTACGGCCTCGAGGGTGTCTGCACCCACGGCGGGCTGACCGTTTTTGAGGTTCCATAGTTGCCAGGGTGTGCGGTTGATCAGCGCCTCGGCAAACAATGTACTCACGTCTAGGTCGTTGGGAAACAGCCCATACACTTTGCGCATAGCCGCAGCATAGGCATCGTTCCAAGCGCTAAAGGCGTAGGGGTCGTCCCGATTGGCGGGATAGCGGTGGGTGAGGGCTTCAATCAAGGCCCGTTCTACGGGTGAGGCGGTTTTTGAAAGAGCCACCGCTTTGTGGATGGCAGCATCAATGGCCGGGAAGGCCAGCTCGAGTTCGTCCTCGCGGAAGGCACCCCAGGCCTTGTTGTAATTGCAACCGCTGGCATAAGCAATGCCCCAATAGGCCATAGCACAACCGGGGTCAAGTTCGGCGGCTTTTTGAAAACAACGAACCGATTCCTCGTGGTTGTAGCCGTAGCACCAAATCAGTCCCCGGTCAAACCACCGCTGGGCTTCCTCAGATTGGGTACTGATCGAACGGGTATGCGTACCCAGGTCGTAGTATCCGGGCATGGTGAACCCTCCTATGAGAACCCCATCATAGCGCCTACCCACAGCACCCTCTATATCCTTCAAGGGCCAAATCAAAAGGAAAACGCCATAACCAGAGATCGAAACCCGTTCAGGCGACCGCCGAATGTCAACAGAGTGAAAATGCTGTAAAACGCCCACTAACACCCGTGGGGAATTGCGCCTTAAGCGGCTCCATAACTCCGTCACTGAGGAGACCGCCCGGCGCAACCTGCGTCAGGTGCTCTCGAGGGAACTGCGTCCGGCTTTTGGCGACTGGCTCGAGTCCGATACGGATACAGTCTGGCTCAACCCGCTCACCCAAACCGACGTGGCTGAGTTTGAGGCCAAGCTCGAGGTAGGCAAACTGACGGAAGCCTTGGCGCTTTATCGGGTGCACTGCTCGAGGGCTTTAGTCTCGAGGGCGACCCCGAGCGCTTCGAGGTGCTGATTCCGGGGGTGCAGCGGATGGGGTTGCGCCACTTCGAGTACGGCGAAAAAGACGAACACTACGCCACCGTGGGGGCGGCTTTGTGGTATGCCCTCGAGCAGGGCTTGGGCTATCACTTTACCGAGTCGGTACGCGAAGCATGGACAGCCGTCTATGGCAAACTGGCTGAGGTGATGCTCGAGGCCGCTGGTCAAGCTTCATATAACCAGCGGTTCGACCAGGGCTGAGGTGCACTCGAGGGTTCGTCTTGCTACTCACTCCACCACCTGCATCTCGTGGTCATCACTCGAGAACAACTTCCCCCCTCGAGTCACATACACCTTCCAAACGTACTTCCACACCAACGCATCCCCCACCCGCCGCAGTAAACCTGCAACCTCGGCTTCATCGAAATAGATGTACTCGCCCTCGAGCGGTGGAATCTCCTTAGGAAGCCACTCGAGCCAGCCGCCGTAGGGGTCGAGGGGGAGTTTTTGCTCGGTTTGAAGGTCGATCAGGTACGCCTCGGAGGCAGTGACCACCAGCAGCCCTCTGGCAAAGGTTCGACCAGCACCCCGCATGAACGGCTCGGGGTGCTTGAGAATGTGGCTCACTTCAAAAGTCATTGCCATACGGTTTATCCGCCGCTGGGGTAGGGATAGGGCAGCAGTTCGGGGTGTTCTTGGCTCTCGAGCCAGTGTCCCCCGCGCAGCACCCGCACCTGCCAAACCCTGATCCAGCGCACCTCGCCGCCCCTTACATGCACCTCCCCCACCACGATGGCCCGGTCGAAGTAGGTTTCGTCGCCCTGAAGCACCATGAGTTCCTGCGGCAGCCAATCGCACCAGGTGCCTGCGGGCTCGAGCCAGAGCCGGTCTTCGGTCTGGCTGTCGTACAGGGCAGCCTCGTCGGCTTTGACTATCAAGATCCCCTCCACCTGCACTGCCTCCCCGCCCAGCTCGAAACGGTCGGGGTTGAGAACAATCTGGTGCACCGCGAAAGTCGGGGTCATGCTCGGCCTAGAGAATCCTGTTGTTCACCTGCTGCCTCTGACATAGAACCCACCGTCGCGACTGCCAATGTAGTACGCACTAGCCCCGCCAAGACCGTTCGGCTCGAGTTGCACATCAGGCCAAAGGTCGCCGTCCAGCCAGAGCCAACGAAACTGGCCTGCAGGCTGGTGCATCAACGTGTCATAGCTGTATGCGGCGGGGAGCGTGCGGACTACCCGACCGTTGATTGACACCTCAATCTGCACCAAGCCGTTGTCGCCGGTTGCGGTTTCGCGCAGCAGCCGGAAGGCCACATGGTGGGGGCCGCTGTGGGCCTGATATTGGGTGGTGGGTTGGTTGAGGTTTACGTCCAGGGGGGTTGGCCACAGCATCAGCAGTGCTGCACCGCAGGTGACGACCATTCCAACCAGGGCGACTTTCAGCACCCCTCTATGGTAGCGGCCCCCTAGCCTGGGGGTCGGGACGCCATGCACAAAGCTCGGGTGGGGCCGGGCGGCTTTGACCCAAGCGACAGCTAAACGACAGCGACAATGGAGGATAAATCTCCAGGTGGTATGACCGACCTTGCTGCCCCCGCCCCCAAAGCGCCCCTGCTGAGCTTCGAGCCGAGTCGGTTTGCGAGCAGCAACTACACCCTCGAGCCCGACAGCCCGAACGCCCGTATCGCCCTGGGCCTTATCCTGTGCATGGGCAGCTTCCAGACCGTGGCCGACGCAGCCTACCACCGCGTCGGTTACGGTAACACCGACTACGGGTTCGGGCTAGACGACTACCCCACCCGCCCCGACCGTGTAGGTATGGTGCGCTGGTGGCGCTGGAACTGGGTGGAGAAGAAAGATGTGCAGGGCCGAGGCACAGGCGAACACCGCACCAAGACCCGCAAATTCCATCTGCCCGAGGCCACCTACATGGGTGTGTTGGCGGCAGTTTTGCGCGAGAACGGCTGGCTCCAAGACGCGGATAAGGTCGAGGCCATGATTGCTGCGCAGCAGTTGCCGGCCGAGAAATTCTCAGTACGCTTCGCCCCACCCCTGGCCCGTGGCAACTACCAGTTCACCGACTACTCGAGGGAGTACGACCACTGTCTGACTTTCATCCTCGAGCTGGGCCTGGAGCGGGCTAGAGAACTGGCCCTGAAGCGCGAAAGCTACAAGCTGGGCGAGTTCGACTCGAGCAAAGAAACGGGCGGCAAGTTTCTGGAATATGGCGATGAAAACCTGACCCTGCACTGGAACAGCAACACGCAACAGGTGGTAAGCGAGTCGGCCTATCTGGACGTGCTCGAGCAACTCCTCACCCTGCACCGTCTACCCAGCATTCGGGGCGACCATTCGCCTTACCCAACAGTGCTGTTTCGGCCTCGAGTGCACGACACACCCAACTACCGCCTGGCCCCGCGCACCAAATCAACCGTGACCATTCTGGAAACCTTGCTGGCCTTTCCTTGGTTAGAGGACGTAGCCAAACAGGTCTTGCGGCCTTGGCCCAGCCCGCCTGGGTTTAGAACCCATCAGGGCCACGGGTTTTTGTTCGGCTTGGATACCGTCACCATCACCCACCGCCACGGGCCACGGCTCGAGGGGGGCTGGGTGTTGGAGGTCTCCAAGATCGAATTTCTGGCGGTATTGGCGGCCCTGCTGAAGGCTCGAGAGTTCAAAGAGTACGCCCAGCAGGTCGAGGCCATGATGCCATCAGTGCCCGTCGAGCCAATAGACATCCAGTGGCAGCCCGACCCCTACCAGAGCAAGAACTACCGCATTACCCCCTTCGATGCCAGGGCCGCCGACTGCCTCGAGACCATCCTCTGCCGCAACAACCTCGAGCTGCCCCGCGACGAGGCGCGGCGCGAGGTGGGTTTTCGCTGGGGGTACTATATGGTCTTTGGCCTCGACTGGCGCAAGGACGGCCAGATGCGTCTGCTCTTTCCCGACGGCAACGACCGCACGGTTCCGGCAGGGCTGTACCTGAATGTGCTCGAGCAAGTCCTGGCGCTGAACGGCCACGAGGGGGTGCGACCGTGAGCCACTTCGAGTTTGAGCTGGGCGGGAGGATCATCGAGGTGGGCTGCTACGGCTCGGGCACGGACTGGCTGTGCCGCCTGACCGACCTCAGCGCCAACCAGGGCAGCTACAGCGAGGCCTACAAAACCCAGCCCGACCTTGGCTATATCTGGATACGCTTGTCGCCCCGGCAGGGCCTCTGGCTGGCCTCGTGCATGGTGCAGGGGGCGGTCTTCTCCGATGCACAGACGCTGCGCGGTGTGATGGAAAAAATCATGCGCGACGTGATCCGCGACGACTGGCAGCTCAACTGGGTGATCGAGTTTGTGCGAACCGACCGGCAAGCCACCTTCGACGGCGAGGAAGGCTACCTCGAGTGGCGCCCCACGTGGGGCCGCCAATGAGCAAACTCCTATTCAAGCCCAACCTGCAAAAGCGCCGCAGCTATAGCCTTGTGCCCGACGAGCAGAACCTTCGGCGTGGGCTGGACATCATCTTGGGATGGGGCCAACTTGAAGTGGGAATGCGCCTAGCCCTCGAGCGGCGCGGTTGGCAGGAGCGTACGGTGCGCGAGGGCAAGTACCAGGACGTGTTGGACGAGGTGCTGAAAGCACACGGCCTCAAGGCTGTCGGGGGTGCGCGTGTATAGCCCCTGGGTCGGTGCTGCCGTGCTGGGCCTGATCTGGCTGACGGTGTGGGGCGGCTGCTTGTGGATGCTGCGCCAGCCGCTGCCATGGGCGGTCAAAGGCGTGCTGCTCTTGCTGGTTCTGCCGAGCTTCTGGACCTTCTTCGCCCAACTGGCCCGCCTCGAGCCCCGCGCCATGCAACTCATCGGCGAGGGCTGGGGTTCGATATGGAGCGAGCCCCAGGCTTTTGTGCTGGGTGCGGCCTTGATCTTTCTTGCCCCCCTGTGGTACTTCGTGCTGCTGGCTCGAGTGCCAGCAAGTTACGTGCTACACCCCAAGGAAGCGCCGGTGCTATTCACCGTCCACATGGTTCTTTTGGTCGTGTTCGTCTCCACCCTGCTGCTCAACCCCTACAGCGCCAGCGAGCCCGTTACCACGCCCAGCGGGAGGGTGCTTGGGCGCGGGGTGGCGGTTTGGAATCCCTGGCTCGAGGGCAGCGCTCGAGCCGCCCTGTTGGCCTTCCCCTACGCCTGGGTGGTTTGGATACAGCGGCGGCAGGTCAACTCGGCGACGCTCTCGGTTCAACTCTTGTTCGCGGGGGGGGCGGCGTACTGGCTGCTCACGGGGGCAATCCCCGATGCCTGCGACTACAGCAACCCCTGGATGGCGAGGATGGGGCTATGTGGCTGAGCGCGTTGCGTTGGCTGCTCACGCTGCCCAGTGCGGTGGTGGGGTTTTTCCTGTCGGTTCAGGGCACTCTGGCCCTGGTGGGGCTGCTCGAGAACCTTTGTGTTGGCGGCAGTTGCACCGACTGGAAGTTCTTGCCGACCGGGGTTTCCATCTATCTTGGCATCACTGTGGCGGCGGTAGCGGTGGTGTTGCTGCCCACCCTGATCGCCCCGGCGCACAAGCACCACACGGCATTGGTGTTCTACGCCCTGGGCGCAGTGGCGGCGTTCTGGATGGTGACGTTCACGGGCGAGCCCTTCATGCTGCTGACGGCCCTGGTCGCAGGCGGGGTGACCACTTGGCGGCTGTGGCTACGTTTCGGGGGTGCGCGGTGAGGGCCTGGACGGTGCTGCGCTGGCTGCTGACCGTGCCGAGCGCGGCCATGGGCTTATTGGTTGCCTTTTTCGGTGCCACTGCGCTCAATACGCTGGTCGAGGGCTGGTGTTATCTGCAAAACCCCGGCTACAGCCCCGGCATCAACGACTCCCCCTGCCTGGGGGTGTGGCGGGTGCTGTTCCTGGGAGCGCTGGGCCTCGAGGCGGCAGCGGCGGCGGTGCTGGTGGTGCTTTTACCCACCCTCGCAGCTCCACACTCGAAGCACTGGGTGGCCCTGTCCTTCTATGCGCTGGGTGCACTGACGGCTTTGCTACTGACCGCATTTATCAAAGCCCCGTTGTTTTTGCTGGCCGCCCTGGCTGCAGGGGGCCTCACCCTAAGGTGGTTATGGCAGCGCTACGCACCCAAAGACCAGCAGCCTCGAGAGACCTCCGCACTACCCTAAGGAACCTATGGCCCACCACATCTCCGGCGCAATCTTCAATGGAACCCTCGAGCCCTCCATTCTCGAGCGCTTCGACCTGAGCTGGCAGGCCCTGCCACAGGGGTTCTATCTGCTGTACTTCAGCGGCTGCTACTGCGAACACTGGGCGGCGCACCTGGGCCTAGGGGGGGAACTCGAGCTGCCCCCAGGCATCCCGCCCAAAGACCACTACCTGCTGCCGCACGACCGGGTGATTGCTCATATCTTGCGCGAAGTCAGCGGACAGGCCGAGCCGCTGTACGCGCTGCTGGTGACCGACTACTTCGGCGGCCTGGGCGAGCAGTACGCAGCGCTCTATCAGGGCGAGCAGCTGCGACCGCTCGAGGACACCTGGATCAATACCGCCCTTCGAGCGCTGGGGGTACAGCGGGAAGCCGACTCAGACGAGTTCGACACCGTGCATCTGGGCAACTTCCGCAGCCTGCCCGAAGCGCTGAGTTTCTACCGCGACGGAGAGGAGGAAGCCGCTTGGGTTTCCTCGCCCAAACACGCCAAGGTCGCCCACATCGTCTGGGAGAAACCCTGGAAAGAGGAGTTCCTCGAGGCCGCCTGGTACGACAAGCCCACCCCCTATAAGCAGTGCCTGGCCCGCTTGGAAGCACTCAGGGCCCGCAGCCTCGAGCAGTCCTTCCTGATCACCAGCTTCGGCAAGCGCCACCACATCACCAGCCCGGGGGTGTTCCGCCGCTGGGTCAAAGAGGTCTTCGAGGGTGGTCTGGCCTATGGCTTCTCGAGCCGCCTGTTCGCCGACCACCCATGAGGAAAAGCATGCCCACCAACCTGAACGCCAAATCCCTTAAAGCTCATCTCCTGGCCCAAGGCGCGGACGGCTACCAGATCAACCGCCTGGGCGACGACGAGTTCTGCTTGATCCAGGAGGGCGGGGTGTGGAAGGTGGTCTACGCCGAGCGCGGTTTTGTGCAGGAGGTGCTGTTCGAGTCGGGCCTCGAGGCCGAAGCCTGCGCCTTCCTGTTCGATTACGTAACCCGCTTCCGCCACAGCCACTCGGTGGGCAAGTTCATCGATCAAGCCGAGGCCCAAACCTTCGGGGCCCAACTGACCCAACTCGGCATCAAGCACGAGATGGGCCGAATCCGTTGGAGCGGCGACGATTGGCGCTACCGCGTGGCGGTCTACGGCCCGGACGTATTCAAGGTGCGCCGCCAGTACGGCAAGCTGCCCTTGGAGCGCGTCCCCACCCTGCCTGAGCGCATCCACGACGCGATCCGGCGGCTGAGCCAATTCGAGCCCAATCACGAGTACCAGCTCAACCCTCCAGTAGACGCAATCGAGCAACAGGTTTGGTCGGTGCTGGAGTTCAGCCGCGGCTTCAGGATTCCCGAACTGTATTCAAGATTCTTGCTCGAGGTGGACGACGGCGGGCAGTTCAGCAGTGCCCTGCGCTACTTGAGCATGCGCGAGGTCTTTGAGCTCAATGACCCCAACCTCTACAAGCAGCCCGTGCCCCGCTTCGTGCGGGCGGCGCTGGATTCGCAGCAAGAAGAAATCGAGATTCCATCCTGCGACATCACGGCGGGCTTTCCGGGGTTGCTGCGCATCTCCCACTTTAGCTACAACCAGATGGCCCACTACCTCACCCAATCGGGCGAGTACGTGTTTATCGAGCACCTGAGCCAGGGGGTTAGGGTCTCGGTGGAACGCCTGAGCCTCGAGCAGTTCTACCAGCGCTCCCTCGAGATCATCCTCGGCGGTGCCTTCGGGAAGCTCCAAACCTACGAGCGCACTCAGGAACTGATGCAGTTCGGGTTCAGCCTGGAAGACCTCGAGAAGTCGCTTGGGGCCACGGCCAGCCTCGAGTGGAAGCACGGTATCATCGCGACAATTCTGAAAACTACGCCCGACAACTTGGAACAAAAGCTACTCGCTTGGCAGGAGCAACATGGTGTCTGAATACCCTGACTGGATAATGGAAAAGCGACTGTTGGTAGACGGGTATCCGTTGTTGGTACTGCGGAAGGACGAGAAGAAAATCGTAGTGTCGGAAGGTTATTACAAAAACATCATCGAGTTTCTGTTGAACGCTTCTAAGCCGAGCGAGCCCTGGGCCGAAGAACGGGGCGGGGTGAAGCTCGAGAGCATTGACCACTTGCTGCATCAGGGCTTTGTAAGTGGTGAGGGCTGGGCTTTATCTGAGGTGTTTTACGGGCATTTGATACAGCTCGAGGAGTTTGCTGAATACCAGCAAGACCCCGAGTTTTTAGAAGAACTTGAGCGCTATCAAAAACGCTTTGGCCAGCCGCCAAACGAGCCCGTTTGGAACGTCCGTGTTAGCAGTGGAAGTTGGCGCAATTCGGCTCAATACATCCCACAGTCCAGCGTTCATAAGATCATCAAAGCTGAGGCGACCTTACTTCTCGGAAAAACCCTACTGCCTGAAGGGGTGAGCTTGGTGCAAGAACTGCCCCCCAGTCCTTTTGCTTTGCTGGTAGACGGTTATACCGTTTGGGTACGGTTGGACGAAAACGACCTTCCCCAGTTGTCGGCTCGAGAAAGCATCGCGCGGGCCTACGGCTCGGAATACAGCGACAGGCCGATCCTCGAGTTTTTGCTCGAGCAAGCCCAAAACGACGCAACCTTTCCCGAGTTCTGGCGGCGAATACAGCTGGGTGCGGAGTACAAGAGCCAGACCCATGAGTTGTTCCAAGTTGCACCCAGTTTTGACGATTTCGACTACCCGCATGTGGATGCCCTGTTCGAGTTGCAGCGACGATTGGGAAGGGTACCCGAACCCATATGGGTCTACAGCGACCGCCGCGACCCGCGGTTGAGGTTTCACTGCCTCGCCCACAGCACCTTGCACAAGGTGGTCTGGCTGGCTCGAGAGCTGGTGCTCTGTCAATACATTCTGCTGCTGGAGGGCCTGGAAGTTTTGTCCGAAAATGCCTGGGACCTGCGCTTTGGCTGGGCGGGTTCAACGGGTATGCTGCCTGGCGAGATACGGATGCTCGAGGAGTACGCCGCCAGCTACCTTCGAGCCTTGGAAAACAACGCATCCAACCTCGAGCGCGAACGCAGCGAACTCTTGGAGTTGATGACTCGAGGCCGCTTGTTCAACCGCGATCTGGACGTAGACGGAGTATTGAGCCAGATCGAAGAGGCCGGGGCTACCCATTTGCTAGAGTGCGCCACAGCGGCCTTGGGCATGTTCCGCCACCTCGACCACCACGCCCGCCGCTACCCCGAACTCGACCTGCCCACCCTCGACGACGTGGGCAAGCTGCCCGTCGCGCTGGATTGGTTCCTGCGCCCCATAGATTTCCCCGCCGACCGCATCGCCGACTTCGGCGAGTTCACCGCCCACGCCGAGACGGCCTGGCACGATGCCGACCCCCAGAGTCTGGTTCCGCTCGAGATGGAGTTCCTGGGCATTCCGGTGCACCTGCTGCTGGCCTGGGACGGCGGCGTGCCCAAGCTGGCCCACGCCGAGCGCATCCTGTCCAAAAGCCCCACCGAGGCCGACGATATCGAGGCTTATCACGCTCGGCACGGCCTTGGAGCCTGGGACAGAATCCCCTACAAACGCAAGCGGGGCCAGCCATGAGCTTGCCCAACCCCACCGAGTGTATTGTGCGAATAGATGGCTTTGTGCTGCGGGTGGAGTGCGAGGGCCAGCGCTTGTGGCTGGTTCCGGCCGATGACCACGACCGCAACGAGCTGCTACGGTACTTTGCCAGCGCCTTGACTAACCCTGAACTCCAGACCAACTTGCTCCAACTTAGGCCCGAGCGCAGCGCCCCTGTGCTGTGGTACTACCCCATCGAGCCCAGCGAGTTCGCCCAGTGGGCCAACACCGTCGAGTTCAACCGTGTCCGCGACGATTACGAGTACACCCGTGGAATAAAGCTCGACGAACCCGTCTGGACATACAAGTTCGTACCCAGCATGCAACTCAGCACCTTCATAGCCCACAGCAGCCTGTTGAAGCTGATTGAAGTGTCTGGGGCCGTCGCTACTGGGCAAACCCAATTCCCTGAGGGCGTGGAGGTCTATAGCGAAGACGAGTGGGCGATTAAGTTCGACCATGCCCAGCAAAAAGGTCTGCTAATGCCCAGCTTGCTGAACGAACTCGAGCAGGCCGCCTACCGCTACGCGGCCTTGTTCGACAAAGGTGCCAGGGACTACACCCCCGACGAAGCCGAGTTCTGGCGAGGGGAGTTGCTGAAGCGGCTCGAGCAGGCCAACCTTATCAACTGCTCCGTTTCGCCGGTCATCTTCGAGCAGCTAAAGAAGTATTCCCACCTCAGCCGCGCCGTAAACACGGCCGAATATCTACGGAGCTACCTCGACTTGGACAAGAAGATCATCCGAATCCAAGACTGTCCACTAAGCTTAGACTTTATGGTCTTCGACCCCGATTTCCCCAACGAGGTGGGCTTTTGGGACGGCCTGCACATTTGCCTCGAGGCTGTCGAAGCGGCACAACTCGAGCAGCCCCGCAGCTTGCCCATCGAGATTGGCGGCCAGCCTTACCGCTTGCTCACAGGCTGGGACAACGGACGGGTTAAGTTATTGCACGCACTTGAATTAAATCCGAACGGGGTCAACTTCAAAGATGTGTACAACCCCAGCTATCTCGAGTTGCTCGAGTGGGCGTCGCTGCCCAGAAACGGAAGCCCCGCGATGGAGTGGGACCTGGTGGTGAACTGGGACGACTGGATCATTACCTTGGCCGACCTGGCTTCCGACCCGTCGTTACCCGAGGCCGACTATCTGCGGCACTGCATCTATTGCCATCTGGCGGGCCTGCACAAGCACGAACCTCGTAAGATGCTGGGCTTTGCTGACAGCTTGTTGAAACATCCCGACGCAGCCATCCAGCGAATCGGGGAGCGCACCCACGCGCTGGCCTCGGGGGAACTCGAGTTTGTCTACAACGACTGGTGCTCAGGCGGCTTCAACCGCAAAGACCATGCCGAAGCAACCCAGCCAAAGCGGAGGCGGAAGCCATGAATCGGCCCCTCTCAATTCTTCAAGTGGTCGCCATCTTGTTGCTGCTGTTTGGGCTATGGATCGGCTTGTGGACCGTGTTCCTGACCGCGCCGCAGTTCGCCGCCTTGCAACGCGAAGGGATTCAGAAAAACGCTCGAGTGGCCCGAAAGCTCCCATACCGTTCGATCTGCGCCGGGCGCACCTGCAAGCCCTATGTGCTGCGGGTCAGCTTCTTCACCGAGCCCACCGAAATCTGCTGCCGACTCGAGCTTACCCCGCCTAAGGTCAACTTGGGCAAGTTGATCTTTGCTGAACTCGAGGTCACCGAGGCCGAGTACAACGCCACACAGGTAGACGACCGCAAGAAGATTGTGTATCTCGAGCGCAACCCCGAACAAGTCTGGCTTGCCGAGACAGCTCTGGCTTGGCGGCCTTGGACAAACTACGCGGTCAGTGTGGTGTTGCTGCTGAGTGCTGGGCTATTGCAATGGAGTCAAGTTAGGGTGCTCTCGCGCACCAAACAGTGAGGACGGTAACGCAACTTGCTTGAACACGAGGTCGGAAAATTATGGACATCGAAGCCCTGAAAAAAGAAATCAAACGCAGTATCAAACCTGCGCCCGAGCGGCTACTCGAGCTATCCCGGCTCGACCCCCAGCTCTCGAGGCTGATTCCTAAATACATCAGCAACATTCCACTCACGCTTTACCACGAACTGATCAAGAGCCGCGACATGCCCACCCGAGCTGCCGTTGCCAAAGACCCCCAAGCGCCGCTCGAGATACTCGAGATACTGGCCCGCGACGCCCAGTGGGCGGTGGCCAAGGCCATCTTCGGGCCGAAAGTCCGGCGCAAGATCACCGTGCCGGATAGCCTTTTCGAGATTGTTGCCAGCCATAAGCGCCACACCGTGCGCCAAAGCGTGGCCGAACACTACGACTGCCCGCCCCACGTACTCGAGCGCCTGTCCCGCGACCCCGCCCCTGAGGTGCGCCAAGCAGTTGCCAGCAACCACAACACCTCGGCGGAGGTGCTAGACCGCCTGTCCGACGACCCCGAATTGCTGGTGGTTTGGGGAGTTGCTAAGCACCCCAACACCCTCGATTCAACCCTGGACAAGCTGGCCCAGCACCCGCACCCGTTCACCCGTGTCAAAAGCATTGATGCGTACCTGTCCAGTGGCAAGATTCGAGCGATTCCAGCCGAACGCTTGGTGTCGCTCGCCCACGACCCCGACAGACAGGTGCTCGAGTCCGTGGTGAGCAACATTAACACGCCCACCGAGGTGGTTGAACAGATCTTCGTCCGCAATCCAGAACTGCTCGAGACTGGCCCTGAGATTTACATTAGTGGCAATCACGTGTACGGCGGCGGCGGAATCACCCTGACCTTAATGCTCAGGCATCGTCTCGATTTGTCCGAAGACCTGCTCGGACGCATCGCGGACATCTGTGACGGTGGGCTGCATTTTCACGTGCTCAGACACCCCAAAACCAACGCCGAGATTCTGGACAGGGTAGCTCAAACCCACTTGAACTATTTGGCGAAGGTGGCCTCAGAGCCAGCCGAAGAATGCGACCCGGCCAAGCAGTATAGCTCTGGTGCCGAACGCGCCGAGTATCTCGAGTACGAGCTGTGGTCGAAACGCAAGCGAAGCTCGGAGCGAACCCTTGAACTCCTGCTCGAGCATCCTGCCCTATCGCCCGCTACCCGCAGCCGCCTCGAGGCCCAAACCTCGGTTTGAGGATATTCATGGACATCAAAGCCCTGAAAAAAGAAGCTAAAGACCACCGCACCAGCCCGCAGCGCCTGCTCGAGCTGGCGCGGCAGGACACTGCGCTCTCGAGGCTGATCGCCCTGCGCCCAAACCTCCCGCTTCAAGTAATGCGCGAGCTATCCAAGAGCCGCGACATGCCCACTAGGGCCAACGTCGCCAAGAACTACACTGCGCCCGTGGAGATACTCGAGGCGTTAGCTCGAGACCCCCAATGGACGGTCGCCAAGGCAGTATTGGGGGCGATGGTCAACCGCACAGTCACCCCGACCCGAACCACCTTTGAAATCATCGCAGCACACAAGCGCCACACCGTACGCCAGACAGCTGCCGATAACCGCTTTTGTCCGCCCGACTTGCTCGAGCGCCTCGCCCAAGACCCCTCCCCCGAGGTGCGCCGCGCCGTGGCCGAGAACATCACCGCCACCGCCGATTTGCTACACCGCCTCGCCGCCGACCCCGATGACCGTGTGGTCTGGAACGTCGCCCATCACCCCAACACTACCGATCTCACCCTCGACCTGCTGGCCGAGCACCCCCACCCCCACACCCGCCACCTGAGCATTTACCGTTATCTGTCCTTCAGCCGAAAAAGAGAGATTCCCGTCGAGCGTTTGGTTAAGCTCGCCAACGACCCCGAGCGTGACATCCTCGAGGACATCATCGAGCACCGCAACGCCCCCACCTGGCTGGTCGAACAGGTCCTGAATCAGCACCCTGAACTCTTTCAAATCGAACCGGAGCTGTACATCCGCGACGGCATGGTGTACGGCTCGCTGTCGGGCAATCCGCTGGCGCGGGCAGTGGAGAACCACCCCAACCTGGACTACGCCCTGCTCGAGCGCATCGCTTCCATCGCCGAAGGAAGCATCTTCCGCTGCTTGCAGGCCCACCCCAAGTTCGACCTCAACCTACTCGAGCGCCTGACCCATGCATATCTCGAGCAACTGGCCCAGCTCCTCGCCGCCCCGCCCGCGCCCAACGCCAGCGCCGCCGAGCAAAAACTCCACTCGGACTTGCGCTTCAAGTGCGCCTACAGCTTCGCACGGCTCACCCTGCGGGAGAACCTGCCCGAGCACCTACAAAGCCAAATCCTCGAGGCCTTGGGACGGGTACCTGTAGACCACCATGTCATCAATCGACTGCTGGAATCCCCCTTCACGGCGGTGCGGGAGTTTGCCCAAGGACGGAAACCCGAATGGTAAAGCCGCCCATCTCCATCGACGGCGCTCGTGTGCTCGAGTGGGCTTGGTCGCAGCAACCCTTTGGCGAGGTGCGCTGTGGGGATGGAAGCACGACGGTACAGATTTTCGGCCTAGCACTTTGCCGCTATCACGACGATGCCCAGGTCTACCGCTTTAGCTGTGATGGGCACTGGGAGTGCCAGCAAGACCAGATGTACGGCTCGCTCGAGGAGGCCAGAACCAACCTCCCTGCCCAGTACCGCAATGTGCCCGTTTTGTGGCAGAAGTCAGAGGAGGTCGAACCATGAGCATTGTCGTCTACGATGCCTTAAACACCGCCATTTACAAAGTTCTGGCGCAGCATCCCAGCGCCGACCCTAGCCTCGACCACTACCTGCTGGCCCTGTGGAAACTTGGGTGTAGTTACCGCGACCAGCCCACCATCCCAGCCCAAGAGTTTGTGGAGATGCTGGCCCAGGCTTTTGTCACCGAACCGCCAGAAAAAGTCGAACGTTTCGACCTCAACCCCGAGTCGGAGTTTGCCAACTGGCAGGGGATAATTCTGGGCTTTGCTCGAGACTTCGCCGAGGTCAAACACCTGCCCCAAGACGACCCCTTCAGCTTCCACGGCTGGATGAACACCCAGCCCGGCAACTACCTCGAGCGCGGTGCCGAGTGCGTATTCTCCGATCAATCGGTGGACGTGGTGGACTGGCAGGACTTCGCCAACCTGATCTACTGGGGCAAGTACTACGAGTGAGCCATGAAAAAGCGCCGAATCAGCCTATCCGAGATTTATTTCTGCATCGCTGTGCTGTGCCTGATGAGTGGAATTGTGGTGTTTAGCATTGTGTGGTTCGACCAAAAGCCCAATCTCGATTCCCTCCGCGCCGAGGGCAAGGAAGCCACCGGATTGGTCTGGGACAAGTACCAACGCGGCTATGACTGCGGGCGGGCTGCGCGCCGACGCACCTGCTATAGCCACATTCTCAGCGTGCGCTACAACGTGGGCGGTAAGACCGAAATCTGGGACTTGGGCAAGCTGAAGCTCGATATGCCTGTCATCGGCAGCAGCACACCCTACACGCGGGAACTCTCGGTCAGCCTTGAGCGCTACGAGGCCGCAAAACTTGGTGACAGGATTAGGCTGGTTTACCTGCCCAAAGACCCCACCATCGCCGAGGAAACCGACTGGGTTAAGAACTGGTCGCCTTGGCCAACCCTGTGGTTTTGCATCGTGGCTTTGGGGCTGGGTGTATTGTTTAGCTTTTTGACGATCCGTCAGTACCTCAAGGAGAAAGCCAAATGAGCCGTTACCTTCCCGAATTCCAAACTGCTGCAACCTACCAAACTGGGCGAGGTGAAGGATGCTAAAACGAGTTTGCTTATCGCTGCTGGTGTTCGGCTTTGGGGTAGCCAATGCGCCGCAAAACCGTCTGATTCTGGTGGGTTTCCCCTCGCTGCTCGAGGAAACCGACACCCGCTTTGACTTGCTGGGTGGCTCGACCCGGCCCGCGTGGGTAAGCGATACCAACTCTTTTGCGGATCAAGGGGTGCGGTACCAGCTTTGGGGTTTGGCGGGCAAACTCAAAACCAGCGGAACTGGGTCAGAAAGAGCTGCCCAAGCCGCGCCCTGCCAGCGCCACTACAGCGTCAACGTTCAACCTGCTTTGCACCGCAAAGGCTGGCTGGTAGCCTCAAGCGCCCCTTGGAACCTGCGCCCTCGGCCTGTAGTGGTAGTGCCGCTCAACAACCCCGCCCACCTCGAGGCCATCCGCATGCACCTCGAGAGCGCCGGGCTTTCGCTGCCGTCGGTTGAACTGTTGAGCGCTACCAGAGCCGACCTCGACGGCGACAAACTCGATGAGGTTATTCTGGTCGCCGCCAACAGCATCCGCAACAGCAACTTGTTCCCCGTACCCCACGGCGACCAAGGCACCTATGGGCTGATGCTGGTTCGCAAGCTGGTTGGGGGCACGGTAAAGACCTTCGTGCTGGGACAAGATATTTTTACCCAGCAAGACGACCAGCGGTTGCCGCTGTTTTTTGATTTGGTCAATGTGCTCGACCTCAACGGAGATGGAAGGCTCGAGATCGTGATGTTCCAAGCCAACACCAAGGGCTACAAGATTTCGGCACTCGAGTGGACAGGCAGCGGGTTTGTCCCCCGACTGACCACCAGCTGTGGACTGCCTTGAAGGAGTATCTATGACCTACCAAGAGTTGATCGAACGTGTCCAGCAGTATGAAGCCGAGGGCGGCCTCGAGGGTCTGCAAAAAGCCCACGATTTGTTGCTCGAGCAAGACATCTCGAGCTTCTCCGAGATCGAGCGCGACCGCATCTGGGGCCACATCTTCAATCTGCGCGAAGACATCTGGGAACTTATGGGTCTGCCGCCTGTCACCCTAAGCGACGAAGACCTCAAAGACTTTAGTGTTGTGGACGTGAGCAAGTACGACGCCGAAGACCCAGACGACGCAGCGGACCCTCAGTCATGACCGAAGCCGAGGCAAAGCGCCTAGACGAAATCCTCGAGTCTGAAGAAGTGGACCACACCGAGGCCGACCTCGAGCTGATCTTGCGAACCATACGCCAGCACCCCGACGAGACCTACCGCCATAACTCCATGCGCCAACTGATGTGCTGGGACGAGCGCGGCGAACGGGCGCGGGCGGTGCTGCTGGAGGCGGTGCGCGAATGGAATCACTCTTCCGACACCAAGTCGGAGCTGCTCGAGGTGATCCAAAACCTGATGTTCTCCGACGACGAGATGGTGGATGCCATCGCCGAGCACATCCACGACCGGGGCTACTTCGTGGCCGACGGTGTGGCCTACACCCTGGGCGTGCTGGGCAACCCCACCCCCAAAGCCCTACACGCCCTCGAGAACGCCCTAAACACCGGCCCCCACTACTGGGCCGAAGACTTCATCCGGGCCTCGGCGGCCTGGTCGCTGGGCAACCTGGGCGTGAGCACCCCAAGCATCCTCTTGGGCTTGCATTACCTCGCCCGCAGAGCGGATGCTACCTCGAAGGAAGTCGAGGCGGCCACTGAGGCACTGGAGAAATTGACACCGAAACCGCAACAGGGCTGACGCCCCTCGAGACCCCCCAAATCTGCGGATGCTCTTCCCCTCCATTGCACCAAACGTCATCCCAGCGACACCCCTCGTTCAGACTGGGACCATGAACAACCGCGATGTGCTGGAAAGCATGAGCCCCCAGACTGTGCAAGCCATGCGGCAATCGCTGTACCAGAGCAGAAACCAGTCTTCACCCCTTTACCGCGCGTTGGCTCAAGTCATCCTCGAAGACGCGACCGAACTCGACCTTTCGGGCTATGGGCTGACTGAGGTTCCCGAGGCGGTCAGGGGGCTGACCAGGCTCCGGCAGTTGTGGCTCGATGACAACGAAATAACCGAGCTGCCGGACTGGCTGGGTGAGCTAAACCACCTCTCCGCCCTCAACCTCGCCAACAACCGCCTGACCCGTCTGCCTGACGGGCTGCAACACCTGCCCACCCTGCATGGTCTAAACCTCCAGGGCAACTTGGGTTTGGAACTGCCCGACTGGCTGTGGAGTTTGCCACTTCGGCACCTCAACCTGGCCCTCTTGGGAGTTCAACACGTCCCCGACCCACTGGTTGGCCTGACCCACCTCACCCACCTCAACCTGAACCTCAACGAGATCTGGCTGCTGCCCGACTGGCTGGGCGAACTGCGCCAACTCGAGCACCTCGACCTCTCCGACCTCGACCTGATGGAACTGCCCGGGGCCATTGGCTTGCTGCCCGAGCTGTACTTCCTCAACCTCAGCGGCAACCAACTCACCGCCCTGCCCGAGCCGTTGGGCCAGCTAAGAAACCTGGGGATACTGCGGCTGGAGAACAATCGATTGAGCACTTTCCCGTCCTGCATCACCCGCCTCGAGGGGCTGATCGAACTCAAGCTGGGGAACAACCATCTGGGCGAAGTGCCCGCCGCCATCGCGGGGTTAACCCAGCTCGAGGAACTCGACCTATCGGACAATCCCAAGCTCGCCCTGCCCGATACGATGGGGGAACTTCAGCGGCTCGAGCAACTCGACCTCAGCGGCAGCAACCTGACCCGCGTACCCAAGTCGCTGCTAGACCTCGAGTGCGAAATCCACCTCCCGCTGGGTTGGCCCACCCTGTCCAATGGTAAGGTGCCCCAAGAAGCCATCGAGCTACAGGTAAAGCACGGGGATCTGAAGGGTTAGGGTAGAACGCCGAAGACCAAATCGGCCGAGCCTAGCTGCGTTGTAAGGGGTGCAAATCCACTCTTAAAGAGGTCTTGTGTCCAACTCCATCAGCTACCAAGCCCGAGCCGACCTGCCGAGCGTTGAAATGAACAACGGTCTTACTTCGGTGGTGGTTTCGGTGCTGTCGCTGGCGGCCTCGAGCTTAGCCGCAACCGACCGCCAGCGCCTCTTCGCGGTCTGGTTTGCCAGCCGCGACCAAGGGGTATTTGGCAGTGGAATGGTAGGTTTCGACCTGAGCGAGTTGCCCTGGTCGGAGGCCGATTTCGGGGCCGAGAAAGCCTTCGTGTTGCGGGTGATTGCGGCTGCCCAGGCCCGCACCGGCTGGGAACGGCTAGACTATAGGCCGCACGAAGAATGGGTAATGCAAAGCCTCGAGGGCTTGCGGGTGCTGGTGCAAGCCTTTGAGCCCGCACACCGCTGCCCCGACCCTGACCGCGTTTGGCCGTTCGCGCCTCCGCCCTCCACCTTTGAACGCTGTCCCCTCCACGGAGTCTATCAACCCATTTATGGCTGCCCCATCTGTAACGACCAATAACCCCATGATCGAACGCCACCCCACCCAGAGCCTGCCCCGCCTCGAGAAGCAACTCGAGCAGTCGCTGCACCGCCTCCGTCACGAGCTCTCGGCCCTAACCCACCGCCTCAACGTCAGCCCCGAGTACATGGGGATGCTCTCGCTGTTCTGGCGCAGGCAGGCCATCGTGGCCGCGGCGGCGGGTAGGCCGCCGGCCCTGGTGCGGCAGTTGCTGGAGTATCACTGCGCCTTCGGGACCAGCCACTTCGCCTTCGCGGCGGGGCTGAGCAACACCGCCCTGCTAACCCTCGAGGGTCGGGTCCTCAATGTCAGAAACCGCCCCGATCTGGTCAAGGCCAACCGCGACATCTCCTTCTGGAAGCTGGATTTGGCCAGCGCGATGATCCTGCGCGACGCGGCCCGGCAGGGGCAGCTGCTCGAGGCCGCTCCTGGGGTGTATGGCCCGGGGTTTGCCCAGTTGCCGACTCAAGAGCGGCTCGAACCCTTGTTCTTAAGCGCCTTGGCCGGGGGCAAGTCCCCGCAGGCCGAGGCCTTTTTGCAGCAGTGGGTACACCAGGAAATCACCCGCAAAACAGCCGCCCGCAGCCAGCCCAAGCTGCCACTGCTCGAGGTCTGGCTGGCGGTCCTGGGAAAAAACCGGGAGGCCTTTAACACCCGGCTCGAGGCCGCCCTCAAGGCCCACCACACCTACTGGTCGCAGCAGGTGCGGGGGGGCCGCGACCTCGAGGGGCTGGTGGCCCTCCCGCTCGTCCACGCCTGCGCCTGGGCCCACGACCACGGCCTGAGTCTCGAGGTAGATTCGGACTACCTCCCCCCGTACCTGATCGCTCACAAAACCGAAAGGAAGCCCCGTGTCCGTAGAAGAGCTGTTGGCACAAGTTGAACCCCTGCTCCAGTCGGATAAACCTGAGGACACACGCCAGGCCATCCGAACGCTGATCGCTGCGAAACCCCAGTTCGGGCCGGAGGAACAAGCGCGGATAGACGACTTGCTATCCGGCACCTTGGAGACCTTCCGCGACCCCGCCTGGGACCAGGAAGACGACGGGATTCCTACGCTAGATACGAAGACGGGGAAGTGGACGAATGTGGATAAACTCGAGGGGTAATGTGTCGCAAGCACGGCTCAATCGGTAGTTTTGCGGCGAGGTTCTCAACATGGGCACTTATTTCTTGGTCGTGAATCCAGCCAAACGCCAGTACCTCGACCCAGCCCGGATTGGCGAAGGGATCAAGTTTCGGGCCATCCTGCGGGGCGACCACTGTCTACACGCATTGAAGCTGTTGATCAGTGACCGCCCTAAGCCTGATCCAAAATCAATCTGCGGCGCATGGCTCGGCGACCCCATCGTCCTGGCTGGCGACGATGAAGGATTGCCCAATCCCGGTGGTCTGGTCACCACAACGCTCGAGGAGCCAAACCGCAATCTGCACACCCAGGCCAAATCGGAGTTTGTTGACATCAGTTACCGGGCAATAGCGGAAATTTGCCTAGACGGGGAGCTGGCGAAGAGTCTGGCGAATCGAGCAAAAGTGAGCAAGCATTTGCTCTTAGACTTGGGCGCTGTGATTGACCAGTTCCACCCTGGTTCACTCGAGCATGAGTTAGAGCAAGTTGTTGGTCGGCCTTGGCGAAAAGAGTGCAACAAGGCAGCCGCAGAACTGCCAAACTGGCATCCCTTGCCACCAATAGATTGGCCACTTTACGGTTGAGCTTTAGCTATATGTACGAATGCGGACAAACTCGAGGGGTGAAGATCTTAACGCTTTTTCTAGTAGTTACTCAAAAGCCATTTTGTAAAATCACTGACCTGTTTAGATGAAACAGAGTGTCCATTTTGATCTTCAGAAAACGTTACCTGAATGCCGAGTTTTTCCAACTTTTGTTTATTCTCTAAAGCATGAGTAATCGGTAGCATGTTATCACCACTGCCATGAGACAAAAAAGCTTTCGTACCTCTCAATTCATCTGATTTATTGATGTATGGAATAAATTCTTCTACAAATCTGCCGCTAAACACTCCAAAACCTGACACTACCTTAGGTTCGCCTATTCCAATACTTTGCGCCATGTTTGCTCCCTGGCTAAAACCCACTACGATAATTCTATTTGTATCGACTTCATGGTTAACCGAAATATCCCCAATCAACCCAATCAGCTTTCTTCTACTTGTTTCCTCTTCTTCAATATTGATTGCTATTATGCCATTGACCATTTTTACGTCATACCAACGGTAGCTATTGGGGCCAATGGTGTATGGACCACGAATAGAAACCACCAACCAGTGATCAGGAAAATGATTTTGTAGCGAAAACAAGTCGTTTTCATTGCCGCCATGCCCATGAAGCAATATTAGCAAAGGAGAGTCTACAGAACTCCCTTTCGGTGTTCGAATAATGTACTTTAGCTGTGCTCCTTCTTCTGTTGACATAGTATTGACTCCTGGCTTAAAACGAAACGACTGGGATGGCTGTAAATGGTAGCAATAGCTATTTCATTTTTTATGAGTAAGTAGAACCTTATTCCCAGTTGGGTCTAGCGTCCAGTATTCATCGCCGTATTCATCAACCTTAGCAAGCACGGCGATCGCTTTTTGAAGCTGCTCCTTTGAGTTAAAGATGATTTCATAGTGCTCTAAACCTGCGTTTTCCGCCGGAGCCAATGGTCTGTTTTTCCCATGCCATGAGTTCAGGGCTATGCGATGTTGGTAAACACCTCCCATACCCAAATCGGCGTACATAAACTGAGGAAGATAGTTAAACTGGGTAAAGCCAATTGTTCTAAAGAAATCGTTTGACTTTGTTACATCATTGGCGGAAAAATGCACATGTCCTATTTTCGACTCAACCGCAATGCTTTTTGTTAAATCCTTGTCTGTAAGGCCTTTCAACACGTATTCTGTGTCCAAAGCGGCAGAGGCAGACCTTATGGTTCCATCAGCATCTTCCATAAAGAGTCCGCCTTCGGTAATCACCCTCTTATATCTTTCGGGCGTTTCTAATGCAAACTCTACCGTGATTCCATCTGCTTCCTCCAAATAAATCGATTGCGTCATGGTGTGATCGGTCGGGGAGTGCGGATAATCATATTGCTGCAAACGATAAAGTGTCTTTGCAAATTCCTGTTGATTGGGAAGGTGAATTGCAAAGTGATAGATACCGCTATAGCCTTTTTTAAAGGCCGACTTGGCGGTTTGATGCACAACCACAAGTGTTTGCGTTTCTGTGCCCAACTCAGCACTTGTAGCCGATTGGGTACGCAATTTCAGGCCTCCAATTTTGGTCCAAAAATCAATCGCTTTTACAATTGAAGTGATGTTAAGATGAATGGCCCCAAAGGCAGCTATTTCACTTTTACTGGCTATTCCGTTGATGTTTTGAAGGCTTGTTGAGTTTGACATTGTTGACACTCCGTCCATGGATGATTTTGAGGTTTGC